>NZ_JAVDSZ010000003.1:0-705285 GCF_031455575.1 Xanthomonas sp. 1678 | reverse complement strand
GTGCACTACCTGCCAGGGCAGGGCGTGGCGGAGGCGACGCTCGAGGCGCAGGCACGCGAGCACCTGCGGCGTCAGCTGCCGGGGTTCATGCTGCCGCAGGAGTGGGTCGCGCTGGAGGCGTTGCCGCTGAGCGCCAACGGCAAGATCGATCGCAATGCGCTGCGTGCCGGAGACGCCAGCCGCGGGCGCGGCCAGCTGGCGCCGCGCGCGGTGGAACCGCCGCGCAATGCCACCGAGCAATGGATGGTGGCGTTGTGGCAGCGCCTGCTGAAGGTGGAGCAGGTCGGCATCGGCGACAACTTCTTCGCCCTGGGCGGCCGCTCGCTGCTGGCGTTGCAGGTGATCAACGCGGCCAACCGCCAGTTCGGTTGCCAGCTGTCGATGGTCGATGTGTTCAAGCACCCCACCATCGGCGAACTCGCCGGCAGAATCGGCCAAGCCGCGGGCGCTCCCGCGTCCAATGGCGGCTGCAGCCTGGTGCAACTCCAGCGCGGACGCCAGCCCGCCAGCGGGGGCGCACCGAAGCGCTTGATCCTGGTGCATCCGATCGGCGGCGACGTCGCGTGCTACCACGAACTGGTCACGCGTCTGGATCCGGGGTGGGACGTGCTGGGCATCCAGATGTCCGACGAGCACGACATGAGCGTCGAACAGCTGGCGCAGCGCTATGTGGCTTTGGTGCGGTCGGTGCAGCCCGACGGGCCCTACCATCTGGCGGGCTACTCGCTGGGCGGTCTGCTGGCCTTCGAAATGGCAGGCCAGCTCGAAGCGAACGGACACGCCGTGGGCTCGGTGAGCATGATCGACTCGGTGCTGATCCACAGCGCCTTCGAGGGCGTCGACGCCGATCTGGTCGCGTTCATGGTGCTGCTGCAGGAACTGGGTGTGGTGGACGAGCAGCATGTCGACGACCTCGTGGCCGTTCATCGCATCTACGGCCCCGAACGTGCGCTCGTCCACGCAGCGGAGCACGCCGCGGCGCAAGGCCTCCTGCCGGCCGCGGTCGGTGTGGGGGCGCTGCGCGAGCGCTTCCGGTTGTGCCGCAGCAATTGGGAGGCGGCGGCGAACTATCCGGGGCGGCCATACACCGGCGCGGTCCAGTTCATCGGCGCCAGCGTGGATACGCTGGCCTGGGAGCAGCGCGGCTGGGACGCCCTGGCGCGCGTGGAGGTGGCGCAGCCGCTGGAGTGCGACCACTTCCAGATCCTGCGCGCGCCGCATGTCGACAGCGTGGCGATCTGGTTGGGCAAGACCGTGAGCCGGGCCGGCGAGGCGTTGGCGGAACTGGAGGAAGTCTAAAAAAAATATCGGATGCCTGCATCCAAACGCCGCCCTGGCCGACTCCAATCAATACAAGGCTCACGTAGCCCGCCCACGCAACGAGATCAAAACCATGGACAGCAACTTCATTCCGGTCATCGGTGTTCTGAGTATCGCAGTGATGCTCATCACCTTTTCCATCCTCAACAGCCGCAACCAGGTCGAAGTGCAGCGCACGCTGCGCGCCGCGCTGGAAAGCGGCGTGCAACTGAACCCGGCACTGGTCGCGCAGATGAACACCAGCCGCCCCTCGCCCAACAACGATCTGCGGCGCGGCCTGGTGATCATCTCCATCGGTCTGGCGGCCGCGGTTGCCGGCCTGATCACCGGATCGATCACCGAGTTCTCCACGGTCGCGGTGTTCCCGCTGTTCATGGGTCTGGCCTTCCTGCTGATGTGGAAGCTCGACCAGCCCAGCGCCGCCTGATCCCGCTGTCCCGTCCGAACGCCTCCGCCTCCCACCCGAGCACAGACCAGGATGTTGATGTCCTCCAGCGACAACGAACTGATCGCGCGATTCCTCGCTGGAGACCGGCGCGCGGCCGACGATCTGGTCAGGCGCTACCAGTCGCCGATCCGCCACTTCCTGCGGCGGCTCACCGCAGGCGATCACGCGTTGGCCGACGATATCGCGCAGGAGACCTTCATCCGCATGCTCGGCGCGCTCGGAGGCTTTCGTGGCGACGCAAGCCTGTCGACCTGGCTGCACACGGTCGCCTACCGCCAGTTCCTGCGCCATGCACAAGCGAACGCGCGCCTGCAGTCGGTGGAAGATGCGGAAACCCACCCAGAGCCGGTCGATGCCTCCAACGCCATGTCGGACGTGCTGCTGGAACAGATGATGCGGCACCTGACCATCAACGAGCGCCTGGTGGTGACCCTGGCCTTTCCGGCGGGGATGTCGCACGGCGAGATCGCGGACGTCACCGGAATGCCGCTCGGCACCATCAAATCCCACATCAATCGCGCGAAGAAGAAGCTTGCGCGGTTGCTGGACATCGAAGAGGAACAATCGTGAACACCAGCGATTCCAACCGGGACGACCGCGAACGCGGGGCATCCGCCGTGGCCCACATGCTCGCCTACCGAAGCCCGCTCGACGGCGGTGATTTCATCCGCAGCGTCACGACCAAGGCCGTGCGCCGTCGCCGCCACCGCGGCTGGGTCTTCGGCTGTGCGCTGACCATGGCGTCGGCGGTGGCGCTGGCCATGCGGCCTACGCATTTCGATCCCCCGCCGGTCATGGCGGGCCTGTTCCACGAAACAACCCGTATCGTCGGCAGCGTTCACTCGGGAGGACTGCTGGCGATGGTGCTGGTCGTCGTCCTTTGTCTGAGCGCCAGCAAGGCGATGGACAGCATCTGAAGCGCACAAGGAAGGGAAAGCCCATGGAAATCAAGCACAGTCATCCGATTCGTCTGCACAATGTGTCCAAGGTGTACGACACCCGTTTCGTGGAAACCCATGCACTGAACGACGTCAGCCTGGAGATCTCCAGGGGTGACTTCGTGTCGATTTCCGGGCCATCGGGCTGTGGCAAATCGACCCTGCTGTCGATCCTGGGGCTGCTCGACAGTCCCAGCACGGGCCAGTACTTCATCGATGGCGTCGACGTGTCCTCGCTGGACTTCGACGGCGGCGCGGCCATCCGCAACGAGAAGATCGGTTTCGTGTTCCAGTCGTTCAATCTGATCGACGAACTCAGCGTGTTCGACAACGTGGCGTTGCCGCTGCGCTACAGCAGCAAGACCTATAGCGCCAAGGAAATCGATGCAGCCGTGGATGCCGCGCTGGAGACGGTGAACATGCAGCATCGGCGCCAGCATCTGCCCAACCAACTCTCCGGCGGCCAGCAACAGCGCGTGGCCATCGCCCGTGCCATTGTCCACTCTCCCAGCATCCTGCTGGTCGACGAACCGACCGGCAACCTGGATTCGCAGAGCGGCGATGCGGTGATGTCCCTGTTGAAGGCCCTCAACGCCAAGGGCACGACCATCTGCATGGTCACCCACGATCCGGCGTATGCGAACGAGGCCGCAGTCAAGCTGCGGTTGCACGACGGCGCCATCGTCCAGCCGCGCGCCCTGGACATCGCCGTATGAGCCGCCTCGCCTTTGTCCTCCGTCACGCGCTGCACAACGTGCGGCGCAAGCCGATGCTGTCCGGCTCGATCATCGCAAGCATGGGCATCAGCATCGGCGCACTGCTGTGCATCCTGACCCTGTGCTATCTGCTCATCGTGCAGCCACTGCCGTACCGGGACTCCCAGCAGCTGCAAGTGGTCACGCAGGAGTTCGTGGACGGCGAGGGCGAGGTCAAGGGCGAGGCCTACACCTATCCGGGCGTGCTGTATCTGGACGACAAGCAGAGCGTCTTCAGCGAATCGGCAGCGCTCTACTATTCCCAGGACGTCGCCACCTCGCTACCCAATCAGGCCGTGGTCAATACCACCTACGCCAGTCCGCGCCTGTTCACGCTCCTGGACGTGCCGATGCAACTGGGCCGCGCACTGGACGAGCGCGAGAAGCTCAACAGCTTCATGCCGGTCGCGGTGCTCAGCTACGAGGCTTGGCAACAGCAGTTCGGCGCTGATTCCGACATCCTGAAGCGCAAGATCGATATCGGCGGAAAGGCGTTCACCATCGTCGGCGTCACCGCACGCAGCTTCCACGAACCGCAACTGTCCGAAACCGGGCGCAGCACGGACGTCTGGCTGCCGTGGGACTTCAATCCCGCCGACGAAGACAAACGCGGCAGCTGGAGCAGCATCAGCGGCTCGATCTACTGGATGGGGCGGCTGAAGGACGGCGTAAGCGCATCGCAGGCACAGCAGATGCTGACCTCGCTCGCCGATACCCGGTGGCGGCCGGAGGTGGCCGGCAAGCCGTTCTTCGCCGGATGGTCGATCCGCGCCAAGGTCGCGTCGCTGCGCGACTTCGTCACCGGAGACAGCAGCCGCATGGCCCTGCTGCTGCTGATCGGCGTCACCGGCCTCACCCTGATCAGCTGCGTCAACATCTCCTGCCTGATGATGTCGCGCGCGGCCGAGCAGCAGCGCTCGATGGCGATCCAGGCATCGGTGGGCGCGCGCATGCGTCAACTGTTCGTCGGCAAGCTGGCCGAGATCGGGGTGCTGATGACGGCCGCCTGCGTCCTGGGCCTGGTCATCGCGGCGGTGGGCTTCCATATCCTGCAGGCCAGCATGGACACCGTGCTGCCGCGCGTCGGCGAGCTCCGGCTCAACAGCGTGACCTTCGCGGCGGCGTTGCTGATCGGCGCCGTCCTGTCGCTGGTCTTCGCCTGGCTGAGTATCAGCGCGGTGAACTACAAGGCGTTGGCCGGCATGGTCCAGAGCGGCAGCAAGGGCGGCGGACTGCAACTGTCCCGCCGTCGCCAGCAGATTCTGGTCGGGACGCAGGTGGCGATCGCCTCGTTCCTGATCTTCTGCAACATCGCGCTGTTCCTCAACGCGCGCAGCATCATCGATACCGACATGGGCTTCACCGTGGACGGCATCGCCCGCCTGGTGTTGGATGACGCAAGCCAGACCGAGCAGACCGACGAGCAACGCCTGGCGACCCTGCAGGCGGTGCGCGCCTCGCTGGCCGGCACGCCCGGCGTGACCATGGTCAGCCAATCGGGGTCGCCGCTATCCAGCTTCTCCAAGATGGCGCTGACCAACGCCACCAGCGGCACCCCGTTCGCCCCGTTGCGCAAGGCGGTGGACGCCGCGTACTTCCCGATGATCGGACAGCCCCTCGTCGAAGGACGCAATTTCAGCGTGGAGGACGTTCGCGACGGTCGGCGGGTGATGGTGGTGGACCAGGCGTTCGCGGCCGAGATCGGCACCGACCCGCTGCGTGCCCGGCTTTCGACCGGGGACGGCGAGCCCTACGAGGTCATCGGCATCGTGGGCAACATGACCCTGCCCAACGAGGAGCCCGGTCTGCCGCGCGCCTACACGCCGGTCGGCGTGGACGCGAGCTACTTCCTGATCAAGTCCGACCGTGCGCTCGAGCGCGAGGAAGTGGTCGGCCGTGTCAAGGAAGCCACCTCGGCCCTGGTGGTCAACGAGTTCGAGTCGCTGCAATCCACGCTGCGCATGGCCCTGTTCAAGCAATGGGCCACGCTCGCCATCTCGGCTGCACTGACGGTCATCATCGTGTTGCTGTCGGGCTTGGGCATCTACGGCATCGTCAACAATTCGGTGCGCCAACGCCGCTTCGAACTGGGGACGCGGATCGCGATCGGGGCGAAGAAGCGCCAGTTGCTCGGTCTGATCATCCGCCAGAACCTGGTGCCGATCACCGTGGGCATCGTCGTGCAGCTGCTGGCGCTGACCGTGCTTTACGTTTTCTGGAAGGATCTGGTCACGCCGTTCCTCAGCGCACAGCTGATCGCGGTGTTCGCCCTGAATCTCGCGATCGTGATCGGGCTCGGGCTGAATGCCTGCTACCTGCCGATGCGGGCGCTGTTCCGGCAGCCGCCCGCCTTCATCCTCCGCAACGAATAGGTCGCTGCAATGAACAACGTCCTGGAAGACGCATCGCACGCCGAACCCACCGCGACCGGAGGATCGTCCGAGCTCTCCCGTCCCGATCATGCGCTGCCGCTGGTTGTGCAGGAGGGCACGCTGCAGGCGCCACTGGAACAATGGGTCCAAGCCAACAGGGAGACGATCGATGGGATGCTGCACCGACACGGCGCCATCCTGTTCCGCGGTTTCGGCATCGATTCGGCGGAAAAGCTCAACCGCGTGGCGGTCGCGCACGCGGGCGAGTTGCTCGGTTACATCGAGCGCGGCGCGCCACGGGTGCAGCTCGGCGACAAGGTCTATTCCTCGACGGAGTATGCCGCCGAGGAATCCATCCCCATGCATCACGAGATGTCCTACTCGCACCACTGGCCCAGCAAACTGTACTTCTGCAGCCAGTTGGTGGCGGAGGAGGGGGGCTACACGCCGTTGGCCGACGACCGCAAGGTGTTCGCGGCCATTCCCGCGGACATCAAACGGCGCTTCATCGACCGCAAGGTCATGTACGTGCGCAACTATGGCCTCGGGGTGGACATGGACTGGCGCGAGGCGTTCCAGGTGGAGACCCGCGAGCAGGCCGAGCAGTACCTACGTGAAAGCCGCACCGAGTACGAATGGCTGCCTGGCGACGTGCTGCGGACCCGTGCGGTCCGCCAAGCCATCGCCACCCATCCAGTCACCGGGGATACGGTGTGGTTCAACCACGCGCACCTGTTCCACAGTTCGAACATGCCGGAGGACGTCCGCGACTTCCTGGTCGAGGAGTTCGGCGCCGATGGTTTGCCGCGCAATGCGTACTACGGCGACGGAAGCCCCATCGAGGATTCGGTGGTGGCGTCGATCCGAGGGCTCTACGAGGAGCACGCGGTCCGCTTCCCATGGCAGCAGGGCGACGTGCTGTTCATTGACAACTTTCTGTTGACGCACGGGCGCTCGCCCTTCAAAGGGCCGCGCAAGGTCTGCGTGGCCATGGCCCAGCTCTACACCAACAACGCGATTTGACACCAGGGGAGAACAGGGAAATGTTCGTTTTGGACGATATCGATGGCATCCGTCTGCAGGGCTGCGAACTTGCGCTCTTCGGGCAGTCGCAGCCGCTGCCGCTGGTGGTGACGCCGCTTCCCGGGCATGCCGATCGCTTGCTCGACGTTGCCTCGACCTGCCGGGAGGAACTGGAGACCCTGCTGACCCGACATGGCGCCATTCTGTTCCGCGGTTTCGCGATGACCTCGCCGGCCACGTTCGATGCGTTCATCTCGAGCGTATCCTCCGACGCGATGTTCTACAGCGAACGCTCCTCTCCGCGGCATGCGGTGTATCGCAACATCTACACCTCCACCGACCACCCGGCGGACAAGGAGATCGTCCAGCACTCTGAGCAGTCCTACAACAGGTCGTTTCCGCGCAAGATCTTCTTCTATTGCGAGACGCCGTCCGCCAAGGGCGGTGCGACGCCGCTGGCTGACGCGCGAAAGATCTACCGGCGTATTCCACAGGAGACGATCGCGCAGTTCGAGGCCAGGCACTATCGGTACTCAAGATGCTTCTGGCAGGTGATGGGGACCACCTGGCAGACCACCTTCCAGACCGACAGCAAGGACCAGGTGGAAGACTACTGCCGCAGGAACGATATCCACTTCGAGTGGCATCCGGACGACGTATTGAAAACATACCAGGTGCGCCGTACCACGGCATATCATCCGGTGAGCGGCGAGGCGTGCTGGTTCAACCATTGCGCGTTCTTCAATCTTCTGTCGCTCGACGAAGACACCCAGGAGATCCTGCGCGACTCTTTCGAACCCAACGAGCTTCCCAACCAGACCTTCTATGGCGATGGTGAGGAGATCCCCGACGAGATCATCCGCCAGTTGCAGCAGGCATACCTGGCGGAGCGCACGGAATTCTTTTGGCAGAAGGGCGATCTGCTCATGATCGACAACGTGCTGGTGACGCACGGGCGCAGGAGTTTCGAGGGCGAGCGTTCCATCCTGTGCGGAATGAGCGACGCGATCCACTGGGACGATGTCGCCGCCAGGCGCGCCGTCGTGGCGGAGGCCGAGGTCTGACATGAGCCACCACTACGCCACCGACTATTCCCTGTGGGGAATCTTCGGCCGGTTCCGCTGGTCGATCATCGGCACCTTCAGCCTGGTCGTCATCGAGAACGTCATCTTCATCTCCCAGCCGCAGCTGATCGGACGCACCGTCGACGGGATGATCGCGGGGAACTACACCAGCTTCGGCATCTACGTCGCGGTCGCGCTGGTATACGTCTGCGTGACTACCGCGCGCATGAGCTACGACGACCGTACCTATTCCAAGATCCGCGCGCAGCTCTCGATCGAGACCGTGGTCCACCAGCAGCGCGCCAACAGCTCGCTGTCGGAAACCTCGGAGCGTACGGCGCTGTGCGACGAGATCCTCGGCTTCTTCGAGGGGGGGCTGTTTGTGATCGTCAAGTCCTTCGTCGAGATCGTCGGCGCGATGGCGATGCTCGCCTATATCGATTGGCGCATCTGCCTGGTCGCGCTGTGTTCGATGACCATCAGCCAGCTGATCTGGCTGGCCACGCGCTCGCGAGTCAAGGCGCTGTTCACCCAGCGCAACAACCAGCGCGAGAAGAAGGTCGGCGAGATCGAGTCGGGCGATCACGCGCGCATCTCGCGCCATTTCCAGAACCTCGCGCGGATCAAGGTCAAGTTGTCGGACTACGAAGCGTTCAGCTCCGGTGCGTTCGAGTTGATGGGCGTGGCAGTGTTCTGTTTCGCGGCGCTTGCGGCGATCACCCAGGACAATGTGACGGCTGGCGTCCTCATCGCCTGCTTCGGCTACGTCAAATCCTTGAACAACGCGACCACGCGACTTCCGAACATTTTCCATGCGATCGTCGGCGTCAACGAGATCTCCGGCCGGTTGCAGGCGATGACGCGTCACCAGGCTGCGCTCGATCAGGCTTCGATCGGCGGCGCCGGCCCCAGCGAAGCGCAAGCTCGCTAACACCACGACCAGGACGATTTCCATGGATGTACAGAAACAGAAGCCGGGTACGCCCGCCTGGCGTTCGAAGAGCAAGCTGGTCGGTGCAGGAGCCGGCATCGCCGTATTGGTCGCCGTGGTGGCGGCGCTGTCGATGGGCAATGCCATGGCCCTGAGCGAGCGCGACCTGGTGATCGACAGCGTGCAGCAAGGCAGCCTGGACGTGACCGTGGAAGGGTACGGGGAGCTGGTTTCGGCGCGGCAGCAGTTGCTCACCTCGCCGTCGCAAGCCACGGTGAAGGAGATCGTGCTCAAGCCGGGTGCCGAGGTGACCGCGGATTCGGTCATCGTGCGCCTGGACGACCCGACGCTGCTAAAGGAGTTCCAAACTGCGAAGCAGGAGTTGAACGAGGCGGAATCGGCGCTGCGCCAACTGCGCCTCACCAACCAGCGCGAGACCATGAAGGAGCAGGGCAGCCTGGCCGAACTGGTCGCCGACCATGCCACGATCACCGCGCAACGCGAAGCGGAGCAGAAGCTCGTCACCAGCGGCATCGTGTCGCGGATCAGCTTCGAAAAGACGGTGCAGACCGAGCGCCAGTTGGGGCAGCGCATCGCGCTGTCGCGCAGCGGAATGGTCCAGCTCGAGCAGTTGCAGCGCGAATCGCTGGCCGTGCAGGACGAGCAGGTCGTGCAGAAGCGCGCCAACCTGGACCTGGCGCAGGATCAGCTGGATCGACTCACCGTCAAGGCCGGGATCGACGGGGTGTTGCAGAAGCTGCCGGTGGAGGTCGGACAGAGCCTTCCGCCCGGCGAGCAGGTCGCGCTGGTGGGTAGCGCCACCGACCTGGTGGCGCTGATCAAGGTCCCACAGGGCCAGGCGCAATCGGTCAGGGTCGGCAACCGCGTGGCGGTGGACACGCGCCGCGAGAAGATCAGCGGCAAGGTCACCCGCATCGTGCCGATCGTGGCCAACAACACGGTCGAACTGGAGGTCGCATTGCCGGCCATCGCCGGCACCAGCGCACGTCCCAATCTGAGCGTGGACGCGAGCATCATCGGCGACCGCCTGGAGCGCGTGAAGTATGTGCGGCGGCCGGCAGGAGTGTCACCGGGATCGAGCGCGCAGGTGTATGCCATGAAGCCAGGATCCAGTACCGCCACCCGCAGAAGCGTCGCGTTCGGGCGCAGCGCAGGGCCGTACATCGAAGTGCTGTCCGGGCTCGATGTCGGCGAGCGGTTGATCGTCTCCGATCTCTCCAAGCTCAAGCTCGACGGCGAGCGCGTCAGCGTCAACTAGGATCGGTGGCCTCCGCTGGCGTTCGCCGCGGACTCGCTCGGGCCGTATCGGCCCAACACATGTGTCGACCGTGCGCAGGACGCCTCTGCGGCGTGGGCCGGATCGCATCGAGATATCGTCCAGTTGAGGCGCCATGAGTCAGGCGGACCAGCGCCGATTCCGATCCCGCACGTGTCTGCCACCGCCTACGAACCGGCGCCTCGGGCCGCCTGTGCCATCGCCAGCCATCACCACCGCCCGCCGGTCGGCATCGGGGCATCCGGAGCCCTTGCCCACCCAGCCTAACGCTGTTAGATTGCGCCGACTAACGGCGTTAGGGCGAGCATGCGCAGGGCCATCGGGCGGGAACAGATTGTCGAGTCGGCCTTCCAGCTCCTGGACGAGGCCGGCATCGAGGGCGTGAGCCTGCGCAAGGTCGCTTGCCAGTTGGGGATCCGTGCGCCGTCGCTGTATTGGCACTTCAAGAGCAAGCGGGCGCTGGTCGATGCAATGGCCGACGCCCTGATCGAGGACGTGGCGCGCGACATCCCGGCCGGGCAGCCCTGGCGGACCACGCTGCTGCAGATCGCCCACGAGCTGCGGCATGGTTTCAAGGCGCATCGGGACGGTGCGCGGGTCTATGCGGGCACCTATCTGGCCAGCGAAAACGTGCTGCGGCTGGGGGAATCCATGATCAAGGCATTGGCCGAAGCCGGCGCGCCGGTGGACTTCGCGGCCACCGCGGCCATGGACCTTGCCTATTACGTGATGGGTTTCGTCATCGAGGAACAGGCCGTGCCCGACTATCGCCATCTCGAAGATGTCGGCAAGGCCTTCCTGGCCTTGTCGCAGGCGCGCTTTCCGTACTGCTGGCAGGCGCGGCACCTGCTGACCGAGCCGGACTTCGAGCGGCGCTTTGACCAGGGCGTCGGCCTGATGCTGGACGGCATCGAGCGCTGGCTGGCCCAGGCCCACGCCCAGCCCGACGCCGACACACCGCAAGCACAGGCGTCGACCGCCGACGGGTGATGCCGCCGGCACGTCGCGCCGGTCCATCGCGTCCGCGGACGCGATGGACGTCACCCCCGCCAGCCATCGCCAGCCTCCATCCCTCCAGCGCCCGCTCCATGCCGGGCTACAGGCTCACTTCATGCGTATCCATGTCCTGCGTTGGTCCTGCCTCGCCCTGATCGGGGCACTGTTGTCGTCCTGTGGCGGCGCCGACGAAAAACCCGACGAGGCAGCGACCGCCTCCGCGCTGGCGGTCACCCTGGCGACCGCGCAGACCCAGGCGCTGGCGCGGACGGTCGTCGTGTCCGGCCCGGTCGCGGCCTACGAGGAAATGCAGCTCGGGGTCGAGCTTTCCGGCCAGCGGGTGACCGCGCTCAACGTCGACGTGGGCGAATGGGTCAAGCAGGGGCAGGTGCTGCTTGAACTCGACCATCGCACCCTGGACAGCGAACTGGCGCAGGTGGCGGCCGCGCTGCACCAGGCGCAGACCGCGCAGGAACTGGCGCGGCTCAACTACGAACGTGGCGCCAAGCTGGCGGCCGAACGGCTGATCAGCGCCAGCAGCCTGGACGAGTTGCGCGCGACCCGGGTGGACGCGGAGGCGCAGACGGCGACCGCGCGTGCGCGCCTGCAGGCAGCGCAACTGCAGCGCGATTTCGCCGAGCTGCGGGCGCCTGCCGACGGGGTGATCTCCAAGCGCCTGGTGCAGGCCGGGCAGGTGGTCGCGGCGGGCTCCGAGTTGCTGCGCCTGGTTCGTGACGGCCGCCTCGAGTGGCGCGCCGAGCTTTCCGAGGAGCAGCTTGCCAACGTCGCCGTGGGCAATACCGTGGAACTGCCGTACCGCGGCCATGCCATCGCCGGTCGCATCCGCGCGGTCAGCCCCGGCGTGGACGCGCAGACCCGCACCGGCACGATCTACGCGGACCTGCCGGCGCCCGGACCGCTCAAGCAGGGCATCTACGCGGAGGGACGCATCGTCACCGGCGACGGGCGGGCGCTGATGATTCCCAGCGCGGCGATTGTGCAGCGCGACGGGCACAGCTACGTGTTCATCGTGGATGCCAAGCAGCAGGCGCAGCGCCGGCGCGTGCGCAGCGGCCAGGTCGTGCAGGGCCGCACCGAGATCGTGGAAGGACTGAAGGAAGGCGAGCGCGTGGTAGTGAAGGGCGCCGGCTTCCTCGGCGAGGGCGACCGCGTGCGCGTGGTGGCTGACGCCAAGGCGGCCGCGCGATGAACGTCTCTGCCTGGGCGATCAGCCGCCCGCTGCCCGCGATCCTGATCTTCTTCGTGCTGTGCGTGGCAGGCCTGTGGGGCTTCCACCAGTTGCCGGTGGCGCGCTTCCCGGACATCGCGTTCCCGATGACCACGGTCACCGTCACCCAGCCGGGCGCATCGCCCAGCCAGCTGGAGGCCGAGGTCACGCGCAAGGTGGAGGATTCGGTCGCCACGGTGACCAACGTCAAGCGGGTCATGTCCACCGTCAGCGAAGGCGTCAGTACCACCACCATCGAGTTCCATCTGGAGGCGGACCTGGCGACCGCGCTGGACGACACCCGCGACGCGGTCACACGCATCCGCACCGACCTGCCGCAGGACATCCAGGAACCGGTGATCTCCAAGGTCGACATCGGCGGCTCGCTGATGACCTACGCGCTGGTGGCGCCGCAGATGACCGCCGACGAGGCCAGCTGGTTCGTCGACCGTGAGGTTTCGCGCGCCATGTACGGCGTGCCCGGCGTGGCACGGGTCACCCGCGTGGGCGGGGTGCAGCGGCAGGTGCGCGTGGACCTGGATCCCAACGCCCTGCTCGCGTTCGGCATCACCGCCGGCGACGTGTCGCGGCAGCTGGCGCAGATCCAGGTGGAGCGGGCCGGCGGCAAGGCCGAACTGGACGGCGCGCAGCAGACCATCCGCACCCTGGGCACCGTCGCAGACGCGCAGGCCTTGCGCGATTTCTCCATCAGCCTGCCGGACGGACGCGCCGCAAGGCTGTCCACCCTCGCGCGCATCACCGATGCCGCCGCCGACCCGAGCGAGGCGGCGTTGCTGGACGGGCGCGACGTGGTCGCCTTCTCCATGTCGCGCACCCGAGGCTCCAGCGAGGTCAAGGTGGAGGAGGGCGTGCACAAGGCGCTGGACGCGATCAAGGCCACGCACCCGGGGATCGACTTCCGCCTGGTCACCACCGCCATCGACGAGACCCACCGGTCCTACGAATCGTCGATGACCATGCTGTACGAAGGCGCGGCGCTGGCCTTGCTGGTGGTATGGCTGTTCCTGCGCAACTGGCGCGCGACCTGGGTGTCGGCGCTGGCCCTGCCGTTGTCGATCATTCCCACCTTCGCAGTGATGCACCTGTTCGGCTTCACCTTGAACATGATCACCCTGCTGGCGCTGTCGGTGGTGGTCGGCATCCTGGTCGACGATGCCATCGTGGAAATCGAGAATATCGTGCGCCACCTGCGCATGGGCAAGCCGCCGCTGGAGGCGGCGCGCGAGGCGGCCGGCGAGATCGGCAACGCGGTGATCGCCACCTCGCTGACCCTGGCCGCGGTGTTCGTGCCGGTGGCGTTCATGCCCGGCATCGCCGGCAAGTTCTTCCGCGAGTTCGGCTGGACCGCGGCCACCGCGGTGCTGTTTTCGCTGCTGGTGGCGCGCCTGCTGACGCCGATGATGGCCGCCTACCTGCTCAAGCCGCACGGCGAAGAGCAGGGCGATTCGCGGCTGATGCGCTGGTACCTGGGGTGGGTCGACGCGGCGCTGCGCCATCGCGGCCGCACCCTGTGGATCGCCACTGGCCTGTTCGCCGCGTCGCTGGCGTTGGTGCCGCTGATCCCGGCCACCTTCATTCCGCAGTCGGACCTGGGCCGCAGCAACCTCAACCTGGAACTGCCGCCCGGCGCGCGCGTGCAGGAAACCGTCGCCGTGGCCGAACGCGCGCGGGCGCTGCTGAAAGACATTCCCGAGCTCAAGCAGGTGTACACCGCGGTGGGCAGCGTGCTCGACCTGGGCGACCCGAACGCCACCGGCGTGGGCGAGCCGCGCAAGGCCACCCTGGTGCTGGACTGGGGCGTCGCCGACGACCGCGACCGCGACCAGCGCACGCTCGAACGCCTGGCGCGCGCACGCCTGGCGGACCTGGCCGGGGTGCGGGTGAGCTACGTGAGTTCCGAGCCGGGCAACCTGCTGCAACTGGTGCTGGCCGGCGACGACCCGCAGCGCCTGCAGGACGCCTCCACCGCGCTGGAGCGCGACCTGCGCGGCATCGCCGGGCTGGGCAGCGTCACCTCCACCGCGTCGCTGCTGCGGCCGGAGATCCAGATCGTGCCCGACTCCGCGCGGGCGGCGGACATGGGCGTAGCCACCGCCGACATCGCCGAGGCCGCGCGCATCGCTACCGCCGGCGACTACGAGCAGCGCCTGGCCAAGCTCAACCTGCCCGACCGGCAGGTGCCGATCCGGGTGGGCTTCGCCGAGGCCACGCTGGCCAATCCGGCGCTAATCGGCCAGCTGCGCGTGCCCGGCCGTTACGGTGCGGTGCCGCTGGCCGCGGTGGCCGAGATCCGCATGGGCAGCGGCCCGTCGCAGATCTCGCGCTACCAGCGCCAGCGCAATGTCACGCTCACCGCCGAGCTCAACGGCCGCCCGCTCGGTGAGGTGATGGAGCAGGTGCAGCAGCTGCCCAGCGTGAACCAGCTGCCGCCGGGGGTGAGCTTCCTCAACACCGGCGACGCCGAGGTGTTCGTCGAACTGTTCGTCGGCTTCATGCTGGCGATGGCGGCCGGACTGATCTGCATCTACATGGTGCTGCTGTTGCTGTTCAACCACGCGCTGATGCCGGTCACCATCCTGGCGGCGGTGCCGCTGTGTGCCGGCGGCGCGTTCGGCGCGCTGCTGCTGACCCAGAACATGCTGTCGCTGCCGGCGTTGATCGGGTTGCTGATGCTGATCGGCATCGCGACCAAGAACTCGATCCTGCTGGTGGACTACGCGGTCATGGCCGAGGACGAGCATGGCATGAGCCAGCACGATGCGCTGATCGATGCCTGCCGCAAGCGTGCGCAGCCCATCATCATGACCACCCTGGCGATGGGCGCGGGCATGATGCCGATCGCGCTGGGCTTCTCCGGCGACTCCAGCTTCCGCGCGCCGATGGCGATCGCGGTGATCGGCGGCCTGATCACCTCCACCTTGCTGAGCCTGATCGTGATCCCGGCTACCTTCACCCTGGTCGACGATATCGGCGAGTGGCTGTCGCGGCGTTTCCGCCACCGGTCCTCGCATGCGGCGCCGCAGTGAGCCCAGGTACCACCGCCATCGTCGCCCCCGGCGGTCGACTCGCCTGCAGCGGGTCGGCTCCCCTGCACGGCCAGGGCGGCGCGCAGAAGGGGCTGCGGCATGCATGAACGCGACGACCTGTGGCTGGATGTCGCGTGCATTGGCGCTGACCGGATAGCGCGCGACTACCGCTTCCATTTCCGTTTCGACGGGGACAGCTGGCATGCGCGTCACGACGCCGCGCATGGAACGTTCGGCGACTTCGAGTTGCTGCTGATCGACGAGGGCAGTGCCGTCACCGTCAGGTTCATCCGCTGCGAGGGGCCGGCGTTCGAGAGCTGCGGCATTCCCGATGCGGTCTATCCGCGCATCGCCGCACTGTTGCGCCGCCCGCTGCGTTCATCGCGGCTCGGCGACCTCCACTGGCCGCTCGGTGAGCAGGGCGAGCGGCCATGGAAGCGGCTCCAAGCCAAGGGGACGGCAAGCTTCCGGCCCAGCGAGCAACGCTACTATCTCCAGCCGTAACCACTTCCGCCAGCGGCGTGGCGCGACCGATGCGAGCGCTGGATTCAAGCAACGGCGCAGCGCGTCGCGGCGCGCCCGGCTGCAGCGCGACTAACCTTGCGGCGGCGGAAGATGGACGAGGCCGGACGCGTCGCGCACGAAGGTGTCGAGTACGCCGTCGGCGACCTTGACCGGGCCTGCGAAGCGGGTCGCGCCGGGGATGGACTGGATCGCGGCCGCCTGGTCGGCGAGCTGCCTGGCTTCGGCGAAGCCGCGCGCCGCGGCCTGGTCGCCGGCGAGCGCCGCCTGCAGCGCGTCGACGCTGAGTCGCAGGGAGCGCCCCCACAGCTGGCTGGCATCGAGCCAGGGGCCGGCTTCGCGGACGAAGGCCTGGGTGCCGCTACCGGCGCGGATCCGCTGCGGTGCGGCCGCCAGCGCGTCGGCGGCGCTGCCCAGAGCGGCGAGCGTTGCGCCGATCGCGGCCGGGTCGCGGTCGGCGAGCGCATCGCGCGCGTCGTCGACCAGCGCCTTGAGCCGCGGCGCCTGCGGTTGCCAGGGCTGGTGGCCAAAGGTCGGGGCCAAGTGCTGGGTGTCGAAGAAAGTCAGCAGTGCCTCGGCCACGGCCGGATCGCCGCCGGCGAGATCGCGCGCCGCTGCGCGCCAGGTCCGCTGCGCGTCGTAACCCGCATCGTTCCAGGCGAACGCCAGCAGCCCGGCGACCGCGGGCCGGCTCGCCACCTCCTGGTTCATCGGGTTGGAGACGATGCCGCTCAGTTCGGCGGAAAGGCCCGCCTGCCGGCGGTCGTACGGGGCCATCAGCAGGCGCCCGGTCGACTCGGCGAAATCGTTCACCGGGTAGTTGTCCCACAGCAGCGTCTTGCGGCCGAACGCCTTGGTCGCGGTTCGCGCGTCCAGCACCGAGATCGCCGACGGCACCACGTCGGTCCCGGTCCACTGGATCACCACGCGCGGGTCCAGCGTCTCGCGCAGCGTCGCCTTGTACGGCGATTCGGTCGCGTTGAAGTACTCGGTCGGCACCATGATCAGCGAGCCATGACCTGCCGCGGCGATGTCCGCCTGGACCGCATTGAGCAGCCTGGCCTGGGCGCTGGCGGCCGCCTTCTCGCCGGACGGGCCGAACGCCGCCTCGTCGCCCTTGCAGTTCCACTTGGTGTATTCGATATCGTCGAACGCGACGTAGAAGCTGCGGACGCCGCGCCCGCGCAGCGCTGCGAACTTGCGCCGGATGGCCTGCAGGTCCGCCGGGTCGCTGTAGCAGACCGAGGGCCCGGGCGAGATCGCGTAGACGAAGTTGACGTGCTCGCGGTTGGCGGCCTCCACCACCTTGCCCAGGGCGCGCAGGGTCATGGCAGGGTAGGGATCGCGCCAGCGCTCGCGCGCGAACACGTCGTCCTTCGGGCTGTAGATGTAGGTGTTGGCCTTGAAGCGCGCGAGGAAGGCGATATGGTCCGCGCGCTCGGCCATGGTCCACGGTTTGCCGTAGAAGCCTTCGATGGTGCCGCGCACCGGCATGGCCGGGGAGTCGGCGATGGCGACGGACGCCGCGCGTCCATGCGCGACGATCTGGCGGAAGGTCTGGGCCGCGTGGTACAGGCCATCGCCGTCCTTGCCCGCCAGCACGATCACCGCGCCCGCGCCGCTGACGACGCTGCCCAGCGCATAGCCTTCCTTGCGCTCGGGCGCCGTCGCGCCGACCCGCGCGAGCGCGGCACGCACGGGCGCCGCGTCGGCGGTGCCCAGCACCACGTGCACGCCGTCAAGCCGTGCCGGCAGCGCCGAAGCGACGCGGATGCGTTGGACACCGGCCGCCTTGAGCACCTCGCGTACCAGCGCCTCGGCGGCCGCATCGGTGCCTTTCGGGCGCACCAGCACCACCGACTTGCCGAGCGCGATATCCGGACCGGCGATCCGCAGCGAACTCGGGGTGGGATAGATGGCAGGCGCGGTGGCGGCGCTGGTCGCCGCGCCTGCGGAGGCCGCAGGCAGCAGTGTGAACGCGAGGGTCAACGCGGCCAGCACGGCGTCGACACGGAACGATCGGGTTTGCCGCATCGACGATCTCCATTCAGATTGGTATTTGATTGATCCTGGATGGTATCTACCAATATCGAACAAGTCGAGGTACCGCGCACCACGCCTAGATCGCTGTGCGTGGCGCCGGTGTCGCGCAGGATATCGGTGGCCGGTGGCAGAGCGAGCCGCCGCACGGGCAGAGGCGCAATGGGATGGACATCGTCCTGTGGCGTAGTCCTGGAGCGCGCGGCGCGGCTGCGGTGTCGCCGATCCACGTTGCTTGGCGTCCGCCGCCTCATGCAACGGCGGCGGCATGCCCGATGCCGATCCACTGCGCGACCGACGACGCGTCGCACTGAGCCATTGCGGTTGGGCGCAAGCGAAGCCTGCGTCGGCGCACCCCGGGATCGGATCCAACGCGACTAGCGACTCGCTTGCTGCATGCTCCCACGGTGCCGCCATGGACGAGCGCGTGTGGCGCATCACAGGCGTGCGCCGACCAACACCGCACCTGGCAGGCATCGCACGCCAATGCGCCTGCAGCCCTGCAGCCCTGCAGTGAGCATCGAACCTCGTTTGCCACCGCACCTTGCGGCAGCCCGCATCCGCGTCGCCCTGCAGCGAAGCGGACGTTGCCGTCAGCCGCTGTCCCGCTGCACGCGCGCCCGATAGTCGTGCACGTTGTCGCCGCCGATGCGCCGCGCCTGTGTTCCCGTCACCGTGCCGACCTTGCTGTCCGAGCCGGTCACCGGCGTCGCCTCGACGCTGGTCTCGCGCTCGAAGGCGTGCGATTTGTCGGTGTTGCGGTAGTACCGGTACAGCGCCCAGTACAGCGCGCTGGCGCCGGCCGGGCCGGCCAGCAGCAGCCATAGGCCATTGTCGTCGCTCATGAGGTGGTCACCACGATCCAGAGTGCCAAGGCTTCGATGACGGTGCCGGCGGTGAGCGCGGCCAGCAGCAGTTTCCACTGCTGCACCGGCACGCTGCCCATGGTCTCGCCGGTGCGGCCGTTCACCGCGATGTAGTGCAGCATGCCGCCGTTGCGGCCGGGCTGATGGTACGAATACAGCCACACCGGCAGGTACATCGACACCCAGCGCGTGCCGTGGACCTCCAGCCGCTCCTGCTCCCAGCGCACGCCGCGGTCGTAGCGGTCGACGGAGTCTTCGACCTGGGCACGGGCGATCGAAAGCAGCTGGTCCTCCACGCGCGGCCGCAGCTGCTCGATGTCGAGGTTGCGCTTCTCCGAGGTGAAGCCCGCCAGGTACGACGCGTTCCACTTCACCGCGTTCTTGGTGTCGAACGGCAGGATCGTGTTGATGATGTTGTTGGTGTTGGCCCGCGTGTCCAGGTTGCCGCGGTCGGAGGACGATTCCAGCGGCAGGTCGTCCACGGTGAAATCCACGTGCCGCTCCACCTGGTACACATCGGCATCGTAGTACGTCTGCTTGTTCTTTTCGGTGCCGCGGGTGTACTCGCGCGTCTTGATCTCGCCCTTGCCGGCCACGCTGGCGCTGACGTTGCTGTCGACGATCATGTAGGGCAGGTAGACGCCGACGACGTTCTCCGGCGTGAACTGCTCCTTGAACGCCTTCAACGCGAACAGGCGCCGCTTGTCCACGAACTGGCGGATGCGCGCGACCGCATCGTCCTTGCCGATGTGGAACGGCAGGACCGCATCGGGCACCGCGCCGTTGGCGATCTGCTCGTTGACGCCGAACACGTGGCGGCACCAGTGGCAGCGTGCGGTCATCGTGCTTTCGGTGTTGATCGTGACCTCGGCGCCGCAACCGGTGCACTTGAAGCTCATCAGGCTGGCGGCATCGGCGGCGATGTCGCGCGCACCCGAGGCGACGACGGTGCCGCGCAGTTCGCCGATGCCGTCGCCGAATCCGAATGCCTCCTCGACCCGCGCGCCGTGCCATTCGTTGCGGCAGTACTGGCAGACCAGCAGGTCGGTGCCGAGCTTGGGCCGGATGTCGGTGGCGCCGCATTTCGGGCAGCGGTTGAGGCCGTCCCTGAGCTCGGCGGCGGCGGTGTCGATGGCCAGCGGATCGGGGGCCTGCACTTCGTCGCGGATCGGGCCGGGCAGGGTGGCCGGATCGATCGGAAAGCCGCCCGGCAGGGGCGGCACGTCCCGCGGCGATCCCGGGCCGCTCACCGGCGCTGCCGGCAATGGCGGCGGCATCGGTGGCAACGGCGGCGGCGTCGTTCTGGAGTCGGACATGGTCTGGGCGCGTCTGCGGTTACAGGCCCAGCGCCTTGGCCTTGGCCGCGTCGTAGTCGCCTTGGGTGATCAGGCCGAGGTCCAGCATCTCCTTGGCCTTCTTCAGCTTGGCGACCGCGTCGTCGGCGGCCGGCGCGGCGGGCGCGACCGGCTGCTGCAGGCCGCCCACACCGCCGACCATGCCCGTGGCCATGCCGACCCCGACCAGGCCCGCGGCACCGCCATGCTCGCCGGCCGACTGGATCCCCTGGGCGACGCTCGCCTGCAGATTGGAGTTGCCGCGCGCGCCGGCCAGCGCGTCGGCGCGCTGCACGGTCTTGAGCAGTTCCCGCGTATTGGCGTCGTACTCGATCGACACGATCGCGGTCTTGACGATGGCCAGGCCGCGGTCGGAACGCCACTGGTACGCCTGCTCGACCGCATCGGACAGGCTCTTGGCGAAGCCGAGCGAATCCTGCTGCAGCTTGGTGATGCGGTTGCCCTTGCCCGGGTCGTTCGTGTACAGGCTGAAGGCCGGCGCGAGCGAGCCCACCACCTCGTTGAACAGCTGGTTGGCGGCGGAATTCTCCAGGTCGGTGAAGTCGAACACCTGGCCCGGCTGCAGGTAGCGGGCCGGCACGAAGTTCTTCACGAACAGGATCGGGTCGACGATCTTCAGCGTGTAGGAGCCGCGCGTCACCGCGCCGACCTGGGTGCCGAGGAAGCGGTCGTCCCAGTAGATCTCGGACTGCGTGCCGAAGCGATTCTCGGGCAGTTCCTTCAGCGACACGAAGAACGCGGCCTGCTGCGCGCCCGGCTGGCCGCCGAACTTGAAGCGCTCCCAGCTCTGCCGGATCAGCGGCGCGACCAGGCCGTCGCCGGCGAAGATCGATTGCGAGTTCGGATCGTCGGAGCGCCATTCGTAGCCACCCGGCTCGGCGACGAAGCCGGTGATCGCACCGTCCTGCATCAGCAGCAGGCCGTAGCCTTCGGGAACGACGATCTTCGATCCGTTGCTGATGATGTTGGAAGAGGCGCCGGTGTTCGAACCCCGCCCGGCATTGGTACCGCGCGGGACCGCGGCGAACAGCGCCGCCGTCGACGGCAGGCCTGTCGGCACGGTGTAGAAGTCCTTCCACTGGTCTGCGAGAACGCCGCCCACCGCACCCGCCACCGCCTGTACGAGACCCATGACAACTCCCTTTGATTCTTGTGGACGGGTACCGTACCCATCGTGCCGCCGGACTATATCAGCAGCGGACAGGGCGTGAAGCGCGAGCCTTGTCCGTCCCGCCCGTCGTTGGAGCTGGCCGCGGGACATGGACGGCAGGCAAAAAAAGCCCCGCGGAAGCGGGGCCTTGTTGCGGTTCTACCTCGTCCGGGCGTCGGCCGGCATGCCGGCCGGCGCCGGCCTCAGGGCAGGTCGCACTTGAGTTTCGCGTCCACGTAGTAGGGCTTGGGAACATCCGGGTTCTGGCTGGTCTTCTCGAACACCACCTCGAACGAGTCCAGATTCGGCGTGCCCTTGCGTTCCGTGCAGGCGTCCTGCAGCTTCTTTTTCACCGCGGCGATGCCGGCATCGCGATTGGCGCCATCGGCGCTGTTGGTCAGGTTGGCGACCTCGGCGAACGCGGGCGAGCTGATGCCCAGCAGGCATCCGGCGAACATGAGAGCGTGCAGTGTCTTCATGGAATCTCCTTGTTTGAATGTCCGTGAGCGTCCGGTGGCGTGCTCTGTGCCGCACGGAATGTCGTGGGCGCAGTTGGCGTCATCCAGCGCGCCGCTAGGATATGAGGAGGTGGTTAAGGCTTCGTGCTGATCGCGCGATTCGCCTTGGAGCACGCACGCAAGGGATGCGCGCACCGAACCGCCCCAGTTCGGCAGAGCAAGCGGGTGAGCGACGGATCACCCATGCAAGCGCCTCGATCGCCGTCAATTTTCAGAGACGGCGATGGCGACGACGGCCGATGTCAGGCCGAGAAATCCACGACCGTCTTGCCGAGCTGCGGCTGGGTCCGGTTGCGTTCGATCGCCGCAGGCAGGTCGTCGAACCGCACCACGGCGCCGACCTTGGACTGCAGGCGCCCGTGCGCCACGTCCTCGGCGATCGCCTGCAGCCGCGCCGCATCGGGCGTGTTGATGAACCACAGGCCGCGGCGCCCGGCCGGCGTGCTCGACATGATCGCCGGCGACACAGTGCTGACGATGGCGCCGTCTTCGGCGAGCACGGACCACGAGCGGTGCAGCACTTCGCCACCCACATAGTCGAGCACCAGATCGATGTCGGTCAGCGAGCTCTCGAACTGCGCCTGGTCGTAGGCGATGACGTGGTCGGCCCCCAGGCTGCGCACGTAGTCGGCCTGGCTGGACAGGGCGGTGGCGTAGACCACCGCGCCGGCCTGGTGCGCATACTGCACCGCGAACCCGCCCAGGCCACCGGCCGCACCGTGGATCAGGACGCGCTGTCCGGCACGGACGGGGCCGGCGAAGTGCAGGCTCTGCCATCCGGCCACCGAAGCGACCGGCAGCGCCGCCGCTTCCACGAAGCTCAGGGCGTCGGGTACCAGGCTGAGATTGGCCTCGTTGACCGCGACCAGTTCGGCGTAGGCGCCCAGGCCGCCGAGCGGCCCCACCACGCGGTCGCCCTTGCGCAGCCGGGTGACGTTCGCACCGACGGCCTCGACCACGCCGGCCAGCTCGATGCCCAGGACGGTCGGCAACTGCAGCGGAAACGCGTCGCGGACGTAGCCTTCCCGTACCTTCCAATCCAGTCCGTTGATGCCGGCGGCCTGGACCCGCACCAGCACCTGGTCGGCTGCGGCGGTGGGCGCTTCGATCGATGCGATCCTGGCCGCGTCGGCGCCGCCGTATTCGGTGAGAAGCAAGGCACGTATGGTGTTCATCGGAAACTCCTTCAGGGTTTGGTTGCGGACGAGCAAACGATAGGTGGTTTCAAATTCAAAACGAAGACCATAATATGTAGACCTTCCGTATCAAATGTGAGACGCATGGATCTCAACGCGCTCGAGGACTTCCAACTGGTGGCCGCCCACGGCGGCTTCGGCAAGGCGAGCCGGGCGAGTGGGCGCTCCAAGGCCACGCTGTCGCGCCGCGTCGCCGATCTCGAGGAAGCGCTGGGCATCCGGCTCATCGAGCGGGGCTCGCACAGCCTGGAGTTGACCGAAGCCGGCCAACTGCTGCTGAGCAGGACGGAAGGGCCGATGCGCGAGGTGGCCGAAGCGGCGGCGGCGGCGCGCGACGGCATCGCAACGCCGCAGGGCCGGCTGCGGATCGCGGCACCGATCCTGTTCTCGCAGCTGGCGTTGGGGCGCATCGCGGCCCAGTTCGTGGCGCGCTACCCCGACGTGCAGATCGAAGCGGTGGCGGCGGATCGCGTCGTCGATCTGGTCGAGGAACATTTCGATGCCGCCATCCGCATCAACCCGCGCAAGGACAGCAACCTGGTCGGCCGCTGCTTTGCCAGGGACAGGATGGTGCTTGCCGCAGCGCCCTCCGTGCAGATGCCGACCGGCGCGCGCGACACGCCGTTCCGGGTGCCGGCTGCGGTCATGCCGAGCTATCGCGACGGCGATGTCTGGACCGTTCGCAATGGCCAGTTCAGCGTCGAGCCGCAGCCGATCCTGCGCCTGTCCTCGCTGCTGATGATCCGCGACGCCATCGCCGCGGGGGCCGGCGTGGCGGTGCTGCCGCAGTCGATCATCGGCAGCCTGCTGGAAAAAGGCGAGCTGGTGACCTGGGGAATCGTCGGCGACGAAGTCGAGCTCTGGGTTCTGCACACATCGCGACGCCTGCAGAGTCCGAAGGTCCGGGCGTTCGTGGAGTTCATGTGTGGCCAGTACCCAGGCGGGTCGTTCACCATTCCGATGCGATGAATCGGCGTTGGGTGGCCAGCAGCTGGCTTCAACGCGGTGTGGCGGGGACCGGGCCGGTCATCGAGGGTATGGCCGCCATCGCTCTGGCAATCGCAGACGCCGTTCGCTCCCCGCACGCGTGCGGCGCGCTCGGCATGCGGCGTTACGCCCGCGGTACGACTACCGGGAACGACGCCCTCGGCGCAGGCGTGGGCAAGGTGGTAAGTCGCTTGTAAGTCGCCGCGCCAGAGAATGGCCGCGTTCCCACCCCCACAAGGCACGCTTCGATGCGCAAGTCCCTCGCCCTCCTCATGCTGGCGTCGCCGGCGATCGGCATGGCCCAGAACAGCACCACAGCAGATCTGCTGCAGGAGGTCGACGACGACCGCTGGAGCATCGGCGTCGGCGCCAATGCGCGGCAGAGCACGTATGCCGGCGAGGGCACACGGATCAGGCCGTTTCCGCTGGTGACGTTCGAAGGCGAGCGGATCTTCTGGAACGGGTTGTCGGCCGGCGTGCATGTCCTCGAGACCGACCGGATCGGCATCGACCTGATGATCGCCGGGCGATTCGATGGCTTCGACATCGCGGATCTTGGCCAGCGCGAACTCGTTGCCAATGGGCTGAACCCGGCGTTGCTGGAAGACCGCGACGATGCGCTCGACGCAGGCATCGCGATCCGCTGGTTCGGGCGCGCCGGGCAATTGAAGCTGCGTGCGCTGGCGGACGTCACCGACACCAGCGGGGGCCAGGAAGTGACGCTGGACTATGGGTATGCTTTACAGTGGGGAAAGACCACGGTGGTGCCCGGCGCGTCGGTGACGTGGATGTCCAAGGACATCGTGCAGTACTACTACGGAATCACCGACAAGGAAGTGGCGCGTGGCGTGGCGGCGTACGCGCCAGGTGCTGCGGTGGTGCCGCAGGTCAATCTCGGGTTCCAGCGCTCGTTGGGTGAGAAATGGAAAGTGATCGGCGCGGTGAATTACCAGTTTCTGCCCAGCGAAATCACCGACAGCCCGTTGTCGGAGCCGGATACCGACGGCAGCGCGGGCGTGCGGATCGGCATCACCCGCAGCTTCTGAGCATGCCGGGCGCATGGCGGTGACAGTGGCATCGGACACCATCCACAACCGGGTCGCGCTGGTGGAGGACCATCTGCGCCTGGCCGGCCTGGTCACCCGGGGGTTGCAGGCGGCGGGCATCGCGGTCGATCACTATCGCAGCCTCGAGGCCGGGTGCCACGCTGTGCGGGACAGGCCGTATGCGGTGGTCATCGTCGACCGTGGCTTGCCCGACGGCGACGGCCTGGAACTGGTCCGGCGGCTGCGCGGCGGCGGCGACCAGACGCCCTGCCTGATGCTGACGGCCCGCGATGCATTGCGCGACCGCGTGGACGGCCTGGACGCTGGGGCCGACGACTACCTGGCCAAACCGTTCGCGCTGGACGAACTGGCCGCGCGGGTGCGGGCGTTGATGCGCCGCACGCCGCAGCTGCAGCTGTCGCAGCCGGTGTTCGGCGACCTGACCGTGGAGCCGCACCACAGCATGATACGCTGCGGTGGGCAGACGGCGACGCTGTCGTCCTCGGAGTTGCAGATCGTCATCGCCCTGGTGCGCGCCGGCGGCCGCACCGTGCGCCGCGACACGCTGGAACTCGCCGCGTGGGGCGTGTCGGAGGCGGTCACGCCCAATGCGCTGGATGTGGCCATTCACCGCCTGCGCAAGAAGCTGACGGCGCTGCGCTCGTGCGTGAGCGTTGCGAACATGCGCAACCAGGGTTTCTCGTTGAGCACGCCGGATGCGCCTGCATAGCCTGTCTGCGCGCTTGCTGGCCGCAGCGGTGGCCGGCCTGATCGCCGCGACCGCAGTGGGTGCCGCGGTGCTGGGCCTGCAGATGTGGCCGGACGACCCCGCGCGGATCCTCCGCGCCGAACTGGCCGAAGAGGTGCAGCACATCGCCGACGGCATGCGCGTGGATGACGCCGGCCAGGTGACGGTGCGGCTGAGCGACAGCAACGCGGCGATCTACGATGCGATGCCGGGCGATGCCGCCTACGAGGTGCAGGACGCACGTGGTCGTCCGCTGGCGCACAGCCCGGATGGGCCGGCGCTGCGTGCCCTGCGTGCGATGGCGCCCGATGCGAAGGTGCTGCACGTCGACGTCCGTGGACGCAGCCTTGCGTTGGAAGTCGCCCAGGTGGGCATCGCCCACGCGGGGGTTGCGTTCACCGTGCGCGTGGCGCGCAGCCACCGTCTGGTGACCACCTTGCAGCACCACGCCGGCGAGCTGTATCTGCGGGCGCTGCTGCTCACCACCGCGGTGGCATTGCTGATCTTCGTGGGCGTGGTCTATCTGACCGTCACGCGCATGCTGCGCCCGATCCGCGCGGTCTCCGACGCCGCCGCCGCGATCGGCCCGCGCAACCTCGCCGCACGCTTGCGCGGCGACAGCCTGCCTGCCGAACTGCGCCCGCTGATCGCGGCCTTCAACACGACGCTGGACAGGCTGCAAGCCGGGTTCCAGGTGCAGCAGCAGTTTCTGGCCGCGGCCGCCCATGAACTCAAGACGCCACTGGCGCTGCTGCAAGGCGAGATCGAACTGGGCGGTGCCGCCAATCGCGAGCTGCTGCTGCGCGACACCGCGCTGATGGCCAGGCAGGTCCACCAGTTGCTGCAGTTGGCGGAGGTCAGCGAAGGACACAACTTCCGCTTCTCCAGCATCGCGCCGGACGCCGTGCTCGAGGATGCGGTGCGCTACCTGCAACGCCTGGGCCAGCAGCATGCGGTCAGCGTGGTCTTCCGACGGGGCATGGCGACGAGCGCGAACGTGGAAGCCGACAGCGCCGCATTGTTCGTGCTGGCCAAGAACCTGCTGGAAAACGCGATTCTGCATAGCCCGCATGGGGGCGTGGTGGTCTTGGCGCTGCATGCGAACGGGTTCAGCGTGCAGGACCAGGGCAGCGGGGTCGCGCCAGGCGACCGGCCGCACCTGTTTGCGCGGTTCTGGCGGGCACGCACCGATGAGCGCGAGGGCGCCGGCCTGGGTCTGTCGATCTGCGCGGAGATCTGCGGCGCGCACGGCTGGCGTGTCGCGCTGGCCGATTCCGATTCCGATTCCGATGCCGATTCCGTCGACGGTGGCGGTGCCCGCTTCGTGGTCGTGTTCGACGCCACCGCGGAGCTGCGCCCGTGAGCGGAGACGCAGGCGATACGCAGGCGGCGTTGCAGTCGCTGGTCCTGGAGTTGGCGCGGCTGATCGACCCTGCACCCGGGTGCGCCGAACACTGGTTCGGCGCCGACCCCATCGATGCACTGGGCGGGCGTACCGCCGCGCAGATGATCGCCGACGGCCACGGCATTGCCGTGCTGGGCTTTCTGGTCCGCGTCGCGCATCTGCAAGCGGCGGTGCCTCTGGCCGCCGGTCTGCACTCCGACCTCGTGTCGTCGACAAACGCCGCGTCCCGTAAGTAGCGGGTAAGCGCCGGCACACCACAGTACGTGCTGCGCAGCGTGCGCCATCCCGGCGCGCCGCGACACTGGTGTGGACATTGGACATGAAACAGGACGAGATCGCCGCTTTGCTGGCACGGCTGCACTTCGACGCGCATCCGCCTGTGCTGGCCAGGCGCCTGGGCGGCCGGGCGAGGGTGGCCGTGCTGGCGCTGATCGCGCTGCTGGCGGGCGTGGCGGGATGGGCGGTCGGGACGTTCGGCCATGGCAGGGCGGCCGAGGCGGCGACCGTGGCCGATGCCGCGCCACCGGGAATGCTCAGCATCACCACCGCAAAGGCGCACCAATTGCAGTGGCAGGAGCAGATCCTGGCCTCGGGTGCGATCGTGCCGTGGCAGGAGGCGTCCTTGGCGTCGCCGCTGAGCGGCTTGCGAGTGGCCAGCGTCGAGGTCGACGTGGGCGATCTGGTCGGCAAGGGCCAGGTGCTGGCCAGGCTGGACGACGCGGTATTGCGGGCCGACGTCCTGCGCCTGCGCGCCGCCCTGGCGCAGGCGCAGGCGCTGCACGCGCAGGCCCGGCGCGACGCCGAACGTGCGGTCGCGCTGCGCGCGAGCAAGTTTCTCAGCGAGCAGGCCATCCTGCAGGCAACCACGCGCGTGGACACGGCCGCCGCCGACGTGCGCGTGGCACAGGCGGCGCTGGCCGCCAAGCGGATCGACCTTGCCAACACCGTGCTGCGCGCGCCCGACGCGGGCGTGATCAGCGCCCGCGCCGCCACGCCCGGTGGCGTGCCGCAGGACGGCGAGGCGCTGTTCACCTTGATTCGCCAGCATCGGCTGGAGTGGCGGGGCGAGGTGACGGCCGCGCAGCTTTCGACCATCGCCAAAGGCCAGGTGGTCCGCCTGACGCTGGCCGATGGCACCCACGCCGAGGCGCTGGTACGCCAGACCTCGCCGGTGCTCGGCAGCGATTCGCGCCTGGGCCTGGTCTATGCGGACATCCGCAGCGGCTCCACCGCGCGGGCCGGGATGTACGTGGAAGGGCGCATCGGTGGCGGGACGACACCGGCGATGGCGCTGCCGGCGGCCTCGGTCGTGGTACGCGACGGACGCAGTTGCGTGTTCGTGCTCCAGGCCTTGGGTGCCCGCCACAAGGTGGCGTTGCGCGAGGTGACGGTGCGGCGGCGCCAGGGGGCGCTGGTGGAGATCGTGGCCGGCGTGTCGGCCGATGATGTCGTGGCGCACGAAGGCGCCGCCTTCCTGGCCGACGGCGACCAGGTACAGGTCGTGCCGGCAGCTGCAGCGCAGGCCGGCGCGCGCAAGGCCGGTTCGCCGTGAGCGCGGCGACCTGGCCCATCCGCCATCCCACCCCGGTGGTGCTGTTGTTCCTGCTGCTGGCGCTGTCTGGATGGATCGGCTTCCGCAACCTCCCGGTGCAGGATCTTCCCGAGATCGACCTGCCCACCATCAACATCGCGCTGGTGCAGCCTGGCGGTTCGCCGCTGCAACTGGAAAGCGAGGTCGCCCGCCCGGTGGAGGACGCGCTCACCGGACTGGTCGGCCTGCGCCATGTGCGCAGCACCGTGTTCAACGGCATGGTGCGGGTGAGCGCCCAGTTCGAGATCGGCAAGCCGCTGCAGGAGGCGTTGACCGAGACCAAGGAGGCGGTCGACCGCATGCGCTCGACCTTGCCGTCCACGGTGCAGCCGCCGTCGGTCAGCGCGGAACTGCTGGGGAGCAGCCCGATCCTGGGGTACGCCGTGCAGGCGAAGGACATGGACGAGCAGCAATTGTCCTGGTTCGTCGACGACGTTCTCGCCAAGACCTTGCGGGTGCTCCCGGGCGTCGGCCGGGTGGCGCGGGTGGGTGGGGTCGAACGCGAAGTGCGCGTCGAGCTCGACCCCGCGCGCATGGCAGCGCTCGGCGTCAGCGCCGCCGAAGTCTCCCGTGCCATCGGCCGTGTGCAGCAGCAAGCCTCTGGCGGCACCGCGCGCCTTGGCGGAGAGACGCAGGCATTGCGCACGGTGGCGACAGTGCAGCAGGCGCGCGAACTGGAACAGTTGCCGATCCCATTGGCGGATGGGCGCTGGCTGCGGCTGGAACACGTTGCACGCATCGTGGACGGTCCGCGCGATCGCAGCAGCGCCGCGCTGCTCGATGGCAAGGCGGTGGTCGGGATGGACATCTATCGTGCGCGTGGACGCGACGAAACCCGGGTGGCGGCGGCGGTGGAGCAGGCCCTGTCCGAACTGGCACAGCGTTACCCGGACGTGGTGGTGACGCGGGTGGCGGGCAGCGTCGACTACACGCAGGAACAGTTCGACGGCTCGATGCAGCTGTTGCTGGAAGGTGCGCTGCTGGCCGTGCTGGTGGTGTGGTGGTTCCTGCGCGACTGGCGCGCCACCGCGGTGGCGGCGATGGCGCTGCCGTTGTCGATCCTGCCCACCTTTGCGCTGATGCCATGGCTGGGCTTTTCTCTCAACACATTGACGTTGCTTGCGCTTGCGGTGGTCGCCGGCATCCTGGTCGACGATGCGATCGTCGAGATCGAGAACATCGAACGCCACCGGCGGCTGGGCAAGCCCTTGCGCGAGGCCACCGCCGATGCGGTGTCGGAAATCGCGGTGGCGGTGATCGCCACGACGCTCACGCTGGTGGCGGTGTTCCTGCCGACCGCACTCATGCCGGGCATCTCCGGCCTGTTGTTCGCACAGTTCGGCTGGACGACCGTGATCGCGGTGCTCGCCTCGCTGCTGGTCGCGCGCTTGCTGACGCCCTTGCTGGCGGTGCATTGGCTGGCCGACGCGCCCGCCATGCATTGCCAGGAAAGCGCATGGGTCACCTGGTACCGTGCGCGAGTGGCGTGGTGCCTGCAGCACCGCACCGCGACGCTGCTGCTGGCCGCGGCGGTGCTGGTTGCATCGCTGGCCTTGCTGCCGCTGATCCCCACCGGTTTCATCCCGCCGGCGGAGCAGGGCTATGTGCAGATCGGCGTGGAGTCGCCGCCGGGAACGTCGCTGGAGCGCTCCACCGCCATGGCCGAGCGGGTGCGCCAGGCGGTGGCGGATCTGCCCGGCGTCGTGCAGGTGTTCACCAGCATCGGCGGCACCGAAGGCGATGCCGGCATGTCGGTGTCCGAGACGCGCAGGGCGGTGCTGACCATCACCTTGGCCAAGCGTGGCCAGCGCCCACCGCAGCCTGCGCTCGAGCAGCAGATCCGCGACCGGCTGACCACGCTGCCCGGCGCGCGCGTGACGGTCGGCGGCAACGCGCCCGGGGGCGAGGTCGCGCTCATCCTGGCGAGCAACGATCCCCACCTGCTGGCCGCCACGGCACGTTCGCTGGAGCGCGAAATGCGTGGCGTGCGCGGGCTGGCCAACGTGACATCCTCCGCCAGCCTCGAGCAGCCGGAGCTGGTGGTGCGCCCGATGCTGGGCCTTGCGGTGGAGCGGGGCGTGGAAACCCAGGCCCTGGCCGACACCGTGCGCATCGCGCTGGGAGGCGATTACGACACCGACCTGCCCAGGCTGACGCTCGACAGTCGCCAGTTGCTGATCCGCACCCAACTGCCGCAGGCCGCGCGCAGCGACCTCGACACGCTCACCCAGTTGCGCGTGCCGGGGCGGCACGGCCCGGTGCCGCTGGGCAGCGTGGCGAGCGTGGCGGTGGAGAGCGGGCCGTACCAGTTGGAGCGGTTCGACCGCCAGCGCTACGTCACGCTCAGCGCGAGCCTGGCCGGGCTTGCGCTCGGACAGGCCAACGCGGCCATCGCCGCACTGCCCACCAGCCAGGCCATGCCCAAGGCGGTCACACGGATCGAGACCGGCGATGCCGAACTGGCCGCGGAAATGGCAGGCGGGCTGATCGGCGCCATCGCCGCCGGTATCGTCTGCATGTACTGCGTGTTGGTGCTGTTGTTCAAGGACGCGTTCCAGCCGATCACCATCCTGTCGGCGGTGCCGCTGTCACTGGGTGGCGCATTCGCTGCCTTGCTGCTGAGCTCGATGGAACTGAACGTGCCGAGCATGATCGGCCTGATCATGTTGATGGGCATCGTGACCAAGAACTCCATCCTGCTGGTGGACCATGCCGAGCAGGCGTTGCGCAACGGCCAGGCGTCTTCTCCGTCGCAGGCCATCGCCGAGGCCGCCGCGCAGCGCGCACGCCCGATCGTGATGACGTCGCTGGCGATGATCGCCGGCATGTTGCCGATCGCGCTTGGACTGGGTGCCGACGCGAGCTTCCGGCAGCCGATGGCGATCACCGTGATCGGCGGGTTGGTGACCTCGACGGTCCTCAGCCTGCTGGTGGTGCCGGTGTTGTTCGTTAGCATCGCCGAACTGCGCCGACGCGTGGTGGCGATGATGGGCAACGCTCGCCGCGGCGGCGCATCTGCGTGACGGCCGCGCCAGGAACGGCCGCGCGACCACGCCGTACCTGTCAGCCGTCCTTTCGCTTGCGCGAGGTCTTTGTCGCAGCTGGCGCGACGATACCGTCCCGTTTCCTGGAGGGGTTGCCGACCAGCTGCGCGCGAGGCGTAGCGCAGGTGCTGGCCGGGTAGACCAGACAGGTGCACGGGGCCAGCACGCCAGGCGCGCCGGTCGCCGACAGGCCGACGAAACCGAGCGGCGCGTGGTAATAGCGGGTGCCCTGCGGTGGCTCCGCCAGGGCATGGCCGTCGCGGTCGCGAGGCCAGCCGGTATCGCCGGTTGTCCGCACCGCGGCATGCCAATAGTCGCCGCTGAGATACTCGCCGTCCGGATCGAAGCGCACCTGCAGGCCGTCCTCCAGGTCGATCCAGTCGTCCTCCAGCCCGGACGACGGCCGCAGCGGCACCGCGCCGTCGTCGAGGCTGACGTCGTCGCGCGCCTGCTGGTCCCAGCGCCGCACCTTGCTGGTGGCGTTCGCCTGCCGTGGCGCGTCCGTCGCCAACACCAACTCGTCGCCGTCGACGCTGGCCAGGCGGCACAGCGTGCCCGGCCGGCCTTGCAGATCGTCGTCCTCGTCGCTGAGCTCCACCCACTGCGCGTCGAGGAAGCCGCGCGTGCTGGCCACGCGCAGGCGTTTGCCGCCGCCGGACACCCAGCGCGTCGCCACGCTGCCGTTGTCGCGCGACCATTTGAAGGTCGGCGCGCCGCTTTCGCTGCCGCGATGGATTTCCACGCGGTAGAGATGGTTCTCGGTGCCGCGGTAGGCGACGTCGGGATCGGTCACGCAGGGATCGTCCAGGCGCTCTGGCGGTTCCAGGCGCAGCGTCATCGCCGCCCCGGCATCGCGCTCGAACAGTTGCAACGGCACCGCGCAGGCCTGCTCCGGGCTCTCGCGCAACAGATCGCGCTGCGCCTGCAGCGCGTCCAGCTGTGCCTGCAGCAGGGCCCGCTCATCCTCGTCCTCGGTCTGCTCGATGCGCTTCTTCCAGTCGTCGATGCGCCCCTGCAAGCGCTTGTCCACCTCGGCCAGGTCGAGCGCGCGCACCTGCCAGACCACCTGCGAGCGGCTGCAGGTGTCCGCGCCGCCGAGCGCGACTTCGCGCAGGTGCGGCATTTCGATGCTGGTCACGTGGCGCTCCCACACCTTGAGATACACCCAGAATCGCGAGTCGTCGCGGTTGGCCGCGCCCAGCCAGCGGCGCAGCGCGTCGATCGGCCCATCCTTGCCGTCGGCCGGGGTGTAGTGCGGCTGCGCCAGGTAGTCGCAGCCTTCGCTTTCGCACAGCATGCCCTGCACATAGTAGCGGCCGGCCCCGATCTGCAATCCCAGGCCGTCGTCGTCGTCCAGCGTCAGGCCGAAGCCCGGACTGCCGGCCGGCGCGGCGTAGGGGCCGAACAGATCCAGCGCCAACGTGCGCAGGTGGTGCAGGAGGATGGCGCCCTGTTCGTTCGGATCGGCGTCCAGGGTGACGCGTCCCTGCTGCAGCAGCACTTGGCTGAAGTGGTGGCGGGGATCGAAGCTGACCCGCGAGAAATCGCCTTTCATGGGTAGGTCCTTTTTTGGTTCAGTCCGCGAACAGGAGCCCGACCGTCATCCCGGCCGGCGTGTGTTGATCCAGGCGCGCGCGCAGGTTGGCTTCGCGCTGGGGTTCGTAGAGATCGTGGTAGGCGCCCATCTCCGAGCCGTCATCGGCGCCGCGACGGATTTCCAGCGCGCTGTCCGGCGTCAGCCGCGCGTAGCCGGGCAGGCCGTAGCGGCGCGATTGGAAGCGCGGCTGCACGCGCTGGCGTTCGGCGCCGATCAGGGTCTGTTCGGTCGCTTCCGGCAAATGGCGCGCGCGCACCGCCGCCGTCACCTCGTCGGGCTGGCAGCGGTAGCGCCGCGGCGAGCGGCAGTGGCAGGGGATGTGGCTGTGGCGCACACAACCGATCTGGCGCCGCGCCACATTGAGGCAGGCGTCGAACACGCTGTTCTCGGCCAGTTCGACCGCATGCACCTGGACCTGGCCGAGCACCGTGCTGTCGCGCAGGGTCAGCCGGACGTGGGCGACCGCCGCATCCATCGCCCCGATCGCATCGCCGCTGCCGGCGGCATCGATGATGCTGTCCGCGATGACCAGCGCGATCGGGTCGGTGCCGACCTCATCCTGGCGCACCTGGATCGAGCCGACGATGCTGTGCTCGATCTGTACGCGTGCCTGCACGCCGAGCAATTCCAGGCTGGGCTCGGAAGCCCGTTCGGGCGCGCAATCGCAGCCGATCCCCCAGCCCGGCACCAGCGTGCAATGGCGGATCGCCAGTTCGGCGCCACAGGCGGGGGTCTTGGCCGCCTGCTCGGCGTAGGCCCGCGGGTCGTGCGGGGCGCTGACCTGCATCGGCCGCCCGGCAAGCAGGATGCCTTCCAGCGCGAAGCGGCTGCCGACGTCCAGTTCCACGCCGAGCGCGTCGGGCAGGTCGGTCTGCCAGTCGATCAGGCGGATCACCGGCCGCGTTCCAGGGGCAGCGCACAGCATCAGCGACTGGCCGGGACGCAGGCGCACGTGCACCGGCTCGACCCACACGCCGCTGTGCATCAGCTCGATCACCGCGTGGGCGGGCGCTTCCTCCTCCCACTTGCGCAAGGCATCGCCGAGGCGCGGCAACGACGAGGCGCCGCCCTGGCCGACGCGATACAGCGTGAACGGCGGCGGTGGCCGCCGCGCCGGACGCGGATATTCGCCACCGCCCAGATCGGCCGCGAAGCCGTAGTGGTAGCTGACCCGCACGCCCTTCTTCGGCACCTGGTCGGGCGGGAACATCAGCCGTCCGCGCTGCGGGTCGACCGCGACCTTGCCGCGCGGTGGCCGGTAGCGCCAGCCGCTCAGGTCGGCCACCACGATGGCTTCGACCGGCACCGGCGCGCTGCCGTCCTGGCCGGCCCATTGCTCTGCCCAGATCGCCAGGCTGGCATCGGCGCCGTAGTCCTGGCGCAGGTGGTCGCGCAGATCGCGGCGGCGCAGCGGCAGCGGCAGGTTCTGTTCGTCGGCCTGGTGGAACGCGTCCGGCTCCGGCCGCGGCTTGCGGTACAGCGGCGCATCCTGGCCCAGCACGCTGAAGGTGAAGCAATGCGCGCCGGCGTCCTCCACGCAATAGGCCGGGGTGCGCGTGACCGGGTAGCTGCGCGTGCGCCAGACATGCACGCCGACGCTGGGCACGTTGTGCCGGCCGCGGCGGTGGCGCGACTGGATGCGGCGCAGGTCGGCGCTGTGGGCCAGGGTGTCGAACGGGCGGTCGCAGCGGTCCAGCGCACGCATGTCGCGCAGGTCCGCCGTGCCCAGGCGCTCGGTATGCAGATGGCTGGGATGCTGGGCGCGGTCGAGCAAGCGGAAATATTCCTGCGCGCGCGCCGGCCATCCGCCGACATCGAAGGCCAGGTCTTCCAGCAACGAGACCGTGCCCTTGCGGCGCCGTTGCGAGATCAGATGCGCGACCTCGCGTCGCGGCACGCGGACACGTTCCAGCGCCTGGCCACCGGCGCCATCGCCCAGTGCCGCCTCCACCGGCCGATAGCCGAGCAGGTCGGCGAGGTAGGGCACGGCCCAGTCCTCGGCGGTCTCGATGAACCAGTTGTCGTACAGACGCGCGATGTCGTCCTCGACCAGGTTCATCTGCTCGGCGATCACCCGCAGCAGCGCCTGCAGCGGATAGCCCTGTTCGGCGTCGCGGATGCGGTGCACCGCCGGCAGCAGCCGATACAGGCGGTCTTCGCGGGGAAGCGTGTGCAGCGAAGGAAGATCCATGTCTGCGCTCACGAGTCGGGGTTGAGGATCAGGGTGTCGGCGACGGATGCCATGAAGCAGGCGATCTGCGCGGGCCGGGCCACGCCTTGTTCGATGCGGCCCGGGCGCGCCTCCACGCGCGGTGGGGGCCGTTGCAGCGCAGCGCCAACGCTCAGCGACTTGCCCGCGTTGTCGCCATGCAGGATCCGCTGCACCTGCGCGGTGATCTGCGCCTGGCTCACCAGCCGTGGCTGCCCGCTCTGCGGGTCGATCTCGGTATCGGTGATGCCGCCGAAGCTGTCCACGTCGACCCAGTCGATCCCATCCACCGACTGGATCGCCGCGATCGCCTCGCACAGCAGGGCCGGCTGCGCCAGCGCCCGCGCATCGAACCCGAAGCGCGCCAGCAGCCGCGTGCGTACCGCGGTGGCCACCGGTTCCCAGCGGTAACCCGGCAACAGCCGCAACCGCGCCTGCAGGACCAGGGCGATGCGTTCGCGCCAGACCAGCCGTATCGGCAGTCCGGAATCGCCCAGCGTGCGCAGCGCCTGGGCCAGATTCCGGTAGAGGTCCGAATCGATATCGATCGGCATGTCCTCCACGCCGGCGTAGCTGATCTGCACGTAGTCGCCCGCCACGTCGGCCAGCCGCCGCGCGTCGGCCTTGGCGATGCCGGCGAACATGCGGGTGAAGTCGGCGTAGTCCGAAACCGACACCAGCCGGTCCAGGGCGATGACCGAGCGTGGCGCGTTCTCGCGAATCAGCGCCTCGGTCTCGCGGTCGGCGCCACCGGAGGCGCGCAGCGGATTGACCACGTCCTTCAGTCCGAGCGGGCGGGTGACCATCAGCGCGACCTGGCCGGGGCGCACATTGCCGCCTTTGCCCAGGCCGTTGCGATATTCGGCGCGCAGGTTCTCGAATCCGCTGGGCGGACGCAGGCCATGCTCGCCGTCGCTGAAGACCACCGCGGTGCCGCCGTCGCCATCGGTGGTGGTGACGAAGGCACGGTCGTGTGGTCCCAGCATCGCCAGGCTTTGCGCTTCCGGCCAGGCCACGTCGTTGACGTAGACCTTCAGCGTGCTGACAGCGCCGAGTGCGGTTGGCGCCGGCCGCCAGGTCAGCGGCGGCTGGCGCAGCTCGAAGCGTTGTAGCGGACGCCGCGCGTCGCTGCTCCCCAGCACTTCGCGCCGGGTCTCGCCGTGGCTGGCGGCGACGACATTGCCGCGGATGCGCACGCTGGCGCGGTAATAGCGGTAGGCCAGCGGCGTGGCCAACTGCAGGGTGGTGTGCGGGCGGTCGCCAGGCAGGTTCGGGTCCTGCCCGTGGCGCAGCCCGGCGACCATCATCAGCTCGGCCGCACGCACTCCGCGCACCCCGGCGATGTCGCTGCGTTCGCCTTCGACCACCACCCAGCGCCCGGACGCCAGTTGCTCGTGCAGCGGAGCCAGTTCCAGCGTGCCGCCGGCGACGTCATCGAGGATCGGCGCATCGGTCAGGTCCAGCGAGCGCCGTTGCGGATGCAGCCAGGTGCTGCGCAGTTCGGTGATCAAGACGCGCGCCTCCTTGACTTCGACCTCGCGCCACTGGCTCGGGCCGTCCGCGTCGCCGAACTCCACCCGGGTGGTGTCGCCCGACAGGCCATAGGCGCTGCGCGGGCCGCTGCGTGCGCGGGCGACGCGCAATACCTCCAGGCGCGGCAGATCGTCGACGTCCTCGCCGGCGCGCGACACCAGGATCAGGGCCCCGGATGCCAACAAGGGAGCGGCGCTGGCCAGGAACGCGTTGCTGGATGACTCGTCGGGCGCATAGTGCCAATCGCTCCAGCTCTCCAGCGCCGGCAGGCCGGGCGAGTCGGTGGCAGGCACCGGATGCGCCGACGTAGCGCCGAACAACGCCTGGCCAGGCCCGAGCAAGTAAACCGCCTGCAGGGCCGAAGGCGCCGCGCCGGCAGTGGAGCCGCGCCAGGCATCGTAGTAAGCGCCCTTCAGGCGCGGCGCGAAGCCGGTGATCAACTGCGGCTGCAGGTCGGCGCCGCGGGCGAAGGCATCGCCCAGGTCGCGGCGCAGGCGCAGGCGGTTGGCGGCCTGGACCTGCGGCGGCATCAGCAAGGCCTCCACTGCCTCATCGGGCGTGGACACGATCGGCGCCGCGCCAGGCAGTTCCAGTTGTTTCAGCGCATCGCCGAACTTGGCGATCGCATCGATGGAGTCGCCCTCCACGCCGTTCTGCAACCGCTCGGCCCACTCCGCCAGCGGCCACGCGTCCGCGCCCAGCAGCAGGCCATCGCGCAGCCGGGTGGCGTTGCGCACGGCATTCGCATCGCCGTCGCCGTTGTCCTGCAGGCGCTGCAGCTCCAGCACCAGGTCCTGCAGCAATGGCAAGGCCTGCGGCACCAGCGGCGCCAACGGTTGCAGCCGCAGCGTGGTGCGCTGGGCTTCGAAATCGGTCTCCAGCGCCAGCACGCGACGCGCCTGGTAACGCATGGCGCCGCTAGCGAATTCGAACAACAGCAGGTCGCCGGCGCTTGCCCCGGTGTCCACGCCGGCCGCGTACACCACGTTCAAGGCGGGCAGGGTCGCCGCGTCGATCCGTTGCGGGCGCTGGCGGCGGATGCCGAGGTCGTTCCATTCGCGACGCGCCTGCAGCGGCTCGTCGGTTTCGAACATCTGCGGCAACTCGTCCGGCCCGGGGATCGACTGCGCACGCGTGCCGACCGGCACCTCGACCGGCTCGGCCTGATGCTCGTCGACGTTGTAGGCCAGGTGCACGCTGGCCGACACGCCGGCGCGCGGCTGGTAGCCGACCAGGCGCGCGAGCTCGACCAGCGAGCGCCGCTGCACGGCCGTTCGCAGATAGCCTTCGTTGGCGATGCGCTCCTGGTAGAAGGTCAGCACGTCGCCGACGCAGGCCCAGGCATCGAGCAGCGCCAGCGCCGGATCGGCGGGGTCGCGGGTGGTCAGGGCCTGCAACGGGCGATGGTGCAGCAGCGTCTGGCCGTCCTCGCCGGGCGCCGTCACTTCCATGCCGGACAGGCGCGCCTTCATGCTGGCCAGGAAGCGGCCGTGGGTGCCGACGCGATAGGGCAGCGCCGGCAGCGCCGGGCGCGGTGCGATCGCGACCGGCGTCATCGTCGCAACGCCGTCGCAGCAGCCGCACTGCGCGCCACCGCAGTGGCAATCGTGCGTACTCATCGCCCACCTCCCACGCTGATCGACAGTCGCCCGTGTTCGGGCCGGGCGGGATCGGCGTCCAGGCGCGCGATCTCGTTGCCACGCAAGGCCAGCACGCCATCGTCGAGTTCGCGGTTCGGCGGCGCGTACAGGCGTTGCAGGCGGGTGACCCGCGCGCATTCCACCCCCGGCACCGACATCGCCTCGGCCACCAGTGCGCTGACGCGGACGTTCTGGCCGAACTGCAGGCGGTCGGGATGGAAGTAGCCGGGCTGGCCGTCGCTGCGGCAGCCGGCGCCGAAGCGCTCGCGCAGGGCGGCGCTGACCGCGCCGCGCGCGTGGCCGGGCAGGACGCAGACCTCCAACGCGAGGTCCAGCGCGACGTAGGTCGCCGTTTCCACATGCAGGTCGTGGCCCATGCGGCGCACCCGTTCCAGGGCGGTCTGCACCTGCGCCAGCACCGCCGGCGCGGCCGGCACCTGGCCCAGCGGATCGAGCGCGACATCGGCTTCGTACCAGCTGCCGGTCCAGACCAGTTCTGCGGCGGCGCGTTGCAGGCGCGGATCGCGTTCGGCGATGCGCGCGTAGTCGGCGGCGACGATGGCGCGCTGCAGGTCGCTGCGGAACGCCGACGGCGCCAGCAGGCGCGCCTGTGCCAGCGGTTCTGCATCGACGCCGCCACGCGCCGGCAACGGGTTGCCGAGGCGCAGATCGATGCCGCTCAGGCGCTGCCCACGCACGTACAGGCGATTGATGCTGCCGGCGCCGACATTGCCGGCGCTGCCGTTACCGACGCGATAGCGCGCCTGCATGATGAGTCCGGCGCGCGGGCGCTGGCCCAGGCTGCCGTCGCCGAAGCGCACGCGCGCGCGGCCGTCGTTGTCGATCTCGGCGACGACGTGGCGGTCGCCGCCACGGCTGGCGAGCAGGTCGAACACCGGTTGCCAGGTGGCTTGGTCGCTGTCGAGCACGGCCAGGGCCGGCGATGCGTCGCGCGGATCGGCAGCGACGCTGGCGCTGGCCGCCGCAGTGGCGGCGGGGGCGGCATGGCGATGGGTCAGCGGCGACTCGGCCAGGCGCCAGCTCACGCGGGCTGCGCCCGCATCGGTCGGCGCCGGTTGACCCTCGCACTGGCATTCGTGCGGCGAGTCCGCTTGCGGCACCGTACCCAGGTCCTGCGGCCCGGTGCTGCGTCCGTGATCGACCAGCAGCACGTTGGCGAACGCCATCGCGACATCGCGCAGCCGGGCGCAGGCCGGCGCCGGGCCGAGCGCGGACAGGCACAGTGGAAAAGGCAGGGCGTCCTGCGCGTGCCATTCGATCTGCAGCAATGGCGTCGGCCGCGGATCGTCGGGGCCTGACGGGAATAGGCTGTCCTCATCGGGCGCGACGCGGACCAGCCGCACCGGCCAGGCGCGCTGCGGATCCGCATCGGCCTCCAGGCCGCTGCGCGCGCCGACCACCTCGCGCAGGATCAGCACATCGCCGGCACGCAGATCGAGCGTGCGCGCCGGCCCCTCGGCGTCCGCCCAGCCGTCGCGCAACACCGCGGTGGTGGCGCCCCGCGGCAGGCAGCAGTCGTCGCGGCCCCAGTCGTACAGGCCGATGCGGCTGTGTGCGGCGCGCAGCCGCACGTTGGCCGCAGCGTCCGCACCGACCGGCTCGAACACCGCCAGTGCCGGTGCGTCCAGCGCGGCCATGCGTTCGTCGTCGAGCACCGTGGGCAGTGGTGCGTCGGCGGCGATGCCGCTGACAAACGCGATATCGGCCGCGGGCAGGTCGAGGTCGCTGTCGGTTTCCAGCGCCACCCAGGCGCGCGCGTTGCAGCCCTCGTGCAGGCGGTAGTCCACCAGGCGCGCATGGCGACGCACCGAGATGCGCTGGCGCGCCGTGCCGAGATAGGCCTCGGTGGCGACCGCGTCCTGGTAGTAGCTGAGGTAGTCGCCGGCGTAGGCCAGCAGTTCGGTCAGGGCGACGCCGAGGTCCGGCACGTAGCGCGGCTGCCAGGCCGGCGAGATCAGCGCCAGGCGATCCTCGATCAGGCGCTTGAAGCTCGCATAGTCCTTCACCAGGTAAGACAGCGACGGTTCGGCCGGCGCCGGTTCCACGCAGGCCGGCGCGCTGGCGCAGTCGAGTTCGGCGGGGCAGCCGACCTTGAACGAGAACGCCGCGCTCGCGTACATCGGATCGAGCCCGGCCACGCCTTCGAGATGCAGCCGATAGGTGCCGTGATCGCCACGCCGGTCCAGGCGCACGACCAGCCAGTCGTCGCGATCGGGACCGTCGCCGATCTGCGGATCCACATCGACAATGACCAGGGGCCGGTCGCCACGCCCGCCTTCGAGCCGCAGATGGCCCGGCAGGCCCGGGCCGTCCTCGCGCAGTTCCGGCGGCAGCTTGCCGAGGAAGGTGACGTACAACGCACGCTGGTCGTCGGAGACTTCGACGAAATCCAGCCCGACCCGTCCCTGGAAGGCGCGGACGGCCTGGCGGCGCGGGTCGGTCAGGCAGGAAAGGTGCATGGCAAGGCTCCTGGTCGCGGCCTAGAGGGCGTGTTCGAAATCGGCGACGGCGTCTTCGCCGGTGCGCAGCACGCGGTACTCCACGTGTACGCGTAATGCTGCGTCGTCGGCGCTGACCTGCAGGGCACGCAGTTCGACCACGTCCTGCAGCCAGCGCTGCAATGCCGCCTGCAGGGTGAACTGCACCGTCGCCGCCAGTTCCGGGCTGTTGCCGGCAAACACCAGCTGCAGCAGGCCGCTGCCGAAATCCGGACGGTTGACGCGCTCGCCGGCCTGGGTGAACACCAGTTGCTCGATCAGGTCGCGCACGTGGCCATCGAACCCGACCTCGGCGCTGCGGCCGCGGCCATCGACGTGGAAAGGAAAGTCGAGGTACATGCGCATGCTCCTGGCGGTCACATCGCGCTGACGCGCGCCTGCATCGCGCCGACGATCGGCGCCCCTTGCGGAATCTGTTCGGCGCTCTGGCAGATGCCCGGTCCTGGCCCGGGCGCCGGTGCCAGCATCACCGGCAACCCCATCACCTTGACCCGGGTGCTCGGCATCGACCAGCGCACGGTCACGCATGGCTGCGGTTTGCTTGGCGGCACGGTGAAGGGGCAGCCGAGCACGGCGATGGTCGGCGCGCCCGGCGGCATCACCGCCACCGGTTGCCCGACGACCAGTACCCGTGTCTGCCCGGGCACGATCTTGGCCTGGCCGGCGGCGTGCTGGCAGGTCATGGCGGCGTTGGCATGGAGCAGGAAACCCGGCATGGCGGAACCTCGGCTTAGGTAATGGTCATCGCGACTTTGTTGAAGGTGATCGCCGGGCCGACGAGATAGATCGACGCGCCCTTGCCGTTGTCGATGTAGATGCCGCTGTCGTTGACCACGAGCATCGCGCCGGTCGTACTCTTGAGCACGATGCCGCCGGTAACCGGCGTGGGCGGCATGTCGCTGACCATCACCATGTTCTGCAGCAGGGTCTGGATGACGATGTTGGGATCGGCGGGATTGCCGAGCTTGGCCATCGCCGGCGCGTCGCTGGGCAGGTCGAAACGGCAGCCCAGCCAGACCGGCTTGTTGGCGTTGCCCTGTTCGAACATCACCCATACGCCGGTGCCCGAAGGCGGCACCGCATAGATGCCCATGCCCGGACCGGGCGGGCCGGACAGCGGGGTGCACGGTTCGGCCCAGGTGGTGGGCACGAACGAGGCGACGTCGGCAATGGACAGCAGCAGGCGCCCGCGGAAATAGGGGTCGGCATTGCTGGTGACGGTGCCGCGATAGATGCCGGGGAATTGGCCGTTGCGATGGGACTGGCTCATGTCGGCACCTTCGGCGTCAGCGAGATCAGGCCGTCGCGGCTGAGCTGGAAGCTCTGCTTGTATTCGCCGCGCTTGAGTTTGTGGGTGACGCTGTCCACGTAGTACAGGCCGTCGTAGGCCATGCTGGCGCCGCGCACGCCGACCAGCATCCGCGAGCGCAGCACGTGGCCGTAGCGCAACACGTCGAGCGAGCCGGTGGCGGTGATGGCGTTGGCCGAGCCCTTGAGCAGGCGGCCGAGCACCTTCTTCGCGGTGGACAGCGTGTCGTCGCCGCCGGACTCGCGGAACATCGCCAGGCGCAACGGCGCGATCGGCCGCGCGCCCAGCGGCGGCTGGAAGATGCTGATCGCCGGGATCGGCAGCGGAATCGGTACCCGGCCGGTGACCGGGTCGTAGACGGTGACCAACATGTTCTCCTTGGCCAGGCCGTCGAGCGAGAAGCTCAGCGACTCGACATTGGTGTGCGCGTCCATGTTCACGTTCAGCGCCGGCTGCGGCACCGGCACGCGGATGTCAGGGCCGAGGTAGGCGATGCTCTGCCCCGGCAAGGGGCCGGGCTCGACGTAGAAGACGAAGCCGTTGTCGTCGGCGATGCGCCGCAGATGGGTCAGGTCGGTGCCGTTCTGCGACTCGATGCGCTCGGTCATGATCGGCTGGGTCGGAATGAAGCCGGGGATCACGATCGGCGCCACGCCCAGCGCGGCGTACTTGGCCAGCACCGCATAGGCCTGCACCGTGTCGGACATGTTGGGATAGGGCAGGGCGAGCTCGATCAGGTCCATCGCCGCGCTGAGGTCGTCGCCGGTGACGGTCAGCGTCGACTGCCCCGGATCGTTGCTCGGCGCCAGATCCTGGCGCGTCACCATGCCGTCCATCAGCACGTGCGGCATGCCGCCCAGCGTGACCATCACGATCACCCGCGTCACCAGCGGATCGAAATAGCCCGACGGCAACAGCGTGGTCAGCAGGCTGGAGTTCTTGCCCACCGCGAAGGTCAGCTGGAAACCGGCGCGGTCGCGGCCGCTGGTCACTTCCACGCTCTGCAACGCCTCGACCACCGCGCGCGGCACCGGGACCGGCACGGCCGGCCCGATCATCAGCGTGAGGTGGACGCCCTGCAGCATGACTCATTCCCGCGCCGGCGGCGGCACGCCGTCGGGCAGGGCGATGCGCACGATCCCGCCGACCTCGTCGGTGAGCGCATCGGGGTGCATCACGCCGTTGGCGTCGCACAGGCGCCAGAACGCCTCCGGATCGCCCAGTTCGCGTGCGGCGATGTGGTCGGGGCGCTCGCCTTCGACCACCGCGTGTTCGCGCAGCACGCTGAAGCCGTCCACCCTCGGCAGGAAGCGCCGCTGCAGGTAGGGCACCACGGTGCCGTCGGGCAAGGTCAGCTCGGTCAGCGGGACGTTGTGATAGCGGCTGGTCGGTGGGAAGTCGTAGTTGGCCATGATGGGTTGCTCAGTGGATGCCGGAGATGCCGAGCGCGCGGAAGTCGCCCTGGCCGGCCTGTGCGGCGAGGCGCTCGCGTGCCTGCAGGTAGCCCATGAACAGGCCGCCGCCGCGGCTGTCGAAGCCGAGGTCGTCGACGTTGAGCACGCGCAGGCCGAGCGAGACCTTGGCGCGGATCGGATTGAGCTGGGTGTCGAACGCTTCCTCGGTGATGCTCAGTTCGGTCACCCGCACCGGCACGATGCGCTGCGGCCCGAACACGAACACCGCCAGCGGCGCCTGCGCCGGCGCGATCTCCAGCGAACCGGTCGAGGCCACCGCATCGGCACTGCGCAGGTCGGCGCTGCTCGGCTGCACCAGTGCTTCCAGCGCCGCCAACTGCGGATGCAGGCCAAGCGTCACGTTGGGGCCGCGGCCGCTTTCCAGCGCATCGGTGGCGTCGATCTCGGCCTCGAGCTTGATCGTCTCCACCGCTGGGCCCTTCAAGCGCAGCGCCTCGCTGCGGTCGCCCTGGTCGCTGCCCACCCCGCGCACCTGCAGGGTCCGGGTGAGGGTGTCCGGGTTGTACTGCAGCGCCAGGATCCGCAGCACGTGGCCGGCCAGCGGGTCCAGCAGGGCCAGGCCACCTTTGACCAGCTTGGGCGTGCGCGAATAGCCGCTCATGGCGTTCTCACTCGTAGCTCTCGGCCACGCCGCGCAGGTAGCCCGGCTGGCGGCGATCCAGGGCGGCGGTGGCCATGCTCAGCGGACACTCTTCGGCGTCGTCGTCCATGCGCACGATGGGCAGGCGGTAATAGACGTTGTCCGGGTCGTCCAGATCGATGTCCCAGGACGCCTCGTCCAGCGCCAGCACCATCACCAGGCCGATGTGGCGCGCCACCGCGTCGAGCACGGCGCGGTGCTCCAGCGCCAGCGCCGCATCAAGGCTGGCGAAGCGTTCGAGCAGGAAGGCTTCGACCGCATCGAGCGAGGCCATGTCGCGGCCCGGGTCGCTGGGCATCATCGCGTAGAGCTCGTCGCGCACTTCGACATCGCTGGCGAGCCAGATCTGGAAGTCCTCGCGCGAGTGGAATCTGAAGGCGTGGAAGGGGTCGGCCATGTCGGTATGCTCCGGAGTCGGGGAAGGGGTCATCGCTTGGGCAGGTTGCGGCTGACGAAGGTGCTGTTGCCCTTGCCGTCGGAGGTGCGCCGCTCGACCAGGATGCCATTGTCCAGCAGCAGCTTAAGCAAGGGTCCGCTAGGTTCGGTATCGATCAGCATCCACTTGATCTTCCAGCCGCGTTTGACCAGCTTGGCGTCGCGCATCACTTCGGAAACGATGTCTTCGGTGGCGTAGATCTTGCCGGTCTCGTACGCCTTGACCTCGATGCCGATCTTCTTCTTGACGTCGGCGATATCCAGGCGGCGCACCTCATCCTTGCCGGTCTTGACCGTCTGCTCGGTCTTGCCCATGCCGATGCGCGCATGCTCGGCAGCGACGATGATGTTGGCCTTGTTGGCGCGATCGACGTTGGCGTCATAGACATTGGACCAGCTGTCGTAGGGCAGGTCGCCGCCGATCAACTCGTACATTTCGCGGCGGATCGCTTTGTGCCGCTTGCTGCCCACATCCTGCTGGCGCAGCTTGGTTTCGAGCTCGGCGTACTGGCGCTGCTTGGCCTTGGACAAGCCCTTGGCGGCAACGAAGCCTTCGCCGTCGCCAGCGAACGCGGTGCCCATGTCGAGCGTGCGCAGATGCTGATCGAGCTGCACCTGCAGGCTCTCGAGCTCGGCCATCGCCTGCGCCGCGGCTTCCGGGCCGAGCGTGCGCATGTGCTCCATCTGCTGCTTGATCGCCTTGGGCAGCTTCTGTACTTCGAGGCTGGCCTCGTACGAGGCGCGGTGTTCGGGCTTGATCGCATCGATGCCGATCAGCCGCGCGATGTCGGCGATGGCCAGCTTCACCCGGCCGGAGAAGCCCTGGTATTTCTGCATCGCGCGCACGGTATCGGCATGCATGCCGACCGTTTCCGGACGGGCGTCGGGGCTGCAACGGATGCGGATCTCGGTGATCAGCCCGGTCTTGTCGTTGATGTCGTAGTCGACCCGGACATCGTTGCCTTCGAGCTTGTCGTCGATGCTGGCGAGCTTGCGCATGTCCGGCGGCAACTCGTGGGCCATTTCTTCCAGGGTGGAGCGGCGCTCGGTCGCCGGCGCGGTGCCGGGGCTCGCTTGTTCGGGATGCGCAGCGGCCGCTTCCTTGTCGGCCTTGGCGCGGGCCTCGTCGTCGACGCTGTTGGTTTTTTCCTTGATCGCGGGCGGCTCGCCCAGTTGGGGTTCACCGGGCGCGCGTTCCAGCGGGCTCTTGGCGGTGGGTTCGCCCGGGGTCGGCGCGCGTTCGGCCGGCAGGCTTTCCTTGGCGGCCGCGCCCTTGGCTTCCGGCTTTGCCGGCCCTTGCGCCTCCTTCGCCGCCTGCTTGGCCTTCATCACGTTGCCGGCGATGAACATGCCGTTGTTCTGCACCGCCGAACCGATCGCCTGCGCGCGGGCGCGGCGGGCGGCGGCATGGGTCATGTTGCCGCTGCGTTCCTGCGCAGCGATATCGACCATTTGATCGAGGAAGCTGAGGTTGCCCCAGATCAGCCCACCGTAGTTCATGACTTCGTTGGCGATCTCCACGCCCTTGGCGATCCGTTCGGCGGCCTTGAGCGCGTCGGTGGCGGCGGCGATTTGCGCTTGGGTGAACTTGCTGTCCTGGACGATCGCGAACACCTTCTCGAACTTCTGCACGCGCAGCCCGGCTCCCAACTGGCCGGCCGCGCCGACACCGCCGAGCACGCCGAGCACATCGCTGACGGTCTGCGCGTCCAGGTACAGGCGGCCCGCCTGCCAGCGCTGGATCAGCCGCGCCGCCGCAACGCCGGCGCCGATCACCGCGCCGGCGGTACCGGCCGAGGCGACGAACAGGCCGACCGCGGCCAGCGTCATCACCAGGTCGTCCAGGCGCTTCTCGGCCAGCGCCCAGTTGGCCGGCGCACTTTCCACGTACATGGTTTCCGGCGCGCCGGATTCCAGCCCCAGGTTGCCGGTACGCACGCCGATCTTGCCGCGGCCGTACGATGCATGGCCGCCGAACTTGGTCAGCGCCGAGCGCAGCGCTTCGCTCGGCGTGCCGCCCATGCCGACATAGGCATCGCCGTCGCGATTGGTGACGTCACTGACCAGCCAGCGGTGCCGGTCGCCGTGCTTGGCCATCGGCCCGGCCGACAGCAGCATCGGATACTGCTCGCCGGTGACCTCGGAGATCAGCGTGGCATTGAGCCGGCGCATCGGCTGAAGGTCGGTGGCGCCTGCGGTGCGTTCGGCCTCGTGGCGCTGGTAGCGCTTGATCTGGTCCTGCACCAGTTCCAGGTCGCGCTCGCGGCCGTAGTCGGAGAGGTTCGGCGCCTCCTTCCTGAAGTCGTCCAGTTCCTTCTGCTTCTCGGCCTCGCTCTTGCGCAGTACGTCCAACGCCGAGCCTTCAAAGCGCAGCCGCGCCTGCGACAGCAACTCGCGGAGGTACTTGCCCTTGGCGACCTCACCGGCAGCGTCGGCCAGCTTGATCTGCGCCTCCAGTTCGGCCAGTTGCGCGCTGGGCTCGTCCAGCGCTTCGTCTACCGCCTTTTCCATCGGCGCCACTTCGGTGATCTTGGACGCGACCGAGGGCGGGCGGATGATCTGCTTGCCTTCGCGGTCCTCGTTGATCGCCGGCGTGGTGATCGTGCGCACCAGGTAGATGCCTTTCTTGGTGAAAGGGATTTCCTGTTGCGTACGCGGGCCAGCGAACAGCTCGGCCACCCAGCTCAGCGCCGCGCCTATGGCGGTGGTCAGCAGCGAGACCGGCGCCAGTTCCAGTGCCAGCCGATTCGCGGCGGCATTGGATAGACGCTCGCCTACGGTGTCGCCCTGCGGGTTGAGCGTTCCGTGGGCGGCGCGAAGATTGTCCTTCCGCCAGTCGCTGAAGGCGCGATTGAACTCGTGATTGGCCCCGCCCATGCCGGTGACGTCCTTGCCGGCGCCTTTCCTCGCATGCTGGAGCTGTGCCAGCCTTTCCTCGTAGCTGGGGCCGCTGTCGTCGACCTTCTCGCCCTTCTGCTTGGCCTTGTCCTTGTTGGCCTGCTGCTCGGCGTATTGGGTGACGTCGAACGACTCCCAGCGGTAGTGGATGGTTTCGCCGATCTGCGAGATCGCCTGCGAGGCCATGTTGTAGTTGCCGTTGGCGCCCCAGTCGATGGTGGCCGAGTAAGTCGGGTTGGCATCGACCGGGACCAGCTTGGGACCGGTCATGTTGACCGGCCACGGCGGCGCATTCGGCGGTTGGCCGTCGCCGCGACCTTGGAGCGGACTGGCATACAGGCCGGCGCCGCCGGCGCCGTCCTTGCCGCCGCGACCGCCGCTGTCGTAGGTGGGCACGAAATAGATCACCAGCGGGTTCGGCGTGGCGTTGACCCGCTGCCGGAACGTGCCGGCGTCCTGCAGGATGGCAGTGAGATCCATGATCGGCAGGCGCTTCGGCGCTGCGGCACCGGCGCCTGCCTTCTTGGCGTCGTCGGCGGCCTGCTGCTTCTCCTCGGCACTGAGGTCGCGCGAGACCACCGGGCTGGCGCTGGACTCGATGTCGATGCTCTTGCCGCTGCGATCCACGGTCACCGCGCGCATCGCGTTGCCGTAGTGCACGTAGATGCCGGGGGTGAACGCCAGCCCCTTGATGTCCTTGAAGGGCAGCTTGCCGCCGACCGGCTTGCCGCTGTCGTCATAGACCTTGAGGAACTTCGGGTGCAGGCCGACGAAGACCATCTTGCGCAGCGCTTCCCCGCGGAAGTTCAGGTGGTTGGCGCCCATGTAGGCGGCCGCCGCGTCCATGCCGCTGCTGTGGATCTGCAGCCGCGTCCAATCGGGGTCGTCGGTCTTCTTCTGCTCGGTATCGGCGGGCTTGGGCGCCGTGGTCTTGCCGGCATTGGGCTTGCGCCGCAGCACCGGCGGCATGCCGCGGTCCTGGGCGACATGCGCCAGCTCGTGCGCGATCAGCCGCCGGCCTTCGACATCGCGCGGCGCATACCGGCCCTGGTCGAAGACGACATGCGCGCCGACGCTGTAGGCCTGCGCGTCCAGCGCCCGCGCCGATTGCGCGGCGACGGCGTCATGGTGCAGGCGCACATGTCCCAGCGAGGTGCCGGTCTGCGCTTCCATGTCTTCGCGCAGCGCCGGCGCCAGCGGCTGGCCGGGACTGCCGAGCGTGCGCGCCAGCGACACCGGCGGGGCGATGCGCGCGGCCCGGTCGCGCGGTGCGGTGGACGCCGGCAACGCAGGCGCGGCACGACCCGCCGCGTACGCATCGGCGAAGCGGTCGGCGTCGCGTTCGCGCGGGTCGTCGATGTCGCCGATGGCGATCGGTCCGGCAGCGTGCGAGGCGGCGGCACAGGCGGTACAGCGCGCTTCGCCCATCGTGTGGTTGCCGCAGGCGCAACGCGAGGCGGCGGCCGACGCGGGCGCCGCCAGGCAGGTGTCGCGCTGGCGCAGTGCCTTGGTCATCGGCACAGGCCGCCGAGCAGCGAACTGGCGACGGCGCGCGCGCCGTCTTCCGCGGAGGTGCTGCGGCCGAGCGCGACCGGTGCTGCGGCCAGGCGCTCCTGCGCGAGCGGCCGCGGCGGTAGCGACTGTTGCGCCAGCAGCACGCCGAGTTGCCGTTCCAGCGCGGCCTGGAAGAGCAGGTGCTGCCCGGGACCGAGCGCGATACCGTGCAGGACGACGCGGTCTATATGCAGCCTGGCGCTCATGCCGGCGTTCTCGCGGACACCGGCGCCGGCCGCGCCGTGGCACGGAAGTCCGCCTCGTCGACCGGCCGGCCCAGTTTGCGCAGTTCCGCGCGCACCGCCGCCAGCATCCGCGGCATGTCCACCGCATCGTCGTCGGCCGCGGCGGCGAAGGCGGCATTGAGCGCGATGGAATGGATGTTGCCGCCGCTGAGGTTGAAGCGTGCCAGGCGCTCGCAATCCAGTGCGCGGCGCGGCACCTCCGCCGGCAACGCGTTGCGCCAGATGCGGCAGCGTTCGGCCGGGCCGGGGTACGGGAAGTTCACCACGAAGCGCAGGCGCCGCAGGAACGCATTGTCGAGCGAGGCCTTCATGTTGGTGGCCAGGATGGCGAGGCCGGAAAACGACTCCATGCGCTGCAGCAGGTAGTTGGTCTCGATGTTGGCGTAGCGATCGTGGCTGTCCTTGACCTCGCTGCGCTTGCCGAACAAGGCGTCGGCCTCGTCGAAGAACAACAGGGCGCCGCCCTGTTCGGCGGCATCGAACAGACGCCGCAGGTTCTTCTCGGTCTCGCCGATGTATTTGCTGACCACCGAGGACAGGTCGATGCGGTACAGGTGCAGGCGCAGTTCGTTGGCGATGACCTCGGCGGCCATGGTCTTGCCGGTTCCGCTCTCGCCGGCGAACAGCGCGCTGATGCCGAGGCCGCGGTTCATGCGCTCGCCATAGCCCCATTCGCGGTAGACGCGGTGGCGCGCGCGCGCCTGCGCGGCGATCTGCCGCAGCAGCGCATGCGGTTCCTCGCCCAGCATCAGGTCGTCCCAGTGCGCCCTGGGCTCCAGCCGCTGCGCCAACAGGTCCAGCCGCGGCGAAGCGAAGTCGCGGCACAGATCCCAGGCGGGAATGGCGCGCGTCCGTGCACCTGCGGCGGCCTCGCCGATGCGGCCGAGGTCGAGATCGAAGTGGCTGGACAGGCTGGCGGCTTCGGCCTTGGTATCTTCCCCGGCGAGTGCCTCGCGCCAGGCGTGATACTGCTCGCTGGCCGTCGGCAGCGGTGCGCGGACATGACAACTCGGCACGTCCAGCGCCAACGGCGTATCGCGCAGGCCGACGAACACCGGCCCCAGCGGCAGGGAGAGCAAGGTCGACAACGCGGCCAGCCGTTCGCCCTCGGCCTCGTCGGCCTCCACGTACAAGGCCAGCGGCAGCAGCAGGCTTTCGCGGCGCCACAGGCGCGCCAGCGTCTCCAGTTCGCCGCGCTGCAACGGCAACGATTCGGACGCGATGCGGTGCAGCCGGCGCGACAGCCGCGCACAGACCTGGGTGGCGATCGCCAGGCGGCTGTGGCGGTCCTGGCCCAGCAGCTGGACCACCGGCGCGGCGTCGCCGGACGCATCGTCGAGCGCCGCCAGGACCTGCTCCACGCTGGCCTGCTGCAGCGCCGACGCGGGCCGCTCCGCGACCTCGGGGCCGATCCAGGCGCCGAGACGCGCATCGGCCACGTTGAGGCCTTTGACGGCGTTGACGATGCGCTCGTCCGCGCGCAAAGCAGCGGCGGTGAGCGCGGTCGCACCGGGCTGGTTGATCTCCAGCAGGCGCAGGTGGCGCAGCGGCCGGTGCGGCGACAAGGCATCCCACGCCGCATCGTCGAACAGGCGCAGCGCCAGCGCGAACGTCGGCGCCGACACGCCGTCCTGCGCGGCCGCAATCGCGGCGGGCAGCGTCGAATCCAGTTCGACCGCCACGCACAGCCACAGGATGTCGCTCTCGAAGCGATCCAGGCCGAAACGTCGCGCCAGCGCCAGCAGTGCCGGTAGCGGCTCGTCGCCCGCAATGGCATCGCGCGCCGCGGCGACGTCGGCCAGTGACGCGGCGGGGTCCGGTGCCGGCAGGGCCGGCAGGTCGGGCGCGTGTTTCTTCCAGCGCGACCAGGAACGTGGCGATCCGCCAGCTGCAGTGGTTGCGGCAACGGTGGCGGTGAACGGCGTCACCGCCTGCAGGCGCAGGTGCAGCCAGTCCAGCGACAGCTCGAGATAGCGCTCGTTGGCCAGGCTCCAACCGGGGTGGTCGTGGGGGGCAAGGGCGCGCATGGGCCTCACGCCAACGCCACGCTCTGTTGCGGATCGAACTGCGGCGCACCCTCGCTGCGCACCACCGGCAGACTGTCCACACCCTCCACGCGCAGCGCCACGGCGTGCGCGCCGGCGACGGCCATCGCCGCAGGCACGGTCGCGTGCACCATGCTGGGAAGGCTCGCGTCAGCCGGCGTGTCGACGCTGTCGACCGCCAGTTCCTGCCCGCCGAACAGCAGCCGCAGGCCGGCATGCTGGGCGGGCAGCAGTTGCGGCACGCAGTCGATCGCCAGCGCGACATCGGCATCCGCGGCCGCCGCCAACGGCACGACCGCGATGCGCGGCGCCAGCATCCACGGCAGGGGATCGCCGATCCGGTCGGGTTGTCCGAGCGTGCTGGCGCGCAGGCGCAGCGTGTACAGGCCGGGCGCCCACGCCGCGGCGGCACCCGGCGCGTCGGCGGCCGGCAGCTGCGCTTGCCAGCGGCGCGGTCCATCGGCCAGCAACGGCAGGGACTGGCGCAGGCCGCTGCGTGCGTGTTCGAACACCAGCTGGGTCTCGGCATCGGCGCCGTCCGCATCGACCCGCAGCAGGTCCCCAAGGCGACCGCCGCGCAGGCCCGGCAGGGTGAGGTTCTCGATCGCGCGCAGGCGCGGCGGCATCGCTGCGAGGGCGCGCGGGCCGCGATCGTCGGGCCCGCGCCGCAGCACCGGCAACGCGGCGCGCACGCTGGCGTCCGACTGGATCAGCACCACCGAGACCTGATAGGCCATCGAAGCGCGGAAGCGCGCCTGCGCCGCCGTCCACAGCTTCGACAGTTCCTCGGCGCCGAGGTACTGCGGGGTGATCTTCAGCCACTCCACCTGATCGGCCAGGCTCTCGGCCGAGAACGCGCCGAACGGCAGGGCCGGCGGCGCCAGCAGCGCACGCAGGCGCTCGCGATCGAGCATCGGCGTTTCGTGCAACGCCTGCATGCCGAGCCCGAGCAGCGCATCGCGACTCAGCTCCTGGTTGCCGAACGCGGTGAGCAGGTAGTGCAGGTCCAGCGCCAGCGGCGGATTGGCGATGCGTTGTCCGGCGCCGTCGCGCGACGCCAGCCCGGTGTTGCGCCAGCCGCTGTTGGCGCTGACCTGGTAGAGGAACAGGTTGATCTGGTTGGGCTCGTTGTCGCCGGTCAGCACGCGGTCCAGCGCCATTGCGCCGACGCCGACGCTGCCGAGCGCAGACAGGTCGAGACCATCGAGATGGCGGTCGACCAGATTCTTCAATGCCGCGGTCACCGCTGCGATGGCGAGGGCATTGCTCATCGCGGGCCCCCGTGGCGCTGTCGCAGGTAGGCTTCGAGGCTGGGCGCCGTTGCGCTGGCGGCAGGGCGCGACGACGGCCGTTGCGACGCAGGCGCAGGCGCGTGGGCGCGGATTTCGACGCTGCCGATGGTGACCTGCACCGACGTCTCGGTCGCGGCCGGCAACGCGGCGCGGCGTGCAGGATGGGCGACCGGCGCGGCGACGCGCTGGGTCGCCGGCAGGCGCGGTGGCAACGGCAAGGTCGGCACCTCCGGCACGGGAGGGGCGGACTGTGTCGGTGCGGGACGCGCGCGGCGCAGCGGTGTGGGATCGACCGCTTCGGCCGCCGGCTGCGCGTGCGGAGCGGAGGGCGCCGGCGCGGTGTCCTCGGTTTCGCGTCGTGGGCGGCGCACCGTCGGCACCGGGGTCTGGTCGCTCGCGGCCACGGTGACCACGTTGTGTCGCGCGGCGGACGAGGCGGGCAGGGGACGCAGCGACGGCGGCGCCGGCAACGTGGGTTGCGTCGGATGCGCCCCCTTTGGCGCCGGCGTGGTCGGGCTCTCGGCGCGTGGCGCGCGCAACGCGACCGGCGCGTCCGGGCGATCGTGATGATGGATGTCGTGCCTGTGCACCACGTAGGCCTCGCCGCCGCCAGGCGGCGTCGGCACCGGCGCGGGGAGTCCAGCATCGAATGCCATCGGTGAGGACGGCGCGGCCTCGCGAGCTTCGAACACGCTCGGCCGGCGCCGCCGCAACGCCGCATGCGCCGGGCCCTGCACCCGTTCCACCAGCCGCTGCAGGAAGCCGCTCATGGCTGCACCATGTCGAGGTAGAAGCGCCTGCGCAGCGGCGTCAGCGCGAGGATGTCGTATTCGCGCCAGCCATAGGCGCGCGCGAGCTGGTGCACGTCGGACAGCAGGTCCTGGGCCCAGTCGTCGAGCGACTCCCATAGATAGCCACCGATGTCGAAGGCCGCGGCCCACGCCGTGGCGCAGGCAGGGCAGGCCAGCGCCAGGCGCAGGTCGGCCAGCGGATCGTGCTCGGCCATGCGCGTTTCCAGCCGTGCCACCAGCGCGGTCGGCAGTTCGTCGGCACTGGCCTCGCGTTCGCCTTGGCGCACGCGCAACACGCAGCGGCGCAGCAGCGCGGCGACCGCCACCGCGGGGTCGGCAGCGGCCTCGCGCAGCGCTACGACGTCGTTGCTGCTGGGCAGACGGAACTCGATCTCCCAGTCCTGTTCGCGCAGCGCCAATGCAGCCGGCACCGGCATCGGCGCTGGAGCTTCGGCACCGCCGAACTGCGCGCAGTCGAACTGCGATTCCAGGGTTTCGCCGCAGGCCGGGCACTGCGTCAAGGTGTGCAGCTGAGGTCCGAACAACGCCGACTGCAACCGGAACAGCGCCGCATCGCGCGTCCCCAGGCTCGCCGCGCCCCACGCGTCGGCGTCGGGCTGCGGCCACACCGCCTGCAACAGGCCGACAGCGCGCGCGTCGGCGGCCGCGGCATGCAGCCGTTCCCAGGTCTGCAACAGCACCTGCTGGAATCCGGCGTCGTGAAAGTCAGCAGGCATCGGCGTCGCGCTCAGGCCGGCTCGGTGAAGCTCGGTTCGGCCGGCTCGACCACGTCGGGGTCGCGCTCCCAGCCTTCGTTCTCGAGCTTGATGTGCTGGATGGCGACCGCATTGGCGTTGGCGTCCAGGTCGGGTAGCGCCTGGTACTCCGATACCCAGCAACGGAACAGGCGATAGGCGATGGCAAGCTGTCCGGCTTCGTTGTAAACCTCGATGATCAAGTCCTTGCGGAAGTCCTTCAACGAGGTTTCCGAACCAAGGCCGGAACCGAAATTCCACACTTTGTTCGCCCACTGCTCGAACTCCTTGTCGTGGGTGACGCCGCGCTCCAGCGTGATCGGCTCGGACTTGGTGCGGCCGGGCGACTTGCGGCTGATGCTCGGATCGCCGCCTTCGCGGTGCTCGACCACCTCCGTGCTGCGCTTGAGCGCGCCGACCTTACTGATGCCGGCGACGTACTTGTTGTCCCATTTGACGCGGAACTTGAAGTTCTTGTAAGGATCGAAACGCTGCGTGTTGACGGTGAACTGGGCCATGGACGTGCTCCGGTGAAGAGGGGGATCAGGTCTCGATCGCGCCGGCGATCTGCTGCAGCTTCAGCACCACGAACTCGGCCGGCTTCAGCGGCGCGAAACCCACCACGACGTTCACCACGCCCAGGTTGATGTCGTTCTGCGTGGTGGTGTCCTTGTCGCAGCGCACGAAGTAGGCGTCGCGGGGCGAGCTGCCCTGGAACGCGCCCTGGCGGAACAGGTTGTGCATGAACGCGCCGACGTTGAGCCGCACCTGCGCCCACAGCGGCTCGTCGTTGGGTTCGAACACCACCCACTTCAGGCCGCGGAACAGGCTTTCCTCGATGAACAGCGCGGTCCGCCGCACCGGGATGTACTTGTACTCGTCGGCGAGTTGGTCGGCGCCGCGCAGCGTACGCGCGCCCCAGACCACGCGGCCGCTGGCCGGCATGGCGCGCAGGCAGTTGATGCCGCGCTGGTTGAGCTCGCCATTCTCGGCATCGGTCAGCGGCACCGACAGCTGCGGCACGCCGACCAGGCCGGCGTCGAGCCCGGCCGGCGCCTTCCACACGCCGCGCTGGGTATCGGTACGCGCGAACACGCCCGCCACCGCGCCGCACGCGGCGAAGGTTTCGATCGCGTTGTTGCGCAGCAGGTTGGGTTGGCGCAGGCGCGGGAAGAACAGTGCGGCGTTGCGGCTGCGCGGATCGGCGAACTCGTCCAGACCGTCCAGCGCGTCGGCCTTGGTGTCCCAGGCGCTGGGCGAGTCGATGACATGGAAGGCGCGGCGCTGCTCGCAGTACGCGGTCGCTGCCGACAGCACGATCGCTTCGGCATCGTAGTTCGCGCCGTCGTTGCTGCGGTAGGGCGGGATGCACAGCAGGTTGAACAGGTCGGCCTGCTCCAACGCGTACAGGCCGCGCTTCTGCACCAGGCCGAGCTCGGGCAGGAAGTCGGTCGCGGCCAAGGCGCCGCCATCGCTGGCGCGGCGGTCGGCCTCGTCGTACTTCAGTTGCAGCGCCGCGCGAGCCTGGTCCATGGTCTGCTTCAGCGCGGCCGTGTCGACGCTGTCGCGGACCGCCTTGTCGAACGCGCGTTTGGCCGCGGCAACCGCGTCCTCGGCGGCGCTGACCTCGTCCACGCCATCGTCGACCGTGGCCGGCAGGCTGCCCTGCACACGCACCAGGTTCGATTCGGAGAGCAGCACCCGGTCCACGCGGCGTGCGCTTTCGACCACGGTGAGGTTGAGATAGGTCTCGCTGCCGCCGCCGGCCGAGGCGTCGCGCACGGTCAGGTTGAACACGTCGCCGGCGCCCACGCCCAGCGTGGCGGCGACTTCGGCGTTGCCCGACATCGCGACGGCGGCGCGCAGCTTTCCGCCCCAGCGCCCTTCGTTGGCGGCCTGCAACGACAGACCGCCGGCCTGCAGCGACGCGCGCGACGGCGCGGCGGCCTTGGCGCCGGCAGCGAGCGCGGAATCCTTGGTCGCCCCTGGTGCTGCCGAGGCGGCGGTGATCGCAGCGGCGACGGCCTTGGCCGCGGACAGCTCGGGTTCTTCGGCGAACGTTGCGGCCTTGGTGCTGGCATTGGCGACCACCGTCGCCAGGTCGGCGCCACCGCCGGCTGCCGCCAATACCTCCGCGGCGGCCGCTTCGGCGTCGACGCGATCGGCGTCGCTGGCGTAGCTGGGGTGGAACAGGCGCACGATCACCGCCTGGCCGCCGCCGTTGAGGAAGAAGTCGCGAACGGCGTAACCGAGTTGACTTCCCAGCCACAGCCCGCCGAAGGTACGCTCGAAGTCGCCGAAGCCGTTGATGGTCACCGCTTCGTTCACCGGGCCACGCAGTGCGCGGCCGACGAATGCCGTCACCGACGTGGCCACACCGGTGATGGTGCGCACGCCACTGGGGATCTCCTCTACGTAGACGCCGGGATAGCTAAGGGCAGCGGGCATTTCGGTTCTCCTTGGTCTCGGTCAGTGCAGGTCGGCGGTGCGATCGGCGTTGTAGGCCACGCTCAACGCATACAAAAATTGTCCGTCCGGAAGCATTCGAACCTGCAGGCGGCCACGTTCCGCAAGCGACGTCAGTACGGCCTCGATACGTCCGCTTTCGCGGTTGTACCGTTGTTGCGGCAGCCACCACCGAACGATGCCCTGCAGCGTGTCCGCGGCTTCCGGATGCGCGCGGAGATACGACAGCACTGCGTCGGCGACTTCCTGATCCGAATCATTTCCATGCGGCTCGAGCGTGATCATGTGAAGCATCCCCAGTGCTTTCTCGGCAAGGGTCGCAACATCCATGCCAGCGATCTTTTCGGCGACGACCGCGTCCGGACGCATGGGAATCCGCAGAAAGCTGTGGTTTGCAGCCCAACTCACGCGCGCAAAAACTGTTGAGCGACCAGTTCGACTGGGGGATTGCCCACCCAACCGCGGTGCGACCGGGTGCGCCTGGACCCGGTGGTCAGTCGTGGCAGTGGCGCCCGATGCCATGGCGCTTGAGCATCTTTCCAAGATGCCGGCGTTCGGTGTTGGCCTCGGTCGCGGCTCGGCTGACGTTGTAGCCGGTACGGGCCATGAGCTGCGTCAGATAGTCGTGCTCGAAGCGCTCGACGGCGCGCTGCTTGGCTTCAGCCATCGAAAGCAGATCGTCGCCGCAGACCGGCGGCATCGAGGTGATCGATGCGGCGGGCAGCACTGCAAAGAGCGTCTTCGCCGCCAGCGCCAATTCACCGAGACCGATTCGGCCATCGTTGGCGCGCACGCACGCCCGGAGCGTGACGTTCTCCAGCTCGCGCACATTGCCTGGCCAGTCATGGCGGGACAGCGCCTGCAAAGCCTGCTCGGTCCACTCGCATGCAGGCAGGCCGAAGCGTACGGTCAGCTCGGCCAGCAGATGCATGGCCAGCCATTTCAGGTCGCCGCCACGATCGCGCAGCGGCGGCAAGGTCAGCTGCAGCGCGCTGAGCCGGTAGTAGAGATCGCGGCGGAAGCGACCCTGTTCGATCGCCAACAGCAACGGACAGTTCGTGGCCGCCAATACGCGGACGTCGGCCATACGCAATGCCCGCTCGCCAACGACCCTGAACTCGCCGCTCTGCAGGAAACGCAACAACGTGGTCTGCGCCCGCGAGGACAGCGAGTCGATCTCGTCCAGGAACAGCGTGCCGCCGCTTGCGAATTCCACCAGCCCCTGTTCGCTGCTGCGCGCGTCGGTAAAGGCGCCGCGCCGGTGGCCGAAGAGTTCCGTCTCGAGCAGGTTGTCGGGCAACGCGCCGCAGTTGACCGGCACAAAGGGTTTGTCGCGACGCGGGCTGGCGTAGTGCAACTGGCGTGCCACCAGTTCCTTGCCCGTGCCGGTTTCGCCCTCGATCAGGACGAACGCATCGCAGCCTGAATAGCACTGAATGAGATCCTTCAACTCCCGCATCGCGTCGGAGTCTCCGACCAACACGGGCATCTCCCTGGGCTTGCGAGCCGCACTGTCCATAGCACTTGACTCCGTCGTTGACCGCTTTTGTAGGTACGTTGCGCGACAGATGGCGAATCACGGGCCGGAAACGCACCTGGATGCAGGAAGCAGAATCTGAGGCAACGTCAAGTTGAACGGGAAAGCCGGCAGTAACCGGACAGCGAACCGCCGACGCGGTTCGCCAACGCCGGTGGGCACCCGGATCTGCGCAAGAGCGCAGCTGTTCTAGGGCGCTAGTATCCGATGGATAGCGTTGAACGAACCGCGTTCCTGGCGGCGAGCTAACGCCATGGGGCAGGGCGGGGGGCCAAATAGCAACTGGCTTTAGGACTTACAGCAAACCCTTTGCCCTGGCGCCCGGAATCTCGGGGCTCAAAGCCATTCGACTTCAGGGGTCGGCAGATTTCTTGCCAGAAGCGTCCCCGCCTAGCCGATGGCCAATTAACGGAGCGCGGACTGGAGCGATCTATCGGGGTAGCGAGGGATCAAGACGCCCAACGCGAGTCAAGAAGGATTACGCCGCTCGGCCATGTAGCGGCCAGGCGAGGTGCCCAGCGCCTTGCGGAACATCGTGACGAAACTGCCTGCGCTTTCGTAGCCCAGATCGTCGGCGACCTGCTGCACCGACACCCCCGTGCTCAACCATTTGACCGCGAGCATCAGGTGAAGCTGCTGGCGCCAGCGGCCGAAGCTCATGCCGGTCTGGTGCGTGAGCAGGCGCGCCAGGGTGCGCTCGCTCATGCCCACGCGCCGCGCCCAGGTCTGCACCGTGCCGCGCTCGGCCGGCTCGGCGACGATCGCCTCCACGATCTTGCGAAGCCGGGGATCGGTCGGCATCGGCAGGCGCAGCGTTCCGATTGGCGCTGCCGCCAGTTCGTCCAGAAGCAGGACGACCAGATGCGATTCGGCGCCGCCCTCCGGATACAGCATCGGCAGGCGTGCGGAACGGATCACCAACTCGCGCAACAGCGCCGTGGTGGAGATCGCGCAGCAGGTCGACGGAAGCGCCGAGGCGACGGCCGGATCGATGAAGGCGATATAGACTTCGATCGTGCCGGCGGCGGTGATCTTGTGCAGGACATCGCTCGGCACCCACAGCGCGCCCTGCGGAGGCACGATCCAGAGACTGCCTTCCACTTCGCAGGTGAGCACCCCACGCAGCAACAGCATGAGCTGTCCCTTGCGATGGCGATGGAAGTCCTTTTCCAACCGGTCCTGCCCGTCGCCGAGGCTGGCCACGTCGATGCCGGCGGTGCCGATGGTCACCACCGGGCGCGGGACGAGGTCCGGGTCGGTCCACTCGGTGGGATCGATGAGATCGGTCAGCACAGGCACGCGGCGTCGACTCCACAGCGATTGGCGGGAATTGCGAATATCTTGGCACAGTTCCCCAATGCCGCCAGCGTTGCGGCTCCCTACGATGCGTGACGGCAGAGGGATACCCCGTCGGCCATTGCCATTGGAGAACATCGTGGATTCACTACACACCGAGCGCGTCGCGCAGACCTTGCAGCATTTGTTCCAGGAAGCCGATCGCGCCGACCAGGGGATCATGGATCAGTTCGAGGCCGATCCCGGCGAACATGCGGAGCAGGCCTTCAGCGGCGCCATCGCGAAACTGATGAATGCGGAAAGGCGCGATCTGCGCGGCGTGTACCAGGGATACGCCGAGAACTTCCTCAACGTCACGCCGGCGTATGGCCGCTTCCTCTACCAGTGCGCGCGCGTGCGCCAAGCCACGCGCATCGTCGAGTTCGGCACGTCGATGGGCGTGTCCACCATCCACCTCGCCGCCGCGTTGCGCGATATGGGTGGCGGGCACCTGATCGGCACCGAACTGGAACCCGGCAAGGCCGCCCGCGCCAACGCGAATCTGCGCGCTGCCGGGCTTGCCGATCTGGTCGACATCCGGGTCGGGGACGCGCGCGAAACGCTGGCCGATGTCGGCGGCCAGATCGACCTCGTGCTGCTGGACGGCGCATTCAGCCTCTATCTGCCGGTGCTCAAGCTGCTCGAGCCGCATCTGAAGCCAGGCACGCCGATCCTTGCGGAAAACGCCTTCGACGTCGACAACGAATACCTGGCCTACGTTCGCGACCCGGCGAACGGCTATCTGTCGCAGCCGATCGCGATCGACGAGGGCAGGGGCAACGAACTGTCGATCTTTACCCGATGAGCGCGCAGAACCCCGACGTCGCGGTACCCGGGCCGGGCCGCATAGGCCGTGCCTTGCTCAGGATGTTCATGAAGCAGGCCAGCGTGGTGCAGGCCGAAAGCCTCGCCGAAAACTTCCGGCTCATCACGCTGGAGAGCCCGGCGTTCCGCGAACTCCAATGGCTGCCGGGCCAGAAGATCCAGATCGCAATGGGCTCGGCGCTGGTCGCGAGGACCTACACGCCGATCGAATGGGACGCGGTAGCCGGGCGAACCCGCATCGTCGCGTACACGCACGGCAGCGGACCCGGCAGCGCCTGGATCGACAACGCCAAGCCCGGCGACGCATGCGATGTCTTCGGCCCGCGCGCATCGCTCGATCTCGGTCGCATCGCCGGTCCCTGCGTCGTTCTCGGCGACGAGACCTCCATCGGGCTGGCCTACGCACTCAATCGGCGGATTGGCGGCCGCAGCGAGGTGGCGTGTCTGCTTGAAGTGGCCCGCGAGGCCGCCGCGCGCGCAGTGCTGGATCGCCTTGACCTGGACGACGCCGAACTGTTCATCCGCTGCGCCGACGACCGGCATCTCCAGGACATGGAGCGCCGCTTGCACGTGGTCGCCGCAGCTAATGCAACCTTCGTCTTGACGGGCAGGGCCGCATCCATCCAGCGTCTGCGCCGCACGTTGAAAGGCCTAGGCATTCCGGCATCGCGCATCGTCGCCAAGGCGTACTGGGCGGAGGGTAAAACTGGGCTGGACTGAGGTTTGCGAACTGGGTCTTTGATCGATCAGGGAGGTTTATCGAGGATAGATAGGTCCAAGCAAACAGACTGGGACTAGGGATCAGGGATCATTGTCGGAGTAGGGGGATGCCTGCTTCTGGTCGGAAGCGAACAAGCCGCGCGAATTACATGTGCCCTGGTTACTCTACCGCCACAATTTTGCAACTCGCTGAGGGGGCTTCACCAGTACCCAAACGACCATGATTTCTGCAGCTGTCCAACCTCGGCTATCATCCTCCGCAATCTGATGTGAGTACGGATATGGAAGTGCGACTCACGCGCGAGCAGGTGCTCGCGCTTGCGCCTGATGCATCGTCAAGCAAGGCGGCTGGTGGTCTGGCCACAGACGGAAAATGGGGCCTGCTCGGTGTCGACGTCGAAGCCCTGTGGGGCGAATGCCAAGGCAGCGGCGCCAATCCATACCAGACCCAAGTGGAGCTGACCACGCTGGTGAGCCGCTGCTCGTGCCCCAGCCGCAAGTTTCCTTGCAAGCACGGCCTGGCATTGTTGCTGCTATATGCCGCCGGCAATCCGCGCTGCGTGCCAAGTGCGCGCCCAGCCTGGGTGGAGGAGTGGATGCAGGGCCGTCGCGCCCGTGCGGTCCGGAAGGAGGAGGCCGCCGCCAGCGTGTCTCCGCCGGATCCGCAGGTGCAGGCCGCCGCTGCCGCCAAGCGCGAACAGGCGCGCTGGTCGCGCATGGAAACCGGTGCGGCAGAACTGCAGCGCTGGGTGGCCGACCAGTTCCGCCAGGGGCTGGCCAACCTGGGCGCGGGCTTCGAGCAGGAAGCGCAGCGCATGATGGCACGCATGGTGGATGCCCAGGCCCCGGGACTGGCCAGCCGGCTGGAACGGGCGCTGGGCGAGGGCGGACGCGACCTTGCCCAGCTGGCCGAACTTGGCGAGTGCCTGGGGCTGTTGCAGCTGCTCACCCAGGCGGTGCCCCGCATGGACACCTTCAGCGCAGCGCGCCAGGCCGACCTGCGCACTGCGCTGGGTTGGCCGATGGAGCGCGAAGCGGTGCAGCGAGAGGGCGAGACCGTGCGCGATCGCTGGCACGTGCAGGGTCAACATGTGATTGAACAGCCAGGCAACTTGGTGGAGCGCCGCGTGTGGCTGCATGGCCTGGAAAGCGGGCGGGCCGCACTGCTGCAGGACTACAGCCACGGTGGGCGCGGTTGGGAGCAGCATTGGCGCAACGGCCATGTTCATGCGGGCACGCTGCATTTTCACGCGGGCACGGTACCGCTGCGCGCGGTGCCGGGCGAGGTGGAAGCGGGCATGGACGCCGGTACGGCGTTGCCGCGCGAAGACACGCTGGACGCCGCCGCGCAGGCGTACGCCGTCAACCCATGGCTGCCGCAGGTACCCATGCGACTTGGGCAGGCGCATGTGGCGCACGATGGCCGCAACGCCTGGGTGCAGCACGCCGAGGGCACGCTGCCGCTTCGGCTTCCGACGATGCAGGGCTGGGCGCTGATGGCGTTTGCCGGTGGCCACCCGCTGTACCTGATGGGCGAGTGGGACGGCCAGGCGCTGCTGCCACTGACCGCATGGAACGCGACGGGCGAGCGCTGGGAAAGGAGCGGGGCATGAGCGAGGCATGGTTGAAGCCGGCCCTGCTGGGCATAGACCGCCCGCAGGCCATTCCCGCCGCAGGCGCGCTGGGCGAAGTGCTCGCTGCCGTGGCCACGCAGGAAGACGCCGCGCTGGGCTACAGCCAACAGGTTGGCGTCCTGGCCGCCTGCCGGCGCGCCGCCCTGCGCATGGCCGCGCCGGTGGCTTTGCCGCCGCCTGCGGAAGTCGATCCTCTGGTGCTGCCCACCGGCCACGCCTGGGCACCGCTGTTGAAGGGGCTATTCACCAGCGCACAGCCGTCGCCGTGGATGAAGCGCGCCCGTTACGAAGCCTGCTTGCAGCTGGCCGCACATAACCGGCACCTGCCGGTGGCGGTGCTGCCGCAGGCGTTGGAAGCCGGTGTCCGCCTGAGCGCGTTGCGCCCCGGCCTGCGCCCGGTGCTGGGTGTACGCGGCCGCTGGCTCGCGGCCTGCAATGCAGACTGGGCCTACGCGGCCGATGCGGTAGGCGAAGCGGAGGCACCGACGGACCTGGAGCAGGTGTGGAACGAAGGCGCGTTTGATGCGCGCCTGCTGCTCTTCCGGCAACTGCGTGCGCACGACGCCGAGGACGCCCGCGCGCGCTTGCAGGGCACGCTGAAAGACCTTTCCGCGCGCGAACGGGTGGACTTCGTCGCTGCGCTGCAGCCGCAGCTGAGCGAGGCCGACGCGCCGCTGCTGCAGCCGCTGTTGAAGGACCGCAGCCGCGAGGTGCGCATGCTGGTGGGTCCGATGCTGGCTCGGCTGCCGTCCACGCCGCACGCGCAGTACGTGCAGGCGCAGATGCTCGCCCTGCTGCAGCACCAACCCGGTGGGCTGCTGCGCCGTGCGACCTGGAAGCTGGAAGCTCCCTCGGCGGCCGATGCGGGATGGGCCGAAGCCGCCATCGACGGCAAACGCCCCAACAACGATATGTTGGGTGAGCGTGCCTGGTGGCTCTATCAGGTGGCGCGCCAGCTGCCGCTGGCGTGGTGGTGCCATACCCTGGAAAAAGCGCCAGCCCAGGTGCTGGACTGGGCCCGCAGCACGGACTGGTATGACGCGCTGTTGCGCGCCTGGCTGGAGCGTGTGGACGCCAGCGAACCAGAATGGGTGGAAGCCCTTATCGGCGTGGAGCAGCGGCACATGAGCCTGGGCGATCTGCTGGCCATGCTCCCGCCGACGCAACGCGAACGGCACTGGCCCACCAGTGCGGCCGAGCTTCAACAAAAACGCCTGTTCGGCGAAGTGTTGGACAGCACCGGCCTCGGCCAGACGCTCAGCGCGACTTACTCGCAGCAGTTGGCTGCCGGGCTGGGTGCGCTGTTTGGCGAAGGGTCCCTGCGCTACGACTACACCCTGCGCGACGCGCTGCTGGAGCTGCTGGCCGTGCTTCACCCCTCCGCGCTGTCGCACGTGCAGGTGGCCGAAGCACGGGCCGACGCCACCGAGGCCATGCACGACTGCGTGCAGCAGGCACGCCAACTTCTGGCCTTGCGTCAGGCGCTGCATTCCGCTTTCTGATCATCACGACCTTTCATTGGAGCCAACATGAGCACTGCCGTCCTGCGCCAGCACGCCGAACACCAATACGCAGAAGAGTTGGAAGAACTGCGCCGCCAGGACACCCGCCAGCGCCCGGCCAACTGGATGCTCTCGCCGTGGGCGGTGGTGACCTATCTATTGGGCGGCACGCTGGAAAACGGCTTTGTGGTCAGCCCCAAGTACATCGGCGAGCGTCGCCTGATGGAAGTGGCCGTGGCCACCATCGCCACCGACCGCGCCCTGTTGCTGTTCGGGGTGCCGGGCACGGCCAAGTCGTGGGTGTCCGAGCACATGACCGCGGCCATCAGCGGCGATTCCACCCTGCTGGTGCAAGGCACGGCCGGCACCAGCGAAGAGCAGATCCGCTACGGCTGGAACTACGCGCAGTTGTTGGCCCATGGCCCCAGCGAGAAGGCGCTGGTGCCCAGCCCGCTGATGAACGCCATGCGCCTGGGCAAGATCGCGCGCATCGAGGAACTCACCCGCATTCCGGCGGATGTGCAGGATGCGCTTATCACCGTGCTTTCCGAAAAGACCCTGCCGGTGCCGGAACTGGGCAGTGAAGTGCAGGCCGTGCGCGGCTTCAGCGTGATCGCCACGGCCAACAACCGCGACAAGGGTGTGAACGAACTTTCCAGCGCGCTCAAGCGCCGCTTCAACACGGTGATCCTGCCGGTGCCCTCCAGCGAGGAAGACGAAGTGGCGATCGTGGTCAAGCGCGTGGCCGAAATGGGCGTGGCGCTGGACCTGCCGGCCGAACCGCCGGCACTGCAGGAAGTCGCGCGGGTAGTACGCATTTTCCGCGAACTGCGCAACGGCGTTACCGAAGACGGCAAGGCCAAGCTGAAGAGTCCCAGCGCCACGCTTTCGACCGCCGAGGTCATTTCGGTGATCAACAACGGCATGGCCCTGGCCGGCCACTTCGGCGATGGCGTGCTGCGCCCGGGCGACATGGCCGCCGGCATGATCGGTGCCATCGTCAAGGATCCGGTGCAGGACGCGCTGGTGTGGAAGGAATACCTGGAAACCGTGGTGAAGGAACGCGACGACTGGAAAGACCTGTACCGCGCGTTCCGCGATCACGTCTGAGCGGCCGGCGCCAATGAGCGAAGGCATCTCCCTTTTCGGCATCCGCCACCACGGCCCGGGCTGCGCGCGCAGCCTGCTGGCTGCGTTGGAGGCGCTGCAGCCGGACTGCGTGTTGATTGAAGGCCCGGCGGGTACCGAGGCGTTGCTGCCGCACGTGTTGGAGGCGGGCATGCAGCCGCCGGTGGCGTTGCTTTCCTATAGCGTGGACGACCCGCAGCTGGCGGTGTTCCATCCCTATGCGCTGTACTCGCCGGAATGGCAGGCCATGAGCTGGGCGCTGCGCAACGGCGTGCCGGTGCGCTTCATGGACGTGCCCCCGGCACTGACGCTGGAATGGCAGGCGCAGGCCCGCGCGGACCGCCTGGTACCGGAGGCCGCCGAAGCGCTGGACGCAGCGGATGAAACAGCGGTGCAGCCCCAAGGCGATGCCGGATCTGCCGCTGAAGAAGACGCTGAAGCCCGCCCGGCCGACCCACTGGACTGGCTGGCGCGCGCCGCCGGCCACGCCGACGGCGAGGCCTGGTGGAACTACATGGTGGAAGAGCGGGGCAACGGGCAGGGGCTGTTCGACGCCATTGCCCAGGCCATGGCAGCCGTGCGCGAGCACACACCGGAACACCCCGGTCTTCGCGGCGAGCACGAGGCGGTGCGCGAGGCGCACATGCGCACCGCATTGCGCAGCGCCAGCAAGGAATTCGCGCGCGTTGCCGTCGTGTGCGGGGCCTGGCACGTGCCGGCACTGCAGCCGGCCGCCCTGCGCGCCAATAGCGCCACGGCAGACAACCGCCTGCTCAAGGGCATGCCCAAGCGCAAGACGCAGAGCACCTGGGTGCCGTGGACCTACCGCCACCTGAGTGCCGAAAGCGGATACGGTGCCGGCGTGGACGCGCCGGGCTGGTACGACCACCTGTGGCGCAATGCCGGCTCGCACGACCAGCGCACCGTGGGCTGGTACGCCCGCGTGGGCCGGTTGCTGCGCGAGCACGGGCTGGACTGCTCCCCGGCCCATCTCATCGAAGCCACGCGCCTGGCCGACACCCTGGCCGCGCTTCGCGGCCATCCTTCGCCGGGGCTGGAAGACATTGCCGAAGCCAGCCGCGCCGTCATCTGCAATGGCGACGACGCGCCCATGCGGCTCATCCGCGAACGCCTCATGGTGGGCGACGCGCTGGGCCAGGTGCCCGAAAGCGTGCCGGTGGTACCGCTGCAGCGCGACCTGGAAGCCCAGCAGAAGCGCTTGCGCCTGAAACCCGAGGCGCTGGAAAAAACGCTGGATCTGGACCTGCGCAAGGACAACGACCTGGCGCGAAGCCACCTGCTGCACCGCCTACGGCTGATCGGCGTCGAATGGGGCAGGCTTGCGCGCACCGGGCATTCGGTGCGCGGCACGTTCCACGAAGTCTGGCAGTTGGCGTGGCAGCCGCACTTCCTGGTGGACCTGGTGGAGGCCAGCCGCCACGGGCAGACCCTGCTGGACGCCGCTTCCAGCAAGGCCATCGCGCAGGCGCGCAAGGCCGAAGCGCTGCCGGAACTTTCCGGACTGGTGGACCAGGTGCTGCTGGCCGATCTGCCGCAGGCGGTGCGCGCCATTGCCGCCGAGCTGGAGGCGCGCGCAGCCACGGATGCCGATCCGCTGGCCCTGCTTGGCGCACTGCCGCCGCTGGCCAACATCCACCGCTACGGCAACGTGCGGCAGACCGAGGGCGTGCAGGTGGCGCACCTGTTCGACAGCATGCTGGAACGTGCGGTCATCGGCCTGACCCTGGCCCTTTCCGGCCTGGACGAAGCGCGCGCCGAACAGGCCCGCACCGTGGTGCTGGACGCCGACCGCGCCATTGGCCTGCGTGACAATGCAGGCGGCAGTGCCGGCTGGCAGCATGCATTGCAGCGGGTGGCGCTGTCGTCTTCGTGCAGCGCGCTGCTGCGCGGCGTTGCGCTGCGGCTGCTGTTCGACACGCAGGCGGTGGCGGCCGACACGGTGCACGTGCAACTGCAGCAGCAGCTTTCGCCGGGCGCCGAGCCGCTGCAAGCCGCGCAGTGGCTGGATGGCTTCCTCAACCGAAACGCCACCGTGCTGCTGCACGATGATGCGGTGTGGCGGATGATCGACGAATGGGTGGTGGCGCTGGACGAGGCGCAACTGGTGCGCGTGCTGGCGCTGGTGCGGCGCACCTTTGCCGCCTTCGAGGCCGCCGATCGCCGTGACCTGGGCACCCGCGTGAAGCGGGCACCCATGCAGAAACCCGTGGCCGTGCTGGCCCCGGACTGGAACGTGGCACGCGCCGAACGCGCGTTGCCGATGCTGCGCGAACTGCTCGGGCTGCCCGCATGACCGATACCACCGAAGCACTGGACACCCCCACCTCGCGCGAGCAGCGCTGGCGATTGATTCTGGGCCAGGAGGCCGAGCGCAGCTGCGGCGCGTTGCCCAAGAACCTGCAGGGCATCGACCAGGCGCTGGCCGCGCTGTACGAACCTGATGGCCCCGGTGGCCTGGGGCGTCGCGGCGGGCGCGGGGCGTCCTCCCCGAATGTGGCCCGCTGGCTGGGCGACATCCGCCGTTACTTCCCGTCATCCGTGGTCCAGGTGATGCAGCGCGACGCCCTGCAGCGGCTGGACCTCACCCAGATGCTGCTGGAAAAGGAAATGCTGGAGCAGGTGCAGCCCGACGTGCACATGGTCGCCAACCTGATCGGCCTGAGCCGGGTGATCCCTGCAGAGACCAAGGACACCGCACGCATGGTGGTGCGCAAGGTGGTGGACGACCTGCTGCGCCAGCTCGAGGAGCCCATGCGCTCTGCGGTGACCGGTGCACTGGACCGCGCCCGCCGCAACCGCCGCCCGCGCCTGGCCGAGATCGACTGGCACCGCACCATCCGCAGCAACCTGCGCCACTGGCAGCCGGAACTGCGCACCGTGGTGCCGCAGGAGTTGGTGGGCTATGGCCGCAAGGCAAGAAAGCCGCAGCGGGAAGTGCTGCTGTGCATCGACCAGAGCGGTTCCATGGCGGCATCGGTGGTGTATTCGAGCATCTTCGGCGCGGTGATGGCCTCGTTGCCGGCGGTGGCCACGCGTCTGGTGGTGTTCGACACCGAAGTGGTGGACATGAGCGAGCAGCTGGACGACCCGGTGGATCTGCTGTTCGGCGTGCAATTGGGCGGCGGCACCGACATCCACCGCGCGGTGAGCTACTGCCAGGGCATCATCCGTGAACCGCACAACGCCATCCTGGTGCTCATCTCCGACCTGTACGAGGGCGGGGTGGAAGACAACCTGCTGGCCCGCGCCCGCGAGCTGCTGGAGGCCGGCGTGCAGTTCATCGTGCTGCTGGCACTCAGCGATGAAGGCGCGCCGTCCTACGATCGAACCTTGGCCGGCAAGCTAGCGGCACTGGGCGTACCGTCGTTCGCCTGCACGCCGGATGCATTCCCGGGCCTGATGGCCGCTGCGATCCGCCGCGACGACATCAACCAATGGGCAGGCGGGCAGGGGCTGTTGACGACGCGTTGAGGCCTGCACTGGATCGCGCAGCAATGCATGGCGCATAGACGGGGCAGGGCAGCGCGAACGCAGTGCGATTAGGGAGCGTTATCAGGAGTAACGAGGACGCGCGAACTGAGCCACGGTGGGAAGTCCGGAAACGCGATCGGAAGTGCACGGTGAGTATTTCTGTTCCTCAACGTCCCCGAGGCCAGGCTGATTGGACGCGATATTCCAGCCGAGATCCTTCCGTCAGGGCACCTGACGACGATCATCACCCCTGGCGGATAGGATGCCTCGCTCGTCGGTTCCAACTGACATTTTGGCTCGGCAAACGTGCCAGACACCCAGCCGGTTCGGGCCAGACTTACGAGGCGCCTTCAGTATGCTCGGACTGCGGCGGCACCTGAGTCAGCGCTGAGGCGTTCGTCGTGTAGTCCTTCGCCGACCGCGGCGCTTCCTCAGCCTGTCACGGAATGATTCGGTTTCCTCGAAGCCATCCTCTGTGGACTGAGCACGTGGTGGACCCCTCCACTGAGCTATCGCCTCGCGACCTTGGATGCGTGATGTGGGAATCAGGAGAGCAAAAGACGGCATTCAATTGCCTCCGCCCCCTACGCACTGCTCAGAAGCCCCTGACCAACTGTAACCATGCCCGCGCGGAGCTGCGCTTGCCGAGCAATGTGGGTGTGGCGCCCACCGATGTGGCCAGTTGCACTTGCGCCTGCCAATGGCGCGTGCCGACCCAGCTGAAGCCGATGCCGACGCCATCGAGGTCGAATTGATTGCGGCCGGCGATCCACGGGTCGGCATTGACGCGCAGGCTGCCATGGTCGACAAACAGGCTGCCCTCGCAGCGGCCGGCGCAGTCGAACGGCAGGTGGTGGCGTATCTCTACTGTGCCCAGCCAGCCGCTGGCGCCGGCGATGCTGGAGACGTCGTATCCGCGCACGCTGTTCGACCCGCCCAGCAGGAACTGCTCGGAGGAGTCGAGGTTGCGGTTGCTGTGCTGGCCGCTGAGGCTCACATACACGCTGGTAGCGGCACTGAGGTTCTGCAGGCGGGCGAGGCTGGCGTTCCAATGGGTGTAGCTACCTTGTGTGCGTGCGGTGGCAGCGTCGGCGGCCGCTGCCGCGGCGTTGGCGAAGCCGAGCCGACCGTGGCCGAGGCCGAGGCTGGCGCTGGTCAGCCCGCCGCCGCCCCAGTCGTCGCCGTGCTGGCTGACGACGCTGGCTGTCCAGTGATTGCTGTGGCGGTCGTTGCGCAGGGCGGTGCTGTCGATGCGGTCGCGCAGTTGCTTGCGGTCGAACTGCAAACGGACGTCCAGTCGGCTGTCGTGCGTGCGCACCAGCGGCTGCGACAGCCAGGCACTGGAAACCCCGGCGGTACCGTGTGCATCCAGCGCATCAAGCGGGCCACCCAGCGCATAGGCCAGCATCGAATACGCCGCGCCGAGCCGGGTGCCACGCCCGTTCAGGGTGAACTGGTAACCCAGCCGGCCGTAGCGCAGGCCGCGGCCGGAGGTGAGCGTACCCAGGCTGAGCTGGTCGCCGTGGCGCATCGGATTGTTGATGTCTAGATAGGCTCCCACGCGCAGGCGGCCGGTGTAGCGGCTGCCTGCGGTGTCGGCGACCAACTGGCCTTGCAGAGTTGGTTCGGCGTCGGCCTGCACGTCAAGGGTCGAGGTGCCCGGTTCTGTACCGGGGCGCAGCGTGGCGTGGGGTTCCACGCCGGGCAGGTCGCCGAGCAGCAGCAAGCGGGTATACAGCGTGGACTCGGTGACGACTTCGCCGGAGTGCAACGGCGCCAGCGTGGCGCGCAGCAGGCCGTCGCCGATGCGGCTTTGGTTGGCCAGTTCGATCTGGTCGTAGCGCGCCTCGACCACCTGCAGGCGCACCGTGCCGCCGCTCAAGGTTTGCGCCGGTACCAGTGCGCGGGCCAGCGGGTAGCCGTGCGCGTGGTAGTAGTCGGTGATCCGCTGCGCCAGCGCGTTGAGCTGGGTCAGGGTCTGCGTTTTCCCTTCGCCGTCGGCGACCAGCGCATGCAGGGTTGCGTTGTCGAAGATGGTGTTGCCTTCCACCTGCAGGTGCGTCACCGCGAACGGGGTGGCGTCTTCAGTGGTGTTGCTGGTCGGCGACTCGATCACCAGGCCGGGTGCGGCGACGGGTTTCTCCAGCGGCTTCGGCGGCACCTGCTGCAGGATCTGGCCGCTGTTGGGGATCGTCTGCGCTCGCGTGGCCAGCGGCAGGGCGAAGCAGGCCAGTGCAAGCGGGGCGAAGCGAAAGCGGAACGGTGACGGCATGCGGTGATCCTTGCGCGGGGCGCGGGATGTGCGGGTTGCGTGATTCACGGCAGACGAACTCCACCGTCGACGATGCGCACATCCGGGGCATGCGGCGCGTGGACAGCATCGGTGTCCTCGGGGGATTGCTGCAGCCCGACGACGGTGCTGACGACAAGGCGTGGCGCGCTGCCATCGACCACATGTAGCGCGGCGGCGTTGCCTGATGCCTGCTCAAACAGATAGTTGAGTGCGGACAAGCCGCTGCCGTCGATGGCGTACGGCCCGGCCGGGCTGGCCGCGGTGGCTGGCGTCTGCCATGTCAGCGTGCCGTCGGTGGCATCGGCCAAGGTATCGCCACCGACCAGCCCGGTTACGGCACCGCTCAAATCACCCGGCATCTGTCCGATCTTGAAGTGTGCGGTATCCGCGCGGTATGTCAACGTCGCGGGCGTGACATCGGCGGTCGTGGTCGCGCTGGTTTTGTAGCTGTAGTTATTCGCGTCGCTGCCGCTGGCCGTGATACCGAAGACGCTGACGGTTTTTCCGGTACCGACATTCTTGTTGAGGAAGTTGCCGGTACCGGTGAAGTTCACCGTATCGCCGGACAGCACGCCGGCACTTGCCAGCGTGACCGCATCGGCCGTGCTGCCGTCGTAGACGCGGTTGGTACCGGTGGCATCGACGGTGATGCCGAGCTGGCTGATGTCAGCCGTCGTGTTCGCGGTGGTGTTGTAGCTGTAGTTGCCCGCATCGGCACCGCTGGCGGTGATGCCGCTGACGGTGACGGCCTTGTTGCTGCCGGCGTTCTTGTCGGCGAAGGCCGCCGAGGCGTTGCCGAAGGTGACAGCATCGCCCGCCACCAGGCCAGTTGTGCCCAGTGCTGCGATCGTCGCGGCCGTGCTGCCGTCGTAGACCTTGTCCACACCGATCGCGTCGACCGTGATCGTCTTGGCGGTAATGTCGGCTGTCGTGTTCGCGGTGGTGTTGTAGCTGTAGTTACCCGCATCGGCGCCGCTGGCGGCGATGCCGCTCACGCTGACGGCCCTCGCCGTACCGACATTCTTGTTGAGGAAGCTGCCGGTACCGGTGAAGTTCACCGTATCGCCGGACAGCACGCCGGCACTTGCCAGCGTGACCGCATCGACCGTGCTGCCGTCGTAGACGCGGCTGGTACCCGTGGCATCGATGATGATGCCGAGTTGGCTGATGTCGGCCGTCGTGTTTGCGGTGGTGTTGTAGCTGTAGTTGCCCGCATCGGCACCGCTGGCGGTGATGCCGCTGACGGTGACGGCCTTGTTGCTGCCGGCGTTCTTGTCGGCAAAGGCACCGGTGCCGTTGAAGCCCACCGTGTCACCGACGAGGATGCCGGTGCTGACCAGTTTTACCGCATCGGCGGTGGTGCCGTCGTAGACGCGATTGGTACCGGTGGCACCGACGGTGATGCTCCGCGCGGTGATGGTGCTGCTGCTGTTGTCGACGTAGGTGACGGCATAGTTGCCGCCGCTGTTGCCGTCGCTCACGGTGACGCCGTTGATGGTCACGTGCTTGCCGATGCCGACGTTCTTGTCGGTGAAGGCGAAATTGCCGCCGCCGAGGGTGTCGCTGCCGAACAGCGTGCCGCCGCTCACTACCGCTGTGCCGATCGCGCTCAGCCCGCCATCGTAGGTTTTGCTGACGTTGCTGCTGCTGACCGTCAGCGCGGCCTGACCCACCGAGAGGCTGCCGTTCCTGTAAGCGATGGCGTAGTTGCCAGCTGTGAGGCCGTCAGGCGTGATCGTGTAGCCGCCCGCATTGGTGGCGCCTTGCGCATCGCCGGCATAGCCCAGCGCGCCGCCGAGTACCGAAGTGGTCTCGCCGTTGACAAAGCCGCTGTAGGTGACGCCGTGGCCGCCCGTGTAAGCGAGGCCGTTGTAGATCTTGCTGTCGTCGTTGGCGGTGACCGTCAGCGCGGCCTGGCCCACCGTGAGGCTGCCATTCCTGTAAGCGATGGCGTAGTTGCCAGAGGTGAGGCCGTCGGGGGTGATCGTGTAGCCGCCCGCATTGGTGGCGCCCTGCGCATCGCCGGCATAGCCCAGCGCGCCGCCGAGTACCGAGGTGGTCTCGCCGTTGACAAAGCCGCTGTAGGTGACGCCATGGCCACCCATGTAAGCGAGGCCGTTGTAGATCTTGCTGTCGTCATTGGCGCTGACCGTCAGCGCGGCCTGGCCCACCGTGAGGCTGCCATTCCTGTAGGTGATGGCGTAGTTGCCAGAGGTGAGGCCGTCGGGCGTGATCGTGTAGCCGCCCGCGTTGGTAGCGCCTTGCGCATCGCCGGCATAGCCCAGCGCGCCGCCGAGTACCGAGGTGGTCTCGCCGTTGACAAAGCCGCTGTAGGTGACGCCGTGGCCGCCCGTGTAGGCGAGGCCGTTGTAGGTCTTGCTGTCGTCATTGGCGGTGACCGTCAGCGCGGCCTGACCCACCGTGAGGCTGCCATTCCTGTAAGTGATGGCGTAGTTGCCCGTGTTGAAGCTACCGCCGGTAGCTGCGTTCGACGTGATGGTGTACGGGCCGCCAGTGACGCCGGCGCTTGCCGCGGCACCGGCGCTGGTGAGCGCGACATCGCCGATGGTTTCGCCGTTCTGCAGGCCGCTGGCCGTGAACTCGTTGCCTGCAAACGTGAGCGTGTCACCGTAGGTCTTGCTGGCGTTATTCGCTGTGATTGTCAGGATGGCCTGGTTCACCGTCAGTGCGGCGGCGTTACCTGTCGCTTGCGCGAACGTGTAGTTGCCGTAATTCGCGGTCAGGCCGCTGCCGTCGATGGCGTAGTTGCCGACGTTGCTGGTGGCTGTGGCACCGGTAGCGAAACTGGCGGTGCCGGTGGTGGCGTTGGCCAGGGTCTGGCCGTTGACGAAGCCGGTCACCGTGCCGGTCAACCCGTTTGGCGTGTTGCCGTAAGTCGTAGTGGCGGTATCGGCCACATAAGTCAGGAGGGCCGGATTCACCGTGAGTGCGGCGGCGTTACCCGCCGCTTGTGCGAACGTGTAGTTGCCGTAGTTTGCGCTCAGGCCGCTGCCGTTGATGGCGTAGTTGCCGACGTTGCTGGTGGCTGTGGCACCGGCAGCGAAACTGGTGGTGCCGGTGGTGGCGTTTGCCAGGGTCTGGCCGTTGACGAAGCCGGTCACCGCGCCGGTCAACCCGTTTGGCGTGTTGCCGTAAGTCGTAGTGGCGGTATCGGCCACATAAGTCAGGAGGGCCGGATTCACTGTGAGTGCGGCGGCGTTACCCGCCGCTTGTGCGAACGTGTAGTTGCCGTAGTTCGCGGTCAGGCCGCTGCCGTTGATGGCGTAGTTGCCGACGTTGCTGGTGGCTGTGGCACCGGTGGTGAAACCGACGGTACCGGTCGTGGCGTTGGCCAGGGTCTGGCCGTTGACGAAACCGGTCACCGTGCCGGTCAACCCTGTCGGCGTGCCGCCGTAGGTGGTAGTTGCGGTATTGGCCAGATAGGTCAGGGTGGCTGGGGCGATGGTCAGTGTGCCGGGCGTGAAAGCGATGTCGTAACCCATCTGGCCGGAATACAGGTCGCTAGTCAGCGCGTAGCTGCCGGCATTGATCGCCGGAGTGCTGGTTCTGGCGTTGGCGTCGCCCAGAATCAGGCCCGCATCCACACTGCTCGCTGGCCGCCAGTGGCTCGGCGTCAGCGTGCCGAGGATCGAGCTGCTGCTGCCAGCAAAGGCGGTGCCGTTGTAGAACGTGCCGATATTCACGGTGAAGACCGCCAGGCCCGTCATGAAGGTACGCAACAACGGCGCGGTGTCACCCGCGTAGATCCGCCAGGCCGCGGAGCTGCCGCCGACGGCACTGATATCCGTGCCCCAGGCTGCAAAACTGGCCGGGTCCATCATCTGTGCGGTGGTGAGGCCGGTGCCGCCGCCGTCACTGGTGGATTGGCCTGTGGTTTCCGTGTCCCAGTAGCTGCCGATGATGGTGCCTGCGGCGTAGAAACCGACCAGACCACCGACATAGTTGTTGCCGCTGACCGCCCCGGTGGCGTAGGTGTTTGTGATCGTGCCGCCCGGTTCGTTGGAGCCAACCAAGCCGCCGACGTAGTTGCCGCCGCTGTACAGGATGCCGTTGACCTCCCCGGTGGCATAGGCGTTCGTGATCGCGCCAAGGTTGCTTCCGACCAGACCCCCGACATAGTTGCTGCCTCTGACCGGCCCGGTGGCATAGGTGTTGGTGATCGTGCCGCCCGCTTCGTTGAAGCCAACCAAGCCGCCGATGTAGTCGCGTTCGTCGGAGGTGAAGCCGTTGACCATCCCGGCGACATAGGTGTTTGTGATCGTGCCGCCGTTGTCTCCGACCAGGCCGCCGACGTAATTCTGGCCTGCAACCGACCCGCCGAGCAGACCGAGATCGCGGATCGCGCTGCCGTTGCCGGTGACGCCGAACAGGCCGACGTAATCGGTGTTCGGCCAATTGATGGTCAGGTTATTGATGGTGTGACCAAGGCCATCGAAGACGCCGGTGAACGCTGCGCCTGAGGCGCCAATCGGCCTGAAGCCGTTGTAGGCAAAGATGGGCCGGCCTTGGGCGTCCAACTCGAGGCCAACCCACCCGATCGAGGCGCTGGCGTCGATGTCGTTGCCCAGCACATAACGGCCGGCGAGGCCGGTGTTCACGCCCTGCAACTGGTTCAGATCCTGGATGACGGTGTAGAGGTTGGGCCGGTTGCTGGGCGTCACGGTGCCTGTGGGCAAGTCGTTGGTGTTGAATACCTGATTGCCGGACATGCCCAGCAGGTATGGCGTTGTCTGGTTGCCGACGTTGCCCCACCTGGCGGCCGTGAAACCTCCGGGCAGCGCTGCGATCAGTGCCTTGGTAGTCAGGCCGGTACCGCCGCTGCTGGTGGACTGACCGGTGGTTTCCGTGTCCCAGTAGCTGTTGGTGATCGTGCCGGCATTATTGAACCCAACGAGACCGCCGACGTTGCTGCCGGTGCCGCTGACCGCACCAGTGGCATAGACTTGGCTGATCGTGGTGCCGGATACGTTGTTCCCGACCAAGCCGCCGACATAGTTGCTGCCACTGACCGCGCCGGTCGCATAGGCTTGGTTGATCGCGCCGCTGATGTTGTATCCGACCAGACCGCCGACGTCTTTGCTGCCGCTGACCGTACCGGTCGCATAGGCTTGGCTGATCGGGCCGCCGTCGTTGATCCCGATCAGGCCGCCGACCTCACCGCCGCTGCTGCTGACCGTACCGGTCGCATAGGCTTGGCTGATCGAGCCGTGGTTGTTGTACCCGATCAGGCCACCGACAGTGGCCACGCCGCTGACCGCACTGCTGGCATAGACTTGGCTGATCCGGCCGCTGCTGTCGTTGTATCCGACCAGGCCACCGATGTCGGCACCGCCGCCGGAGCCGACGTCGGCACCGCCGGGATTGCCGTTGATCGCACCGGTGGCGTAGGCCTGGCTGATCGTGCCGTAGTTGTACCCGACCAGGCCGCCTACGTTGCTTTGCCCCTGGATCGACACGCCAAGCAGGCCGATGTTACGGATCGTCGTTGTGGTGTAGGTGTAACCGAACAGGCCGACGTTGTTGGAGCCGGGCCGGTTGATGGTGAGGCCACTGATGGTGTGGCCGAGGCCGTCGAAGGTGCCGGTGAACATCTTGGAATCGGTGGCGTTGAACCTGTGGCCGATCGGCACGAAGCCGGAGCCGATGGCAGAGCCGAAGGCGGAATCTCCCCAGTTGGCCGTGGCGCTGGCGTCGATATTGGCACCTAGCGCGAAATAGCAAAAACAGTTGAGGGCGCCGCTGATGCCTTGCAGGTCCGTTCCGGACGTGCTGCCGGGGGCGCCCAACGTCGTGATGATGGTGTACGACTGGCCGTTGATTTTCAGCGTGTTGCTGCCGCCGGTGAAATCCACCCGGCCGCTCTGGCCCGGCATGGTACTGACCATGTTGACATTGACGGTGCCGCCGCCAATCGCCGCATCGCCGCCGTTGGCGGTACTGGGATTCAGCGCGAGGCCGGCGCTGCCGCTGGCCGTCATCACGGCGTTGATATCGACATCGTGGGCGGCGGTGAGCGTGAGCGTGTTGGCGCCCCAGTTCACTACATCATTGACGTAGATGTCGCCGCTGCCGCTGGCGTTGGCGCCTTGGCTGGACTGAATGGTGACATTGCCACCACCAAGCTGGCTGCCCAAGGTGCTACCGCTTATGTCGCCACCGCTGAAGGCGATGGTGAAATCGTGCGGATCGATCAGCCAGGTGCCGGCGTTGCCCATGGCGGCCAGGGTGGTGATCTTTGCGCCGTCGGCCACCTGCACATGCGCCGCCGAGGTTTCGACAAAGCCGCCGTCGCCGCCGTTCGGCGCGCTGGCGTCCAGCGTGCCGTCCACCTGCGTGGTGCCTGCTTCCATGCCGCCGAGCAGCACGATCTTGCCGGCGCGGTTTTCGACCGTCCGCGCCTGGATCGTGCCGCTGTTGTTGACCACGCTGGCCAGCAACGAATCCTTCGCGCCGGCGCTCATCAGCACCTGGCCGCCGTCGGCGACGATCAGCTGCTTGTTCTCGGCCAGCGCGTTCAAGGTGCTGGCGTCGATCTGCATGTCGAGCAGGTGGTTGCCGTCGAAACTCAAGGTGACCGCGCTGCCGCCGGCCAGCGCCACGCTGCCGGCAGGCGCGTGGATCGCACCCTGGTTGGACACCGCGTGGCCGAGCAGGGCCACGTAGCCGCCGGGCGCAGCGGTGATCGTGCCGAGGTTGGTCACGCGGCCGACGCTTGCGCCGGTAAAGTGCAACGTGCCGCGACCCAACTGGCTGTCGCTGACGTCGAGCGTGCTGGCGACCAGGCCGCCCGCGTTGACCTGCGCGCCTTGTCCAAACAGCACGCCGTTGGGATTGATCAGGAACACCTGGCCGTTCGCGTTCAGGTGGCCGAGGATCACGCTGCCGTTGGGGTCGGCGATGCGGTTGACGGCGATGGACTGCGCGTTCGGCTGCAGGAAATTGACCGTGTCCTGCGCGCCGATGTTGAAGCTCAGCCAGCTCAGTGACAGGTTCTGGCTGTTCTGCTGGATGGTGGTGAGGTGATCGCCGTAGTCGATACGGCCGCTGCCGGCGCTGACCTGACCGCCGGTGGGGTGGGTCGAGGATGCCGTCGACACGGTGACCGTCGGCGCGAGCGTCGGACGAGCGGCGGCGATGGCCGCCGCCGGACGGGCGGCATCCATCGCCGTAACGCCGGTTGGCGCGGTAGCGAGGGCCAGCATCGGCAGGCTCAGGGGTAGCGCAGCCCACCCGGCCGGGCGCGTGCGGCGCGATGTCGAGGTACGCCCGGCCTTGCCGCGACCGCGGGCGAGTTCGGAAACGACCAGCCAGGTGCGACGGACCTGGCTCCAGACCAGCCGGTAGATGTGATTCATGCGATTCCCCTGTGGTGCAACGCAGATTTCCCCGGGGCAAGCTTCTCTTGGACAGGCTCGGATGACCGGGTTGGTTAGCTGGGAATTTTGCGCGTGAACGCACAGGCGACTTGATCGGCTGTCTCAGTTGGGAAGGGGAGGTTGGGGGGGGGGACGACGTTGGGGTGACGAGCAATCGCTTGCGACGGCAAGGCCACAGTGGAGGAGCGGTTCGCTTTTGTGGGGCAATTGCCAGCTTCGCTGTGGTAAAGCGCCTCCCACCTTCGCGGGAATGACGACACGGGGAACGAGGTTTTCGTTGGCAAGAAGGCAGGCGATAGCGAGTCGATACGCCGGGCCTGGCGCTGGTTCGATGCGCCAGCAAGCCTCAGGGCCAGCGGGGGAGGGTGTTGCGGCATGCCACGACAGGCGGCGACAGGCGGGGATAAAAGCGGGCGCGCGTCCTGTAGCATGAGCGCGCGCGGACGGGGGGCCGGGATGACCAGCAACAGCACAAGCCATGTCGAGGTCGAGGCAAGCGCTCGCGCGCCGATCCACCACCACTTCAGCACACGCGACGTCGCACGAACGCAGCAACTGGTGGCGTGGCGTGATCGAACCTCCTCTTTTCTCGATATAGCGGTGTCGCACGCACAGGTGGCTGCCGGGTTTCGCGCCACGCTCGACCATTACCTGGTCGATGGCATGAGGTTTCTCCACGCCAGTACCGACCCGATCACGCAGACCCGCACGGCGCCACAAATTTCCACGGACACCATGCGCGATTATGTTTTTCACGTGCTGCTGGTGGGGGGCGGCGGCGTCGAAACCACAACCGGTCTGTATCCGCGGCGCAAGGCGCTGCAATCCCGGCCAGGCATCCTGGCGCTGGACATGGGCCAGACGATGCGCATGGAGCGGGAGTGCAGGAGCCAGGTCATGGCCTTGTTCCTGCCGCGCGCACTGGTGGAATCGGTGCTGCCCGATGCGGAATCGCTGCATGGCCGCGTGATCGACTACGCTTCGCCGTGCGCGCGCATGTTTCTCGGCGAACTGGAGGCGCTTTCCAGCAGCATCGATACGATGAGCGTGGCTGAAGCCCGCTTGATGATGGTCACATGCGCGCACCTGATCGTCGGGGCCTTCGCCAAACGGTGCGGCCTGAGTGGCGACGCGCGCGCCGCGATCCGCGCGGCGGTGTTCGGGAGGGTACGGCGGCATGTCGAGCACCACTTGCACGAGCCGGAACTATCGCTGGAGAGCATCGTCGATGCATCGCAGCTGTCCCGCGCCGCGCTGTATCGCCTGTTCGAGCATGAAGGCGGCCTGGCCACCTACATCCGCAATCGCCGGTTGCGCGAGGCCGCGGACGAACTCATCCGATTCCCGAAGGCGCCGGTCGTGGAGATCGCTTACGGCCTGGGATTCAGGAGTGCGGCGGATTTCAACCACGCGTTCCGCCGCGCGTATGACATGCCGCCCCGCGACTTTCGCGCCCTGGCCCGCTCGCGCGAAAGCCGGGCACCAGGCCAGCGGTCCGTCGCTTCCATCACGCCGTGAATGGCAAGGACCGACATTTGCAACCGCCGGACATGCGTCGTCCTACCGCGTGGAGATGCAGGTTCGGCGCAGCGCCAGAACTGCCCGGCGAAATGTGCGGGGAGGGACGAGAGCTTGGATTGGGTGATTAGGGAGGTTTATCGGCGGTAGGGAGGTCCGCTTTCGACCCAAAGCGGACATTGGCCTGCTGAGAGGGGAGCGGGCCAATGCGGGCCGAGGAGGACTGCATTTGGCTGGACTAGCTGTCGTATCCTCGGAGAATGGGAAAGAGGATCTACCAGGTGCGGGCGACCCGATTTACCGGGTGCGAGTCAGGGCAGCGTCCACAAAGCCAAGGGGCTGGAGTGCGACCATGCCATGGCGTGCGACAAAGCGCAGTTTTCTGCAACGAACTATGCCAAGTGCCGGATGTACGTCGCACTCAGCCGAGCGAAGGAGTCGCTGACGTTGGTGGTCTCGGATGCCAATCCGACGCCACTTTTCAAGCTCTGAGGCGAAGGGCGCCGCCCCCTGATCAGTCAGTTTCCAGAGAATGAGCAAGAATAACCATTCTGGCAAGACAGCATGAGCGAACAAAGCAACCACCACTATGTGCCGCAGTTCTATTTCCGGTACTTCTCGACGGATGGAAAGAGTATCTGTTTGGTGAACCGTTTGACGCGCTTAGCAGTCCGCCAAGCATCTATTCGTGGCCAAGCTAGCAAGACAAACTTCTATGGTGAAAAGGAGGTCGAGAAGGCACTGGCAGTCATTGAAGGAGATAGCGGCGCGTCTTTACGAAAGCTGATTGAAACACGCGACCCTGCCACACTGGCGCCAGAGGACGTCGATCAAGTTCTGGGGTGGGTGGCGCTTCAACGTTCGCGTACGGTAGCGGCGCGCGATACGGGACAGCCCATGCACGACAAGATGCTGCGGATGTACCTAGAAGCAGCGATAGGCAGTGACGGAGATCTGGATGAGGGACAGCGTCAGGAGCTCTTGACGTCCTTGGGCAGCGTCAGGGCGAATCCAGCGCAGGCACAGTTGGTCGAGATGAAAGCCGCGCTTGAGAGCGCGGAACGCTTGGCGGATCTAAAGCCGGTTATGCTGATTAACAGGACAGCCCGGCCCTTCATCTTTGGCGATGCGCCGGTGGTGTTTTACAATGGGTACTACCGAAACGTCAGACACCGCGGTGTCTTAGGCTTCGATACACCTGGGTTAATGGTGTTCTTCCCGCTGTCGCCAACCCTGGCTCTGATGCTGGCAGACAGCTATTGCTACGACGTGAAGCGCGTCCGGGACAATCAACTTCAGGTGCGGGAACTTCGAGATGTGGCGGCGCTAAACAAGCTGCAGATTCACGGTGCATCTTCCTGCGTATATTTTCACGATTTCCAGTTTGCAGGCTACGTGTCCGAACTATGTCGACAGGAGCGAGCCACACTGGCGCCGCACGTTGGAACCGTCATCGAAGCGCCTGGCATAGAAATCGGTACCGGAAATCAAATGGGCGACATCGTGCACGGATTCCAGCCTCAATTGCCATACTTCCTAGCGCTGAGTTTCCTGAAGCATCCGGTTATCGGAGATGACCGGTACCGGTTCGCGCGCCGTAGCGAAAGATTTGCGATCTAGCGGCGGACGAGCCAGCTTCTATAGCAACATTGTGGCAGGCTTCAGATCTCCCGCCTATCGGAACCTAGCGCTGGAAATGAGGTGGACCTTCGTCGGGTTCGGTTTCAGGAGATGGTAGGGGAATGGCACCGGATGGCAGCACTGGATCGAGCATCTTGGCAAAAGACAGCGCTACTGGCGGGCAGATGCCACATTGAATCTCTTCATCCACATCAACTTCGTGTCGATGCAAATCGAATGCATGGCTATCGAAGCTCACTCGATAGAACTTCGCGGTTGGATGCGCGTCGTGCAAAGTCTTTACGACGACAGTCTGGATGGCGCGAGAGCAACGCTCTCCGAAGTAGATGCCCTTGAGGCGAAGCGGAACGCTAAGCGAACCTGGCTTCTCGGCCAAAATTCGCCATTCCCGTTCATATTCCCATGACTTGGCCTTGGAAAGGAACGCTAGATCCAGGACCCGCTCCCGCGCACCCGCTGCGCGATCGACTTTCCAGGAATACAGATCGCTGAGCGGGATGGCACGGTCGGTGCCATAACGCACTCTCATGAGGTTTCTGGCGACGCTGTCCTGTGTCGAGAACTCAAGGCACAGGCCTTGATGCTGTTGCGCATAGTGACTCCACATAAGCGGGCAATCCCATCTTTCGGCAAGCGAAAGGACGCCCCGCCTTCCAATTTCTTGCAGAAGCATGCGCCAGATGTCCGTTGTCACAAACATGTCGTATTGCAACTGTGCTTCTAGCGGGTTTTCACTCGCCAGATATCGGAAGTTTCCTAGAACCGCGTCGGGATCTTTCTTGGGCCTGTATTCCTTGCAGAGAACCTTCAGGAGTTGTTCTTTGTGAGAAATCTCGATGTCGTCTCTGATGCTTGGCTTCGAATCCAGCGGGTCATTGAAGATGCTTGGACTGGCGAAGTACGACTCCGAGCCGCATAGCTCTTGGAGCAAGTAGTTGTTGAAGGATTTGTACTTATAGAGCAAATCAGGCGTGTCCATGGTACTCACCTTATGTCGACTTCTCAGTGGCTCCAGCAATGACGTGGTTCTTTAGGTTTGGGACGATCCGCTGTTCGAGCATTTCTCTCGCCCAAGTGCCAATTTCGCCTGACGCCGAAGTGATCTGCCCCAGAGCTGCCGCAACGCGCGTCTGCAGAGCGAGGTTGCCACTCGTCGCGACCTCATCAATCCAGCTGCCTGCGTCCGTACGGTAGTGCAGCAGGAAGCAATGGATTGACCATGTGATAGGTTCAACAATGCCTTCCTGGTGGCAGACCACTGACCCGCCATCAGGAAGATCATGGGTGACGAGATCTGATTGTGATCCTGCAAATGCCCCGCTAGGGATGGCTTGTGGGAACGCCGCCAACTTCTCAATGAGTGCCGGCCCTACCGGCACTAGCTGGCCTGACTCGCGGTCCTGAAGCGCAAGCGGTAGTGCGGCAAGGTAAGAAAGCGCCAGCCATGACGAACATGAGATCACCTGCACATCGTCGTCGGGATCTGTTTCAATCAGCACGTCTGGGTTGCCGTCAACACTGACTAACATCTTGTCTTTCGATATTTTCCGAACACGAACAACGCGACCATTTAACTCGGTGATGAACTCGGTTCCGTCTTCGGTTGACGCGGCGGTCGGCTCGTCTGCGAGCAGGCTTTCAATTTCCTTGCGGCTACCAGGCTCCCCCTTGGTAATTCGCAAACGAAGAGCCTCTGCTATGACTAGCGGGCCAAAAGGCAACCGGCTGCCGAGTGCCTTGACTCGGGGCAAGTTGTCTTCGGCCCATAGTTCATGCGCGCGGCTGAGGCTAATTGCAATGAGTGCTGCCGTCAGAATCGGCAACCGTATCCACCATACTGCTCTATCGTTCTCATCCAGGCCTGACTTGATGATTCCCCGCGTCCTCAACGCTTGTAGAGCCGGAGTGTCAATCGACGCTGCGAGATAGTCCTGCGGCACGCGATACCGGCCCAAGGCAGCCAGGACCTCATTCGCAGGGCGCGGTTCGAGGTAGTATGCAAGTAGCGCATCAGCAAGCCTATCCAACGCCGATCTGCCTTCGTGATCGTCCGCGATCACCTCGCGAGCCATTGCCAAGCTCGCCAAGTCGAGCACCGGCGGAAGACGTACGAATGATCCGGCAGGCCGACTCGAGTCGGCGAGCGCATTAGTGGGTACCAATGCCCGAAGAACCCAAGGCTCACGAAGGCCCTCGTCGTGTCTGCTGCCTGGCGTCAGCGAAATATGGTGCGCCGCAAGCGCTTTTGCTGCATCCTTGAACTCATCGTGGTCAAGAGGGCCGACGGTGACAGCAATACTCCGGCGCCCGAAGGTGGTCAACTCCCGCCCCGTTGCCTTGAGTCTTGGCAGCGAGCCGATGTCATCCGACGAGACTACAACTCCGATTCGATTGCCGAATCGAGTGGATGCAAGTTCGTCCAGATCAGACTGCGTTCGTGCATGGTCTGGTTGGAAGCCATCGACGGCCAAGAGCAGAAGTGCACCGGAGCGGTTGGAAACATCACGCAACCAATCTCGTGCTAGATCCGCGGTAACGTGCCAGCCTAGGCGCTCTGAAAGCAAGTTCGACAGCGCCTGAAAAATCCCATCCGGTCCAGATTCAATGAGCAAGGCGGCTTGTCCTGGCCGTGAGCCAACAACCTCGACTATCTGGCAGAGAACGTTACTTTTACCAGCCAATGGTGGTCCGGATACCAGAACAAACTTGTTCTGATTTAGGCCTTGCATTGCTTCTGAAGTTGCGCGGCGCTGAATACGAAATCCGCGCACGAAGGGAAAGAGCGGCTCGTCCCACGTCCCACTGCGCTCTTCTATCACGGACAGTGATGCCTCATTTATCGCTGGGGCCCAATCCGCGTCGCTCTTCATGAGAATAGCGACAGCCTTGTCCAGGTCTTGAGCGGCGACCCGACCTACCTGCTGTATCTTTTCTAGAAGATCAGCCTCTGCTTTATTCGAAGGATCCCATGACTCGCCAGTTTGTGTCAGGTAGCAGTAGGTCTCATTGCCATTTGAGACCACGACCAGTGGTGGCATCGGTGTAATGAGTCGTGCATACGAAAGCCCCTGATCCTTGTCGTCCTCGGTGAGCGCGATACCGGGACGCTTCAGCTCCAGCATTACCAGCGGACGTTCCGCCTTAGAGACCAGTACGTCTGCTCGACCACCTACCCGATAACGTTCCTTGCCATCGATCTGAACAGGAGTGTGCCCCATCCGTATCTGAAACATAAGTTGGTGACGGATGTCGGATTGATCGAAAAATGGGAAGGCTGCGAGAATCGCACCACGAATGCGCCCCTCAAGCTCTGCCTCGTTGATGTCGACAGGATTTTCCATCTTGCCCTGCATTACTCTGCGTATACGAATTCGGCGCGCTGGACGCCAGGAACGCCGGCACCAACGATGAAGCTTATAAACACGCCATGCATATATCCAAGCTCCTCTGTGTGCGCTCGCAACTTCTCTAGATCGCGGTCATCGGGCTCGCGATTCGATGACTTCTTGAGCTCGAGGACGAGAAGATTTGGGCCATGTCTCCGACGGTGAACGATGATGTCTGGAAGCACGCGACTACCCTCGTCAGCGTCGTTTCCGGAGCCGCTAGCAATTCTCTTCGGATCCACACCATCGCGGTCATACTCGCAATCGACATGCCACCCGGGAAAGTTGGCTTCCAGGTAGGTACCCAGTCGATGGGAGATTGCGCGCTCGCCTACGCAGACTTCGAACAGGTGGGCATCGGCATCGAGCAGGCGATTAACCGCAGAGATGACGTGATCGGCAACCTGTCTGTCACGGGCCGTTTCATAAAGAGACATACGCCAAGGCATGGGGATTCCCAGCAATTTTTCCCATCATACCGCTGACGGCGTAGCCGAAAGGCGTTGCCGGGAATTGCAAGGCGTAGAAGGTGCCCCGGCCCAGCTAGGGCGACTTGGTCGAGGTCGCGAACAATTTCCGTTGCCGAGCGGCGTCCGTGTCCGGCGCAAAGGTCGGGCTGCCGGGGCCATGATAGATTGCCGCGGGAGAGGGCCCGGGCAATCAGCGAAAGTCCACGGCCACGTGTAGGGATTTTCTGGCGCAGCCAGCGCGCCGCTGTCGGGCCGGTGGGCTGCGCGCCCTGCTTCTCCGGATCCTGGCCATCCGGATTCAATCCCGGACGCGGTGCCCGCGAGAGCAATGTCAGGGAATCGTCGGGAGGTCCTTGATCGCAAGCTCTATCAGCTCTCTCGCTATCCGTTCCGAATCAGGAACACACCTCCCGACGAAGTTGCGATGTTCTACACTTAGACGGTCGAAGCGAACAGTCGGACGACTTCTGCCGGCCACGACCGCGCTGGGTAGACGAGCAGAGATGAACTGCACGACCTTCTCATGGTTGCATTCGACGTGCGACACAAAGTGCCTGATCAGGCCGATGTCCTCGCGCTTTGACTGGTCGCCCGCATCGAACTTCGACGCATATGTGTCCCAGAGTTCCTCGATGATCAGGTAGTGCCGCCGCAGCTGCTCCTCCGCATAGTCCAGGAAGTCACCCGCCTCGGCGAACGTCCTGATCCAGCGTCCCGCCCCGAGCGACACCTGCGGCATCTGATCGGGAGGGGGCGCAAACACGATCTCCGCTTCCGCTCGGTCGCTGAGCATTACCGTATCGGAGATCTCGACGGTTCCACCATTCTGCGGGAATGAGGGAAGCGCGGTGTTGCGTCGGGTGAGTTGCAGCCTACGCCCGTATCTGAGTTCCCATGCCAGGATCAACTGTCTTACACGCACATCGACGAACTCGATCAGCGAGCCGAGATCCGTGTCGAGCGTCAGCCCGGGCTCTGTGATTCGGAGCGTGACGTCGAAGTTGTCGTCCTGTTCAAAGGTGCAACCCGGCCATTCGGGAGCAGGCAGGTAGACGGTTTGCCGGAACCCTCTAACGAAATAGGTGATTTCCAAAGTGTCGTTATTCATAGCTTGTCGGCGGACAGGGATGGCCGATGTTACCGACCAGAAACCCCTGCTGCACGGTCAGCGCTCTCTTCGCGCCGGTCATCATCTGGGGATGATAACTCGCTGTATGGATGGCTCGTTGGCTGCCTCATAGAAGGCCAGGCATTCTCCATTCAAATCAATGTCGCTTCGCGGCGCGACTTTTGTCAGGCGTCGGATGTCTGCTTCTGGACGAAAACGGACATTGGGGTAGGCACGGACTAGGAAGATTTATCGGAGGTAGGGGTGGCAGCATCCGACCCGAAGCGGTCGTTGAACGCCTGAGCTAAGCCGGGCCGCTGAGTGGGCGCGGCGATGGTTAAATCAGAGCGAGCCGTCGCCGACGCGTGGGACAAAGAAGTTGAGTTGTGTGATCACGGGTGAGGCCGCGGCTTCGTGAGCCGCCGTAGGTACATGCCCGCAGTCACCAGTACCACGTGCAATCGAAAGGTGCTGTGGTCCTGATCGGACAGGCCCGGGTGTGCGCCCTGCGTGTGGAGCATCTTGAACAGGCCGTTGACGTAGTTCTTGCCATCGCCCGACCATTCGTTACTGCTTGCATCCAGGAACCGTTCGGCCGCCAACATGGCGCGACGGTTCTCCGCGGTGGGTAGCTGCGAGGCCTGCGGCGAATCGATGTGTCGGGCGATGTCGTCGAATAGCCCCTCCATGAAGACGCGTAGCTGTCCGTTGCAGGCGGCCCAGTCGCCTCGGGTATGGGCATCGATTGCCTGGTCGAGGTGGCCAAGCGGCGTGGCGAAGCCAAACCGCTTGAGCAATTTGTGCACTTCGTCATCCGTGGCCGGCAGCTGGATCTCGCCGGGCAGCGCGGCGCGGATGGACGCACGCTGGCCGCTGTTCGCGGGCGGCACCAGCACGAAGCCGTCGCGCGCCAGTCCTCGCAGGAAGTCTGTATGAAGCGCGTCGGTCGAGGCCGGTTGTGACATTTGTGCCGCTTCGCGTACGACCGCTTCCGCTAACGTCATAGGCCCGTCCACGGTCTGTAGCACCTGGTCAGCTCGCGCCACCACAATTTTGCCCAGCACCGCGATCTTCTTGCCCACGCTGACCGTCGTGTCCTGTGACACGTCGTTTTCGAGCCCGAGGCGCACGACCATTTGATTGAACCGGGCCTGCGTGTGCTGTTCCAGAAGCTCCGTCGCGGCAACGAAGGTGGATCGAGAGAAGGGGCCTTGGCGCATGGGTCGGAAGAGTTCCTGGGCAAACGTGAAAGGGAATTACGAATCGCGAGCAGCTAGGGTATGTGGCGTGCGAGGAAGTCTCGGAGGATCTCGATGCGAATGGCCTGGACGCTGACCAGTTGCGGATCCCAACGACATAGCATGCCGGTCACCTGAGCCATGTCGGGGGACCAGGGTCGACCTGCCATATCGCATTCGACACGACGCGTATTCCACAACAACGACCCACTCATGCCGAGCGGCTCGGACAACGGCGCGCCGCCGCTCGGCTTCACGCTTTGGGCTTTCTCCGTCGAGTAGCCGACCAGCACGTAATTTGCGTGCAGATCGTTGACCGTCGGCGGGTTCCGTTCCTGCGCGATCAGCTGGGTGGCGTGGCTGGCTAGGGTGTTGAAGTAGAAGTGCGAACGCTGTTGTGGGAAGCCCGCAACGAACAGCAACTCGCCGGCGACCGGCGCATGCTGCTGCGCCAGCCGCGAAGACGGGACGGCAACCGCTTGATGGGGCCGTGCATTCCACACCTCGTCGGGGATGTGCCAGATCGACGCGTCGACGGGATGCTTTTCGATTCCCGTGGGCGAGCCAACAAGACGAAAGACATCGTCGCACTCATGAAATTGGTGGGCGAAATGGCGGGTTTGCCAGTCGCCCAGCACATGCTCGTTGCTAATCAGCCAGCGCCTGCCAGCGTACTCCAGATAGCCACCGGTGCCTTCCAGCGCGCCGTCGTCGTTGCTGATCGCGTGTGAGATCGGGGTGACGTACGGCAGGCACTGGTCCTGCATTGCCTCGGCGGTCTCGCGGCACAGAGCGTCCCACCAAGCTCGCAGCTTGGGGCTCACGTCGTCTCGATGAGCTATTTCCACGGTTCGATCCTGGAGCCTTTGGAGGCGAAGAAATTGTGCTCGGCGATCGCGACGCATTCGGCCACCAATGCGTCCAGCACCGCCTCGATCTTGGAAAAGTCGTAGGGGGCGTCGGCACTACGGAGGTCAAGGAACGCCTTCATAAACCGCGTCTTGTGCTCGAGCTCGCCCTGGTAACTCTCGGAAGACTTGTTGTACGGTCCCCATCTCACCACGGGCTCCGGCAAACCGGGTTGCGTGAGGTCGAGGTAGCACTCGATCGACGCGGCGCGCTGGTTGATGTTGGCGCGCTTGCGTCCCGACGGCCCGATCGCCATCACCTGCTTGAGGGCCTTCAGGTCCGGCAGCTTCATGGCGCGCATGTTCGGCGGCAGCGTCAGCTTCTGGCTATCACGCCACTTCGCGACACCCTCGGCATCGTTGTCGTACAGCAGCACGGTGTTATTGAGGATGCCGATGCTGGCCAGCCCCTGGGTGAAGCGATACAGGTTACCGGTGCCGGCGAAAGGATAGCCCTCTTCCATGTCCACGAAGCGGAAGAAGTCGGCGATGTGCGGCCGTAGCAGATGCAGTGCCTTCTGCAGGATCTTCGCGTCCGAACTGCCCTCGGTTACGATCAGGAACTGTTGATCGGGCGCGGCGCCAGGCTGGAATTCCTCGCGCTCCGCCCAGCCGGCCTCTACCAACGGCGCGTAATCCCACGATACGTCGAGGTCCAGATTGGCGGGGTTCTCCGCCAGCAGCCGCAACGCGCCGCTGGCGCCGAAGTTCTCGAGCAGCAAGTCCACTTCCCAGTGATCCGGGCGCGGGCCGGACAGGTAGTAGTGGTGGCGTTCGGAGCCCAGCGCCAGGCGTTTGATGATCTCCTTGCGCACGAACTCGCCGGGATCATAGTCCTCGCTGTAGTTGCCGCTGACCTTGGTGACGTCGACTTTCGCCAGCGCCCGTCGCAGCGTGGCAAAGGACATGGGCTTGTCCGTCATGCCGTGCATGCGATGTAGGCGCGCGTAGTGATGCTCGACGGCGCGCACGGTATAACCCATCAGCTCCAGGCGATCGCGCACGTGGCGCAACGGCTTGCCGAACCCGGGCTCCATCCGAGCGACCGGCTCGCTTTCCGGATCGTCTTCATCTTCGTTGTAGGTCGGAATGGGCTTGAGATCGCTCGCCTGAAACAGCGCCCCGTGGTCAGAGAAGAAGTTGTTCTTGCCCCAGTCGACTTCGAGCTTGCCGACGGCCAGGCAGATCATCGTGCCCATCAGGGAGTCCCGGTCGAGGAGGGGAGCGGCTCGATAGTAAGCAGCGCGTCGCCGAACTCGGCATGCAGCGCCTGCACCAGCGCGACGGCCTCGCCTTGCTGCGGCAGCGTAGACAACACGTGGAGGGTCAGCATGCCCATCGCATTGGAGTTCTTGAGCACGTCCATCAGCAAGCCGATCGGATAGCTGGCTTGGTGGCGCGCGAACGGGTAGATGCCGCCGTGGACGAAGGAATTGAGGTCATCGTTGAGGCGCTCACGCGCCCGCCCCAGCAACACGGCCGCGCCGGCGAAGGACCGGAGGCTTTGAGCTTCTCCAGCATCTCAGGTACGCCGGACAGCTTCTTGGTAGGGTCCCCCACAGTGGCGGAGGCGCGTCTCACCCGGTGCGAGCGAGCGGGGCAGGGCACCAGGGTCTTATGTCCCGCCTGAATATCGAAAAAATTGCATTTCAAGGATTTTTGGCGCATACTTTTTCATCTGGATGCATATCTGATCGAATATTAGCATATATGGAGCATTTTTCAATCATTCTCGCGCTGCTCCGGGCCGCCCTGAAGGAGCCCAGTCCGGTCGTGACATCGCACGCGCAGCGCCTAGTGGCGGCGCTGCGCAAGGATGGTCAGGAGGAGCAGGCCGGTCAGTTGGCCAAATTGCTCGAACGCGGAGAGCAGGTCGGCCGCATGCAGCCCAGTCGCGTCGTGCTCTCGCGTGCAGCGCTGCCGGGCGAGGCAGTGACGCCGGCGGTGCGTGCGCCAGTGGACAAGGAAACGGGCGCCCCGCTGGCGGATATTTTGTTGCCCGGCACGTTGCAGTTGGCCGTCGCGCCGGTTCTCAACAGCAGCCTGAGTGGTTCGGTCGAGGCACTGATCGAAGAGTGGCGGCACCTGGATCGGTTGCGTGCGATGGGCATTCGGCCGCCGCTGAACTGCCTGCTGTTCGGCGCGCCAGGCACGGGCAAGACCAAGTTGGCCCAGATCGTAAGTCGGGTGATTGGCTTGCCCTTGGTCACCGCTCGCTTGGACGGATTGATCTCCTCATACTTGGGGACCACCGCCCGCAACATCTCAACGCTGTTTTCCTTCGCCAATCGCTACCAGTGCGTGCTGCTGCTCGACGAGTTCGATGCCATCGCCAAGGTTCGCGACGATGCGCACGAGGTGGGCGAGATCAAGCGCGTGGTCAACACGTTGCTGCAATGTCTGGACCAGCGCAGCGAACTGGGGATCACGATCGCCATCACCAACCACGAACAGCTGCTCGATAGCGCCATTTGGCGTCGCTTCGACATTCGCGTGGCCGTGCCCAAGCCCGATCTAGGCTCTCGCTTGGAAATCGTCAATCGCTATGTCACGCCGTTAGACGTTTCGCAGTCCGAGCGTCGCTTTTTGGCGTGGCTAACCGAAGGGTTGACCGGCAGCGAAATCGAAACCCTGGCCAACGCCATCAAGCGCGCGGCCGCGATGAACCCTCATGCCGAGTTTTCCGTGCTCGAGGCCTTGAAGATCCACGCGCTGCTCAGCTCCAATCACCGTAGCCATCCGCGCTGGGAACTGTTGCTCGGCCCCCTGGAGCCGCTGGCCGCCACCTTGGCGGCCGATCGGGAATTGGCCTTCACCCAAGATGACCTTGCGCGCTTCTTCGGCAAGGACCAATCCACCATCAGCCGCTGGATACGCAAGCACCGTGAGGTGAGTTAATGCCCAACAACCCGCTCCAGATCATCCTAAATACCAACGACTACCAGCGCATCCCCGAGGTGACCCCCGGTGGCAAGGTCAAGGATTTTTTCAAGGGCCGCAATGCGGCCTTTGTGGCGCACCAGCACAGGCTGTTGGGAGACCTAGCGCAAATCGGGAGAACCCTCAACAGGGGCGAGCGGTCGGTCCTGTCGTATGTGCACGTAACGCTCAATGAAGAAGCCTGGGCCAAATCGCATCGCCCGACAATGAAGCTGATGCCTCCCGCCAAGGTGCCGTTGGTTGGCGGCACCAATCTGGGCGACATGATCGTCGAAGTCACGCTCGAGAACCTCGCGGCCATTCGCAACAGCATCAGCGAAGCGGAAGCAGATGTGCGCGAGGTCCTCAACCCGAAGACCAACAAAGTCGAACCGCGGCCGTCGCGTGCCCGTGGCGAGGTGGGCGCGATCCGCTCGCTGCGCGCGCACCACGCTGCCGATCGCCGTGCGTTCTCGGCCCAGGAAGCGATTGCTTGGCTGTCAGATCCGCGCACCGGCGGCATTTACCTGGTGGAAACCTTCATCGACCCACGCCAGGTCCTGGATCAAAAGGCGCGCCAGTTGCGCGCTCGCGCGATGGAAGCGTACGCAGAGCTGCAGCAAGGCCTCGCGCGTTTGGGTCTGCCGCTGGAGATCGAAGATACGGGGCCGCGATGGAAGAGCGTGCGGCTGTTGTTGCTGCGCTTGCAGACCCGGTCGGTCGCGGCGCATGAATCCTTGCTGCGTTTCTTGGACGAGCAGCCCATCGTGCGGCGCGTGGCTTTGCCGCCGATTGTGGAAGCCGAGCATGCGGCCGGCGTACCGGCGGGCGGGCCCGCGCCGATCGCACCACCGCAGGGCAATGCGGACTACCCCGTGCTGGGGATCATAGATACCGGCGTAGCCACCTTGCCTGCCTTGGAGCCGTGGTGCGCCGGTCGTACCGACCTGATTCCCGGGGATGAGCAGGACCGCTCGCACGGCACCTTCATCGCCGGCCTGACGGCGGCGGCGTCGGTGTTCAATCCTCATCCTGCGTTCGACGAGCTCGCCTGTAAGTTCTACGACCTGGGCATGCATCCGACGCAGGCCGATGTTTACGACGATGTGTACCCGCGCGGGTTCCTCGATTTCCTGGAACAGTTGGACGCCGAACTGCCTGCGGCGATCGCGCAAGGCGCGCGTGTATTCAATATGAGTCTGTCGATTGAACGGCCGGTGTCGGACGCCGGCTACAGCGATTACGCTACCCTGATCGACGAGATCGCCGACAAGCACGACGTGCTCTTCGTGCTGCCCGCTGGCAACCTCAACGGCGGGTTGTGTCGGCCGCCGTGGCCCGACCGGCCCGTCGACGTGCCGCCCATGCTCGCTGGCTATCGTTTCCCCGGTCAGGACCGCATGTTTCAGCCGGCCGAAAGCGTGCGCGCGGTATCAGTCGGCGCGACCGATCCGCCAGATGGCGCCGGCCAACTGCGACCGGCGGTGTACACGCGTCGTGGCCCCAGTACGGCGCTGGGCCTTAAGCCGGATGTGGCCCACGTTGGCAGCTTGCATTCGCTCGGCCCTGACGGCGCGACCGTGGCTGGCATGGGGACCAGTTACGCCGCCCCCCCTGGCGGCCCGCATCTTGGCTTCGTTGGATCACTTGATCGAAGGCGAGGTGCAGCGCGAGACACTGATCGGCATGCTCGTACATCACGCGCAAATGCCCGCGCCGCTGGCCGATGCCCACGTGAGTAACTTCGCGTCCGACTTTGTTGGCCACGGCATCCCCAGCCATGCGCTAGACATGCTGTTGACTGACGACCACGCCATCACCTTGGCTTTCGTGGGCACGTTGCAGGCTTCCCACGAGTTGGAGTTCAACTTCACGTGGCCGGCAAGCTTGGTCAGTGACACCGGCGCATGCCGCGGTCGTGCGCGCATGACCTTGGCCTATCGCACCCCCACGCATGGCCGCTTTGGCGCCGAGTACGTGCGCGTCAACGTCGATGCGTACCTGCGCCAAGAGCAGATCGACACCACCACGGGGGAAGTCAGCTGGACTGGACGCCTGAAATCGGAAGGCAAGATCTACGAAAAGCACTTGCTGGATCACGGTCGCAAGTGGTGGCCGATCAAGCGCTTCGACCAAGTCTTCCCGCGCGGTAAGGGCAATTCCTCGCAGTGGCGGCTGGTCGTGGACTCGTTGTGTCGTACCGACGTCGAGTTCCCGGACGAAGGTGTGCCTTTCGCCGTGATCCTGACGCTCGATGACCCAACCGGCCATGCCCCAGTGTTTAACGAGCTGCGGCAGACCTTGCGCACCAGCGGCGCGCGCATTGCCGATATCCGCACTGCGGTTCGTGTCGCCCCGCGCGTGTAGCGGTCTTTTAGCCGAGCCGGGCACTCCGCGAGCGCGGCCCGACACCCGTTGCAACCCGCTCGCACTCATCACATGAAGGAGATTGATCAGTCTTCTAGAAGACGAGCAGCGGGATTCGCCGTGGCGCCGCCCATCTGGAAGTATCCGATCACGCTCGAAACCGCCCGGTGTTCCGTCAGCTGCATGATCGCCGGCAGAGAGACACCCCGGCGGCTCGCCTCGGTCACGAACCCCGACCTGAGGCTGTGACCTCCAAAATCTCCCTCCAGCCCCGCCAGGCGCGCCCGCCCCTGCACGATCTCCCCGACCGCAGCAGGCGAAAGGGCAGGGCCGACGCGCTGCTTCCACAGCCGTCGGAAGATCGCCCCCTCGGTGATCCCGGCGGTGGCCAGCCAGTCCTCAAGGGCGAGGGCGGCCCGATCGAGCACCGGTTTGTCGGGCGTCGAAGTGGCGGTAACGCCGGCCTGCTGGGTCTTGCTGTGCTCTAGGCGGTAGATATAGCCCAGGTCGCCGATTCGGCGCAGGTCGCGCAGATCGGCAGCGGCGATCTCGCTGCGCCGGCGGCCGCAGCTGGCAAACCCGAAGCAGAGTAGGGCGCGATCCCGTATTCCTTCCAGGCTGTCGTCGCAGGTGGCCAGCATGGATTCCAGCTCGGGTAGGGTGATGGCGGTCTTCTTGCGCGGCCGCTCGCCGCGCTTGACTGCGGCTCGGGCGGCGCGGCTGAGCACGGTGCAGATCGCTGGCTATTCACAGGGATTGGTCGCCTGTTTGAGCCTGTGCGCGGTGGACAGCACGGCGACCCGATGCCGCACGGTGGCCAAGGTCCACGGCTCAAGCTTGGCCTTAAGGCCGGCCGCCACCAAGGTCTGGTCCACGATCGGCGGTAGCTCCCACGCCAGCTCACCATCAGTCGAGCGGCGCCGGAGCCAGATCCAGCGCGCCCGGACCCGTAGCGAATTTCGCATAATGTATATTATGTTAAAGCCTCCGTGTTGCTGGGGCGGGTTGCCACCATTCTTGCTGGCATTGCTCTTGCCCCTGGTAAGCCTCGAGCCGGCTCCATCTCGCCTTGCAAGGTGGATCGATCGCAGGATAAGGCGTACACAGTGGCAAGCCCCACCCGGTCATTGACCAATGGATATCGCCGGCAGCTCTACCGAGGGTCGGCAGCGCAGATAGTTACGCTGCTGATCGAGCGCTTGCTCCCAGCCATTGCCCACTCTGCGGATCACACGGCCCTCGGAACATGAGACGCCGGAAGCCTTGGCTTCAGCGGTACCAAGTGCAGGGATATCGAGAAGAACCGAAGATGGCCGAGGACGTCCCCAGGCGCGGGACATGCCGTCCTGCATCGCGAAGTCGACATGCTCGCAATATGCATGTACCCATGGCCGAGGATCGCTAGCAAGAAGCTTGCGACAATCGAGCTTCGGAACCGCAGTGACATTGCGATTCGGGTTCACACGCTCGATGCCGCGGCCAGCGGCTGAGCGCGTCTGCGCAGACAAAGCGGACGCCGAAAGCAACAAGAACAGCCCTAAGACACGAACATCCATGCTCCCCCCCGTGGCAGAGATGATATGTGAGGAGTGAAGCGCACGCTTAGACAGATGCGGCGCCCCGATGTCAGGCGGCATGTACGGCCATCGTTCGCGCCAGCACCGCAAGCACCGCCAGATGCCCCACGTAGTAGAGATAGAACGCCCAGCGCGTTCGTGGAATGGGGAAATGGCGGTTCGCCAGCAGCGCCACCGCTGGCAGTGCCAGCAAGGCCCAGCCGTTGCCGTTCCACCAGCACAACGGTCCGAACGCCGCGATGAGCACGGCGATGCGCAGGTAGCGGTGTTCAATCACGTGGCGGAAGCCGTGCCGGGGGGCGCCCTGGTGTGACGCATGCGGCACCGCGTGCAAACGAAACACCCACCAGGCGGCCAGCACCAGGATCAGTCCGGCCCAGTTGTAGTCCACCAATGGCGGCGCTGCCAGGACGCACATACCGAGCAAGATCCATTGCCGTTGCTGGATGCTCCAGATCGCGGCGGCGGCCAGGGCGAAGCTGAGCAATATGTTGAACGGCGCCCAGTAGCCGAACGCGAGTCCGTGCACCGGCTGCGCCACGATGCCCCACAGCAGCAACCGGCGCACGGACTTGAGTACGTCGGCACCTGGCTGGGCCAGGTTGTAGGCCATGACCAGGGCGAACAGCGGAAACGCGACGCGACCGAGTTCGGACACGATCGGGACATAGCCATGGGCCAGCACCTTCGCTACGTGATCGCCGGTCATCAGCAGCAAGGCGATCCATTTCAACAGTTCGCGGGCGCTGCTGGTCATCGTGTCGTTCAGAACGCCGCTCCTCTGGCGGCCAGGTGTCCGCCCTGCCCCTTCCTTGCGCCATCGCCCGTGACGGGCGGCCGATGCGTAGGGCGATGGTTCGGCGAGCAGCGGGCACGCATCGCTGTCGAGGCCATGGACGGTAGACTGTTCCGTGTGAGGCGGCAATACCGTCGCGATCGTGTTTCGCAGCGCAGCGGGCCGTCGCGGATCGCACCTCGCCCGCGCGGCCGATCAGAGCGGTCGCTGCGCCATCGGGATTGGCGTGGAGCTCGGGCGCTGCATGTGCAGGCAGCGATCGGCCACAGCGGACAGGCTGGTCCGGTGCGACACGACGACCAGCGCGGTGCGCGGCAGGCGTTGCCGCAGCGTCGACAGCACGTGCTTCTCCGAGATCGCGTCGAGTGCGCTGGTGGCTTCGTCGAGCAAGGCGATCCGCGGTTGCCTGAGGATCACCTGCGCCAGCAGCAGGCGCTGCAGTTCGCCGCCGGAAAGCTTGGCGGCGGCGCTGTTCAAGGTCGTGTCCAGGCCCTGCGCGCCCGCCTGCAGGCGGGCGGCCAGGCCGACGTCGCGCAGCGCCTGCCACATCGCCGCTTCGCTGGCGCCCGGCTCGGCCCAGGCGAGGCAGTCGCGTACCGTGTGCTGCCACGGGCGCACGCTCTGGCCGACATAGGCGCCATGCCGGACCAAGGCGCGGTACGCCGTAAAATCCAACGTTTGCCCATCGCATTGGGCCGCGAACGCGCGCGGTTCGACCATACCAGCGAGCACGTCCATCAGGCTGCTCTTGCCGGCACCGGAGTGTCCGCAGATCAAGGTCATGCTGCCGGGCGCCAGGATCAGTTCGCCGATCGCGACCGCGGCCAGCGGCGGCGCCAGGCCGATTCGGTGGATCCGCAGCGGGCCATGCATGGGTGCGGCCGCGTGCGGCATTGCCGGCACCGCCCTCGCCGTCCCCAGACCCACATAGTGCTGCCATAACTCCAGCGCGGGCGCCGCCGAACGCAGTTGCTGGAAGCTCTGCCGGGTCGAGACCAGATACGGCAGCAGCCGGCCCAGCAACAGGCCTACGGTGATCAGCGCGCCGCGGTCGATGCCGTGCCAGAGGCCGGCCAGTAGCATGATCGCGGCGATGGCGGCGACGGCGCTGAGTTCGAGCAGCAGCCGGCCCGAGGCGACCAGTGCCTGTTGCCGCCAGTAGCCATGGCTGAGCCGGCTGGAGATCGCGTCGTAGCCGCTTTTCTCCAGGTCTTCGCGTTCGAACGAACGCACGTGGCGCAGGCGCCGCGGGAAATCCTCGCTGAGCCAGAACAGCCGGGTCATGTCGGCGACGTACTGGCGGCTGACCCGCGCCTGTTCGTGGCCGGAGATGCGGAACGCGAGCACGGCCAAGCCCAGCAGCGGCGGCAGCGCCAGCACCAGGATGGGCGACACCAGAAAGGCGATGCCCAGGCTGACGCCGGCGGTGATGGCGGCTACCAGCAACTGCAGCAAGGCGCTGAAGCCCTGGACGATGATCTCGATGTTGTAGGTGAGCACGTTGGCGATTTCCGCCGAACTGGCGTCGGCAAGCGCCGGCAGCGGCGCGTCGAGCAGGCGCGCGTGCACCTGGCGGCGCAGGCGCACCGCGTGGCCGCTGGCCAGCTCAGCGGCCAGCCGCGCGCCCGTCCAGCGCAGCAGGGCGAAAGCGGCGCTGGCGACGACGAAGATCGCCGCCTGGGCGAAGACGCCGTCGGGCAATGCGAGCACGTGGCCGCCGAGCGTCAGCGCATGCCCGGGTTGCACCAGCGGCACCAGGGCGACCGTGGCGACGGCGCCGGCCAGCGCGCAGACCAACGACAGCACGACGTAGAGACAGATGCGCATCCGCTCGCCACGATCCAGGGTGGCGATGAAGGTGCGCAGCAGCGGCGGCCCTGGGTCGGGCGCGGTGTGGCGCGCGGTCATCGGTGACGGCCTGGGGACAGCGCCCGTTCGCCGATCGGCGTGGCGGGCTGCGAGGCGTCTGCACGCCGCGCCACTGCGAGCATGGCGCCGCGACCGCCCTCGCCTGCGCGCGAGGCCTCCGTTCTCATGGCCGGCATCCGCTCGTCGTCGCCGCACTCATCGCAGCAACTGCAGCACGGCATCGACCGACGCATCCGGATGCGCGCCGCGCTGCAGTTCGTACACGCCCAGCCGCTGCAGCTGGCGCGCGAACAGCGACCATCCCGGTTGCGCGGCAGCGTACGGCTGGTCGACGGTCAGGCGATCGAGCACCTCGTGCTCGGCGACGGGCCGCAACAGTTGCTGCGGATCCGCGGCGGCCGTGCTGGAGACGAACACTGCGCCGGCAAGCTGCAACGGCGCAGGCGCCAGGCATGCGCGGCCGTTGCGGATATCGACTTCGTGCTTGAGCGCGCCGCTGCGGCGCCGGATCGTCGGCGCGGCGGCGATCCAGGCGCGGGTCTGCTCGTCGACCAACCGCAGCAGATCCGGGCGCAGGTGCAGGAAGTTGCCGATGCCGGTGGCGAGCATGCGCTGCGGCTCGACGAACAGCGCATCCTCGGCGAGGAATTCCAGCCCGCGCAGCATGCTGTGCAGGGCCAGCGTGGACTTGCCCGCACCGCTGGCGCCGAGCAGCAGCACGCCGCGCCCGCCGGCGCCGACACAGGCACCGTGCAGCGGCACCAGGCGCATCGCGCGCGCCGCCAGCACGAACACCGCGAACTCGATCAGTTCGTAACGCACATGGTAGGGATGGGCGAGCATGTCTTCCGACACCACCAGCAGCGCCCTGCCCTGGTCCGGCATCAGCACCATGTAGTTGTCGGCGTCGATGACCCCGCACAGCACGCCGGCGCCGGAATGGGTCTGCACCGGCGGCGGCTGTAGCGCGAACATATAGGGTGCGTCGTGGCGCGCGACCAGGTTCAGTTCGATATGGAAGTCGGCTGCCTCCGGCAACTGGTGCGGCGGCACGCCGCCGAACGCCGCTTCGACCAACTGCAGCAAGGCCTCGCTGTTGCTTTCGAAGCGGAAGCGGCCACCCAGCAGTTGCTTGCTGAGGACGTGGTCGCGCCGCAGCCGGTCGTGGAACGGATCGCCGGCAACCCCAGCCTGCGTTGCGGCAGTGCTGGCCACAGGCTCCCAGCGTTGCGTGCGCACGGTCGAGGGCTGCATCGGGAATGGGTCCATGGAGTCGATGCGCGTGAGTGCGTGCAGCGGCAGCAAAGGTTGTGCGGGCCGCACGCGCCGACCCACCTGCGCAGCGCGCACAACCAAAGACCGCGCCGTCGGCACTTACGGCACGGCCACCTGTGCGCGGCCATTGCTGCATGCGCCGCGGCATTCGTTGCCGGCGCCGAACGAGACCCTTCCGCCGATGCCAAAGATCCAGGTCAGCCACTCCTACTTCCTGCGCTACGACCCCAAGCAATGGGAGCGCGGCAAGCCGTATCCGCCGCTGGCCACGCTGCAGGTGGCCACGCTGCTGCGCCGGCACGGGCACGAGGTGACGCTGTTCGACGCGATGCTGGCCGACGGCGTGGAGGACTACCAGGCCTCGCTGCGCGCGGCGCAGCCGGACCTGGTGGTGTTCTACGAGGACAACTTCAATTTCCTGACCAAGATGTGCCTGAGCCGGATGCGCGAGGCCGCCTGCCGGATGATCGCCGAGGCGCGTGCCGGCGGCAGCCGGGTGATCGTGGCCGGCTCCGACGCGTCGGACCATCCCGAAGCGTTCCTGGCCGCCGGCGCGCACGCGGTGCTGATCGGCGAAGGCATCGCGCCGCTGCTGGAACTGGTCGAGCGGCTGCAGCAAACGCCCGACATCGATGCCGCGGCCTGGGTAGAGGACGTGGCCGATGTCGCCACCGCCGCGCTGCCGCAGCTCAAGCGCGCGCAGATCGGCGCGCGGCCGCCGGATCCGCGCCTGTCCGGCCTGGCCGCCTGGGACCTGGTCGATATCGAGCGCTACCGGCGCCTGTGGCTGCAGCGGCATGGCTACTTCAGCCTGAACATGGCCGCCTCGCGCGGTTGCCCGTTCCGCTGCAACTGGTGCGCCAAGCCGATCTGGGGCAACCACTACAAGCGCCGCAGCGCGCCGGAAGTGGCCGCGGAAATGATCCACCTCAAGCGCGCCTTCGCCCCCGACCATATCTGGATGGCCGACGACATCTTCGGCTTCCACATCGACTGGGTGGAAGAATTCGCCGCGGTGCTGGCCGCGGCCGATGGCTCGATTCCGTTCACGATCCAGACCCGCGCCGATCTCGGCAGCGAACGCATGGCCGCCGCGCTGGCCCGCGCCGGCTGCGCGGAAGCGTGGATCGGCGCGGAAAGCGGCAGCCAGCGCATCCTCGACAAGATGACCAAGGGCACCGCGGTGGAGGACGTGATCGCCGCGCGCCAGCGCCTGGGTGCGCACGGCATCCGCGTCGGTTTCTTCCTGCAGCTCGGCTACCTGGACGAGCAACTGGACGACATCCTCGCCACCCGTGCGCTGGTGGCGACGGCGCGCCCGGACGACATCGGCGTCAGCGTGTCGTATCCGCTGCCCGGCACCAAGTTCTACCAGCAGGTGAAGAACCAGCTCGGCCGCAAGACCCATTGGCAGGACAGCGACGACCTGGCGATGATGTTCCATGGCGCCTACGACTCGGAGTTCTACCGGCGGGTGCGCGATCTGCTGCACCGGCAGGTGGACCTGCAGCGCACCGAAGCCACGCGGCCGCCGCTGGACTATGCACAGGACTGGGCGGCACTGGATGCACAGTGGGACGCATTGATCGCCAGCGAAGGCCAGCACCGGACCGACGCCGCCCTACCGACCGCAGCCATCGCCTCCGACCGCCGCATCCCGCTGGCGCAGCGCCAATGACCGCGCACGCGCCCCCGCAAGTGCAGGCGCCCTCCTCCGCCGATCCCTTCATCGATTCATTTGCCGAGCACGCGACGCAGCCTGCGTTGAAGCAGGTCGGCAGCGGCTTGCGGCTGGCGACCGAAACCCTGGCGCGCGAGCTGGCGCGGCCGGGCAACCCGATGCCGCAGTGGAACCGGCTGCAATGGCAGCTGGCCGCGGCGGCGACCGCCGCGCACGGCATCGGGCCGTTGCTGAGCCGGCTGTCGGTGTGGCCCGATCGCGACTGGAGCGCATTCCTGGCCGAGCAACGCGAGCACGTCGCCCACCGCTACCGGCGCATCGCCGCGTTGCTGGAGCGGATCGATGCGCTGGCGCAGGTCGCCGGCGTGGCGATCGTGCCGCTGAAGGGCGCGGCCTTGCACGCGCAAGGCCTGTACCTGCCTGGCGACCGGCCGATGGCCGACATCGACCTGCTGGTGCGCGCCGAGGATGCGGCGCAGGTGGGGGCGCTGCTGGAAGAGCTCGGCTACGTGGCCGAGTTCGCGCAGTGGAAGCACCAGACCTTCCGCCCGGCGCAGGCGCAGCCCGTCGCCAGCCTGGGCGAGCATCGCGACACGCCGATCAACATCGAGCTGCACCTGCGCATCCAGGAGCGGTTGCCGCTGGCTACGGTCGATATCAGCGAGCGCATCTTCCCGCGCGACAGCCGCCCGGGGCTGAACCCCTACCCGTCCAACGGCGCGCTGATGAGCCATCTGCTGCTGCACGCGGCTGGCGGCATCTGTAGCCGCAGCCTGCGCTTGATGCATCTGCACGATATCTCGCTGCTGGCCACGCGGATGAGCGGCAAGGACTGGCGCGTGCTGTGCGACGCCGCCGATGGCGCGCCGTGGTGGGCGCTGCCGCCGTTGCAGCTGGTGCTGCGCTACTACCGCACGGCGATTCCGAAGCCGGTGCTGGCGCAGTTGCGCGCGCAGTGCCCGCCGCTGCTGCGGCTGGTCTCGCGGCGGCTGGACCTGACCCGCACCTCGTGTTCGCAGCTGTGGCTGCCGGCGCTGCCCGGGATCGAATGGGCGCGCTCGCTCGGCGAGGTGCTGCGCTATCTGCGGCAGCGGCTGCAGCCTTCGCCGGAAAGCCGGCAGGAGCGCGCCGACATGATCCGCACCCAGCTGTGGTTGCAGGGCCAATCCTGGGTCGCCCTGCCGCAGCGGCGGCGCGTGCTGCTGCGCCTGCTGCGTCCGGTGCCGCGCATGGATGCGTTGTATGCGGTGCGCAGCGCTTTGCAGGGGTACGCGCCGCGTTAGGTAGAGCGGCTTCAGCCGCTACAGGCGTTGCCGATAGTGCCTGTCGCGGCTGAAGCCGCTCCTACATTGGATACGTGCGCTCACGCGCGTTTTGGACACAACCGCCGGTACAGCGTGTTGAAGCTGCGCACGGTGTGCTCGGCGTCCTCGCGCACCGCGCGGCACTGCGCGGACCAGGCCAGGCGCAGGCGCAGTTCGTCGTCGGCCAGGACCTGGCGCAAGGCTTCGGCCAGGCCCGCCCAGTCGCCAGTCGGCACCGCCAGCGCCGCCGACGGTGCCCATTCCAGCAGGTGCCCTACCCCGGTGCCGACGGTGGGCACGCCGGCTACCGCCGCTTCCAGCAGCACCATTGGCCCGGCTTCGTGCAGCGACGACAGCACCAGCAGATCGGCGGCCTCCACCAGCGGGCGCAGTTCGCGTTGGGTCTTGAAACCGAGGAAGCGCACCTGCTGCGACAGCCCCAGCTGCGCGACCAGGTGCTGCATCTCGCCGTCGAGCGTGTCCACGCCGACGATGTCGATGCGGAACGCGACCCCGGCACGCGCCAGCGCCGCCAGTGCGCGCAGCAGCGTCGGCTGGTCCTTGACCCGGTTGAGGCTGGCCACGTGCAGCAGCTGCGCCATGCCGCCATCGCGGCGGCGCGGTGCGCGCTGCGGCCAGGCGCGCAGGTCCACGCCCAGCGGCACGCGTTCGGCGGCGATGCCCAGCGCCTGCAGGGCATCGACGATCGGCGCGCTGGCCGCGGTGACCGCGTCGGCCAGCCGCAGCACCAGCGCCTCGCGCAGCCGGCCCTGCCATTTGCGCCGTCCGCCGTAGCCGATGGCATGCAGCGCGACCAGTTCGCCGCCGGCGATGTGCACCAGGCTCGGCCGCCCCAGCAAGCGCGCGGCGGCCACCGCGATCAGGCTGCAGTGGCCGGAGAAGATCGATTGCACCAGGTCGAACGGCGCCCGGCGATGCTCGGCGCGGATCGCGGCGACCGCGCGCAGGCGGGTGCGGCCGTCGCCGATGTTGTGGATGCGCGCGCCGAGCAACTCCCAGCATGCCGGCGCAGGCTCCTGGTGCAGCACAAACACATGCAGCTCGTGGCTGCGCGCCAAGCGTTCGATCAGGGTCAGCAGTACCGGGATCACGCGGTACTCGCCGCTGCGATCGACCCCGCCGGGCACCACCAGTGCCAGCTTCATGCCTCGCTCCGCGCGGCTTGCTCCAGCAGCTGCGCATAGGCGCGCGACCAGCGCCGGCCCACCGCCGCGAACGACAGCTGCGCATCGAAATGCGCGCGGACCTGCTCTGGCGACGGCCGTTCGGCGGCGGCATGCACCAGCGCCTCGGCGAGTAGCCCGGCATCGCCGCACGGCCACAGTTCGCCGACGCGGCCGCAGTCGGTGAGTGCGCGGAACGACGGGATGTCGGTCAGCACCGGCAGCGTGCCGCAGGCGAAGGCTTCCAGTGCCGCGTAGCCGCAGCTTTCGCTCAGGCTGCCCGACACGAACAGATCCGCCGCGCGCATCAGCGTCTGCACCTGCGCATGCTCGACCTTGCCAAGCAGGTGCACGCGCCCGCGCAGGCGCGGATCCTGCTGCACGCGCTGTTGCACCGCCTCCAGCAACGGCGCGCTGCCGTACGCGCAGAACAGCTGCAGTCCGGGCAGCCGCGCGGCGGCGCGGGCCACGCCTTCGAGCACGGTCAACGGATCCTTGCCGGCGCTCAGGTGCCCAACCCACAGCACGCAGGGCGCGCCATGCAGGCCGCTATCGCGCCGCGCCTGGTCACGATCGCCGGGGGTGAAGCGGCAGCTGGATTCGGGGATCGCGAACAGGCGGGTGGACGGCGCGAACAGCCCGGCATGCACGAACGCGCGCGCCAGATCCAGCGAGGTGAAGGCGATGCCCGCTGCGGCCGCGTACCACTGCCGCCACTGCGAGCGGCGCCACCAGCGCGGCGGGCGATTGGCATGGTCCTGCAACAGGATCGGCACCTGCGGCAACTGCCGCGCCATCGCGCAGGCCTCGCGCGCGAACTCCAGGCCGTGCACGTGGACCACGTCGGCGCCGATCGCGTGCACGATGCCGGCGATGCGCCGCGCGCGGCTGCTGGTGCCAGCATTGCCCGGATCGGTGAAGTGATATTCCACACCGTTGCGCAGCAACTGCGCCGATGCATCGGCGGCCTGGATCACCGACACGCGGGTGCCGGCGCTGGCCACCGCTTCGGAGATGTCGGCCAGCGACGGCCAGTGCGCGAACACCTGCGCCGGCGCCAGTCCCGGCGGCGTGCGGACGAAATTGATCTGGGCGACGTGCATGGGGTTTCCGCGGGGAGGCGCCACGCCTAGATGCCGGAGACCTGCGGCCGGCGCAGGCGCACCAGCCAATTGGCCAGGTTCAGCTCCCACGGCCGGTCGTAGCGCCGGTAGCGGTAGCGCCACGCCGCCATCGCGCTCAGGCCGCGCTTGGCCCAGCGCGGCGAACGCAGGTCCTGCGCGGTGGGATAGCGGCAGCCGAGCACGGTGACGAAGTCGCGGATGCGCTGGCGCAGCGCGTCGTCGAGCCACGGCGCGTCGGCGTGGCAGGCGTAGTCCACCCATTGCGGCTGGGTCCACTCCTCCGGCGTGCGCGGGAACTCCACCGGCGCGCCGTGCAGGTCGCGCAGCGGCATCGATGCGCGCTTGCCGCGGTCCTTCTCGTGGCGGCTGGCTTCCGGCAGCGGCGTGTACACGTAGACGATGATTTCCGACTGCGGATTGATCCGCTTGAGCTCGCGAATGAACTCGAAGGTCTGCTCGGTCGCATGCACGGTGTCCTGCGGCGGCGCGACCATGAACGACAACTCCGGGATCACCCCGTTGCGCCGGCACAGCTCGGCCACTTCCAGAGTCTGGTCCGGGCGCGTGCCCTTGCGGATTTCCTTGAGCATCGCCCCGCTCGGCGATTCGGCGCCGATATAAGCCATGCGCAGCCGGCTCTTGCGCACCAGCTTCCAGGTGCTCTCGGACAGGTTGAGCAGCGCGTCGGCGCGCGCATAGCACCACCACGGCATCTCCAGCTTGGCCATGACCTCCAGCAGCGGGATCATCTCCGCCTCGCGGTCGAAGAAGTTGTGGTCGAAGAACTGGATCGAATCGGCGCCCAGTTCCTCTTTCAGATAGCGCAACTCGCGCTCCAGTCGTGCCGCAGTGGGTAGCGCGGTGGCGCCGCCGAACATCGCCGCCACGCCGCAGAAGGTGCAGCGGAACCGGCAGCCCAGCGCGGCCTGGTGCGAGGCGGTGCGGCGGCCGAGGAAGCTGCGGCCCAGGTACTGGCGCGGGTCGCCGAGCTTGGCGTACGGCAGCGCCGGTGCCGCCTCGCCGCGGCTGAAGCCGCGATTGCGGTTGTGCACGATCGCGCCGTCCTGTTTCCACGACAGCCCGTCGATCTGCGCCAGGCCGGGGCCTTCGCCGCGCAACGCCGCGACCAGTTCCGGCAGCGTGTCCTCGCCCTGCGCACGGATCGCATAGTCCACGTACGGCGCGCTCAGCGCGGTGTTGGTGTACAGGGTCGGGAAATAGCCGCCCCAGACGATCGGCATGGCCGGGAAGCGTTCGCGGATCGCGGTGGACAGCGCGATCGACGGCGCGATCTGCGGCCCGCCCATGACGCTGATGCCGACCGCGTCGTAGCGTTGTTGCTGCAACGCCTGCAGCGCGCTGTCGATGAAGCCGCGATCGACGTTGCCGTCGATGATGCGGCTGTCGCCGCTGCGGTCCAGCGCCGCGGCCAGGTTCAGCAGCGCCAGCGGGAAGCGGGCATTGCCGCGCGAGGTGATGGTCGGATTGACCAGCAGCGTGTTCGGTGTGGAGGGCATGAGAGATGACCGCAAGGCGAGGCTCACGGCAGGCGCCGCAGCCGGAACACCAGCGCCACCGGCACCTGCAGCGCGGCAGGATCGAAGTGCGCGCCGGCGGGAATGTCGGCAGGATCGAGCATCGGTTCGCGCACCGCCTCGATCGCCAGCCCGAGCGCGGCGCAGGCCGCATGCCAGTGGCTGTAGAGGTGCTGGGTATGGCGCACCGCGTAGCGCTGGCCAGCGGCCTTGAAATCGCGCTTCCAGCCCAGCGCGTGGCCGATCGGATGCACGTCGCTGCACAGCACGCTGCCGCCTGGGCGGGTGGCGCGGCGCAGTTCGGCCAGCGCCGGCAGCAGCTGCGGCAGATGCCCGACGGTCAGGGCGCAGATGCTCAGGTCGGCGGCGGCATCGGCCACCGGCAGTGCGTCCAGGCTGCCTTCGCGCAGCGTGTAGCGATTGCCGGCGCCGGCCGCATCCAGTTCGCGCGCGGCGCGGCCGAGCATCTGCGGCGACAGGTCCACGCCGGTGGCGTGCGCGGCGTGGCGCTGCAGCGCATGCAACAGATAGCGTCCGCTGCCGCAGCCGGCATCGAGCACGCGCTGGCCGTGCAGCGCGGGCGGCAACAGCGCCAGCATGGCGCGCTGCTCGGCCTGCATCACCGGGTTGTGCGCGTGCGCCGGATAGCTCGCCGCCCACAGCGCATAGGCCTCGAACGGGTCCAGGATCGGCACGGCGCTCATGCGCGGCGCGCCTGCAGGACCGACGGCTCGGCCGCGCGAAGCGCATCGCCCTGCAATTCCAGGCCGGGCTCAAGCGCGAGCAGCACGGGGTCGGCCAGCTCGGCGGCCAGCAGCTTCGGGACACCGTCCAGCGTGACCGGCACCGCCGCCACGCCGGTGGCCTCGAACCAGTCGGCGAAATCGGGATCGGCGATGCGTGGGCGCCCGTCGCGTACCACCGCGCGCAGTTCGCTGCGTGCACGGCCAACCAGGCTATGCGCCGGATCGCCGCCGCGGTCGCCGACGATCAGCAGATCCGCGGCGCTGCCGACCGCGAGACTGCCGCGTCCGGGCAGACGCAGGATGCGCGCGGCGGCGGTAGTCGCCAGCGCCAGCGCCTGCCCTGCATCCACACCGTTGGCGGCGGCCACCTGCAGTTCATCGAGCAGATCGCGCGCGCCGCTCAGGCGCGAATCGCTGCCCAGCGCCAGGCGCCCGCCCGCATACAGCCGGCGTGGATCCAGCGTGCGCCCCAACAGCGCCAGGTTGCTCGACGGGCACCACACCACGGCGGCGCCGCAGGCGAGCACGCGCTCGATGTCGGCCGCGCTCAGGCCCACGCCGTGGATCAGCACGCTGTTGGCGGCCAGGCAGCCGCGCCGGTCCAGTTCGGCCAGTTCGGCGGCGGCGACCGCATCGGTGCCCTCGGCGAGGTGGATCATCCATGGATGGTCGGCGGCGGTCGCGGCGAAGCTCTGCGCCAGCGGCGGGCCGTAGTCGGGGCCGTGCAAGGCGTAGCTCCAGCCGAACTCGCGCAGCAGCGCGACCGGGAAGTCCGCTGCGTCCAGTTCGGCATGCCACGGATCGTGGTGGGCGACACAGGTGACGCCGGCGAGCAGGTTCTTCAGCGCGCCGTGGCGCAGGCGCAGCGCCTTGGGCAGCCGCAGCGCGGCGGCGACGGCGGGGTCGCGGAAATGCGCAGCGAATGCCTCGATCCAAGCGTAGCTGTTGGCGAACGGCGCGGTCTGCGGCAGCGGCGGCACCGCGTTGACCTGCAGGTGCTCGTGCGCATTGATCAGCCCCGGAAACACCAGGTGCCCGTGCAGCGCGATCCGGTATGCCGCAGTGGCCGGCGCGGCGGCGACGCGCGCGCCGCGCAACGCCAGGGACGCGCGCAGCGCGCCGGCCGGCGTGGCCAGGCGCGCGCCGTGCAGGCAGACTTCGGCGGCAGCGGAAAGCGCGCGCATCGTTCAGCGCTTGCGCATCACGATCAGGAAGTGATCGCCCATGTCGCGCAGCAGCGGCCAGCCGCCGATGCGGTCGTCCAGCCGGCCCAGGCGTTCACCCCAGCGCGGGTGGCGGCGGTAGTGGTCGACCAAGTACGGCGGCGGCAGGCACAGGCTGAGCGCGCGATAGGATTCCAGCTCGAAATGCGCGGAGAACGCGCGGTAGAACTCGCGTGGCAGGTAGTACCAGGTCCAGATGGTGTGCCCGTTCATGCCCACCGCGGTGACTCCGCGCGCGCCACGCACCGCGGCGCGGCGGAAGCGCCCGCGCAGCGCGTAGTGGCCCACTTCCCACGGGCACAGGCGCCCGATCACCGAGAACACCAGGCGCCCGTCGCGGCGCAGCAGGCGCGCGCATTCGGCGGCCACCGCGGGCAGGTCCGGCGCGCAGTTCAGCGGGCCGAAGTTGGAATACATGCCGTCGAACTCGCCGTCGAGGCGATCCAGTTGCTGGATGCCGACGTGCGCCGCGCTGAGCCGCCCCTGCAAGGCCGGGTCCTGCGCCCGCTGCCGGGTGCGCTCCACCATCTGCGGCGACCAGTCGGTGGCCAGCACCCGATAGCCGCGTTGCGCGAACTCGTGGGCGTCCAGGCCGGTGCCGCAGCCCAGGTCGATCAGCCGCGCGCCGACCGGCAACTGCGCGGCCACCGTGTCCCACAGGGTGGTGCGCATGCGCTGGATCAGCTCGTTGTTGCCGCGCGGGCCGTCGTAGTCGGCGGCAACGCTATCGAAGGCGCGCTGGGTCTCCAGCAGCAGCGCCGGATCGATCGTCGCCGCGCGCGCAGCGGTGCCGGGCTTGCCATTCGCAGTCACATCCACTCTCCACTCGCCTGCCGTCGTCGTCGGGAATTGCCGTGCCGGCCGCAAGCGCGGATCGCACGGTATGCCAGTGAGTGCGGGTGGCGGGCGGTTTGGTTGAATCGCCGTGAGCGGCGTGGTGCGTATTGGCGCTTATGCGCCGCTAAGGGCTTGCTGAGGCTGCGGCATGCATGCGGCCTGCCGGCGCCGCAGCGCGTTGCGGACGATCGCGGCGAACACGCCGAGTCCGGCGCCCAGCATCAGCGCCACCGCCAGCACCAGCACCGGATTGGGAAATGCGGGGCGTTCGGGCACGTAGGCCGCCCATGGCGCGGAGGTGTCGTAGGTATAGCGCGCGCCGAGCCGGGCGCGCAGGTCGTCGCGCTCGGACTTCAGGCTGCGGATGACCGTGTTCTTCTCCGACAGCAGCATGTCGCCGAGCAACTGCTGCTCGACGCTGCCCTTGCCCTCGGCCTGCTGTTGCAGCAGGCGTGCGCGCTCGGCCTGGGTCGCGGCGAGTTCGCTGTCGATGTCCTGCAGGCGTTCGCGCGTCTGTTGCATCGGCACGGCCTGGATGCGCCGGTGCAGCGCCTGCAGCTGCGCCGTCGTCGCCGCGGCCAGGGCGCGGGCCTGCTGCGCCGAATCGGCACGCAGGCTCAACTCGATCAGGTTGGCATAGGGATCCGGGTCCAGTTTCAGGCTGCTGCGGTACAGCGCGGCCTCGCGCCCGTTCAACGGCAGGCCCAGGCTGTGCAGCACCTGGTCCTGGAACAGCCGCGTCTTGATCCGTTCGATCACGCGCTGGAACGGCTCCAGCTTGGGATCGCGCCCGGATGGGGTCGGGCCGAATTCGCCGACCTGCACCCACGCGGTGGCCTGCCACTGGCGCGTGGCGACCTGCAGGAAGGCGAACGCCAGCGCCAGCGCGGCGAGCAGCGGCAGCACGCACCACGTCCATTCGCGCCGCAGGATCCGCCACAGGTCGATCAGGTAGATTTCGTCTTCTTTCATGGCAAGGCACTTCCTGGAGAAAAAGGTGGCGGCACCTGCCCCGCCCTGCCCGGTGCTGCCGCCAGCGCCGCGCGGCGGTTCGGCAGCAGCGCGCTGCAGGCGTGCAGGACCAGGCACAGCGCGATGAAGCCGGCGTTGGTCCAGGTGAAGGCCTGCGGCGCGAACGGCGACATCAGGCAGGCGTAGGCGATGCGCAGGAACACCAGCAGGTTGAACAGCGACACCGTGCTGCCGAGCAGGCGCACGCTCCACAGCAGCGTCGCGTACAGCGCCAGCATCGCGGCCAGCGCGGCGCCGGCGCCGCCAGCCAGCAGGAACGGGAAGAACTCGGTGCCGACGTTGATGTTCGGCGCATCCAGCGGAATGCCGGTGCCGGCGGTGGCGATCGAGCCGCTCAGCGGCACCAGCTGGTTGACCAGGAAACTGGCGTTGACGTAGTCCTTGGCCAGCATCGCGCCGAAGTTGTACGGGCCGGCGCCGATGTACAGCAGCAGCCACTTGATGCCCTGCGGCGCGGCGCGGTACAGCGCGCCGAACGGCAGCGTCACCGAATCCAGCGAGCCCGAGCGCAGCGTGCCCAGCAGCGAGAACGCCGCGCCGCCGGCGACCAGCAACGCCACGATGGCCTTCCACGGCACCGGCCGCGCCGGATCGCGCCGCAGCAGCAGGAGCAGCGCGAAGCTGAACAACGCGGCGAAGATGCGGTTGCGGTCGATCACCAGCACCGGGAACACGAAGCCGGCGACGATCATCGCGTTGCGCAGCGCCTTGTCGCGCACGCACAGCAGCGCGATCGGCGGCAGGATCCAGCACATGTTGGACAGGTGCCGCACGTGCGAATGCAGCGGCGTCAGGTCGGCATAGGCGGAAGGATTGGTGAACAGCGGGATCGGGAACAGCGCCAGGTCCAGCACGCAGAACACGCCGACCAGCGCGGCCAGGCACAGCGCGACGAAGGCCTCGCGGGTGCCGGCATAACGGCGCGCGCGAAACGCGGCCAGCGACGGCAGGCGGATGCCGTGCAGCGCATCCAGCAGCAGCGTTGTCGCGGCCGCGGCGGCCAGCAAGGCGATGCCGGCGGCATAGCCGGGCGGCAGATCGAAGCTGAGCAGGGTCAGCGCGCAACTGAACAGCAGCGGCAGGCCGAAATAGCTCGACGGCAGGCGCAGCAGGCGTTTCATGCGCGCTCGGCCAGCGGCGCCGCGGCGGCCGGCCGCAGGCGCGCCAGCAGCGACAGCCAGGCATGCGCCAGCAGGTGCCCGCCCAGCACCGCCGGCTGGCGCCGCAGGAACGCGATCTTGGCCGCGATGTAGTGCGCCTGCGCATGCAGCAGCGTGCGGCACGGCGCATCGAACAGCGCCGCGCGGCGCAGCGCCACCTGCCGCGACTCGGTCAGATTGGCCAGGCGGCTGGGCAGGTGCCGGGTCCTGCTGGCGTTGGCGCCGTGCAGCCGGTACGCGCAGACACCGACGTCGATGAAGCCCAGCGCATCGCGTGCGACCAGGCGCAGGAAGAAATCCCAGTCCTCGATATGCAGCTCTTCGTCCCAGGCCACGCGCGCCTGCAGCGCGCTGCGCCGGACCAGGGCCACCGCCCCGCTCACCGCCCAATGCCGGATCACCGCGCGGCGGATGCCGGCGTCGCTCAGGTACAGGCGTTTGTCCACGCCGTGCAGGTCGCGCATGCTGCTCTGGTGCAACAGGCGCCCGTCCGCGTCGACCACCACCGCATCGCCGATCACCGCGGTCTTGCTCGGCGCAGCGCGCAGATAGGCGACCTGCGCGGCCAGACCGCCCGGCAACAGGTAGTCGTCGCTGGCGCCCAGGCGCAGGAACTCGCCGCTGGCCATCGCCACCAGGTGGTTCAGCGTGGCAGCGATGCCGCGGTTCTCGCGCGGCCAGAACCGCACCGGGATGCGCTGTCCATGCAGCGCGATCCACTCGGCGATGCGCGCGGCGGTGGCGTCGCTGGAGCCGTCGTCGACGATCACCAGCTCCTTGTTCGGATACGGATCCTCCAGCACGCTGTCCAGGCAGCGCTGCACGAAGCGTTCATGGTTGAACGCCGGCACCAGCACCGACACCAGCGGCATGTCGCCGCGCAGTCCGCGTTCGTCCATCAGCGCAACCCTCCCAGATAGCGCCGCACCACCACGACGTTGAACGCCAGGTACAGCGCATAATTGACCGCGAATGCGTATGCCGCCCCGATCAGGCCCATGCGCGCGGTGAACAGATAGACCAGCCCGAGATAGCTGGCGGCGAACACGCATTCTGAGATCACGAACAGCCGCGTCATCGCCTTGGCCAGCATCAGGTACGACAGCACGAACGAGGCGATCTTGATCACGTCGCCGACCAGCTGCGGCGCGTACAGCGGCGCGGCGGCGGCGAAATCGGCGGCGAACAGCAGCCGGGTGATCCAGTCGCGGCACAGGTAGATCGCCGCGGCCAATGCGATCACCGCCGGCAACACGTAGCGGTAGGCGGTGCGCAGTTCCAGCAGCAGCCCGGCACGGTCGCGCAACGCTGCCAGCTTGGGCAGGTAATAGACGTTGATCGCCGTGGTGAAGAACAGCAGATAGGCCTCGGAGACCTTGCTCACCGCCTGCCAATAGCCGACCTGCTGCCAGCCGAAGGTGTCGGCCAGATGGTCGCGCACGCCGATATTGACCAGCAGCGGCAGCAGCGCCGAAGTCAGCGTCATCACCGAGAACGCGGCCAGGCGCCGGGTCATTTCCGCATCGAAGCGGATGCGCAGCATGTCGCGGCGGAAGTACGGGCTGCGCCGCAGCGCCGGCAGGCCGGCGCACAGCCACAGCACCTGCCCGGCGACCAGCGCCAGCAGCGCGCCGTACAGCTGCAGCCAGCGCGACAGCCACAGCACCACCAGCACGCTGAGCACCGAGCCGGCGACCTGGATGAAGGCCAGCCGGCGCACGTCCATGAAACCGTTGACCACCGCCAGGATGTAGTTGACCAGGGCGATGCCGAGCTGGGCCACGGCCAGCACGCAGATCAGGCTCTGGTACTGCGGATCGCCGAGCAGGCGCTGCGCGATCTGGCGGCTGAACAGCAGCGCGACCACCCCCATCACGCAGGCGGCGCAGCAGGCATAGCCCAGCGCCGCGCCGAGCAGCCGCGCCAGTTTCTGCGCATCGTCGCGGTATTCGGCCACGTACTTGACGATGCCCGCGCCGATGCCGCCGCCGGCCAGCACCGCCAGCAGCGACATCAGGCTGGTGAACTGGCCGAGCCGGGCCACGCCGGCCGGCCCGGCATACACCGCGACCAGCTTGAGCACCAGTAACGCGGCCAGCAGCTTGGCCGCGGTGGCCACGCCGCTGTACACGCCGCTGCGCAGCACGTTCATGCCGTTGTGGCCTCGAACGCCAGACAGGCGTCGATCACCCGCTGCACCGCGGCCGCATCCAGGGTCGGGTCGATCGGCAGGCTCAGCACCTCGCGGTGCAGTTGCTCGCATAGCGGCAAGCTGAGCCCGCTCAGTGCGGCATAGGCCGGCTGCCGGTGCGGCGGCAGCGGATAGTGCACCACGCAGTGAATGCCGCTGGCCAGCAGATGGCGCTGCAGCGCGTCGCGCCGGGCGCAGCGCACCACGAACAGATGCCAGGCGTGAGCCGCCTCGTCGGCCACCTGCGGCAACTGCAGCTGCGGATGCGCGATGCCTGCGCGATAGCGCCGCGCCACATCGCGGCGCAGGGCGATGTCGGCATCCAGGTAGTGCAGCTTGACCCGCAGCAGCGCCGCCTGCATTTCGTCCAGGCGCGAGTTCACGCCTTGCACCAGGTGCCGGTACTTGATGTCCGACCCGTAGTTGCGCAGCATCCGGATCTGCGCGGCCAGCGCGGCGTCGTCGGTCGTGACCGCGCCGCCATCGCCGAGCGCACCCAGGTTCTTGCCGGGGAAGAAACTGAAGCCGGCGGCGTCGCCGAAACTTCCGGCGTGGCGCCCATGCAGGCGCGCGCCGTGCGCCTGCGCCGCGTCCTCGATCAGCAGCAGGCCGTGCTGCCGCGCCAACGTCCGCAACGCGGCCATGTCCGCCAGCTGGCCGTACAGATGCACCGCCATGATCGCCCGTGTGCGTGGGCCGATCGCCCGCTCCACGCTGGCCGGATCCAGGTTGAAGCTGACCGGATTCGGCTCCACCGGCACCGGCAGCAACCGGCTCTCGCTGATCGCCAGGAAGCTGGCGATGAAGGTGTTGCCCGGCACGATCACCTCGTCGCCGTCGCGTAGCCGGCCCAGTTCGCGGTAACCGCGCAGGATCAGGCTCAGCGCGTCCATGCCGTTGCCCACGCCGATCGCATGTTCGGTGCCGCAATAGGCGGCGAACTCGCGCTCGAACGCGTCGAGCTCCTCGCCCAGCACATACCAGCCCGAGTCGATGACCCGCGCCGCCGCGGCCTTCAGTTCGTCGGCATAGCGGGCGTTGAGCGCGCGCAGGTCCAGGAACGGCACGCTCATCGCAGGTCCCAGGCGTAGAAATCGTGGACCACGCCGCGCGCGCCGAAGCGCTCCTTCTGCGTGACCAGGCCGTCGTTGAGCACCTGGCCCTGCTGCTCGGTGGAAATGCCCAGGCTGAAGTACTCGCGCTGCGCGTAGCGGTGTTCGATCAGGTCGGCCAGCAGCAGGCTCAGCGCGTCCACGCGCCGGCCCTGTTCGGAACAGGCCAGGTACTGGGTGTGCACCACGCGGCCGAAGTCGTACAGCAGCGTGCCGGCCAGCAGGCTCTCGCCGTCGCGCACTTCGTACAGCACCAGCTGTTCCGGGAAGCGCCCGCACAACAGGCGCAGTTCCTGCAGGCTGTGGGTGGGCGTGGCGCCGTGGCGCTGCAGTACCTCGCTCAGCAGCGCATGGAACGGTGCCGGATCGTCGCTGCGCTGCACGCGCAGGCCGGCCCTGCGCGCCTTGCCGATCGAGCGCCGCCGTTCGGCGGCGAAGCGCAGCGGCTCGCGCAAGGCGATCGCCGAGGACAGGTCGCGGCGTTGCAGCCGCGCACCGAGCCGATGCAGGGCGTAGAGATCCTCTTCCGCCGGCGACGCATGGAACAGGTGCGGCACCGCCTTGTACAGCAACTCGTGCACGCCGCGGGCGCGGTAATGCGCGGCGATCTGCTCGAACACGTCCAGCGTCGTCGCCGCGCGCAGCCCATGCGCGGATAGCAGCCCGGCATAGCTCAGCCCGGCATGGCTGACCACGCGCGTGCCCTCGATATTGGCCGGGAACACTGCAAGCAGCGCACCGCCGCGTTCGACCAGCAGCGAGGCGTCGACGAAACGCTCGGCGTGGTAGTTCATGTAGCCGCGTTGGTGCAGCAGGTTGCCGTTGCGGGATTCGGCGATCAAGGCGTCCCAGGCCGGCGCGTCGGCGGCGGTATAGGGCCTAACCGAAATCATCGCCGCTCCCCTCGCCTGCGCCCTGCGCAAGCGGCGCCACCGCCACGCCGAAGCCGTCGCGGCCCATGTCGTTGCCGTTGTAGAACATCAGCACGCGGTCGCGGTGCCGGATCAGCGCCGGATAGCACAGCGTGCGCGCGTCCCAGCCGCCGGGCGAAAGCGCCAGGCCAAAGGCGTCGTCGCAACGCTGCCAGTGGCGGCCGTCGGCGCTGCGCGCCACGCCGGGGAAATACGCACCGCCGACGTTGCCGCGGGTGAAATACATCAGGTAGCCGCCTTGGTGACGGTACACGCGCGGGCGGCCGATACGGTATTCGCTGCCCTGCGGTTGCAGGCACAGCGTGTCCTGGCGCGGGATCGCCTGCAGGTCGTCGGTCTCGGCATGGCGGATGTGGTAGCGCGGGAACGGCGTGCCGTCGATCTGCTCCCAGTCGTCGCCGACCGCGTACCACAGCCGCCAGCGGCCGTGCTCGTAGCGTGCCGAATGCACCGCGGCGATGGTGCTGCGCCCGGGCGCGCGGTCCAGCAGCGGCGTGTCCTGGCGGCGCTGGAACGTCTCGCCGCCGTCGCGGGACACCGCCAATCCGGTGAAGGCCAGGAACTTGGCCTTGGCCACGCGCTGGAAGCCGACATAGAACATGTACAGCCCATCCGGCGCGGCGACCACGTCGCCGAGGATCATGCCGTTGTCGTCGAAGCAGCCGTCGCGGCCGATGTCCAACACCGGCGTGGCGCTGACGCGCACCACCCGGGTCGGATCGTCGCCGCGCACGTCGACGTAGCCGATGCGGCTGATCCCGGCGTCGTCGCGGAAGCCGGCGTAGACGCGGATCAGCTCGGCGTCCAGGCGATGCGGCGTCGGCGTCAACGCCGAATGCCGCATCCAGCCGCCGACGCCGTCGCGTACGGTGGCGAACGCCAGGCCGCGTTTGCTCCAGTCGAACATGGCGTCAGAGCGTCACGTCGAAGCTGGACTTGCCGGCCACCGCGCGCGCCGGCGCGCCGACGTAGACCCGGCCCGGCTCGGTGTCGCGGGTGACCAGCGCGCCGGCGCCGATCACGTTGTCCGCGGCGACCTTGACCCCGTCGCTGAAGGTGGCATTGACCCCGACGAAACTGCTTTGGCCGATCTCGCAGTAGCCGGAAATCACCGCATGCGAGGCGACGAACACGTGGTCGTGGATCACTGTGCGGTGGCCGATGTGGTTGCCGCTCCACAGGATGCAGTTGTCGCCGATGCGGGTGAACGGCTGCACCACATTGCCTTCGAACACGAAACAGTTCTCGCCCAGCTGCGCATTGCGCCAGACGAAGGCGCGCGAACTGACGTAGCTGGCCAGGCGATAGCCGCGGCGCTTGGCGTCGAGGAAGAACCGCGTGCGCAGCCGGTTGAGGCCGCTGGCGGGAATCGCCACGAACGCCTCGACCTCGGCCGGCGGGTACAGCCGCTCCAGCTCCTCGTACGCTACCACCGGGCGCTCGGCCAGGGTCGGCGCGACGATGTAGTCGCGCTCGGCGCTGAAGGCCAGCACCTCGTAGTCGCTGTCGTGGCTGAAGTATTCGCAGGCGATCTGCGCCAATTCGCCCGCGCCAATGATGACCAGCGGTTTCGCCATGTCCCTACGCCTCCTGCCTGCGTTCGCCGGCGGCTTCGCGCAGGAAATCGTCGTAGTCGAGGATGTAGTCGGCCGGATCGTAGGCCTGGTCGGCCAGCACCATCAGCACGCAATCAGCGCTGAAATCGTACAGGTCGCGCCACACCATGCTGCCGAGCAGCAGGCCCTGGCAAGGGTCATCCAACACCACCTGCACCGGTCCGCTGCCGTCGTCGAGCAGGAACGACACCGAGCCATGCAGGGCCACCGCCAATTGGTTCAGATGGCGGTGCGCGTGCTGCCCGCGGTGCACGCCGTGCTTGGTCGCGAACAGGTAGTACACGCGCCGGATGTCGAAGGGCACGTCGCGTTGCTGCTCCAGGGCCACGAGCAGACCGCGCTCGTCGCCGTGCGTACGCAACTGGATTCGTTCGATTGCCATGAATGTGTCCGACACGGACTCCGACGCGGAGTTACCAGGCTGAGTGCTTCCGGTCGGCGCAAAGGTTGCGCCATGCCGCGCGCAACGCCGATGCGAAGGCCGCCGCCACGCCGACGCAACCTTTTGCCGCGCCCCCGGCACCCATCTGCGACCACCACTGCGCCGCCCCGCTGCGCGCTCGGCAGTGGCCGCACGACGCCGCGAGCGGCAGCGCGCATTCCATCGACACGACCTGGACAGGGCACGCCACCATGACTTCATCCACGCAGGCCGACGACAATCTCGCCCTTTCCGAAGCGCCAGGGCATCCGCCGCGCACCTCCGCAGGCGCGGCGCTGCCGCGGCCGATGGTGGTGCTGCACTGGCTCACCGTGCTGTGCCTGGTGTTGGCGGCAGGGCTGATCCTGTTGCGCGAAGAGGTCGATGGCCGCGCCGTACGCCAATGGTTGCTGGAGGGGCATCGGCATTTCGGCCTGTTCGTACTCGGCCTGTTCTTCCTGCGCGTGGCGCTGCGCCTGCGCCTGGGCAAACGCCACGACCCCGATGCCGCCTCGCCGCTGCTGCGGGCGCTGGCCGGACTCACCCACGTGGTCATGTATGCGCTGCTGCTGACCCTGCCGGTGCTGGGCTGGGCGCTGAGCCAGTCCATGGGCAAGCCGGTGCATCTGTTCGCCGCCACGCTGCCGGAACTGGTCGCCCCCGATCCGGATCTGGCCGACACGCTCGGCGCCTGGCACGTGTATGCCGCCTGGGCGCTGCTCGGCCTGATCCTGCTGCATATCGGTGCCGCGCTATGGCACCACTTCGTGCGCCGCGACGACACCCTGCGGCGAATGCTGCGCTTCCGCCGCGGCTGAGCCGCGCTTACGCCCTTCCCTCGTCCGCCGCCGCGCCGACCCGCTCAAGGACCCATCGCATGCAGACCGCCCCGTCTCCTTCTTCCTTCTTCCGTCCCGGCACGCGGCGTGGCGCCGAGCAGGTCCTGCTGTGGTCCACGCTCGGTTCGCTGTTGCTGCTGGTCAGCCCGCGCGCCGCGGCGGTACCGGCGTTCGCGCGGCAGACCGGCTCCTCCTGCGCGGACTGCCACATCGGCGCCTACGGCCCGGCGCTGACCCCGTACGGCATGCGCTTCAAGCTCAACGGTTACACCGACAGCGACGGCAACGGCACCAAGGTCCCGGTCTCGGCGCAGCTCATCGGCACCCGCAGCGTGCCGGTACGCGGCAAGACCAACAACCAGCTCAGCGAGGGCGACCTGTACCTGGCAGGGCGCGTCAGCGACAACATCGGCGGCTACATCAAGGTCTCCAGCACCAACAACGGCAAGGACAAGTTCACCACCAAGCTGGACAACATGGACCTGCGCTTCGTCGCCAAGACCTTCAAGTTCGGCGGCAAGGACGCCCTGCTCGGGGTCAGCGTCAACAACAATCCGGGCAGCCAGGACCCGATCGGCGTGCTGCCCAACGCCTCCGGCCTGGGGCCGGCCTCGGCCTACGCCAGCTCCACCACCCTGCTCAACCAGTCCTCGCTGTCCAACCGGGTGATCGGCACCAGCGTCTACGGCGTCTACGACCGCAACTGGTACGGCGAGATCGGCACCTACAACGCGCTGCCGGTCTCCACCCAGGACGACCTCGGCTACGCGGTCGGCGGCGACCCGGGCAAGCTCAGCGACACCGGCTACCTGCGCCTGAGCTACATGAAGGACATGAAGAAGCAATTCTTCTCCGCCGGCGTGGTCGCCCTGACCACCCATCGCCAGCTGCCGCGCAGCACCGGCCCGCGCGACGACTTCACCGACCTGGGCTACGACCTGAACTACCAGTTCCTGGGCACCCGCGAGCACATCCTCAAGCTCGGTTATCTCAACATCTACGAGCGCCGCCGCTACGGCAGCGCGGCGATCGACCCGGCCGACCCCAGCGTGGCCGGGCTGCGCCGCGGCAGCATCCGCGACCAGTCGATCAACCTCAGCTACACCTACAAGCAGAGCTACGGCCTGCTGCTGGCGCACTTCATCAATACCGGCTCGGACGACGCGTTCCGCTACAGCCCGTACGGCGCCCCGGACACCACCAGCAACCTGATCAGCGCCTCCTGGGCGCCGTTCGGCAAGGACGACGCGTTCACCTCGATCGCCAATATGCGCCTGTCCGCCACCTGGTTCCGTTTCAGCAAGTTCAACGGCACCACCGGCAACGTGTTCGGCGCCCTGCCGGTAACCCGCCCGCACGACCTGAACCAGTTCTCGCTGGCCCTGAGCCTGGCGTTCTGAGCACACCTTCCCCCACGTACGGATCGTCATGAAACCAGCCAATGCAGTTCCCCTGTGGTGCACCCTGATGGCCAGCCTGCTGCCGCTCGGCGCCGCGCTCGCGCCCGCCGCGCATGCCGGCGGCGGCCTGCCCGGCGCCGGCGTGTTCGCCACCGAATGTGCCGAATGCCATAGCGCGGCGCCGGGCAAGAACAAGAAGGGCCCGACCCTGTTCGGCGTGGTCGGACGCAGCGCCGGCAGCGTGCCCGACTACCGCTACTCGGACGCGATGAAGAAGACCCAGTGGACCTGGAGCGACGACAAGCTGCGCAGCTACCTGTCCCAGCCGGCGTCCAAGGGCATCCCCGGCGCCAACATGAAGTACGACGGGCTGGACGACAGCAAGCAACTGGAAGATCTGATCGCCTATCTCAATTCCCTGCATTGAAGTCGGCCCCCGGCCCCGGCATAGTCGAAACTGAACCCGGCGTCCGCCGCCGGGTGTGTGCCGTGTCGCCGCCAGTGCGCAATGCCGATAATGGCGATCGTCCACGGGGCGGGCGCTCCAGCGTTGCCGCTGCCACGCGCCCAGCGTCCTCTGCGATCCGACCTGCGACCATCGAGCGACCGTGCACAACCGCCCCTTCCGCCGCCGGCTCCCCGTCCCCGACCGCCCTGCCCGCGACCGCCATGCATGGGCATCTTGACCGGCATGACCGCGCTCGCAGGTGACCTGGCGCAGCGTGCCGCGCGCCTGCGCCCGCTGCGCGGCACGCTGGCGCTGGCGGCGGCGCTGTGCCTGCCGGGCACGGCGCTGGCCGCCAAGCTGGGCGGCGCGGTCGGGCTCAGTTCGCAATTGGTCGATCGCGGCATCGCGGTGACCGCCGACACCCCGTCCCTGCAGGTCGCCGGCTATTGGTTGCCCGCGCCGGGCTGGTCGCTGGGCGCGTCCGCCAGTACGGCGCTGGACGCGCCGGGCCACCAGTTGCTGACCACGATCGAGCTGTCGCGCAGTTGGACCCTGTCCGACAGCTGGCAGATGCAGGCCGGGCTGTTGCGCTACGACTACCCCGGCAACCGCATGAACCGCCTGTTCAACCGCAACGAGGCCAGCCTCGGCTGGTCGTACCGGGACCGGCTGAGCGTGTCGCTGGCCGCGTTCGAGCTGCCCGACAGCTACCGTGGCCGCTGGTACGGCGCGGCCGACCTCACCGTGCACCAGCCGCTGCCGGGGCAGCTGTCGCTGTCGGCCGGGATCGGCATCAGCCAGGCCCCGCCGGCGCTGTACGGGCTGGACTACGCTGACCACTACAGCTATGGCCACGCCGGGCTGATGTGGAACGGCGGCGCGTGGAGCGTGGAGATCGACCGCGTGTTCAGCGATGCGCGCAGCATCTACGCCAGGCGCGGCAACGGGATCTGGCCGTGGGTGGTCACCGTGTCGCGCGCCTTCTGATCCGCACACGCAACCTTTCCGTGCCGATCCGGCACATACCGGTGCCCGTTGCCAAGCCAGCCCTCCATGACCGACACCGATCCACTTGGCGATGCCACCGACCGCATGCTGCTCCGGCGCATGGCCGGCGGCGACCGCGATGCGCTGGCCACCCTGTACCGCAACTACCACGGGCGGCTGTGCCGGTTCCTGTCGCGGCTGACCCGGCGCCCGGACATCATCGAGGAGGCGATCAACGACTGCTTCTGGATCGCCTGGCAGAAAGCCGGCGATTTCCGCGGCGACTCGCAGGTGTCGACCTGGATCATGGGCATCGCCTACCGCTGCGGGCTCAAGGCGATCCGCCACCACAGCGACGAGGCGATCGAGGACGGGGTGAGCGCCGAAGAGCATTTCGCCTCCTCCGCCGACCCGGACGAGGACCGCGAACTGCGCGACTGGCTGGGCAAGGGCCTGGAGCGGCTGTCGGCCGACCAGCGCATGGTGGTCGAACTGGTCTACGGCCTGGGCCACAAGCTGGAAGAAGTCGCGGCGATCATGCAGTGCCCGGTGGGCACCATCAAGGCGCGGCTGTTCCACGCCCGGGTCAAGCTGCGCAACGTGCTGCCGGGATTGGCCGGCGGCGCTTCCCCTCTGACGGAGAGCGCGTCATGAAGACAGGCTTCAACGAGCCGGGCAACGAGTGCTCGCACGCCTGGGAACTGATGCCGTGGGTGCTGCAGGCCAGCGCCACGGAAGAACAACACGAGTGGCTGATCGCGCATCTGGCCAAGTGCAGCTTCTGCAGCGCCGAGTTCGCGCAGCAGAGCCGGCTGCGCATGGCGATGTCGCTGCCCAGCGACGTGCCGGTGGATGCCGAGGCCGGACTGCAGCGCCTGCTCGGCCGCTTCGACGCGCCCGAGCCGCAGCGCCTGCCGGCGCGCGTGCGCCCCAGCTGGACCACACGGGCGCTGGTCGCCGCGGCGCTGGTGCAGGCGGTCGGGCTGGGCGTGCTCGGGGCCAGGCTGTCCGCCAGCGACCAGAGCCAGGGCGCCAGCTACCGCACCCTCAGCGACACCGCGCAGCCGCTGGCGAGCGACGCGATCCGCGTGGTGCCGGATGCGCGCATGACCCTGGCCGACTGGGACGCGGTGCTGCGCAAGCTGCAACTGCGCGTGGTCGGCGGCCCCAACGGCGCCGGCGCCTACACCGTGGTGCCGGTCCAGGCCGGCTCGCCGGCGCAGCCGCAACGCAGCGTGCAGCAGTTGCGTGCGACGCCCGGCATCCGCCTGGCGGAACCGATTTCCGCCCCATGAACCTGCGTCGCGCCTGCCTGCTCGTCGCCTGCCTCGCCCTCGGCGCCTGCGCCCATGGCGGCCGCGGCGGCGCGTCTGCGGCGGCCCCGGCGACGCCGGCGAAGACGCCGGCCATGGACGCCTCGCCGGCCTTGGACAGCCAGCGCCAGATCGTGCTGGCGGTGGCCAACCCGATGGCCGCGCCGGGCCGGCATGCCGGCTCCAACCTGATCGGCTATGCCTCTTCCAAGTACTACGGTGCCGGCACCCAGGCGGTGGCGACGCTGGACGCGCTGACCCAGCGCTACGGCCTGCGCCAGGTGACCGGCTGGCCGCTCAAGCCGCTCGGCCTGTACTGCGTGGTGCTGGAGCCGGCGCCGGGCATCGAGCGCGACACGCTGCTCGCGGCCCTGGCCAAGGACGAACGCGTCGCCCTGTCGCAGCCGCTGCAGGACTTCGCCACCTACGCCGATCCCGCGCCCGCGCCGGCCAGGCCCGCGCAAGCGCTGCGCTACAACGACCCCTACGTGGACATGCAAAGCGGCTTCGCCGCGACCAACGCCGCCACCGCGCAGGTGCTGAGCCAGGGCCAGGGCGTGAGCGTGGCCATCGTCGATACCGGCGTGGATACCGCCCACCCGGACCTGCAGGGCCGGCTGCGCGAGGTGCGCGACCTGGTCGGCGCCGACCCCGCCGCGTTCAATCGCGATCACCACGGCACCGAAGTGGCCGGGATCATCGCCGCCGGCAGCAACAACCGTCTCGGCATCGTCGGCATGGCGCCCAAGGCCATGCTCGACGTGTACAAGGCCTGCTGGTATCCGCAGCGCGCCGGCGCCGGCGCCGGCTGCAATTCCTTCACCCTGGCCAAGGCCTTGGTGGCGATCGGCGACACCCGCGCGCGCATCGTCAACCTGAGCCTGGGCGGCCCGGCCGACCCGTTGCTGCGCAAGCTGCTGGAGCAGTTGCTGCGGCAGGGTCGCATCGTGGTCGCGGCGATGCCGCCGGACGGCCGCCTGGACGGATTTCCCGATGCCACCCCGGGCGTGATCGTGGTGCGCACCAGCAGCAGCGCCACCGCGTCGCCGCCGGGCGTGCTCAGCGCGCCGGGCGAGGACATCCTCACCACCCAGCCCAACGGCGGCTACGACTTCACCTCCGGCTCGTCGATGGCCACCGCGCATGTCAGCGGCGTGGTCGCGCTGCTGCTGGCGCTGGCGCCGCAGCTGGACGCGCGCAGCGTCCACGAACTGCTGCAGCGGACCAGCCGGCAACGCGACGGCCTGCTGCAGGTCGATGCCGCCGCCGCGGTGCAGGCCCTGCCCCGCGCGCCCGCGACTGCGCGCTGAGCGTGGCGGCCATGGCCAAGTGGATTCCGCAATGGATGCATCGGCTGGCCTCGCCGGCGACGTTCTACCGCGTCGCCGGCACGATCCGGCCGTGGGCGCTGGGCGCGGCGCTGGTGCTCGGCGCGGTGGCGTTCTACGGCGGCCTGGTGCTGGCGCCGCCGGACTACCAGCAGCACGACGCCTACCGGATCATCTTCATCCACGTGCCCAGTGCCTGGATGAGCCTGTTCGTCTATGTCGCGATGGGCGCGGCCGGCTTCGTCGCCCTGGTCTGGCGGCTGAAGCTGGCGGAAGTGGCGTGCATGGCCTCCGCCTCGATCGGCGCCGCGTTCACCTTCATCACCCTGTGCACCGGTTCGCTGTGGGGCAAGCCGATGTGGGGCACGTGGTGGACCTGGGACGCGCGGCTGACCTCGGAACTGGTGCTGCTGTTCCTGTACCTGGGCGTGATCGGCCTGTACCGCGCGACCGAGGATCCGCGCCAGGGCGCGCGCGCCGCGGCGTTGCTGGCGCTGGTGGGGCTGATCAACCTGCCGATCGTGCATTTCTCCGTGGTCTGGTGGAACACCTTGCACCAGGGCTCCACGGTGCGCGTGCTCGGCCCGTCGAAGATGCCGCTGGCGATGCTGTGGCCGCTGCTGACCGCGGTGCTGGCGAGCAAGTGCTACTACCTGGCCAGCCTGCTCGGGCGCATGCGCACCGACCTGCTGGCACTGGAGCGCGGCAAGGGCTGGGTGCGCGCGCTGGCGCTGGCCGTCCCCGTGCCGCCAGCGGCGCAGGCGACCGCGGCCGTGGCAGCGGAACGCACGGCATGAGTGGCTTCTGGGCGATGGGCGGCTACGCCGCCTACGTGTGGACGGCCTACGCGCTGTTCCTGCTGGTGCTGTTGCTGGACACGCTGCTGCCGCGCTGGCGGCAACGGCGCCTGCTCGCCGAGACGCGCGCGCAGGTGCTGCGCGAACAGGCGCGCCGCCAACGCGGCGCCTCTTCCCGCTTGCCCGGTAGCGCCGATGAATCCCACCCGTAAGCGGCGCCTGCTGCTCGTGCTGCTGGTGCTGGGCGCCGCCGCGCTCGCCACCGGCCTGTTCGTGCTGGCCCTGCAGCACAACATCAGCTACCTGTTCACGCCGAGCCAGGTGCAGGCCGGCCAAGCCGACGGCTACCGCGTGTTCCGCCTCGGCGGCATGGTCAAGGCCGGCTCGATCCGGCGCAGCGCCGATTCGCTGCGGGTGGAGTTCACCGTGATCGACAAATCCGGCGCCACCGCGGTCGCCTACACCGGGATCCTGCCGGACCTGTTCCGCGACAACCAGGCGGTGATCGCCACCGGTTCGCTGCATGGCGCCGGTTTCGTCGCCACCGAGGTGCTGGCCAAGCACGACGAGACCTACATGCCGCAGGAACTGAAGGACGCGATGGCGCAGGCCCATGAGGGTCGCACCGCGGCGGCGGTTTCCGCGTCGGCCGCCACGTCCGCAACGCCATGACGCGGATGCCGCCCTGCCGCGCCACGCTGCGCTGGCCGCAATCGGCCGCCCTGCCGCAATGACCGCCGAACTGGCCCAACTCGCGCTGATCCTGGCCCTGCTGCTGGCGCTGGCGCAGGGCGTGCTGCCGCTGCTCGGCGCCTGGCGCGGCGATCGCGCGTTGATGGCGGTGGCGCGGCCGGCGGCCTGCGCGCAGGCGCTGTTCGCCTGGCTGGCCTTCGCCCTGCTCGCGTATGCGCTGCTGCGCCTGGATTTCTCGGTGCGCTACGTGGCCGCCAACGCCAACCTGGCGCAGCCCTGGTACTACCGGCTGGCCGCGGTGTGGGGCGCGCACGAAGGCTCGCTGCTGCTGTGGATCGCCATCCTCAATCTGTGGACGGTGCTGCTGGCGCGCAGCAGCCGGCACCTGCCGGAAGCATTCGCCGCGCGCGTGCTCGGCGTGCTCGGCCTGGTCGCTGCCGGCTTCCTGGCGTTCGTGCTGTTCACCTCCAACCCGTTCGCGCGGCTGTCGCCGATGCCGCTGGACGGCAACGAACTCAACCCGGTACTGCAGGACCCGGGCATGGTGTTCCACCCGCCGGTGCTCTACACCGGCTACGTCGGTTTCTCGGTGGCCTTCGCCTTCGCCATCGCCGCCCTGCTCGGCGGCGAACAACAGCAGGCCTGGGTGCGCTGGGCGCGGCCGTGGACCAACGTCGCCTGGGGCTTCCTCACCGCCGGCATCGTCGCCGGCAGCTGGTGGGCCTATGCCGAGCTGGGCTGGGGCGGCTGGTGGTTCTGGGATCCGGTGGAGAACGCCAGCTTCATGCCGTGGCTGGTCGGCGCGGCGCTGATCCACACCCAGGCCGTCACCGAAAAACGCGGCGCGCTCGGCGCCTGGACCCTGCTGCTGTCGATCCTGGCCTTCTCGCTGTCGCTGCTGGGTACGTTCCTGGTGCGCTCGGGCGTGCTGACCTCGGTGCACGCCTTCGCCGCCGACCCGCGCCGCGGCCTGTACATCCTCGGCTTCCTGATCGTGGCGGTCGGCGGTGCGCTGCTGCTGTACGCGCTGCGCGCGCCGCGGTTGGCCGCCGGCAAGCCGTTCGCGGCGCTGTCGCGGGAAACCGCGATTCTGGTCGGCAACCTGATGCTGACCGTGGCCGCGGCGATGGTGCTGCTGGGCACGCTGTTCCCGCTGCTCGGCGATGCGCTGCGCTTGGGCAAGGTCTCGGTCGGCCCGCCGTACTTCGGCCTGCTGTTCCCGCTGCTGATGCTGCCGGTAGTGCTGCTGCTGCCGTTCGGCCCCTACCTGCGCTGGGGCCGGACCGAACCCGGCGCGCTGCAGGCGGTGGCCGTGCGCGCGGTGCTGGCCGCACTGGCCTGCGCACTGGTCGCCTTCGTGCTGACCGACGGCTCGGCACGTGCGGTGGCAGGGGCCGCCGCCGCGGTGTGGATCGGCGTCGGCACCGCGCTGTACGCGTACAAACGCCTGCGCGAAGCGCCACGCGGGCGCCGTTTCCCGGCGGAGCTGGCCGGCATGCTGCTGGCCCATGCCGGCGTGGCGGTGTTCGTGGCCGGCGTGCTGCTGTCGGAAAGCCTGTCGATCGAGCGCGACGTGCGCCTGGCGCCGGGGCAGAGCGAACAGATCGGCGGCTACGCGTTCCGCTTCGACGGCGTGCGCATGATCGACGGCCCCAACTGGAAGGCCGAGCAAGGCACGCTGACGGTGAGCCGCGACGGTGCGGCGGTGGCGGTGCTGCATCCGCAGAAGCGCCTGTATTCCAGCGAGCGGATCCAGACCGAGGCGGCAATCGATGCCGGCGTCGCCCGCGACCTATACGTCGCGCTGGGCGAGCCGATGGACGACCAGCACATCGAGAACGCCTGGACCCTGCGCCTGTACTACAAACCCTTCATCCGCTGGATCTGGCTGGGCGGCCTGCTGATGATGCTCGGCGGGTTCGTCAGCGCCTGCGCGCGCCGGCTGCGTGCGCCGCATGCGGTCGCGCACGCTCCGGGCCTGGTCGCGCCTGCCGCCCCGGTGGAAGCGGGCGTATCGCCATGAGCCGGCTGCTGCCCCTGCTCGGCTTCCTGCTGCTGGCCGCGCTGTTCGGCTTCGGCATCTACTGGAGCCGCGTGCACGACCCGCGCGAGGTGCCCTCGCCGCTGATCGGCAAACCGGCGCCGGCGTTCTCGCTGCCGCGCCTGGACGATCCCGCGCAGCGCGCCGGCAGCGCCGAGTTGCGCGGCCGCCCTTACCTGCTCAACGTGTTCGGTAGCTGGTGCCTGGCCTGCGGCGAGGAACACCCGGTGCTGCTGACACACGCCAACGACCTCGGCGTCGCGCTGATCGGCTACGCCTACAAGGACGACCCGCGCGACGCGCGCGCCTGGCTGGCGCAGCGCGGCAATCCGTATGCGCTGGTGGTGGTCGACCAGGACGGCCAGCACGCGATCGACTTCGGCGTCTACGGCGCCCCGGAAACCTTTCTGATCGATGCCCAGGGCGTGATCCGCTACAAGCATGTCGGCGTACTGACCCCTGCGGTGATCGCCGAAGAACTGCGCCCGGCGATCGCCGCGCTGGACGGAACGCAGCGATGAGCGGGCCATTCGCGCGGACGCCACGCGGCCGGCCATGGACCACGCCGTGGCTGGCCTTGCTGGCCTTGCTGCTGCTCGCCCACGCCTTGCCGGCGGCGGCGCAGGCGGTGGATCCGTTGCCGTTCCAGGATCGGCAGCAGGAACAGCGCTTCCAGCGCCTGACCGCGCAATTGCGCTGCCTGGTCTGCCAGAACGAGAACCTGGCCGACTCCAACGCGACGCTGGCGCGCGATCTGCGTCACCAGGTGTTCGCGCAATTGCAGGCCGGCCGCAGCGACGCGCAGATCAAGCAGTACATGGTCGATCGCTACTCGCAGTTCGTGCTCTACGACCCGCCGCTGGCGCCGGCGACCTGGCTGCTGTGGTTCGGTCCGCTGCTGTTCCTGCTCGGCGGCGCGGCCATGGTCGTGGCCACGCTGCGGCGCCGGGCCGCCGCAGCGGCGCACGCGCCGCCGGAACAGGAGCCGGAAGAACAATGGTGACGGCCGGTTTCTGCGTCGCCACCACGCTGATGGTGGCCGTCGCATTGAGCGCATTGCTGTGGCCGCTGCTGCGCCGGCATCCGGGCGCGCGCACGCGACGCATCGCCGCCGCGGCGCTGCTGGCAGCGACGCTGCCGCTGGCGAGCGCCGGCCTGTATCTGCTGGTCGGCGACCCGGCCGCACTTGCCGGCGTGCCCGTGCAGGCCCCACCGGCGCCCGACCCGGCCGTGGCGCAGCGGGCACTGCAGCAATGGCTGGACCAGGCCGCCGCGGCGGTGCAGGCGAAACGCAGCGCCGAAGCACGCGACGCCTACGCGCAGGCGCTGCGGATCGATCCGGACGACAACGAGGCGATGCTCGGCTGGGTCGAGGCGGATATGGCCCAGCAACCCGATTTCGCCGTCGGCGCGACCGCGCACGGCATGCTCGAGCGCGTGCTCGCGCAGCAACCGGACAACCAGCGCGCCCTGTGGATGCTTGGCATCCGCGAATTCCAGCAGCACCGCTACGCCAACGCCGCGGCGCACTGGCGGCGCCTACAAGGCCTGCTGCCCGAGGCTTCCCCGCTGCGCGAGGCGGTGGCGCAGAAAATCGCCGCGGCCGAAGCGATGGCTGCGGTGCCTGCCCCCACGAGCGCTGCGACGCGCTGAAGCTGGCTCGACCGAGTGCCTTCGCCGGCGGCCGCACCTGCTCGGAGAGCGGTCTTGATCCTGTCTTTTCAGCGCAGGCGGCATTTGAATGGCTTCGCAATGTGGTTCGCTCGTGCATGCAAGTCTTGGATCCCAAGCCTTCCGGCCGTTCGGCCGTTCGGCGCCCGAGCCTGCGAAAACCAGTCGAGGTTCCATCCCCGCGCATGCAAGCCCTGTCAGCTTCGACCCAGGAGCCCGCCGCAGGCATGGCGAGGCGCAGCCTGGGATAGCCGCCGGCCAGCGCCAGCTGGCCGCTTTGCCGGATTTCAGGGCGCCTTCGAAGGAGCGGTTGGCGGTTCGCTGATCCATGCGTCCCACTTGCAGGCGCCGCGCAGCACAGCCATGCCACGCGTTGCACGCGGAAGATAGGAATGCGTATCATTAACGTGATCGGCATCCCTGCTGCCGCCACGCCCCCGCCTAGCCGATGCCAAGCCGGTGCTTTTCCCCGACAAGGCTTCCATGCATCCAGTTGCTCCCGCCCCCCTGCCCGATCCCCGCGTCCCGGGCACGACCGCCACGCCGCGGCGTCCGTTGCCGCCCTGGTTGGGCGTGCTTTCGCGCAGCGTGGCGGCGATCTTCGGCGGCTATGCGCTGGCCGCGGCGACCTCTGCGCTGTTGCCGCTGCTGTGGCCGTCGCTGCGTGCGCAGGCAGTGCTGAGCGGCATGATGCTGGGCATCCTGGTTTGCGCCTGCACCGCGCTGTGGGCGTTCGCCACGCGTAGTGCGACGCGCGCCTGGCTGGGGATTCTCGCGGTGCTGGCGCCGATGGCGCTGGCCATCGCCTGGCTGCAGCAGCACGCGCCATGAAGCAGGGATTCCGCCAGTCGATGGCTTGGCTGCATACCTGGACCGGCCTGCTGGTCGGCTGGGTGCTGCTGCTGATCTTCATGGCCGGCACCGCCAGCTATTTCCGCGACGAAATCAGCCGCTGGATGCGTCCGGAGCTGCCGCATGCGCAGCTGAGTACCGACACCGTCGCCGCGCGCGCGATCGCGCTGCTGGAACGCGAAGCGCCGCAGTCGCCGCAATGGACGGTGGCGCTGCCGGGCGCGCGCTCGTCGTTCACCCAGGTGTTCTGGCGCAATCCACCGCCGGCCGACGGCAGCAAGCAGAGCCGCAAGCAGAGATTCGGCGACGCCTTGCTGGATCCGCTCAGCGGCCGCGCCAGCGCCGCGCGCGACACGCGCGGCGGCGACTTCTTCTATCGCCTGCACTTCGACCTGCACTACATCCCGGTGATGTGGGCGCGCTACATCGTCGGCTTCTGCGCAATGTTCATGCTGGTGGCGATCATCACCGGGGTCATCACCCACAAGAAGATCTTCAAGGACTTCTTCACCTTTCGCCCAGCCAAGGGGCAGCGTTCGTGGCTGGATTTCCACAACGTCAGTGCGGTGCTGGCCCTGCCCTACCACGCGATGATCACCTACACCGGGCTGGTCACGTTGATGCTGATGTACTTGCCGTGGGGCATCAAGGTCGCTTATCCGGATGCCGAAGCGGCGTTCTACGCCGAGGCCTTCCAGCAGCCGGAAAATACCCGCGAGGCCAGCGGCGAGCCCGGCCGGCGCCTGCCGATCGCGCGGCTGCTGGACGTGGCGCGGGCCGAATGGGGCGCGCAGGCGCAGATCGCCGGGTTCTCGCTGTACAACCCGGGCGACGCCGCGGCGGTGATCGAGATCCGCCAGGGCGGCGGTCAGCGCCTGGCCTACGATCCGCCGTCGCTGCTGCTCGACGCCGGCAACGGACAGGTCCTGGCGCGCAGCGGCCAGCCGGGCGCCGCCGCGCAGACCCGCAGCACCTTGTACGGCCTGCACTTGGCGCACTTCGCCGGGACCGGGCTGCGCTGGCTGTTCTTCGGATCGGGCCTGCTTGGCTGCCTGATGGTCGCCAGCGGGGTGATCCTGTGGGCGGTCAAGGAGCGGCCCAAGCATGCCAAGGCCGGCAGGATCGGCTTCGGCCTGCGCCTGGTCGACGCCTTGAACATCGGCGCGGTGGCCGGGCTGCCGATCGCCTTCGCCGCCTATTTCTGGGGCAACCGGCTGATCCCGCTGCAGGTGGCCGAGCGTCCGGACCAGGAAGCGGCCGTGTTCTTCCTCGCCTGGGCGGCGGCGCTGCTGGCCGCCTTCGTCTGGCCCAGGCGCGCGATGTGGGCCTGGCAGCTGTATCTGGGCGCGGCCTTGTTTGCGCTGCTGCCGGTGCTCAATGCGCTGACCACCGATGTGCATCTGGGCATGACCTTGCCGGCCGGCGATTGGGCGCTGGCCTCGGTGGATCTGGTGTGCTTCGGGCTGGGCTGCGCGCTGGCGGTCGCCGCGCGGCGCATGCAGCGCTGGCAGCCGCCGTTGTCGGCGGCCGAACGTCGTGCCCGCGAACGCGCGGCATCGGCGCAGCCGGCGTCGGTCGCGGCGCTGGAAGCGCGATGAGCCTGCTCGGCCTGGGCCTGGCCTTCTCCGGTTTCGTCGCGCTGTGCCTGGCGATGGAGAAACACCAGTTGGAGCTGCACGGTGCGCAGCGTGCCACGCCGGCGCGGATGCGCCAGCTGCGGAGCGTCGGTTGGCTGCTGCTGGCCGCGGCGTTCGCGTGTTGCGTGACGGCGCTGGGCTGGACCATCGGCCCGGTGCTGTGGCTGGGCACGCTCAGCGCCAGCGCTGCGCTGCTGACCTACGGACTGCTCCCCTATCGGCCTCGCGCCATCGTGCCGCTGGCGCTGGCGGCACCGCCGCTGGGCTTGGTCGCCGCGCTGTTGTCCTAGCGCGCCTGGCCAGCGCCGCTCACTTGTCGGCGCCGACAACCGGCGGACGCAGTTCCGTCGCCACGCGGGCGCCGCCGATCACCAGCAGCAGGCCCGCCGCCAGGGTGATCGCCAGGTACACCGGCACCATGCCGCCGCGCCCGCCGCGCAGGAACAGCAGGCTCTCCATCATCAGCGAGGAGAACGTGGTCAGGCCGCCGAGCAGGCCGACGATCAGCAGCGCCCGCCAGTACGGTGCGCTGGCGCCCTTGCCTTCGATCCAGACCAGCAGGAAGCCGCCGAAGAACGCGCCGACCAGGTTCACCGTCAGCGTGCCCCACGGAAAGCCGGCGCCGTAGCGCTGCAGCAGTGCGCTGCCGACGGCGAAACGCAGTCCGGAGCCGACCGCGCCGCCGGCCATCGCCAGCAGCAGTTGCTGCCACCACAGGGCGAAGTTCATGGGTGGCTCCGGCATGCGGCGGCAGCGCGTGGAAAGGCAAGGACGAAGGGCGGCATCGTGGTCTCCGAAAAAGGCGATGCCGGGGCGCAGGCCTGCCGCCCCGGCGAGGGTTGGGCAGGCATCATCAGCGCGCAGGTGCTGCGGGCGGTTCGAGGAGGAATGCCATCTCCTGGGCCCGATTATGGCCGCGGAAGCTTGGCCTTGTCAGCCCGCGCCTGCTCGCGCGCGGCGCGCAAGCGGTCCAGCTTGTCCTTGAGCTTAATCTCCAGGCCGCGCTCGACCGGCCGGTAGTACACGCGCTCGCCCATCGCATCCGGAAACCCGGTCTGGTCCAGGGCGATGCCGCCCTCGGCGTCGTGGTCGTATTGATAGTGCTCGCCGTAACCGAGGTTCTTCATCAGCTTGGTCGGCGCGTTGCGCAGATGCAGCGGCACCTCCTGGGTGCCGCTCTCGCGCACTTCGGCCTTGGCCTGGTTGAAGGCGGCGTAGCCGGCGTTGGACTTGGCGGTGCTGGCCAGGTACAGCACCAGCTGCGCGAAGGCCAGTTCGCCTTCCGGGCTGCCCAACCGTTCGTAGATGTCCCAGGCTTCCAGCGCCATCTGCTGCGCGCGCGGATCGGCCAGGCCGATGTCCTCGATCGCCATGCGGGTCAGGCGCCGCGCCAGGTAGGACGGATCGCAGCCGCCGTCGAGCATGCGCGTCAGCCAATACAGCGCGGCGTCCGGATTGGAGCTGCGCACCGATTTGTGCAGCGCCGAGATCTGGTCGTAGAACTGCTCGCCGCCCTTGTCGAAGCGGCGGGTGCGGTCGGCCAGCACCTGCAGCAGGGTCTGCGGGGTGATCTGGCCACCCTCGCCCTGGGCCAGCTCCGCGGCGATCTCCAGCAGGGTCAAGGCGCGCCGCACGTCGCCGTCGGCGGCGCCGGCGATCTCCAGCAGCGCCGCGTCCGACACCTGGATCGCCTCGCCGCCCAGGCCGCGCTCGCTGTCGTGCAGCGCCCGCTGCAGCGCCTCGACGATGTCCTGCGGCGACACCGGTTCCAGCACATGCACGCGGCAGCGCGACAGCAGCGCCGAGTTCAGTTCGAACGACGGGTTCTCGGTGGTGGCGCCGACGAACAGGATGGTGCCGCGCTCGATGTGCGGCAGGAACGCATCCTGCTGCGACTTGTTGAAGCGATGCACCTCGTCGACGAACAGCACGGTGCGGCGCCCGTCGGCGAAGCGCTGCGCGGCCTCGGCCAGCACCAGCCGCACCTCCGGCAGCCCGGACAGCACCGCCGAGATCGCCTTGAATTCGGCCTCGGCGTACTGCGCCAGCAGCAGCGCCAGCGTGGTCTTGCCGCAGCCCGGCGGCCCCCACAGGATCATCGAATGCACACGCCCGGACTCGACCGCGCGGCGCAGCGCGCTGGCCGGCGCCAGCAGGCGCTTCTGCCCGACCATCTCGTCGAGCGTGCGCGGGCGCATGCGCTCGGCCAGCGGACGCATCGCATCGCGATCGACGCTCAGCAGGTCGGGGGTATCGGGGGCGAGGAGTCTGCGTTTGGCCACCTGCACATTCTATCGCCGGCGCCCGTGCGCCGCGCGTCGCGGTGCGCCTGCGCGGCGCGGACGCGGGCCGGCGCAGCGCTACAATCGCACGCCCCTCCTCCGCCGAGTGTCCGCGCCATGAGCCACCATCGCACGCTGGATGCCTTCACCCACGCGCACGACTTCCTCGGCGAGCGTCACGAACGCAATGCGCGCCGGACCTGGGCGGTGGTCGCGCTGACCGCGGCGATGATGGTGGTGGAGATCGTCGCCGGCTGGTGGACCGGATCGATGGCGCTGCTCGCCGACGGCATCCACATGGCCACCCATGCCGGCGCGCTGTCGCTGGCCGGCTTCGCCTATTGGTTCGCACGCCGCCACCGGCACAATCCGCGCTTCAGCTTCGGCACCGGCAAGGTCGGCGACCTGGCCGGGTTCTCCAGCGCGCTGATCCTGGCGCTGATCGCCCTGGGCATCGGCGTGGAGTCGGCGCTGCGCCTGGCGCAGCCGGTGCAGATCGCCTACGACGAGGCGCTGTGGATCGCCGCGCTGGGCCTGCTGGTGAACCTCCTCAGCGCCTGGATGCTCGGCGCCGACCATCACCATGGGCACGAGCACGGACATGGCCATCCGTCGCACGCGCATTCGCCCGCCCCCGCCGCGCAACGCCATGCGCATCGCCACGATCACCATCACGATCACGATCACCGCGGGCAGGAGCACGCCCATGACCATGACCATGGGCACAACCACGCGCATGCCGGCGGCGCCCACGACCGCCACGCGCACACCGACCACAACCTGCGCTCGGCCTACATGCACGTGCTGGCGGACGCGATGACCTCGGTGATGGCGATCGTCGCGCTGTTGTTGGCCAGGCAACTGGGCTGGCTCTGGCTGGACGCGTTGATGGGCATCGTCGGCGCCATCGTCATCGCGCGCTGGTCGATCGGGCTGCTGCGCGACACCGGCGCGGTGCTGCTCGACGCCTCGGCGCCGGCGGCGCTGCAGGCGCAGATCCGCGAGCGTCTGCAACAGGACGACGAGCGCATCGCCGACCTGCACGTGTGGCGGGTCGGTCCCGGCCAGCACGCGGCGATCGTGTCGCTGGTGACCCACCGGCCGCGGCCGGCGGCGTTCTACCACGCGCGCCTGCAGGGCGTGGCGACGCTGGGGCACGTCAGCATCGAAGTGCAGACCTGCCCCGATTGAGCCGGCGCGGCGTGGCCGCGGCCGGCCGCGCGCGTCAGCGGTCGCCGACCACGTCCACGTCCTTGTCCGGCACGTAACGGAAGGTGCCGGCGGCGAAGGCCGGATTGCGCTTCCAGCCGCTGAAGCTGATCTCGGTGCGCTGGCCGACCGCATCGACCACTTCCATCCTGGCCAGGCCGTTGCCGTCGAAGCCGAGCTTGGCGATCTGGAAGCTGGCCTCGGTGTCCACCTTCGGCGTCATCGACAGCCACTGCAGGCCGTCGCGGGCCACCGCTTCCTCGCTGACGTCGTACTGGCGGTCCAGCTTGCCCGGGTCGATCAGCGCGGTCAGCGGGCTGTTCTGCTCTTCGGCGCCCTGGGTGCGCACGGTGACCTGCTTCAGGTCCGGATCGTAGACCCAGACCTTGCCGCCGTCGGCGACGATCAGCTGCTCGTAGGGCTTGCGGTATTCCCAGCGGAACAGGCGCGGCGCCGACAGCGCGACGCGGCCGCTGGCGGTTTCCTTCAGCGCGCCCTTGCCGTCGTAGACCTTCTGCGCGAACTGCCCGTCCAGGCTCTTGAGGCCGCGGGTGAAGGTGTTCAGGTCCTCGCGCGCGCCGGCGAAGGCGCTGCCGGCCAGCAAGGCGGTGGCGAGGACGGTGTAGCGGAGTGTGCGAAGCATGCGGATGGAGTTCCGGATGGAGTGTGGGAAGTGTGCCGCGGCGAAGCTGAATAGGCGATCAGACGCGGCTGCGCTCATGGCCCGGTCTGCATGCGGCCGAGGTCGCCGTACAGGATCTGCCCGCGGAAGCCGCGCCGCACCTGTTGGTACAGCTCGCGGAACGCCGCGTAGTCCTGCGGCTGGCACAGCGCCTGCGGTCCATGCACCGCGCGCCGGTGCAGCGCGTGCGTGGCGACCACGGTTTGCCCGTCGCGCACCCAGGTCGCCGTGTATTCGCCGGCGGCATTGCGGAAGCGGGTGTCGGCGGGAATCGCGATGATCGGCACGCTGTCAGGGAAAGTCAGCCGGTAGGTCTCGCTGCGCGCGTTGTCGTTGCAGTAGAACGGGGTCAGGTTGCGCTCGGCCGACGTGGTCGCGTAGACCCCGCGCACCGAGTCGGCGCCGGGCATCTGCGGCAGGGTCATGCCACCGACCACGCCGAAGTCGACGTAGTCGCTGGCGCGGAACCGGTAGGCGTAGCCGAACGGCTGGCTCAGGTCCTGCGGCGCGCCCTGCAGCACCAGTTCGCCGCTGCCGTCGAAGCCGGACGTGGCCAGGATCGATTCCTCGATGCGGGTGCGGTTCTGCGTGTTGAGCTGCACGAACATCGTGCGCAGGCCGATCTCGCCGATCTGGCCGCTGTCCAGCTTGGTCGTGCCGCTCAGGCTGCCGTCGGCGGCGAAGCGGTAGTCGGCCTCGGCGCGGTACAGGTTCACCCGCGCGTCGTTGGGCGGGGTGCGCGCCACGGCGCCGTCCACCGTATGCAGCACCGGCACGCCGAGATCGCCCGCCGGCAACTGGCCGAAGCGCGCGTAGGGATTGGTCGAGTCCACGTACAGCTTGAACTCGGGCAGGTAGGTGATGGCGTGGTTGAAGCGGCCGAGCACCGGCACCTCGGGCAGGGTCGGCCCGCCCTCGGCGCCGATCAGCACCGGCGTGCTGGCGATGCCCTTGGCCGCCAGCAGCGCCTCCAGCACCACGGTGTGGTCCTTGCAGTCGCCGTAGTGGTTGTCGAGGATGCTGTCGGCGCTGTTCGGTTCCAGCCCGCCGTTGCCCAGGTACACCGCCACGTAGCGGATGTTGCGCGCCACCCACTCGTACAGCGCGGCCGCCTGCGCGCGGCGGTCGTCGATGCCGGCGGTGACCTGTTCGGCACGCGCGCGCACCTTGGGGGTGACCTGCGCGGCGACGCCGCTGCTGCGCTGGTAGGCCTGGCCCATCTGCGACCAGCGGCGGAAGCTGCTGGCCATGATGGTCGGGCTGAATTCCCAGGTCGCCGCCGCCCAGTTCTGGCTCTTCATCGGCTCGCGGCGCTGGTAGCGCCATTCCCAGCGCGCCTGCTCGCCGTCGATCTTCGGCTTGTTGCCGCCGTCCACACCGCGCGTGTACAGGTGCATCGGCATGCGCCGCGGCGCGACCAGGGTCACGGTGGCGTCGTCGTACTGGGAAAACACGCTGAAGGTCTCCCACAGGCTGAAATAGCCGGGGAAGTACGGCACGGTCTGGGTGCGGCGCACCCGGTACACCAGCCGGGTGCCGGGCATCAGGTTGGGAAACACCACCACCTTGACCTTGCGGTCGGCGTACATCGCCGCCGAGGCGCTGGAATAGCTTTCCTGGGTGTAGATCTTGTCGGCCGGCACGTCGTGGCGCAGCCCGTCCGGAGTGATGGCATAGGCGGCCAGCACCTCCAGCGTCTCCAGTTTCTCGCTGTAGCTCAGCCGCACCTGGCTGAACTTGTCCACGCCGGCTTTGGTCTTCAGCAGCAACTCGTACTCGTCGGTCTCCACGCTGCTGGCGTCGTCGCGCACTTCGTAGTCGGCGCGGTAGCGCACGTAGCTGTAGTTGTTGGCGACCTCGGGCGCGACGGCGGCCGGAGCCCGGGCCGCCGTGGCGGCAGGCGTCGGCTGCGCCACGGCGCTGGCGCAGGCCGTGGCCAGCAGGGCGTACAGCAGCGGGCGCAGGACCCAGGCGGTTCGGGGCATCGGCAACGGCAGCGAGCGGAAGCGGCCGCCAGCGTCGCACATGCCGCGGCGCCGGGCGGCGGCCGCCAGCACGAACCGGGATGCGGGCCGCGTCGCGCGCGTCACTTCGGCGGCGGCGGCGCCAGCACGCTGCGGTCGCCGTTATGTTCGGGCGGGCTGACCACGCCCGCCGCTTCCATCGCCTCGATCAGCCGCGCGGCGCGGTTGTAGCCGATCTTCAGCCGCCGCTGCACGCCGGAGATCGACGCGCGCCGGGTCTCGGTGACGATGCGCAAGGCTTCGTCGTACAGCGGGTCGGATTCGTCCCCTCCCCCGCTGTTGCTCTCCGGCAGGCCGGTGGCGCCGACCACGGTGCCGTCGCCCATGGTCTGCACCTCGTCGAGCACGCCCTCGATGTAGTCGGCCGGGCCGCTGGCCTTCAGATGTTCGACCACGCGATGCACTTCCTCGTCGCTGACGAAGGCGCCGTGCACGCGGTCGGGCATCGCCGTGCCAGGCGGCAGGTACAGCATGTCGCCGTGGCCGAGCAGGGTCTCGGCGCCGGACTGGTCGAGGATGGTGCGCGAGTCGATCTTGGAGCTGACCTGGAACGCGATGCGGGTCGGGATATTGGCCTTGATCAGGCCGGTGATCACGTCCACCGACGGGCGCTGGGTGGCCAGGATCAGGTGGATGCCGGCCGCGCGCGCCTTCTGCGCCAGGCGCGCGATCAGCTCCTCGACCTTCTTGCCGACGATCATCATCATGTCGGCGAATTCGTCGATGAAGATGACGATGAACGGCAGCGTGTCCAGCGGCCGCGGCGCCTCGCCCAGGTCCGGGTTGGGCTTGAACAGCGGGTCCATCATCGGCTGCCCGGCGTCCTGCGCGTCCTTGACCTTCTTGTTGAAGCCGGCCAGGTTGCGCACCCCCACCGTGCTCATCAGCTTGTAGCGGCGCTCCATCTCCGCCACGCACCAGCGCAGGCCGTTGGCGGCCTCCTTCATGTCGGTGACCACCGGCGCCAGCAGATGCGGGATGCCCTGGTAGACGCTCAGCTCGAGCATCTTCGGGTCGATCATCAGCATCCGCAGTTCCTTGGCCGAGGCCTTGTACAGCAGGCTCAGCACCATCGCGTTGACCGCCACCGACTTGCCCGAGCCGGTGGTGCCGGCGACCAGCAGGTGCGGCATGCGCGCCAGGTCGGCCACGGTCGGGCGGCCGGCGATGTCCTTGCCCAGGGCCAGGGTCAGCGGGCTGGCCGACTTGTCGTATTCCTTGGAGCGCAGCAGCTCGCTGAGATAGATCATCTCGCGGCTGACGTTGGGGATTTCCAGGCCAACCACCGACTTGCCCGGGATCACGTCGACCACGCGCACCGACTTCACCGACAGGCCGCGCGCGATGTCCTTGTCCAGCGAGCTGATCTGGCTGACCTTCACGCCCGGCGCCGGCTCGATCTCGAAACGGGTGATGACCGGCCCCGGATAGGCCCCGACCACCTGCGCCTCGATGCGGAAGTCCTTGAGCTTGAACTCGATCTGCCGCGACAGGGTCTCCAGGGTTTCCTCGGAATAGCCTTTGGTCTGCGGCTTGGGATCGTCGAGCAGGGCCAGCGGCGGGATGCCGGACTGGTCGCCGCCGGTGCCGTGGAACAGCGGGATCTGCTGTTCGCGCTTGGCCCGTTCGCTCTTCTCCACCACCGGCGCCGGCGGCGGCTCGATCTTGACCGGCTCGCGCTTGGCGCGCTGCACCGCATCGACCTTGCGCACTTCCTCGCGTTCCTCGCGCATGGCGCGGGTCTGCTGCCATTCGTTGGCCTGCTGGCTGCCGCGCCGCGCCAGGGTCGGCAGGGTCATCACCGCGCGGCCGATGCGCTCCATCACCGCGAACCAGGACAAGCCGGTGGCCAGGGTGATCGACCCCAGCAGCAGCACCAGCACGAACAGGTTGCTGCCCAGCGCGCCGAACCCGGCCGCCAGCGAACTGCCCACCAGCTTGCCGAGGATGCCGCCGGCACCGGCCACGTCGCCGCTGAACAGGCGCAGGTGCAGCAGCCCGGTCGCGGCGATCAGGAAGCCGACGATGCCGACCAGGCGCAGCGCCGGGCCCAGGTCGGCCTCGCCGTCGCCATCGCTGTCCATGCCGAACAGCGCGATCCAGGAGATCGCGCCGATCACCAGCGGCAGCAGGAACGCCACGTAGCCGAACAGCTGCAGCAGTACGTCGGCGATCCAGGCGCCGAACTTGCCGCCCATGTTGTGCACCGGCGCGACCACGCTGCCGGTATGCGACCAGCCCGGATCGGTCGCCGAATAGGTGGCCAGGCTGGCCAGCAGGTACAGCAGCAGCGGCGCGATCGCGATCAGCGCCAAGTCGCGCCACAGCTTCTGCCGGCGCGGATTGGCCGCGGCGGCCTGCTTGCGTGCGGCCGCATTGGCGCCCTGGGATTTGCCGCGTTCCGGAACCTGCTTCGCCACGCTCTGACCAGACCTTAGGAATACACCGTTAGTGATTGATAATAAACGAATCGGCCTGGCATTTCAGCAGTCAGAGCCTGAACCGCCCCAGCCTCTCCCCGGCACGCTTCGACCCTGGCGCGGCGGCACGCACGCGCGGCATCGGAAGACGGAGGCGCGGGTCGCAGGCCGCAGCGTTCTCGCCACGCGGCTTGATTCATCCCAGGCCGGCCGCCACTCTATGCGACTAAGCCGGACGCCGCGCAATGCCGCGAATCCGCCGCCATTTCACCCTCTTCGCGAGTATACATGAGCTCTTCTGCCGCCAATTCCGCCAAGCATTCCCGCCTGCTGATCCTGGGCTCCGGCCCGGCCGGCTGGACCGCCGCGGTGTACGCCGCGCGCGCCAATCTCAAGCCGGTGGTGATCACCGGCCTGCAGCAGGGCGGGCAGCTGATGACCACCACCGAAGTCGACAACTGGCCAGGCGACGCCCATGGCCTGCAGGGCCCGGACCTAATGACGCGGATGCAGGCGCATGCCGAGCGCTTCGACACCGAGGTGATCTTCGACCACATCCACACCGCCGACCTGTCGCAGCGCCCGTTCCGGCTCAGCGGCGACAGCGCCGAGTACACCTGCGACGCGCTTATCATCGCCACCGGCGCCACCGCCAAGTACCTGGGCATCCCCTCGGAAGAGGCGTTCAAGGGCCGCGGCGTGTCCGCCTGCGCCACCTGCGACGGCTTCTTCTACAAGGACCAGGACGTGGTCGTGGTTGGCGGCGGCAACACCGCCGTGGAAGAGGCCCTGTACCTGTCCAACATCGCCCGCAAGGTCTACCTGGTGCACCGCCGCGATACCCTGCGCGCGGAAAAGATCATGCAGGACAAGCTGTTCGCCAAGGTCGCCGCCGGCAAGATCGAGACCGTCTGGCACCACGCCATCGACGAGGTGCTGGGCAACGAGGCCGGCGTCACCGGGGTGCGGGTGAAGTCCACTCTGGACGGCAGCACCCGCGACCTCGACGCGCACGGCTTCTTCGTCGCCATCGGCCACCACCCCAACACGCAGCTGTTCGACGGCCAGCTGGCGATGAACAACGGCTACCTGGAGATCCGCTCCGGCCTCGGCGGCGCGGCCACCGAGACCTCGGTCCCCGGCGTGTTCGCCGCCGGCGACGTGGCCGACCAGCACTACCGGCAGGCGATCACCTCGGCCGGCTTCGGCTGCATGGCCGCGCTGGATGCCGAGCGCTATCTGGACAAGGGCGCTTGACCGAATCCGGCTCCCGGGCCGCCGAGCGCTGCCGCCATGGCGTTGCGCTCGCCTGCCTGCTCGCGGCGGCGGGCGCGCTGCATGCCCAGCCCATGGCGCCGCCGCTGACCATCGGTTCGGTGGAAGCGGCGCACATGGCGTTCTGCATGTCCCCGGAGCAGGTCGATGCGCTGGCCGCGACGATGGCCGGCGGCTTGTTGGGCACCGGGGCCGACGACAGCATCAAGCTGCTGATGAGGTCGATGAGCAAGTCCGTGCGCGACACCGGCGACCGCATCACGGCCGAGGCGATCGCTGGCGATGCTGGCGCTCGGGCCGTGTTCACCCGCTTTCTCGGCGAGTGCATGCTGGCTGGCATTCCGACAGCACCGCAGCGCCGCGAGCGCGCGCTGAACTGGTTGCGCGAGGACGCGGACGGCGGCGCCGCCGACGCGGCCGACACGCTTGCGGCCCTGGTCGCGCTGGGCGAGCTTCCGGGCGGCGCCAGCGAAGTGCAGCGCTTGCTGGCGGCGCGCCCGTCGCAGGCGCCGGCAGGCGCGAAGGCCGATGCCGCCGTGCAGGCCGAGGCGGCGCAGCAGCACCTGGCCCTCGCATCGGCGCTGTTGCGCGGCGCGATGAGCACGTTCTCCAGCGAACTCGGCGCCAACGCGACCGACAGCGCCCAGTTGCGCTTTCTTTACCGGCCCTGCCCGGGCTCGTTCGAATCGAGCGCCGTGCAGGCTGCGGCGCCGCCACAGCATGCCGCCGGCCTGGCCCGAGTGACGGCGCGCCTGGCGCAGCTGCCCAGGACCGGACTCGACTGCGCCGACCCGGCACTCGCCACGGTGGTCCTGCCGCTCTCGTTCACCGTGCCGGCCCGTCCCGAACCAGCCCGGCGATGACCCAGGTGCGCTGGCTGCACCGGCTCGACGAGGTCGCCGCCGCCGACTGGGACGCCCTGCATGACGGCCGCAATCCGTTCGTCGCGCACGCGTTCCTGGCCGGCCTGGAACGGCATGGCTGCCTGCGCCCGGACTGGGGCTGGAGCCCGCTGCACCTGACCCTGTGGGACGGCGACGCCCTGGTCGCCGCCGCGCCGGGCTACCTGAAGAGCAACTCGCGCGGCGAGTTCGTGTTCGACCACGCCTGGGCGCACGCCTACGCACGCTACGGCCAGGACTACTTCCCGAAATGGCTGTGCGCGGTGCCGTATTCGCCGGTGACCGGGCCGCGGCTGCTGGCGCGCGACGCCGCCGGGCGCCGGGCGCTGCTCGCCGCGATGCAGGCGCTGGTCCAGGCCAGCGGGCTGTCCTCGGCGCACGTGAACTTCCACGGCGCCGACGAGGATGCCGCCTTCGGCGACGACTGGCTGCCGCGCAGCGACGTGCAGTACCAGTGGCACAACGACGCCGGCTGGACCGATTTCGACGCCTATCTCGGCGCGATGGACCACAAGCGGCGCAAGAACATTCGCCAGGAGCGGGCCAAGGTGCAGCGCGCCGGCATCGGCTTCCGCATCGTGCATGGCGACGAGGCCAGCGCGGACGACGTGCAGGCGATGTATGGCTTCTACCTGCGCACCTTCGAGGACTACGGCAATTCGCCGGCGCTGACCCTGGAGTTCTTCTCGCATCTTGCGCGAGAAATGCCGCGTAACTTTCTGATATTCCTAGCCATGCAGGACGGCGCGCCGGTGGCCGGCGCCTTGTGCCTGCGCGGCGGCGACACCTTGTACGGCCGCTACTGGGGCGGCGACGCCCTGCCCGGCCTGCATTTCGAGACCTGCTATTACCAGGGCATCGACTACTGCCTGCGCGAAGGCCTGACCCGTTTCGAACCCGGTGCGCAGGGCGAGCACAAGATCGCCCGCGGCTTCCTGCCGCGGCTGGTGCGCAGCCGCCACTGGATCGCCGATCCCGGCTTCCGCGCGCCGCTGGCCGACTGGTGCGCGGAAGAGCGCGAGGCGGTGCGCCAGCACGCGGCAACGCTGTCGCGGCACTCGCCGTTCCGCCAGGACTGAAGCGGCGCCCGATCGGCTACGCTGCGCCCCGATGCGTCGTCTCCCCGCCCTGCTCGCCGCCGACCCGGCCGCTCCGTTCCCGCCCGCGGCGAGCGCGCTGCGCGAACCGGAAGGCCTGCTCGCGATCGGCGGCGATCTGACCCCCACGCGCCTGCTCAACGCCTACGCGCACGGCATCTTCCCGTGGTACTCGGACGGCGATCCGATCATGTGGTGGAGCCCGGACCCGCGCGTCCTGTTCCGCAGCGACGGGGTGCGGCTGTCCTCGCGCTTCCGCCGTTCGCTGCGCCGCTCGCCATGGCGGGTACGCGCCGATACCGCGTTCGCGCAGGTGATGCAGGCCTGTGCGCAGGCGCCGCGCCGCGGCCAGGACGGCACCTGGATCACCGCCGAGATGCGCGCTGCCTACCTCACCCTGCACCGTGCCGGGTACGCGCACTCGGTGGAAGTGTTCGACGGTGAGCACCTGGTCGGCGGCATCTACGGCGTGGCGCGCGGACGCATGTTCTTCGGCGAGAGCATGTTCAGCGCCCGCAGCGGCGGCTCCAAGGTGGCGCTGGCCGCGCTGGCCCGGCGCCTGCACGACTGGGGCTGGCCGCTGATCGACGCCCAGGTCGAGAACGACCATCTGCTCAGCCTCGGCGCGGAGCGCTGGCCACGGACCGCCTTCCTCGAGGCGATCGCCGCGCTGGTCGCCGATCCCGTCCCTGCCGGCCCGTGGACGCGGGATTTCGGCGAACTGGCGGCCGCGGAACTGGCCTTGCCCTGAGCGGGGTTAACGCAAACTTTGCATGCGGCGGCCGAGGCGAGTAAAATCCTCGCTCTTAAGGCCTTTGGCCGCACGCGAAATCGCACAGGAATACATGTCGAAAGACGACTCCATCGAATTCGAAGGCACCGTCAGCGAGACGTTGCCCAATACCACCTTCCGGGTCAAGCTGGAAAACGGGCACGAGATCATCGCCCACATCTCCGGACGCATGCGCAAGAACTACATCCGCATTCTGACCGGCGACCGGGTGAAGGTCGAGATGACCCCGTACGACCTGACCAAGGGCCGTATCACCTACCGCATGAAGTGATCGCCTCGCAGCGGTTGTGAGAAAGGCGGCCATGGGCCGCCTTCTCGTCTGAATCGGTGACATCGCAAGGCGACTGCAGGTGCTGCAGCCGCCTTTTGTCGTGTCTGGCGTTCTAGCGAACCGCCAGTCCCGGCCTCATTCCACGGTTGCCGGCAGCAGGCGCTCCGGCTCGGCCTGGGTCTCCACCACCAGCTCGCCGTCGCGCACGTCGATGGTGACGCGGCCGCCGCCGACCAGCTTGCCGAACAGCAGTTCGTCCGCCAGCGGGCGCTTGACCTTGTCCTGGATCACCCGCGCCATCGGCCGCGCGCCCATCAGCGGGTCGAAGCCGTGCTGGGCCAGCCAGTCGCGCGCGGTCGGGGTGGCCGACAGCGACACGTGCTTCTCCTGCAGCAGCATCTCCAGTTCGATGATGAACTTGTCGACCACGCGCAGGATGTGGCTGAACGCCAGCGGCTGGAACTGCACCACCGCGTCCAGGCGGTTGCGGAATTCCGGGGTGAAGCTGCGGCGGATGGTTTCCATCGCGTCGGTGGAATGGTCCTGCTTGGTGAAGCCGATCGAGCGCCGCGAGGCCTGGGTGGCACCGGCATTGGTGGTCATCACCAGGATCACGTTCTTGAAGTTGGCTTCGCGGCCGTTGGTGTCGGTCAGCACGCCGCGATCCATGACCTGCAACAGGATGTTGAAGATGTCCGGATGCGCCTTCTCGACCTCGTCCAGCAGCAGCACGCAGTGCGGGGTCTTGACGATCTTCTCGGTCAGCAGCCCGCCCTGGTCGAAGCCGACATAGCCCGGAGGCGCGCCGATCAGGCGGCTGATCGAATGCGGCTCCATGTACTCGGACATGTCGAAGCGCACCAGTTCGATACCCAGCTGCAGCGCCAGCTGCTTGGTCACCTCGGTCTTGCCGACGCCGGTGGGACCGGAGAACAGGAAGTTGCCGATCGGCTTCTCCGGATTGGCCAGGCCCGAACGCGCCAGCTTGATCGACGAGGCCAGCGTCTCGATCGCCGGATCCTGGCCGAAGATCACCATCTTCAGGTTGCGCTCCAGGTGCTGCAGCACGTCCTTGTCGGTGGCGCTGACCTGCTTGGCCGGGATCCGCGCCATCTTGGCGACGATGGTCTCGATCTCCTCGATGTCGATCAGCTCCTTGCGCACGCCCTGCGGCAGCAGCCGCTGGCGCGCGCCGGCCTCGTCCATCACGTCGATCGCCTTGTCCGGCAGCAGGCGGTCGCCGATGTGCTTGACCGACAGGTCCACCGCCGCCTGCAGCGCGTCGTCGGCGTAGGTCACGCCGTGGTGCGCCTCGTACTTGGGCTTGAGCCCCTGCAGGATCTCGAAGGTCTCGCCGACGGTCGGCTCGACGATGTCGATCTTCTGGAAGCGCCGCGCCAGCGCACGGTCCTTCTCGAAGATGCCGCGATACTCCTGGAAAGTGGTCGAGCCGATGCAGCGCAGGTCGCCCGAGGCCAGCGCCGGCTTGATCAGGTTGGACGCGTCCATGGTGCCGCCCGACGCCGAACCGGCGCCGATGATGGTGTGGATCTCGTCGATGAACAGCACCGCGTTGGGCACCTTCTTCAGCGCGGTCAGCACGCCCTTCAGGCGCTTTTCGAAGTCGCCGCGGTACTTGGTGCCGGCAACCAGGGCGCCCAGGTCCAGCGAGTAGATGACCGCGTCCGCCAGCACCTCGGGCACGCTGCCTTCGACGATGCGCTTGGCCAGGCCCTCGGCGATCGCGGTCTTGCCGACGCCGGCCTCGCCCACGTACAGCGGGTTGTTCTTGCGCCGGCGGCACAGCACCTGGATGGTCCGCTCGATCTCGTCGGCACGGCCGACCAGCGGGTCGATGCGGCCGTTGCGCGCCTGCTCGTTCAGGTTGCTGGCGTACTCGGCCAGCGCGTCGCCCTTGGCCTCGCCCTCGCCGGCCTCGCCCTTGGGCTCGCCGTCGGACGGTGCCGGGCTCTCGCCCTCCTCGCCCAGCTTGGCGATGCCATGCGACAGGTAGTTGACGATGTCGAGCCGGGTGATGTCCTGCTGATTCAGGAAATACACCGCATGCGAGTCCTTTTCGCCGAAGATCGCGACCAACACGTTGGCGCCGGTGACCTCCTTCTTGCCCGAGGACTGCACGTGGTAGACCGCCCGCTGCAACACCCGCTGGAAGCCCAGCGTGGGTTGCGTGTCGCGGCCATCGTCTTCGGCCAGGCGCGACACCGAGGCCTCGATCGCCTGCTCCAGTTCGCCGCGCAGGCGCTCGGCATCGGCGCCGCAGGCCTTGAGCACCGCCTGCGCCGAGGGGTTGTCGAGCAATGCCAACAACAGGTGTTCGACCGTCATGAATTCATGGCGGGCTTCCCGGGCGCGCTTGTAGCACTGGCCGATGGTTTGCTCGAGATCTTTGCTGAACATGGTTCACTCCGACGTCTGATACCAACAATATGCGGCTGGAGTTGCGGATTTCCACAACCCTATCGGATCAGTGTGTTCAGACCGCGTTAGTCCGGGCAGACCGGTGACCGACGCCTACCAATATCAGGCTTTTTCCATCGTGCACAACAGCGGATGCTGGTTCATCCGGGAAAACTCGTTCACCTGAGCCACCTTGGATTCAGCCACTTCGCGGGTATAGACCCCGCAAACGCCGCGGCCGCGGGTATGCACGTGCAGCATCACCTGCGTGGCCCGTTCCAGGTCCAGCGAGAAAAACTGCTGCAACACGGTCACCACGAAGTCCATCGGGGTGTAATCGTCGTTCAGCAACAGCACTTGGTACATCGGCGGGCGGGCGACTTCGGGCTTGCCGGTCTCCACCATGACGCCGTGATCGTGATCTGAAGAATTCTTGCGAGGCATGCGCCAATTATATACGGCGGCTGTCGGCCCGGATTGGACGATCGCCGATCCTGCCCGCACAATTCCCCTTCTTTGATGGCGCAACGCATGCATTCGACGACTTTCCGTACGGCCGCCCTGCTCGCCGCGCTCCTGGCCGGTACCGCCGCGCCGGCATTGGCCGCGCCGGACCAGGCGCTGGGCAAGCGCCTGCAGGCGATGGGCTACGACGTCCAGGCCGATGCCGACGGCGACTACCAGTTGCTGTTCGGGCTGCGCGAGCAGGGCCGCGAGCGCCAGCAGCTGATCTACGTGCGCTCGCCGGTGGAGACCTTCGGCAGCCACCGCATCCGCGAGATCTGGTCGCCGGCCTACCAGGCCAAGGGCGACACCCTGCCGGCCGCGGTCGCCAACCGCCTGCTGGAAGACGCGCAGGCCGACATCCTCGGCGGCTGGGTGCGTCAGGGCGGCACCGCAGTGTTCGTGGTCAAGCTCGCCGCCGATGCCGACGACACCGCGTTGCGCGAGGCGCTGGAAGCGGCGGCGCGCGGCGCCGACGCGATGGACGCCGAACTCAACGCCGGCAAGGACGCGTTCTGATGGCGCTGGCCCCCGGCCCCTGGCAGCCCGACGTGACCGTGGCCACGGTGGTGGTGCGCGACGGCCGCCTGCTGCAGGTGGAGGAATCCATCGCCGGCGCACTGGTGCTGAACCAGCCGGCCGGGCACCTGGAGCCGGACGAGAGCCTGCTGCAGGCGGCGCTGCGCGAGACGCTGGAGGAAACCGGCTGGCAGGTGCGGCTGACCGCGTTCATCGGCGCCTACCAGTGGAAGGCCGACAACGGCCGCCACTACCTGCGCTTCGCCTTCGCCGCCGAGCCGGTCGCGCACGACCCGCAGCGGCCGCTGGACGAGGGCATCGTCCGCGCCCTGTGGATGACCCCGGCCGAGCTGGAAGCCGCCGCGCCGCACTGGCGCAGCCCGCTGGTGTGGCAGGTGGCTTCCGATTTCCTCGCCGGCAAGCGCTATCCGCTGGACCTGGTGCGGCAATTGGCATGAGCGGCGCACGGATCATGGTCGGCGTCTCCGGCGGCGTGGATTCGTCGGTGGCGGCCTGGCAGCTGGTGCAGCAAGGCGCCGACGTGGCCGGCCTGTTCATGCAGAACTGGGCCGACGACGGCAGCGGCGACTGCCGCGCCGAGGACGACCGCCGCGACGCGGTGGCGGTGTGCGGCCTGCTCGGCATGCCGTTCCACTTCCGCGACTTCTCGCAGGAATACTGGCAGGGCGTGTTCGCGCATTTCCTGGCCGAATACGCCGCCGGGCGCACGCCCAACCCGGACGTGCTGTGCAACCGCGAGGTCAAGTTCAAGCATTTCCTGGATGCGGCGCGCGAGCTGGGCGCCGAGCGCATCGCCACCGGCCATTACGCACGGGTCGCCTTCGCCGACGGCCGCTGGCGGCTGCTGCGCGGCGTGGACCGCAACAAGGACCAGAGCTATTTCCTGCACCAGCTCGGCCAGGCGCAGCTGGCCGCGACCCTGTTCCCGGTCGGCGAGCTGCCCAAGGAGCAGGTGCGGCGCATCGCCCGCGAGGCCGGCCTGCCGACCCACGCGAAGAAGGACTCCACCGGCATCTGCTTCATCGGCGAGCGCGACTTCCGTGAGTTCCTCGGCCGCTACCTGCCGGCCCGGCGCGGCGAGATCCGCGATCCGCACGAGCAGGTCGTGGCCGAGCACCCCGGCGTGTTCTATTTCACCCTGGGCCAGCGCGAAGGCCTGAACATCGGCGGCGTGCGCGGGCGCGCGGCGGCGCCGTGGTACGTGGTCGGCAAGGACGTGGCGCGCAACGTGCTGTACGTGGACCAGGATCGCGACAGCCTGCATCTGATGTCCACGCAGCTGCACTCGGAAACCGCCCACTGGATCGCCGGGTCGCCGCCGGCGCGGCGCTTCGACTGCACCGCACAGACCCGCTACCGCCAGGCCGACGAGCCGTGCACGGTCGAGGTCGGCGACGACGGCACTCTGGCGGTGCGTTTCGCGCGGCCGCAGCGTGCCGTCACCCCCGGCCAGTCGCTGGTGCTGTATCAGGGCGACGACTGCCTGGGCGGCGCCGTGATCGCCACCACCGATGCCCCGCTGGAACGCCGCCTGGCGCAGCAGCACCCCGCACTACACGAGGAAACCATCCGATGACCGATTCCATGGACGCGCGCGTGCTGGCGCTGGCCGGCGTTGCCCAGGCCCTGCAGCAGGTCCGCCGCATCGCCGAGACCGGGCAGTCGGAGGCGTCGCTGGTGCGGACCCTGCTCGACAGCGTGTTCCGCACCGACGCCGCCACTCCGGAGGCGGTCTACGGCCGCGCCGGCGACGTGGCGCCGGGGCTGCGCCTGCTGCACAACTATTTCCGCAACCAGGGCCAGGACGAGGCGCTGCCGCGGCTGGCGCTGGCGGTGCTGCAGCTGGAGCGGCGCTTCGTGCGCGACACCGAGACCAGCGCCAAGGTCACCGACGGCATCGCCCGGATCGCGCCGATGCTGGACGAACACGCCGACAGCGCGCACCCGGAGGTGATCGGCGCGCTGGGCCAGCTGTATGCCGACACCATCAGCCACCTGCGCCCGCGGGTGATGGTGCAGGGCAACCCGCACTATCTGGGCCAAGCCGGGGTGGTCGCCGAGATCCGCGCACTGCTGCTGGCGGCGATGCGCTCGGCGGTGCTGTGGCGGCAGATGGGCGGCAGCCTGTGGGACTTCCTGCTGGCCAAGCGGCGTATGCTCGAGGCGGTGGACCGGGCGCTGCGCTGAGCGCCGGCGCCGCCGGGCCTTGCGCTTCTCGACGCAGGGCACGTTTCGCGATGCGGACACGATCGACGCCACACCGCGGCTAAAGACCGAGGGGGTACGGCCGATACAGCAATCGTGAATCTGCCGAGAACGTCCATGTACTCACGCCTCCTAATCCGTCTGGCCGCCCCGCTCGCCCTGACGCTGCTGTTCCCCATCGCCGCCGGTTTCGATTGGCCGGCCCCGGTCCGTTGGGCCATCCTCACCACGATGACGTTGAGCTGGCTGGGCTTTGCCGCCTGGACAGCCTACAGCCAGAGCCGGCGATCGCCGGAGCAGTCCAAGATCATGCGCGAGCAGGATCAGCTGCTGTCGGAACTGCGCAACTTCGTCGGCAACGAGATCGACGGCTCGCGCAGCGAGATCGAACGGGCCCGCGAACTGATCCGCCAGGCGGTCAGCGGCCTGGGCGGCAGCTTCGAGGCGATGAACCGCAAGTCGCGGCAGCAGAGCGTCGCGCTGGCCCGGATCGTGGACCGCGCCGGCGACGACGGCGGTGCCGGGGTCGACGTGGCGCGCTTCGCCCAGCACGCCAGCCAGCGCATGGAGCAACTGGTCGAGGCGCTGGAACAGGTCAGCGGCCAGAGCAGCGCCACGGTGCACTACATCGACGACATGTCGCAGCACCTGGATGGCATCTTCGCGCTGCTGGAGGACGTCAAGTCGATCGCCGACCAGACCAATCTGCTGGCGTTGAACGCGGCGATCGAAGCGGCGCGTGCCGGCGAGGCGGGCCGCGGCTTCGCGGTGGTGGCCGACGAGGTGCGCAACCTGTCCGAACGCTCGACCACCTTCAACGAGCAGATCCGCAAGCTGGCGCACAGCTCCAAGGACGCCATCGCCAAGGTCCGCGAGACGGTCTCGCACATGGCCTCGCGCGACATGGACCGCTCCCGCGAGGCGCGTGCCGAGGCCGCGTCGATGCTGGACAACGTGGCGGCGATCAACAACTCGCTGGGCGAAGGCATGCGCGAGATCTCCGAGTGCGGCCGCGCCATCGACAGCAGCGTCGCCGAAGCGGTGCGCGCCCTGCAGTTCGAGGACATCGCGACCCAGGCCCTGGGCGGCGTGCATACCCACCTGGACCGCCTGACCGCGATCAACCGCGAGGCCGTGGCCCTGCAGGAACTGCTGCATCGCAACGGCGGCGTGTTCGACAGCGAGCTGGTCGAGGCCCTGCAGCGCGTCGGCAGCCGCCTGCGCGAGATGCGCGTGGAGTGGGAGCGTCCGCCGCACAAGCCGGTGGCGCAGCAGGGCATGGGCGCCGGCACGGTCGAGTTGTTCTGACCGAGGCCGTGTTCCCCGCCGCATCATGAAGCGACCAGTCCCCGGCCCCGGCCGGGGCTTGTCGTATCCGCCCTTCCCCGCCCGGCCGAGTCGATGCCTTTCCAGTCCCAGCCCCGAGTCGAGGCCATGCCCTGCGACGACCCGAACGCCACGCACGAGACCGTGCCCGCCCAGCCGCATTCGGCCGCGGTCGCGGACAGCGGCGCCACGTCCGGCGTGACGCGGCGTCGACCGGGCAGCGCGCTGCGGCAGCTGGAGACGGGGGCGCAGGGCGAGCTGCGGCGCATGCTCGGCGAGCGTGCTGCGCTGCACGGCGGCATCGCCGATCCGGTCTGGGCCGGGCTGGCCTGGGACATGGGCCTGAGCGGGAGCGCCATCGCCGCGGCCGGCACGGCGGCGCCGCTGCCTGGCTACGCGTGGCTTTGCGAGAACGAGTGAAACCGGACTGCGCGTTCGCCGCACTCCGCCGCGCGCGCATCGCGACATCGTCACGGCCGCCGAGTTGATGGCTTTTTCGACGTACCTCTAAGAGCTGTCAATTTTGTAGGAGCGGCTTCAGCCGCGACCGGGCCTTACCAGGAACGCCCCGGTCGCGGCTGAAGCCGCTCCTACAAGGTGCCGTCGTCGTTTGCCAATCGATGCGACGCGCTAGATGGGGTTCTCCAGCGAGAACAGGTCCGCCTGCTTGTCGTAGGCGAAGTATTCGGCGTAGCGCGCCCAACTGGTCACCGCCTGCACGGTTTCCGCCGCGTAGTCCTCGGACATGTGGTCTTCCAGCTCGTCGCGGAAGCGCCGCGCGGGGGCGTGGTGGGTCGGGCGTTCGTCGAGCACGCGGCGGATGTGCGCGGCCAGCGGCACGTAGGTCGCCAGGTGCTGGGCGAACAGTTGCTTGCGCGCGTCGGTGCCGAGTTCGGCGAAGCGCTGCCCAGCCGGGGTCAGCTGCAGGTCGCCCTGCTCGAACACCGCCAAGCGCAGCAACTGCAGGGTCTCGGCGATCGGGAACAGTTCGTCCACTTCCAGCTGCAGGCCGGCGGCCAGTGGCGGCAGGTCGGCGCGGCCATGGTAGGGCTCGGCCGCCACCGCCTCGACCAGGCCGGCCAGCAGGTTGCTCGACACCCGCGGCAGCACCATCGCGATGCCGCTGCCGGGGAACACGCCCTCGCGCACCTGCGGCCGCTGCGGGCTGGCGGTCATGCGCGCGTAGATATCGTCGACCAGGGCGCGGAACGCCGGCGCCAGGCGGTTGCGCGGCTGCGGCAGGGTGACCTGGATCTCGCCGATCACCCGGCCCGGATTGGCGCCGAAGATCACGATGCGGTCGCACATCAGCACCGCTTCCTCGATGTTGTGGGTGACCATCAGGATCGATTCGATCGGCATGCGCCCTTCCGACCACAGGTCGAGCAGATCGGTGCGCAGGGTCTCGGCGGTCAGCACGTCCAGCGCCGAGAACGGCTCGTCCATCAGCAGCAGTTTCGGCCGCACCACCAGCGCACGCGCCAGGCCCACGCGCTGGCGCATGCCGCCGGACAGCTCCTTCGGATAGGCGCCCTCGTAGCCGTCCAGGCCGATCAGGTCGATCGCCGCCAGCGCGCGCCGTCGGCGTTCGTCGGAAGGCACGCCGCGCGCCTCCAGGCCGACTTCCACGTTCTGCAGCACGGTCAGCCACGGGAACAGAGCGAAGCTCTGGAACACCATCGCGATGTCGTCGATCGCCTGGGTCGGCGTGGCGTCGCGGAACACGATGCTGCCAGCGCTGGGCTGCAGCAGCCCGGCGATGGCGCGCAACAGCGTGGACTTGCCCGAGCCGGAGCGCCCGAGCAGGCCGACGATCTGGCCCGAGTGCAGGGTCAGGTCCACGTCGTCCAGCACCACCAGCGGCGTCGCCCCGCCCTTGTCGTAGCTCTTGCGCACGCCGTGCACGCGGACCAGCGGCGCGCGCTCGGGCGCGGTTGCGGAAAAGGTCATGGTCGTCTCTCCAGTGGTCGTCAGTCGAAGCGCAGGCGGCGTTCGGCGAAGGCGTACAGGCGCCGCCACACCGCACGGTTGAAGAAGGTCACGAACAGCGACATCACCGCCACCCCGAGCAGCACCCGCGCGCCGTCGCCGGCGGCGGTGGCGCGGGCGATGTAGGAGCCCAGCCCGTAGGCCTGCACCTGGGTATCGCCCCAGTTGGCGAGTTCGGCGACGATGCTGGCGTTCCACGAGCCGCCGGAGGCGGTCAACGCGCCGGTGATGTAGTACGGGAAGATGCCCGGCAGGATCACCCGCCGCCACCAGGTCCACGAGCGCAGCTGGTACACCGTGGCCGCCTCGCGCAGGTCGGTGGGGAAGGCGCTGGCGCCGGCGATGACGTTGAACAGGATGTACCACTGCGTGCCCAGCACCATCAGCGGCGACAGCCAGATGTTCGGGTTGGCGCCGGTGGCGACGATCGCCAGCACCGCGAACGGGAACAGCACGTTGGCCGGAAACGCGGCCAGGAACTGCGCCAGCGGCTGCACCCGCTGCGCGACCTTCGGGCGCAGTCCGATCCACACGCCGATCGGCACCCACACCACGCTGGCCAGCGCGATCAGCACCACCACCCGCGCCAGCGTGGCCAGGCCGCCGCCGAACGCCTCGGCCAGATCGTGCAGGCCGAGGTGGCGGCGGCCGTAGTCGATCGCGAACCAGGCCGCGGCCGCGGCCGCGATCGCCAGCGCCGCGCTCCACAGCCGGTCGCCCCAGACGTTGCCGCGGTCGCCCTGCACCGCCGCTGGCGCCGGACGCGCCTGCCGCGGCGTCCAACGCAGCAGCAATGCGCGCTGCCAGACCCAGGCCAGCGGCGCGACCGCGCGCTTGGCCAGCCGCGTGCGCCGCAACAGGTCGTACAGCCACGACTGCGGCTTGTCCTGCGAGGCGGTGAGTTCGGCGCGGAACTTGTCCGACCAGGCGACGATGGGACGGAACAGCAACTGGTCGTACAGCACGATCAGCACGCCCATCGCCAGCACCGCCCAGCCGACCGCGGCGAAGTCGCGCTGCGCGATCGCCAGCGCCAGGTAGGAGCCGATGCCGGGCAGTTCCAGGGTGTGGTCGCCGACCGTGATCGCCTCGGAGGCGACCACGAAGAACCAGCCGCCGGACATCGACATCATCATGTTCCAGATCAGCGCGGGCGTCGCGTACGGCGCTTCCAGCCGCCAGAAGCGCTGCCACGGCGACAGGCCGAAACCGCGCGCGACCTCGTCCAGATCGCGCGGCACGCTGCGCAGCGACTGGTAGAACGAGTACGCCATGTTCCAGGCCTGGCTGGTGAAGATGGCGAAGATCGAGGCCAGCTCGGCGCCAACTTGGCGACCGGGAAACAGGCCCAGGAAGAAGGTCACGGTGAAGGTCAGAAAGCCCAGCACCGGCACCGACTGCAGGATGTCCAGCGCCGGCACGATCAGCCGCTCGGCGCGGCGGCTCTTGGCCGCCAGCGTCGCTACCACGAAGGTGAACAGCAGCGAGGCGGCCATCGCCGCGAACATGCGCAAGGTGGTGCGCAGGCCGTATTCGGGCAGCTGCCGCAGGTCCAGCGAGACCGCCGCGGTGCCGGGCGGCGGCAGCGGCGCGCGCATGTCGGCGGCGCCGTGCAGCAGCAGCACGCCCAGCGCCAGCAGCAGCGCGAACACCGCCAGGTCGTGGAAATTGGGCAGCACGCCGGGACGTGCGGCGCCGGCGCCGGGCGCATTGCGATCGCGGGGAAATAGCACCATGGGACGTTTCCGGCAGGACGGCGCAGCGGATGCGCCGCGGGTGGGGGAGATGGTGGAACCAGCGTGGGACGGCGACTCAGTCCGGCAAGGCGACATTCAAGCCGAGCGTCAGCCAGTTCTGCGCCGGATCGGCGCTGCGGCGCCCGGCCAGCAGGTCGACGCTCGCCGCGCCGTTGAACGCGTAGCGTGCGCCGGCTTCGGTCAAGGTTGCGGCGCGTTCGCGGTAGCACTCGCCGAGCCAGGTCCAGTTGCCGCCGGCGGCGCGCTCCAGGCCCAGCCCGGCATGCGCGCTGCCGACGCCGCCGCGCGGCTGCGACCAGCCCAGGTTGACGTGCAGCAGCGTGCGCCGCCGCGGGTCCAGGGCGAAGCTCAGCGGCAGGTTGAGCGTGCTCTCGGCATAGCGCGGCGAACGCGCCTGCCAGCTCGATTCCAGCGACAGCGCCGCGCCCCACCTGCCCTGCTCCGGATCGCGCAGCGACTGCTTGACGCCGATCGCGAACGCGGAGGCGGCAGCGCCCAGGCCATGGCTCAGGGTGAGCCCGACTTCGGTCGATGCCCAGGCGCAGGCGGGGGCGGCGGTGAGTTCGCCGGCACCGGCGGCGCGCCACCACGATTCCACTTGGCAGTGGCCGGCGGCAGTGATCGAGGCGTCGTCCACCCACAGACTGGCCCCGGCATGCGCGCGCGCGACCGGCAACGCGCACAGGGCGCACAGCAACAACAACGACGACGACAGATGCATGGGCGGCTCCGGAATGCGGAAAACGCCAGGGGCGACGCTCGGATGTCCTCGCGGATCGGGCATGCATACTGCGGAAATGCCGCCAGCGCCGGTGCGGCGGTGGCGAACGATCCCGTCCTGAGCGGACGGGACCCATCTGGGACGAACCCAGACCTTGGCGGTCCTGTCAGCTCAACAGCTGCAGTGTCGGTCTAGGGTGACTGTCCAAGGAAGTGGCCTCTGGCCGGGTGCGATCGGCGCGCAGTATAGCCAGCAAATGCGGCACCGCAACACCGCGGCGTGCGCCCGCGCAACGGGCGTTCACTGGCCAGCAAGCACCAGCCGCGGCTGCGTCGCCGGCAGCGTGCTGTGGCGGGCGCGCAACCACGCCGCCAGTTCGCGCGGCGGCAGCGGCCGCGAGTGCAGATAGCCCTGGATCTCGTCGCAGCCCTGCTCGCGCAGCAGGGTTTCTTCCTGCGCGGTTTCCACGCCCTCGGCCACCACCTGCATGCCCAGCGCGTGGCCGAGCTGCACGATCGCCTGGGTGACCTTGGCGGTGCCGCTGTCGTGCAGCATGTCCTGCACGAAGCTGCGGTCGATCTTCAGCCGCTGCACCGGGAAGCGGTTGAGGTAATGCAGGTTGGAGAAGCCGGTACCGAAATCGTCCACCGCCAGCAGCACGCCTTCCTGCTCGAACAGCTCGAAGCAGCGGCGCAGCGACTCGGTGTCGCGGATCAGCGCCGACTCGGTCAGTTCCAGTTCCAGCCGCTTCGGCGACCAGCCGTTGCGCAGGCACAGTTCGATCACCCGTTCGGCGAAGCCGCGGTCGCGCAACTGCATCGCCGAGACGTTGACCGAGATGCGGTCGAAGCTCAGCCCCGCCGCGTCCCAGGCCGCGGCCTGGCGGCAGGCCTCGTTGATCACCCAGTCGCCCAGGCGCACGATCTCGCCGCATTCCTCGGCGATGGGAATGAACTCGGCCGGATTGCAGTGGCCATGGCCGGGACGGTGCCAGCGCAGCAGCGCCTCGACCGCCGGCGCGCGCTCCCCGGCCGCGTGCACCAGCGGCTGGTACACCAGCGAGAACTCCTCGCGGTCCAGCGCGCCGTGCAGCGCATGCTCGATCTCCAGGCGTCGCTGCGCGCGCAGCAGCACGTCCTGGCTGTAGTAGTGACAGGTGTTGCGGCCGGATTCCTTGGCCGCGTACATCGCCGCATCGGCGGCGCGCAGCAGGCTGTCGAAGTCCTGGCGCCCCTCCTCCATCAAGGCGATGCCGATGCTGGCGCCGATCTTGATCACGTTTTCGCCGTTGTGCAGCGGCTCGGCCAGCGCCGCGATCAGCTTGCGCGCCACATGGCCGGCATCGCCCGGCTCGGCCAGGTCGCGCAGCACCACCACGAACTCGTCGCCGCTGAAGCGCCCGAACAGGTCGCTGGTGCGCAGCTGCTGGTGCATGCGCGTGGCGGCCAGCTTCAGCAGCGCATCGCCGGTGGCGTGGCCGAAGGAATCGTTGATGCTCTTGAAGCCGTCCAGGTCCACGAACAGCATCGCCAGGGTGCTGCCGCGCTCCACCGCGTCGTGCATCGCCTTCTCGGCCTGCTCGCGCAGCAGCTGCCGGTTCGGCAGCCCGGTCAGCAGGTCGTAGTGGGCAAGCAGTTCGATGCGCTCGCTGGCCTCGCGTTCGCGGGTGATGTCGCGGAACAGCACCACGAAGCGCGGCGGCAGGCCGTCGCGGTCGTCCAGTTCGATCAGCACCTGCACCCACACGCGGTGCCCGGACGGGCGGTGGAAGCACAGGTCCAACTGCTCCGGCAGCCCGCCGTGGGCGATCCGCACCAGCGCCGCTTCGAACGCGTCGCGCGAGTCCTGGGTGTACAGCGCCAGCGCATGGTCCAGGTCGATGTTTTCCTTGCGCAGGCCGTGGATGCGATAGCACTCCTCGGTCCACTGCATGCGCCGGGTGCCGACCTCGATCTCGCAGCCGCCGATCTTGCCCAGCGCCGAGACGCGGTTGAGCAGTTCGGTGCGCCAGCGGATCAGCGCATCGGTCTGGCGCTGTTCGGTGATGTTCTGCACCTGGCCGAGCACGCGCTGGATGCGGCCGTCGGCTTCCGGCTGCGGCTGCGCCCAGACCCGCAGGTGCAGCGGCGCTTCGCTGCCGCGTATCAGTTCGACCTCGAAGTTGGCCTGCTTGCCGTCGCGCTGCATGCGCCGCCAGATGGCGATCACCTGCGCGGCCGACTCGCGGCTGAGCAGGCGCAGCCAGCCGCGGCCGCTCGGCACCTGGTCCTCGGCCAGCCCGGTCACGCTCAGGAACTCGCGCGACCACCAGATCCGGTTCTGCAGCGGGTCCCACGACCAGCTGCCCATGCGGGTCATGCGCTGCGCCTCGCGCAGCAGGGTCTGCTGGTCGCGCAGGCGCTGTTCGAGCAGCTTCTGCTCGTGGATGTCGGTATGCGTGCCGACCATGCGCAGCGGGCTGCCGTCGGCGGTGCGCGCGACGATGCGGCCGCGGTCGAGGATCCAGCGCCACTGGCCGTCCTGCTGGCGCAGCCTGAATTCGCAGACGTAGGTCGCCGTGCGGCCTTCGAAATGGGCGCGGATCGCCTCGCGCAGACGCGTCTGGTCCTCGCTGTGGACCAGCGGCAGCAGCGTGTTGAGCCCATAGTCCGGCGCGTCGCCGGTGTAGCCGAGCATCTGCTTCCAGCGCTCGGAACGGAAGATCGTGTCGCTGGGGATGTCCCAGTCCCACAGGCCGTGTTCGGCGCTGTCCAGGGCGATTTCCCAGCGCGTGGCGCCATTGCCGTCGACCGGCTCGGGCACGCTCAGGGTGTAGGCCAGCAACGCGCCGGCATCGTCGCGGACCGCGCGCAGCCAGCCGTCCAGGCGCCGCCCGGCGGTGCCGGGCAAGGCACAGGCGAGCATGCCCTCGCCGTCGAGCAGGCGCTCGCGCACGTCGCGCATCAGCTCGGCATACGCCTCCACGGTGCGCGGCAGCTCCAGCGCCTGCGCGGCCCGGTTCGCGGCCAGCGGCCGCCCTTCGGCGTCCAACAGGACCACAGCCGAGGTGAGCGGATGCTGCAGCAAGCTTGCGATGACGCCTTGATCCACGCCGAAGTGCTCCGTTTTTCTACCGCGCTGAGGCCGGCGGACGAAGGAGATAACGGCACCTGGCGCCATTAGTTGAGCGCGAGGGGGGCCGGATGCCGCTGCGCCGGCCTGGCGGGCCGGCCCGCCGGTGGGCGGCGGCGAGCGCTTGCCGCTAAGATGGCAGTGGACGAATACCGCCGCACCAGGCTGTCGGGGCATGCAACCACAACTCGATCTTCCCCCGCCCCACCCGTCCTCGGACATGCGCCTGGCGCAACGGCTGGACCGCGGCATCTGGCGGACCGCGCTGCTGTACCTGCTGCTGGGCCTGGCCTGGTCGCTGGGCAGCGACCTGCTGCTGGCCCGATTCGTGAACGACCCGCGGACCCTGGCCCTGCTGAACCTGCTCAACGATGCGGTGTTCCTGCTGCTGACCGCCATCGCCCTGTACTTGCTGCTGCGCCCGCTGGTGCGCGGGGCGTTGCAGGTGCACGCGCGGCTGGCGCTGTCCGAGGCCGGCTACCGGCAGATGTTCCAGGCCAATCCCAGCCCGATGCTGGTCTACGACCTGGAAACCCTGCGGATCGCCGACGTCAATCCGGCGGCGGTCGCCTTCTTCGGCTGGACGCACGACCAATTCATCGGCATGGAACTGGAGCGGCTGTGGCCGGCGGACGCGGCCGCGCGCATGCGCGAGGTGATCCAGGCCATCCGCGACACGCCATCCAAGGTCTGCGTTGTGGCCGAGCCGCTGCGCCTGCGCGATGGCAGCCAGCGCATGGTCGAGTCGCGCAGCACAGGCCTGGACTACCGCGGCCGCGACGCGCGGCTGGTGGTGATCAGCGACCGCAGCGCCGAGCACCATGCCCAGCAGCGCCGCGACCAGGCCCTGCAGCGGCTGGAAGAGGCGCAGGCGATCGCCCGCCTCGGCTCCTGGGAGCTGGATCCGGGCAGCGGCCTGGGCCGCTATTCGGACCAGGTCTACCGGATGCTCGGCCGGCGCGTGCCGGAGCAGGCGCGCGAGCATCGCCTGGAAGAACTGCTGGTCCCGGCCGACCTCGCCTCGCAGGCGCGCATCCAGCGCATGCTCGAGGAACTGTGCGGCCCGGCGCCGGTGCAGCTGGACATGCTGCTGCCGGTGCTGGCCGCCGACGGCCAGGCGCGGATGCTGCACCTGCGCGCCGAAACCGCCTGCGACGACGCCGGCGCGGCCTGCGTGCGCGGCACCCTGCAGGACGTGACCGAGCACGAGCGTTCGCGGCGCCTGCTGCACGAACGCGAGGAACAGTTCCGCGAACTGGTGCGGGTGCTGCCCGACGGGGTGGCGATCCTGCACCAGGAACACGTGCTGTACGCCAACGCGGCCTGCGCCGGGCAGTTCGGCCACGAGGGCGAGAACCTGCTCGGCGAACCGTTGCAGGGGCTGGTCCACGCCAGCGACCTGCAACAGGTGCGCGAGCAGATGCGCGATGCCGGCGACAGGGGCGAGCGCGGCGCCGCGGCGCGCATGCGCCGCCGCGACGGCTCGCTGTTCCACGCCGGGCTGTCGTTCGGCAACGTGCGCTACAGCGGCCGCGACTGCAAGCTGCTGATCGTGCGCGACCTGAGCGAGCCCGAGCGCATGCGCGACGCGCTGGCGCTCAGCAACCGCGAGCTGCAGGCGATGGCGCGGCGGCTGTTCTCGCTGCAGGAGGACGAACGCCGCGCGATCTCGCGCGACCTGCACGACGACATCGGCCAGGCGATCACCGCGATGAAGCTGTCCGCGCACGCGGCGCTGGACGAGGCCGATGCCGAGCGCCGCCGCGAGGACCTCAACGAGATCGTGCAGCTGGCCGACAGCAGCATCACCAAGCTGCGCAACCTGTCGACCCTGCTGCGCCCGCCGCAGCTGGACGCGCTCGGCCTGGAAGCGGCGTTGCGCTGGCAGGCCGGGATGCTGTTCCGCGCCTCGCCGGTACGCCTGCAGCTGGACATCGCCACCCTGCCCGCGCGGCCCAGCGGCGAGGTCGAGCAGGCCTGCTTCCGCATCGCCCAGGAAAGCCTGACCAACGTGCTGCGGCATGCCTGCGCCGGCGAAGTGCGCATGGCGCTGAGCGACGAGCAGCACCGGCAGCTGCGCCTGGAGGTGGTCGACGACGGCGACGGCTTCGATCCGGCCGGGCCGCGCGGGCTGGGCCTGATCGTGATGCGCGAGCGCGCGCAGAGCGCAGGCGGTACCCTGCAGATCGATACCGCGCCCGGCGCCGGCACGCGGGTGACGCTGTGCCTGCCCTACACCACGGCGGCGACGCCGACGCACCCACCTGGACCCTGACACGAATGTGGAATCCCGCTGTCCCCGTGCCGCCCGACGACGAACTGCCGTCGCGCCTGGGCGCAGGCCATCCGGCGCTGACCGGCATGATCGCCGAGGCGCTGGCCGGCGGCCCGGGCGTGATGCTGTTGCACATCGATATCGACCACTTCGCCTCGATCAACGAGAACATGAGCGCGGAAGTGGGCGACCACGCGCTGGCCTTGCTGGCGCACCGGCTGCAGGCGCACCTGCGCGGGCGCGGGCTGCTGTGGCGCCACGGCAGCGACGAACTGGTCATGGCGGTGCCGCGCACCGCCGACGTGCCGCCGCCGGAGGCCTTCGCCGAGGAGATCCGGCAGCAGATCGAACTGCCGCTGTCGGTGCTGCCGTACACCTTGTTCATGACCGGCAAGATCGGCGTGAGCCTGTGCCCGGAACACTCCACGCGGCTGTCCACGCTGCTCGACTATGCCGAGGACGCGGTCTACCAGGCCGCGCGCGAAGGCGGCAACATGGTGCGCCTGTACGCGGCCGACGGCCCGCCCAGCGCGCACAGCGAGAGCATCATCTCGCGGCAGATCGTCGATGCGATCCCCAACGGCGAGCTGCGCCTGCGCTACCAGCCGATGGTCAGCGCCCGCGACGGCCGCGTGGTCGGCATGGAATCGCTGCTGCGCTGGCAGTCGCCGACGCTGGGCATCCTGGTGCCGGAGCGCTTCATGCGCACCGCCGAGCGGCTGGGCGTGATCGTGCAGATCGGCACCTGGGTGATGGAAGGCGCGCTGCGCCAGGCGCGGCTGTGGCGCGACCAGGGCTTCGACGACTTCACCATCGCGGTCAACGTCTCCACCCTGCAGCTGCTGCGCCCGACGTTCTTCAACGAAGTGATGTCGGCGCTGCAGGCGGCCGGGGTGCCGCCGCAGATGATGGTGCTGGAGATCAACGAGAGCGCGCTGACCAACAACGTCAACTTCGTCCACGAGACCCTGGCCAACCTGTGCCGCGAAGGCATCAGTCTGAGCCTGGACAACTTCGGCACCGGCGACTCCAGCCTCAGCGCGCTGGTGCGCTATCCGGTGGACAAGCTGAAGATCGACCGCAGCTTCATCAAGAGCGCGCCGGCCGGCAACCGCGAGGCGGCGATCGCCCGCGCCATCATCGCCATGGGCCACCAGTTGGGCATGGTGGTGATCGCCAACGGCGTGGAGTCGCAGGCGCAGCTGGGCTTCCTGCGCCGCAACGACTGCGACATCTTCCAGGGCTACCTGTTCGGCGAGCCGATGTCGGCCGAGGCCGCGGGCATGGCGCTGCGGCGCCGCTACCTGCGCCCGGAATCGTTCACCGAGACCCGCCCGGACCGCACCCTGCTGCTGCTCGACGACGAGGAGAACGTGTTGCGCTCGCTGGTGCGCCTGTTCCGCCGCGACGGCTACCGGATCCTGGCCGCCGGCAACGTGCGTGACGCCTTCGACCTGCTCGCCACCAACGACGTGCAGGTGATCCTGTCCGACCAGCGCATGTCCGACATGAGCGGCACCGAGTTCCTGGGCCGGGTGAAGATGCTCTACCCGGACACCATCCGCCTGGTGCTGTCCGGCTACACCGACCTGGCCACCGTCACCGACGCGATCAACCGCGGCGCGATCTACCGCTTCCTGACCAAGCCCTGGAACGACGACGAACTACGCGAACACATCCGCCAGGCGTTCCGCACGCATGACGAGCAGCGGCGCGATGCGGGGCCCTGAGGGGCCGGGATTGGGGATTGGGGATTGGGGATTGGGGATTCGGCATTCGGGATTCGCAAAAGCAGCGATTCCTGCCCCTCCTCGACACGCACGGACTGGAACAGCAAGCGCAAAACCGCTCTTGCGAATCCCCAATCCCGAATCCCAAATCCCGGCAATTACTTCGGCTGCCGCACCGGAATCACGATCCTGAAGCTTGAGCCCTCGCCGACGGTGCTGGTCACGTCGATGCGGCCGTGGTGCTTGTTGATGATGCCGTAGGAGATCGACAGGCCCAGGCCGGTGCCGCTGCCGACCGGCTTGGTGGTGAAGAACGGGTCAAAGATGCGCTGCAGCAGGTCCGCCGGGATCCCGGCGCCGGAGTCCTTGAACTCGATCCACACGTCCTCGCCGTCCTGGCCGGTGCTGACCACGATGGTGCCGCGCTCGCCGATCGCCTGGCCGGCGTTGAGCAGCAGGTTCATGTACACCTGGTTGAGCTCGGACGGCAGGCACTCGACCAGCGGCAGGTTGCCGTAGTGTCGGTCCAGCGTGACCTTGTACTTGAGCTCGTTCCAGATGATGTTGATCGTGGATTCGAGCCCGGAATGCAGGTCCACCAGCTTCCACGATTCCTCGCGGCCGGAGTACGAGAAATCCTTGAGGTCGCGCACGATGCGCGTCACCCGCTCGATGCCCTCGCGCGACTCGGCCATCAGCTGCGGCAGGTCGCGGCTGATGAAGTCGATGTCGAAGCGGTTGCGGATGTCGTCGATCTCCGGGATCAGCGCCTTCGGGTCCGGCGCGCGCAGGGCGCGCTCGTAGGCCTCGATCAGGGTGAACAGGCTGCGCAGGTATTCCTGCAGGCTGCCCAGGTTGGAGTGCACGTAGCCGATCGGGTTGTTGATCTCGTGCGCGACGCCGGCGGCGAGCTGACCGATGGACGCCATCTTCTCCGACTGCAGCAGCTTTTCCTGCGCACCGTTGAGGCGCAGGTAGGCCTGGCGCAGTTCGGCGTGGCGTTGCTGCAATTCCTGTTCGTAGTCCTGCTGGCCTTCGATGCCCTGGATCAGCGCCAGGTAATGGCCGTCGTCGCCATCGCCATGGAAATACAGGTGCGCCAGCACCACGTGCTCTTCGGTCGGCAGGCTGCCGCTCCAGCGGCCGCTGCTGCGCGCCTGCGAGCGCGCGTCATCGGGCAGCCACTGCGCCAGGCGTTCGCCCAGCGCACGGTCGTCGACGGTGTCGGCATTGCACAGGTGGCCGCGCGCGGCGCGGTTGGCCAGCAGCAGGCGGCCATCGGCGCGGAACAGCACCAGTCCTTCGTCGATCAGCTCGCTGAGCGCGAGCAGACTCGTGCGCGAAGGCAATGGCACCGCATCGGTGTAATCGGGATCGGCGAGATTCACGACAGGCAACGGGTAACGAGCGGACGCTCAATATACGCCGATGCCCTGGTCAGGTGCGACGCCGGCAAAAGCCGGCACGCGATGCTCAGGCGATCGCCAGGTGCCGGCTGGTCCGCAGGCTGCTGGACTGGCCGTTGGCATCGTAGGACGAGGCGCTCTCGCTGCGGCCCAGGTGACGCAGCGCCCAGTTCACTTCGCGCCGCCGCCGCGACAGCAGCGCGCCGTTGGCGCGGTTGGCGTCGGCCAGTTCGCGCAGCCGCGACTCGGCCTCGGCACCGGCCGGCACGTCGGCCTCCAGCGCGCGCAGCGCGGCCAGCTTGTCGCTGGTCGCCCGCATCAGTTCCTCCACGTTGTGATCCAACAAGGCCTGCCGTTCGCCGGCGAGCGCGTCGCTGAGCTGTTGCAAGGGGTTGGTCACGGAGGTGTTCATGCGCTGAGCTGCTGGTCCAGGTCGAGCATACGGCTGGCGATGGCGTCGGGATTGATCTTGTAGCTGCCGTTCTGCAATGCGGCGCGCACCGACTCGACGCGGCTGTTGTCCACCGCCGGCGCGGTCGACAGCTCGCGCTGCAAGGTCTGCAGGCCGGACGCCTCGCCGGTCAGGCGCAGGCTGTCGGCGGCGGCCGTGGCATCCACCGGGCGTGCCTGTCCGTCCTCGGACGCGCCGGAGGCGGCCTTGGTGTTGACGGAGGTGGTGCGGAGCGCCGCCTGGCTGGGCAGGCTCCCCTCGATTTTCTGGCTCATGGCGGAAATCCTGTTACGGGTTCGGTGTAGGTAACGGCGTTACCCCACGGAACTTTAGGCCGGATCTCAGCGCGTCACTAAAACGTCGCCATTTTGTGACACAGTTCCCTGAACGACGCGGCGTGACGACAGGTTCTCGACGGTCACCCGCTCGTTTTCGCCGCCGTCGCTGAGCGCGCGGCCCGCCATCCGCACTTCCAGCGCCCCGCTGCGCGCCACCAGCGCCACATTGTCGCCGCGCCGCACCAGCCGCTGCGCGACCAGATCGCTGGCCGACAGCAGCGTGCCGGCCGGCAGCGTGCGCCGCACCACCCGGCCGATCGCCACCGCCGGATCGGTCATCGCCGCACCGACGATCCGCGCCACGTCGCGCTTCTCCGACACCATATCGGCGGCCCCAACGGTCTCTCCAGCCGCCAGGCCGCGGCTCAGGACCAGCACGTCCTGCAGGCGCCGCACCTTGACCGGCACGAACAGGCGCCAGCCGGCCTCGCGCGGGCAGCTCACCTCCACCGTGGTGGTGCCGGTGGGCTGCGCCTGCAACGGCACCGGGCACAGCGGTACCCGCACCGACGGATCCAGCGTCGCCTCGGCCGTGGCGTCGGGCCCGAGCGTGGAAAGCGCCGCGGCGCGGATCGAGTCGACCGGTTGGAATTCCGCGGCCCAGGCCGGCAGCGCCGCCAGCAGGACCACTAACAGGATCAGGCGCATGGCCATCTCTCAAAATGGATGATTCGCCAAACCTCATGCAAAGCCCGTGCCGCGATCGACGTATCGGCGCTCCGGCGGCTGTCGATGCGATGAACTTGACACGCTGCCGGCAGCCGGGCCGAGCGCCGTGGCGCGGGCTAGCTGCCTGGCCCGCAGACGCCTGCGCGGCGGAGCGGCGCCCCGAGCACTGCGCTTGGGCAGGCACGGCAGCATCGTCACCGACTGCTTCGAACACACCTTCCCTATACGATCCCGCCCCCGGCACGCGCCCAGGCACAGCGGGGCCATCGCCATCGCGTCGACAGCTCCTGAGGAGTTAGGCCTCAAGTTCCGCCGCGAATGCGCCGATATGAACGCCATGTCTCATGACCTGCTCAACCGAATCGACCAGCGCACCCGCTTGGCGGGCCACAACCGGCTTGCCCTGCTGCTGTTCCGGCTGGGCGGTCGTCAGCTTTTTGGCGTGAACGTCTTCAAGGTGCAGGAAGTGCTGCGCCGTCCGGATCTGTTCCAGGTGCCAGGGCTGCCACTGCAATTCTCCGGCGTCGCCGACGTCCGCGGCCGTTCGGTGCCGGTGCTCGACCTGGGCCTGGCGATCGGCCACCCGGAGCGCGAGACGCAGGCCGACAAGGCGCCCGGCTACCTGGTGGTCACCGAGTTCAACCGCTCGGTCCAGGGCTTCCTGGTCAGCGGCGTGGAGCGCATCGTCAACATCGCGGTGGAGGACATCCATCCGCCGCCGGAACTGGGCGCCGAATCCAGCTACCTGACCGCGGTGACCCGCTTCCAGGGCGAGCTGATCCAGGTCATCGACGTGGAAAGCGTGCTCGCCGACATCGCCCAGACCCGGGTCGAGGCGCAGATCGACCCGTCGCTGGCGCTCACCGGCTCGCAGCTGCAGGTGCTGGTGGTGGACGACTCGCGCGTGGCCCGGCAGCAGATCCGCAGCGTGCTCGACCAGCTCGGGGTCGGCGCGACCCTGCTGTCCGACGGCCGCCAGGCCCTGGACCATCTCTTGCAGATCCACGCCGGCGGCGAGAATCCGGCCGACCGCTACGCCATGGTGATCTCCGACATCGAGATGCCGGCGATGGACGGCTACACGCTGACGACGGAAATCCGGCGCCACCCCGGTCTGGCCGGCCTGTATGTGCTGCTGCACACCTCGCTGTCGGGCGTGTTCAACAACGCCATGGTCGAGCGCGTCGGCGCCAACGCCTTCGTCGCCAAGTACAGCCCGCACGAGCTGGCCGACTACGTGCTGGCGCGGTTGCGGGTGGTCGCCGCGGCCCAGGCCGCCTAGTTCTCCGCGGCCCCGGCGCGACGCCGGGAGCCTGCCTGGGGCGCCGCAGCAGCGCCGCCCCGGCCCTGTGGCATGCCGGAAAGCGGGTGATCCCACCCCGCCCGGCGCGTTGGTCCCCGGTTTTGGCACAGGCCTTGCCTGTTCTCCTGCAACGAACCGCGGGAGCGCGCCATGTCCAATCTGATTTCATCCTACCTGGGGGTCCACGGCGACGCCCTGCCGCTGCGCGAGCAACGGATGAAGCTGATCGCCAGCAACCTCAGCAACGTCGACACCCCCGGCTACAAGGCCCAGGACCTGGACTTCGACGCGGCCATGCGCGCCGCGCAGGGCCAGCGCGACGGCAGCCAGATGGCGGTCACCGACAGCCGCCACCTCGCCGTCGGCGGCGCCACCGGCCTCAATCCGTTCCAGCTCACCCGCCAGGCCAGCCAGCCCAGCCTCGACGGCAACACCGTCGATGCGGACGCCGAGCGCGCCGCCTACGGCCGCGCCGCGCTGGAATACCGCGCCTCGCTGAGCTTCGTCGAATCCAAGGTGCGCAGCATGCTCACCGCGATCACAGGCCAATAAGCATGAGCAATCTGCCGATCTTCGATGTCGCCGGCTCCGCGCTGCAGGCGCAGTCGGTGCGACTGAGCACCATCGCCAGCAACCTGGCCAACGCCGACTCGGTGGCCGGCTCGGCCGAGGCCGCCTACAAGCCGATCGAACCGATCTTCCAGGCGGTGCGCAACCCGCACGACAGCAGCCTGACCTCGGTCAACGTCAAGGAAATCGCCCAGAGCAAGGATCCGCCGCTCAAGCGCTACGAGCCCGGCCACCCGCTCGCCGATGCCGACGGCTACATCTACTCGCCGGACGTGGATCCGGTGGCGCAGATGGTCAACCTGATCTCCGCCTCGCGCAATTACCAGGCAGGCGTGGAAATCCTCAACACCGCCAAGGAACTGGCGTTGTCCACCTTGACCATGGGCCGCTAAGCGCCCCTCCCTCCCGCCGCTTCCCGGCCTAGGACGTACTGATGAGTACCGTTTCCAGCGACATCTATTCCAGCCTCGGGCTGACCGGCTCCAGCACCAGCAACACCGCCTCCAAGTCGGCGTCGCTGAACCAGGCCGACTTCCTGAAGCTGATGACCGAGCAGTTGCAGCACCAGGACCCGCTCAAGCCGATGGACAACAGCCAGATGGTCTCGCAGATGGCGCAGCTGTCCACCGTGCAGGGCATCGGCGACCTCAACAAGACCGTGACCGCGCTGTCCGATTCGATGAGCACCGACCAGATCCTGCGCGGCGCCCAGCTGGTCGGGCACAAGGTGCTGGTGCCGTCGGCGACGATGCCGCTGGGCGCCGAGGGCGGCGTCAACGGCGTGATCGCCGCGCCCGGCGCGGGCATCGTCAACCTCACCGTCAGCGACGCCAACGGCAACGCGGTCAAGCAGATCAGCGTCAACGCCAGCAAGGCCGGCGAGGTCAATTTCAGCTGGGACGGCACCGATACCAACGGCATCCGCCAGGCCGCCGGCAAGTACAGCGTCACCGCCACGCATACCGACAGCAGCGGCACCAACAGCACGCTGTCCACCTACATCCAGGCCCCGGTCGAGAGCGCCACCATCGGCTCCGACGGCATCTACCTCGACCTGACCGGGCTGGGCACCGCCCCGCTCGCCAACGTGCTCCGCGTCAGCTGAGCCGGCCAATCCACAGGAGTCCATCATGGGTTTCAACACTTCGCTGTCCGGCATCAAAGCGGCCAATTCCGACCTCAACGTCACCGCCAACAACATCGCCAACGTCAACACCACCGGCTTCAAGGAATCGCGCGCCGAGTTCGCCGACCTGTTCTCCGCCACCGGCTACGGCATCGCGCGCAACGCGATCGGCGCCGGCGTGCGGGTCAGCAACGTCGCCCAGCAGTTCTCGCAGGGCAACGTCGACCCGACCGGGCGCAACCTGGACCTGGCGATCTCCGGCGACGGCTTCTTCACCATGACCAGCAACGGCGCCAAGGTCTATTCGCGCGCCGGCAACTTCCAGACCGACGCCGACGGCTACGTGGTCAACCCGCAGGGCGCCAAGCTGCAGGTGTTCCCGCCGGCGGCCAACGGCAACGGCTTCGCGGTCGGCACGCTGACCGACCTGCAGCTGCTGACCACCGACAGCTCGCCCAAGCAGAGCGAAATGGTGAACCTGATGTTCACCCTGCCCGGCAACGCCAACGTGCCGACCGTGGCCACCTTCGCCCCGACCGACGCCAACAGCTACAACCACTCCACCGGCGGCATCACCGTCTACGATTCGCTGGGCGTCAGCCACACCCAGACCTCGTATTTCGTCAAGACCGCCACCGCCAACCAGTGGCAGGTGCACAACTACGTCGACGGCGTCGCGGTGGGCACGCCGAGCACGCTGCAGTTCGACGGCAACGGCAAGCTCACCACGCCCGCCGACGGCCGCATCGCGCTGAGCACGTTCACCCCGAGCACCGGCGCCGGCACCCTCAACCTGACCCTGGACGTGAGCGGCTCGACCCAGTACGGCGAAGCCTTCGCCCTGCGCGACGCGCGCCAGGACGGCTACGCCAGCGGCAAGCTCAACTCGATCAGCATCGACGCCACCGGCGTGGTCTACGCGCGCTACTCCAACAACGCCGACAAGGCGCTGGGCCAGGTCGCGATGACCAACTTCGTCAATCCGCAGGGGCTGAGCTCGCTCGGCGACAACGTGTGGGCGGAAAGCTCGGCCTCGGGCAATGCGCGCACCGGCGCGCCGTCGACCTCGGACTTCGGCGACATCCAGTCCGGCGCGCTCGAAGCCTCGACCGTGGACCTCACCGAACAGCTGGTCAACATGATCGTCGCGCAGCGCAACTTCCAGGCCAACTCGCAGATGATCTCCACCCAGGATCAGGTCACGCAGACCATCATCAATATCCGTTAAAGCCGGGATTGGTGATTCGGGATTGGTGATTCGCAACGGCTGGCATTCCGTCGATCGGAAGCCAGCCTTGCACGCCACCCCTGATCGTTTGCGGCACCGCCGCTTCTTCGAATCCCGAATCCCCCCATCCCGAATCACGGCTCACATCCATGGACAAAGCACTCTACGTCGCCATGACCGGCGCCCGCGCTTCGCTGCAGGCGCAGGGCACGGTCTCGCACAATCTGGCCAATGTCGACACCGCCGGTTTCAAGGCCGCGCTGGCCAATACCGAGGCGTTCCGCATCCAGGGCGCCGGCTATCCGTCGCGGATCGATGCGCTGCACGTCGACCAGGGCTTCAACCGCGACGTCGGCGCGCAGCAGGTGACCCGCAATGCGCTGGACGTCTCGCTCAGCGCCGACAACTGGCTGGCCGTGCAGGCCAGCGATGGCAAGGAGGCGTATACGCGCGGCGGCGAACTGGCGTTGACCGCGAACGGCCAGCTGGTCACCTCCAGCGGCCGCGCGGTGCTGGACGACCAGGGCAATCCGATGGCGATCCCGCCGCACCAGGCGCTGGAGATCGGCGGCGACGGCACCGTGTCGATCGTGCCGCTGGGCGAAGGTCCGCAGGCGATGACCGTGGTCGGCAAGATGAAGGTGGTGCAGGCGCCGGCCGAACGCCTGGAACGCCGCCCCGACGGGCTGATGCGCAACATCAGCGACGATCCGACCCAGGCGTTCGCCCTGTCCGCCGGCAGCCCGGTCCACACCGGCGCGCTGGAAGGCAGCAATGTCGACGCCGCCGGCGCGCTGGTGCAGATGATCCAGCTGCAGCGCCAGTTCGAGATGCAGGTGAAGGTGATCAAGCACGGCGACGAGAACGCGCAGTCGGCCAACACCATGCTGCGCCTGAACGGCTAAGCCCGCAGCCGGCGCAGACGGAAAGCCGGCGCATTTGTGGCACGGCACATGCATCAGTCTCCCTGCCCCTCGCGGATCACGGGGCCACCATCTAGAGGAATCGGGTCATGAATCAGGCTTTGTGGGTCGCCAAGACCGGACTGGATGCGCAGCAGACGCGCATGTCCGTCGTCTCCAACAACCTGGCCAACACCAACACCACCGGCTTCAAGCGCGACCGCGCCAGCTTCGAGGACCTGCTGTACCAACAGGTGCGTCAGCCCGGCGGCGCGACTTCGGCGCAGACCCAACTGCCGTCCGGCCTGCAGCTGGGCACCGGCGTGCGCGTGGTCTCCACCTCCAAGGATTTCGAGCAGGGCAACCCGCAGCAGACCGGGCGCGCGCTGGACGTGATGGTCAACGGCCGCGGCTTCTTCGAAGTGCAGATGCCCGACGGCACCTCGGCCTATACCCGCGACGGCAGCTTCCAGATCAATGCGCAGGGCGAACTGGTCACCAACAGCGGCTATGCGATCCAGCCCGGCATCCAGGTCCCGGAAGGCGCGCAGTCGCTGACCATCGGCACCGATGGCACGGTCAGCGTGCAGGTCGCCGGTACCGCCGCGGCGCTGGAGATCGGTTCGTTGACGCTGAGCGATTTCATCAACCCCTCGGGTCTGCAGGCCAAGGGCGAGAACCTGTACGCGGAAACGGCCGCCTCCGGCCCGGCACAGAACGGCACGCCCGGCCTCAACGGCCTCGGCACCACCGTGCAGGCCTCGCTGGAAGGCAGCAACGTCAACGTGGTCGAGGAGCTGGTCAGCATGATCGAGACCCAGCGCGCCTACGAGATGAACGCCAAGGCGATCTCCACCACCGATTCGATGCTCGGCTATCTGAACAACAACGTCTGATCCCGACTTTCCTGGAAACCGCCATGTCGCGTCTGTCCTCTCTCTCTCTCGTCACCGCCGCGCTGCTCCTGCCGGCGCTGCTCGGCGGCTGCACCAGCCTGGGCATCGCCGCCGGCGATGTGCGCCCGTATGCGCCGATGGCGCCGATCGTGCCGGTGGTGGCGCAGGCCGCACAGCCCAGCGCCGGCGCGATCTATGCCGCCGGCCCAAGCCTGTCGCTGTATTCGGACCGGCGCGCCCGCGATGTCGGCGACCTGCTGACCATCACCCTGGTCGAAAGCACCAACGCCAGCACCACCGCCAACACCAGCATCACCAAGAAGGACGCGGTGACGATGGCCACGCCGACCCTGCTCGGCGCGCCGCTGACGGTCAACGGCATCAACGTGCTCAACAACTCCACCAGCGGCGACCGCAGCTTCGCCGGCAAGGGCAACACCGCGCAGAGCAACACCATGCAGGGCAGCATCACCGTGACCGTGATGCAGCGCCTGCCCAACGGCAACCTGGTGATCCAGGGGCAGAAGAACCTGCGTCTGAACCAGGGCGACGAACTGGTGCAGGTGCAAGGCATCGTCCGCGCCGCCGACATCGCCCCGGACAACACCATTCCTTCCAGCAAGGTCGCCGACGCGCGCATCGCCTACGGCGGCCGCGGCGCCGTCGCCCAATCCAACGCGATGGGCTGGCTGAGCCGCTTCTTCAACTCGCGCATCTCGCCGTACTGAGGCCTGCCATGAATCTTTCGTCCCTGCCCTGCCGCCTGCTCGCCGCGTTCGCGCTGTGTGTCGGCCTGGCCACCCCGGCCGCCGCCGAACGCATCAAGGACCTGGCCCAGGTCGGCGGCGTGCGCGGCAACGCGCTGGTCGGCTACGGCCTGGTGGTGGGTCTGGACGGCAGCGGCGACCGCACCAGCCAGGCGCCCTTCACCGTGCAGAGCCTGAAGAACATGCTCGGCGAGCTGGGCGTCAATGTTCCGTCGAACGTCAATCCGCAGCTGAAGAACGTGGCCGCGGTGGCGATCCACGCCGAACTGCCGCCGTTCGCCAAGCCCGGACAGCCGATCGACATCACCGTCTCCTCGATCGGCAACGCGGTCTCGCTGCGCGGCGGCTCGCTGCTGATGGCGCCGCTGAAGGGCGCCGACGGCCAGGTCTACGCGATCGCCCAAGGCAGCCTGATCGTCGGCGGCTTCGGCGCGCAGGGCAAGGACGGCTCGCGGATTTCGGTGAACGTGCCCAGCGTCGGCCGCATTCCCAACGGCGCCACGGTGGAGCGCGCACTGCCGGACGTGTTCGGCGGCAGCAACGAGATCACCCTGAACCTGCACCAGAACGATTTCACCACGGTGTCGCGGATGGTCGCGGCGCTGGAGAACGCGTTCGGCCCGGGCAGCGCGCATGCGGTCGACGGCGCCACCGTCGCGGTGCGCTCGCCGACCGACCCCGGCGCGCGCGTCGGCCTGCTGGCGCGGATCGAGAACATCGAGCTGTCGCCGGGCGCGGCGGCGGCCAAGGTGGTGGTCAACGCCCGCACCGGCACCGTGGTGATCGGCGCGCAGGTGCGGGTCAGCCCGGCGGCGATCTCGCACGGCTCGCTGACCGTCACCATCAGCGAAGGCAGCCAGGTCAGCCAGCCCAACGCGCTGAGCAACGGCCAGACCGTGGTCGCGCCGAAATCGACCATCACCGCCACCAACGAAGGCAGCCGCATGTTCAAGTTCGAGGGCGGCACCTCGCTGGACCAGATCGTGCGCGCGGTCAACGAAGTCGGCGCCGCGCCGGGCGACCTGATCGCGATCCTGGAAGCACTCAAGCAGGCCGGCGCGCTGAGCGCGGAGCTAGAGGTCATCTGACATGCGCATCTCGGCCTCCCCGATCGAACTGAACGCGACCACCCCGAACGATCCGGCCCGGATCGACAAGGTGTCGCGCCAGTTGGAAGGACAGTTCGCCAACCTGCTCGTCAAGAGCATGCGCGACGCCAGCTTCGGCGATTCCCTGTTCCCGGGCGAGAACCAGACTTTCCGCGACATGTACGACCAGCAGATGGCCAAGGCGCTGACCGAGGGCAAGGGACTGGGCCTGGCGGCGATGATCGCCAAGCAGCTGGGCGGCGGCAAGAGCGCCGACGCCCCGCCGACCACTACCTCGATCGGCGCCGCGCAGGCGGCCAAGGCGTATTCGCTGGTGTCCGGCCAAGGCGGCGGCAGCGTCGGCAACGGCGCGATCGCCGGCGCATCCGCGCCGGCCGATACCGACGCTGCGGCGATCGCCGGCGCCGGCGCCTGGAGCGGCATGGAGGCGGCGGATGCGTCGCAGCAGCAGGTCGCGCGCGTGCTCGACCTGATCGCCGGCCGCGAGACTAGCGCGATGCACGAAGCGCTGGGCAGCAACCCTGCCGACGGCAGCGCCACGCTGCCGTGGACCGGCACCGACGACCGCTGGCCGAACCTGGCCGCCACCGCGGCCGACGACGACAAGAGCATCGATGCCGGCGCCGCCGCGGCGGCCAACGCGGCCGCGGCCAGCCTCGGCGCGCGCACCCCGGAAGGCTTCGTCGCGCAGATCTGGACGCACGCGCAGAAGGCAGCCAAGGAACTGGGCGTGGACGCGCGGGCGCTGGTCGCGCAGGCCGCGCTGGAAACCGGCTGGGGACGCCGCGGCATTTCCCGCGGCGACGGCGCCAGTTCCAACAACCTGTTCGGGATCAAGGCCACCGGCTGGAGCGGCGAGCGCGTCACCACCGGCACCCACGAATACGTCAATGGGGTCAAGCAGTCGCAGAGTGCGGACTTCCGCGCCTACGCCTCGCCGGCCGAGAGCTTCGCCGACTACGTGCGCCTGCTGAAGACCAATCCGCGTTACCAGCAGGCGCTGAACGCCGGCACCGACATCCGCGGCTTCGCGCAGGGCCTGCAGCGCGCCGGCTATGCCACCGATCCGTCCTATGCGGCCAAGATCGCCGCGATCGCCGGCGGCCCGACCATCGGCCGCGCCGTCGCCGCGATCGGCAATGCCGCCGCCAGCGGCATCGGCCGCGCGTTCGCCAGCACCTCCGATCCGTCCAACAGCGCCCTGCGCTGAGGTAGCCGTCCATGTCCGTCCTCTCCACCGGCACCAGCGCCCTCATCGCCTTCCAGCGGGCGCTGGCGACCGTGAGCCACAACGTCGCCAACATCAACACCGATGGCTACAGCCGGCAGCGGGTCGCGTTCGCGACCACCACGCCGACCCGGTACGGCTCGGACTACATCGGCAACGGCACTAAGATCACCGACATCTCGCGCGTCGCCGACCAGCTGGCGACCTCGCGGCTGCTGGACAGCGGCGGCGAACTGACGCGGCTGAAGCAGCTGTCGGCCTTGTCCGACCGCGTCGACGGGCTGTTCTCCGACACCGCCACCAATATCTCCGGCCAGTGGTCGAAGTTCTTCGACGCCAGCACCGGCCTGTCCGCCAACGCCTCGGCCACCGCCAGCCGGCAGAACCTGCTGGACAACGCCGGCTCGCTGGTGACCCGCTTCAAGCAGCTCAACGGGCAGATGGACGCGCTCGGCAACGAGGTCAACAACGGCCTGCTGTCCGCGACCACGGAAGCCAACCGCGTGGCCGCCGAAGTGGCCAAGATCAACGGCCAGATCGGCAGCAACGCCGCCGCGGCCGCGCCGGACCTGCTCGACCGCCGCGACCAGCTGATCACCCAGCTGGTGGGCTACACCGGCGGCAGCGCGGTGCAGCAGGACGGTGGCGCGATCAACGTCTACACCGCCGGCGGCCAGGCGCTGGTGGTCGGCACCAGCGCCTCGACCCTGACCACCGTCACCGATCCCTACCAGCCCGGGCGCCTGCAGGTCGCGCTGCAGGCGCAAGGCGCCACCATCGCCCTGGGCGACAGCGCGATGGGCGGCCAGATCGGCGGCCTGCTCGAGTTCCGCAGCGACGTGCTGGATCCGACCAAGGCCGAACTGGGGCGCCTGGCCACCGGCCTGGCGGTCACCTACAACCAGCAGCACAAGGCCGGCGTCGACCTGTACGGCAACCTGGGCGGCGACTTCTTCTCGCTGTCCGCCCCCAGCGTGAACTCCAACGCCGCCAATACCGGCAGCGCCAGCTTCAGCGCCGCAGTCGGTGACCTGAGCAAGCTCGACGGCAAGAACCTGCTGCTGAAGTTCGACGGCAGCACCTGGACCGCCGCCCGCGCCGACACCGGCGCCAGCGTGGCCATGACCGGCACCGGCAGCAGTGCCGACCCGTTCGTGGTCAACGGGGTGACGCTGCAGCTGTCGGGCACCGCCGCCGCCGGCGACAAGTTCCTGCTGCAGCCCACCGCCGACGCGGTCACCCACCTGGGCGTGGCGATCACTGATCCGTCGCGCATCGCCGCGGCCACGCCGATCACCGCCAAGACCGACCTGGACAACCTGGGCACCGGCAAGGTCAGCAACGTGCGCGCCAGCAACGCCGCCAATCCCAACCTGCTGAACCCGTCCAGCATCGCCTTCATCGACGCCAACCAGTACACCATCGACGGCGCCGGCCCGTTCGCCTACACCGCCGGACAGACCATCAGCGCCAACGGCTGGAGCCTGACCCTGGACGGCGCGCCGGTGGCCGGCGACACCTTCGCGGTCGGCCCCACCGGCGCCGGCTCCAGCAACAACGGCAACGCGCTGACCCTGTCCAACCTGGACGATGCCAAGGCGTTCAATGGCGGCACCATCACCCTCAACGGCGCGGTGTCAGGCCTGACCACCACGATCGGCTCGGCGGCGCGGCAGGCCAAGTACGCGGCCGACGCCCAGGACGTGATCCACACCAATGCGCAAGACGCGCGCGACTCGGTGTCCGGCGTCAACCTGGACGAGGAAGCCTCGAACATGTTGCGCCTGCAGCAGGCCTACCAGGCCGCGTCGCAACTGATTTCCACCGCCGATACGATGTTCCAGTCCATCCTGGGTGCGATCCGATGAGCAACCGCATTTCCACCGGCATGATGTTCAGCCAGTCGGTCAACAACATGCTGGGCAAGCAGGCCAAGATCTCGCACCTGGAACAGCAGCTGGCCACCGGCAAGCGCCTGGTCACCGCGGCCGACGATCCGGTCGCCTCCGGCACCGCGGTCAACCTGGACCGCGCGGTGGCCGAGCTGGCGCGCTTCGGCGAAAACGCCAACAACGTGCAGAACCGCCTGGGCCTGCAGGAGAACGCGCTGGCGCAGGCCGGCGAGCTGATGGCGCGGGTCAGCGATCTGACCGTGCAGGCGAACAGTTCGGCGCTGACCACCGACAACCGCAAGGCGATCGCCTCCGAACTCACCTCGCTGCACGACAGCCTGCTGAGCCTGTCCAACAGCACCGACGGCAGCGGCCGCTACCTGTTCGCCGGCGCCGCCGACGCCAACGCACCGTTCGCGGTGGTCGGCGGCCAGGTGGTCTACAACGGCGACCAGACCCAGCGCAGCGTGGAGGTGGCCGCCGACACCCTGGTCGCCGACGCCCTGCCCGGCAGCGAGATCTTCATGCGCATCCGCACCGGCGACGGCACCGTCGACGCGCACGCGGCCGGCGCCAACACCGGCACCGGGCTGTTGCTGGACTTCAGCCGCGACGCGACCTCCGGAACCTGGAACGGCGGCAGCTACAGCGTCGCCTTTACCGCCACCGACACCTATGAAGTGCGCGATGGCGCCGGCACCGTGGTCAAGACCGGCACCTACGCCGCCGGCGAGACCATCAGCTTCGACGGCCTGAAGATGCGCCTGGACGGCGCGCCGGCGGTCGGCGACAGCTTCCAGATCGGCGCCGCCACCAACAAGGACGTGTTCTCCACCATCAGCACTCTGGCCGCCGCGCTGAACACGGACCCGATCACCGCCACCGACAAGGCCGCGCTGCAGAACACCCTGCAGTCGTCGATGCGCGACATCAGCCAGGCCTCGGCGAAGATGATCGACGCGCGCGCGTCCGGCGGCGCGCAGCTGTCGGCGATCGACAACGCCGCCGAGTTGCGCGCCTCCAACGAAGTGACGCTGAAGACCACGCTATCCTCGCTGCGCGATCTGGACTACGCCGATGCGATCGGCCAGTACCAGCTGGAGCAGTCCGCGCTCAAGGCGGCGCAGACCATCTTCACCCAGATGCAGTCGATGTCGCTGTTCAACATGATTCGCTGAATCCCCGCATTCTCTTGTTGCGCGCATGCCGGCCGGCGCCGACGGCGCTGCGGTTCGGACGGACCTCGACGCAATCCGGGCGCAACTGCAGCGCCGCCGCTCCAGCCCCGGGACGGCTTTCATCGGCCACGAAATTGCGCGATGCTCTGCCGAACGGGGAGAATGCATGACAACCAGGGAACAGGACGGCGCCCACGCCGATGTGCCGGCGGGCGCCGCGGCCGCTTCTGGCGGCAGGCCGCAGGCCGATGCGATCGAGCAGGCGCCGACCGATTGGTCGCTGCTGCCGGTCAAGCACGTCAACCAGGACTCGATGGTCGCGGAGATCTGGCGCCTGCTGCGGCAGGAGCCGGCGCTGATGGTCAGTGCCGGCTACGTCTTCCTGTCCGCGCTGGGGCTGTGGTCGAGTTACTTCTTCTACCTGCGTTTCCAGTTGTCGATCCTGGACTACCTGCAGGTGAGCGACTTCCTGGTCGCCGGCCTGCGCGATCCGGCCTACATCCTGATCCTGCTGCTGGGCATCCTGATGGCGGTCGTGCTCGGCTGGCCGGAGACGCTGCGCCGCCGCAACCCGGCCAAGGTGGAACGCCTGCGCGCGCGGCATTGGGGCTGGCGGTTGCTGTTCTCGCATTCGCCGTGGATGAACTGGGAACTGTTGGGGCTGCGGCCGTTGACCGGCATGTGCATGGCGGTGGTCTGCTTCATGGCCTTCGGTGCGGCACTGTATGCCATGAACACGGCCGAGAAGATCCGCGATGGCCGCGCGGGCACGCCGGTGCAGGTGGTGCTCAGCGGCGACAGTGCGGCGCTGCCGGGCAACGCGAAATTGCTGGGGTCCAGCAGCGCGTTCGTTTTCCTGTGGTGGCCCGAGCAGCGTCGCGCCGAAGCAGTGCCGATCGCCTCGATCCGCCGGCTGCAGTCTGGCGTGCTGCCGGCCAAGCGCCCGGCTCCGGCAACGGCGGCGAAACCGACGCCGGTGCCTGCCACGGCGCCCTGATCGCCTGGACTTCACTGCCCCTGGGCCACAGGGCCGCGGATACACCGATGCCGCCGGCGTTCCGCCGTAAGGCTCTCTGCGCCCTTTCCTGGCGTAGCGCCTTCTTTATCCACGCCTGGGCCGGATCCTGCCTCGGCACCGCCTTGTGGTCCTTTCCCGCTTTTTAAGCCTTGTTCTTTTTGCGCCGATCTTCCGGGGGGCTTTCTTGCCGCTTATCCGCAATCCGGTGAAGCCCTCCTTCGTCCGGACCGCCGCGACGCTTCTTTTATACAGAGTTCGTCATTGCCATCGGCTGCGCACGGCCCCTGCGCCGGAACCCTAAAGTTTGGCAAACCGCGGCCGAAACAAGCTCTTCGCCGCGAGTGCCACAGGCTCCCGGTTCGCCGCATCGCGATATTTTCCGCAGCGAATCGCTAAAGGTTGTGACCCTCCCGCCGTTATTTATCTCAGCAGCGGCAACGGCCAATTGATGGCCCCCCTGCGGAGGCTCCAGGCACCGACAGGTTGCCGGATAAATCGCTTAGAGGAGATATCAAAATGGCACAGGTAATCAACACCAACGTAATGTCGCTGAACGCTCAGCGTAACCTCAACAGCACCAGCTCGAGCATGGCGACGTCGATCCAGCGTCTGTCCTCGGGCCTGCGCATCAACAGTGCGAAGGACGACGCCGCCGGTCTGGCGATCTCCGAGCGCTTCACCACCCAGATCCGTGGCCTGGACGTCGCCTCGCGCAACGCCAACGACGGCATCTCGCTGGCCCAGACCGCTGAAGGCGCGATGGTCGAAATCGGCAACAACCTGCAGCGTATCCGCGAGCTGTCGGTGCAGTCGGCCAACGCCACCAACTCCGACACCGACCGCGAGGCGCTGAACTCGGAAGTCAAGCAGCTCACCTCGGAAATCGATCGTGTTGCCAACCAGACCAGCTTCAACGGCACCAAGCTGCTGAACGGCGATTTCTCTGGCGCGCTGTTCCAGGTCGGCGCGGATGCCGGCCAGACCATCGGCATCAACAGCATCGTCGACGCCAATGTCGATTCGCTGGGCAAGGCCGGCTTCGCCGCCGACCAGACCAGCACCGCCGCCTTCGTCGCCGGCACCGCGACCGCTTCGGGCAGCATCTCGGGCATCTCGGTTAACGGCAAGTCGATCGCCAGCGTCAGCGTCGCCGTCGGCGACACCGCCGCCGACATCCAGAAGAAGGTCGCCGCGTCGATCAACGACAAGCTGGACCAGACCGGCGTGTACGCCTCGGTCGACAACGCAGGCAAGCTGAAGCTGGAATCGCTGAAGGCTGGCACGGACTTCTCGTTCACCGCCGGCACCAGCAGCGCCACTGGCGTGACCGTGGCTTTTGGTGGCGTTGCTGCCACCGCCACCGCGGTGGCCGGCAGCACCAGCACCCTGGAAGACCTGGACATCTCCAGCTTCTCCGGCGCCCAGCGTGCCCTGGAAATCGTCGACAAGGCGCTGACCTCGGTCAACTCCTCGCGCGCCGACATGGGTGCGGTGCAGAACCGCTTCACCTCGACCATCGCCAACCTGAGCTCCACCTCGGAGAACCTGTCGGCCTCGCGCAGCCGCATCCGCGATACCGACTACGCCAAGGAAACCGCCGAGCTGACCCGCACCCAAATCCTGCAGCAGGCCGGTACCGCGATGCTGGCGCAGGCCAAGTCGGTCCCGCAGAACGTGCTGAGCCTGCTGCAGTAACAGCAAGCGCACACGCAGCGATCGAAGGCCCCTCCGCAAGGAGGGGCCTTTTCGTTTTCCGCCGCCCGGCCGGCACAGGACTTGCATTGGGGTCGGGGCATTCCCGACATGCGCGGACGGCTCAAGAACCGCCGTCCGCCGCCGATACCCCTATCTACCGCTGGCCTCCGTGCCCGCTATCGTAAGGACGCCCACCCATGGCTACTTCATCGCTTTTTGCCGTCGGCTCCGGTATGGACGTCGCCGCCGTGGTCAAAACCTTGGTCGCCGCGCAGCGCGCGCCGCAGGAAAACCGGATCAACGCGGACGGCACCGCGTCCAGCGCCAAGCTTTCGGCGCTGAGCACGATCAAGGGCGCGCTGTCCAACCTGCAGACGGCGATGAACGCGATCGCCAAGAGCGCCGACAAGAGCGCGGTCAAGGCCACCGTCGCCGACGGCGCCGGCTATACCGCCAGCGTCACCGACAGCGCCACCGCCGGCAACTACAGCATCGAGGTGGTGAAGCTGGCCGAACGGCAGAAGCTGACCTCGGCCGCCTATGCCGACAAGGCCGTGGTCGGCGACGGCACGTTGACGATCGGGTACGGCGACAAGTCGCTGAACGTCACCGTGGCCGAAGGCAGCAAGCTCAGCGATGTCGCCGCGGCGATCAACAAGGCCGCCGGCGGCAACGGCGTGACCGCCAGCGTGGTGAGCGCCGACGACGGCGACCACCTGGTGCTCAACGCGGTCGATTCCGGGACCAAGGGCGCGCTGACCATCAGCAGCGCCGGCGGCAACGGCGGACTCAGCGCGCTGACCTACGGCAGCGGCAACGGCGGCGGCCTGACCCAGACCGTGGCCGCGGCCGACGCGATCGTGCGCGTGGACGGTTTCGAGCGCACCTCCAGCAGCAATGCGGTGGCCGACCTCGTCCCTGGCATCACCTTGAATCTGACCAAGGCCGCGGAAGGCACCAAGTACAGCCTGACCATCGCCAACGACAGCACCAGCCTGAAGGCGAACATCACCGCGTTCGTCACCGCCTACAACACCGCCAACACCCTACTGAAATCTTCCAGCGCCTACGACGCCACCAACGACAAGTCCTCGGCGCTGACCGGCGACTCGATGGTGCGCGGGCTGCAGCAGTCGCTGCGCAAGCAGGTCAGCGAAAACGTGGTCGATCTCAAGGCGCTGGGCGTGACCATCGACAAGAACGGGGCGATGAGCTTCGACAGCGCCAAGTTCGACAGCGCCGTCGCCAGCGACCCGACGTCGGCCAAGGCCATGTTCGGCACCGACGGCGGCTTCACCGCGGGCATGACCACGCTGTTGAACAGCAACCTGGATACCACCAGCGGCACCATCACCCAGCGCACCGCCTCGCTCAACAAGCACATCACCGACCTGACCAACCAGCTCAGCAACCTGGACAAGCGGATGGAAACGCTGACCAAGCAGTACACCGACAGGTTCACCGCGATGGACACGATCGTGGCGAAGATGCAGACCACCAGCGACTATCTTGCCAAGCAGTTCTCTTCCAACAACTGATAATCGTTATCGAGATGCTCTTCACGGGACTCAAGTCGGACCGCCCAGTGGCCGATAACGTGTGTATCGACAGTCATTCCGGCCCGGCTCCGAATACCGCCGCCGTGGCGCCATCGCCACGTACGGCGGCAAGCGGCCGCTACGCCACCCGAGGGAGTTTTCCATGCACGGTTCCAGTCGCCAATACGCCGAGCAATATCGCAAGATGAGCGTGTCCACCAGCATCACCGATGCCGACCCGCACAAGCTGGTCGCGCTGCTGTTCGCCGGCGCCTGCCAGCGCATCCGTCAGGCCCAGGCCTGCCTGGCGCAGGGCGATCAGGCGCGCAAGGGCAAGGCGATCGGCGAAGCCTGCGCCATCGTCGGCCACCTCAACGGCTCGCTGGACCACGAGGCCGGCGGCGAGATCGCCAACAACCTCTCGGCGCTGTACGACTACGTGATGCACCGGCTCACCGAAGCCAACCTGCACAACGACGAAAGCGCGCTGGTTGAATCGCTGGAATTGCTCAGCGAGATCGATGCGGCCTGGAATGCCATTCCGCTGCAGCAGCGCGAACTGGCGCCGGTCGCCGCGCTATGACCGTCAGCCTCGACTCGCTGCACGCCGAACTGCAGCAACTGCAGCAGGCGCTCGATAGCGATGAGCACGCGCTGGCCGAGCGCCTGGTCGCCGAGCACGACCAGCATCTGCGCCACTACCTGCAACAGACCGGCGCCGACGCCGAACGCGATGGCCTGGCCTCGCTGCTGACGCTGCAACAGGCGGTGATCGCGCAGATGTGCCAGGCGCGCGACGAAGCCGGCGACTGGCTGCGGGCCAACCGCCAATCCAACAATGCTGCACGCGCCTATTCGCAGGCCGGATCGCTGAGATGAACAGCGTGTCCGACGGTACCGCGCACCATCCCGCCGAGACCGAGCTGTTCCACGACACGCTCAGCTGCGAACTGGCGCTGCCGGCCGATTTCAAGCTCGGCAACGGCATCGGCCGCTTCGGCGCCGGCGAAGCGCTGCTGCGCGGCTTGGCCCAGATCGAGGACCTGCGCAGCGACGACGGCAGCGAGGAACGCGGCGACCAGCCGCTGCAACTGCAGCGCATGGACGCCAAGCTCGACCTGATGCTGGTGCTGCTCGGCCGCCTGGCGCGGCAACACGAAGACACCTTGCCGCTGCGTCCATTGCGCTGGTCGCGCCGCGGACTGAGACTGGAGCTGGGTTCGCGCTCCGGTGCCGCCCCCGGCGCCGCCGGCCTGCTGCGCCTGCAGCCCTCCGACTGGCTGCCCGACTACCTGGAACTGCCCGTGCAGGTCCTGGCCGAAGCCGTCGCCGGCAGCGGTTTCTACCTGTGGCTGCGCTTCGAAACCCAGCCGGCGGGCATGGAAGAAGCACTGGAGCGCCACCTGTTCCGCCTGCACCGGCGCCAGATCGCCGACAACCGGCGTGCGGCCGAGCGGGCGCCGCCCGCGCCGTGAGCGGCGGTGAGGTTGGCGGCAGCGGCGCGCTCGGCTAAGGTGCGGTACTAGTAGAGAGGGACTTCCACCGTGCGAGTCATCATCGTCGACGATCACACCCTGGTTCGCGCCGGCCTGAGCCGGCTGTTGCAGGCGTTCGCCGACGTCGACGTGGTCGCCGAGGCCAGCAACGCGCAGCAGGCGGTGGACCTGACCACCCTGCACCGCCCCGACCTGGTGCTGATGGACCTGTCGCTGCCCGGGCGCAGCGGCCTGGACGCACTGAGCGACGTGCTGCAGACCTCGCCCAAGACCCGCGTGGTGATGATGTCGATGCACGACGACCCGGTGCACGTGCGCGACGCGTTGGACCGTGGTGCCACCGGCTTCGTGGTCAAGGATGCGGCGCCGCTGGAACTGGAACTGGCGCTGCGCGCGGCCAGCGCCAACCAGGTGTTCCTGAGCCCGCAGATCTCCTCGAAGATGATCGCGCCGATGCTCGGCCGCGAACGCCCGGTCGGCATCGCCGCGCTGTCGCCGCGGCAGCGCGAGATCCTGCGCCAGATCGGTCGCGGCCAGAGCAACAAGGAAATCGCCTCGGACCTGGGCATCAGCGTCAAGACGGTCGAGACCCACCGCGCGCGGATGATGGAATCGCTGGGCTGCCGGCGCGCCAACGACTTGGTGCTGCTGGCCGCGCGTCATCAGAACGAACTGACCTGAGTCGCGGGCAACCGAAGCAGCGCGCAACGGATTCCCGACACGCCGCACTGGCATGGCGCTTGCCTTAACCGGTCAGCTGCCGCCGTGAACCTGGCGAAGCCCGCCAGCACTGGCTCTGCAGCGCCGGTCGACCGGCACCCCCTACACGCATGTAGGGATTTTCCCTACAGACTGTCGGGAATTTGACTACCTCGCTCAGGAACCTCCCGATTCTGTTACCGTCGGATGGCAAGCACTATGCATTCCACGGGCGCCAGAGGCTTGGCGCCAAACCGAGGAAGTTCGCATGAAGCCGACCGTCTCCGCCCAGCTAGGCCAGCACCTCCACCTGACGCCGCAGTTGCTGCAGTCGATCCGATTGCTGCAGCTGGACGGGATGCAACTGGAAATGGAAGTCCGGCGCGCGCTGGAGAACAACCCGCTGCTGGAACTGGAAGAGCCGGAAGGCGTGCTCGAGCCGGTCGTCGATCACGACAACGCGCTGGAAACCGCCGCGTTCGACGAGCTGCCCGAATCCTCGATGTGGGACATCCCCGCCGCCGGCTGGAGCGAAGGCGAGGACGACCGCATGCAGCGCATCGCTGCCGGCGAATCCACCGACCCGCAGGTGCGGGTGCTGCAGCGCCTGGCGCTGGAACTGGACGAGCGCCAGCTGGAAGTGGCCGCGTTCTGGCTGGAACACAGCGACGATGCCGGCTACCTCGACGGCGCGCTGGACACGTTGACCCTGCTCGCCTGCGCGCGCTTCGACCAACCCGCCGCGCAGGTGGAGGCGGTCCGCCAGCGGCTGCTGCACGGCGACCCCGCCGGCCTGGCCGCCTGCGACCTGCGCGAATGCCTGAGCGTGCAGCTGGCCGCCCTGCCCGGCCGCGTCGCCGGCCGCCACCTGGCCGCGCGTATCCTGGCCGGCGACCTGAACCTGCTCGCCAGCCACGACTACCCGCTGCTCGCGCGCCAGCTCGACGCCGAGGCCGACGACGTGCGCGAGGCGGTGCGGCTGATCCTGTCGCTGCAGCCGCGTCCCGGCGACAGCCTGCTGCCGGAAAACCTGGGCCACGTGATTCCGGACGTGGTCGCCTGGCACAGCGACGGCACCTGGCGGGTCGCGCTGAACCCGGCCACCACCCACCGCGTCACCGTCAACCCGATGCACGAGCGCGCCCTGGCCGAGGCCGGCGAGGCGGCAGCGCCGCTGCGCGAGATGCTGCAGGAAGCGCGCTGGCTGACCCGCGGGCTGTCGATGCGCTACGAGACCCTGCTGCGCACCACCCGCGCCATCGTCGAACGCCAGGCCGCGTTCCTGGTCAAGGGCGAGGAAGCGATGGCGCCGTTGACCCTGAAGGAAGTGGCCGACGCGATCGGCATGCACGAATCCACCGTGTCGCGCATCACCACCGGCAAATACCTGCAGACGCCGCGTGGTACCTTCGAGCTGAAGCATTTCTTCGCCGTGCGTCTGGAAGGCGCCGCGGTCTCGGGACAGGCGGTGCGCGCGATGGTGCGGCGCCTGATCGAATCCGAGCCGTCGGGGCGGCCGCTGGCCGACGAGGCGATTGCCGGCTTGCTGGCGCGCCAGGGCGTGAACGTGGCCCGGCGCACCGTGGCCAAGTACCGTGAACAACTGGATATCGCCCCCGCCCGCGAACGCCGTCGCGCCAAACCGCTGCTGGCCCGCGCGAGCTAAGGAAACAATGCATATGAACAAATTGTCCGTGCTTCTGGTCGACGACCACGAAGGCTTTATCAATGCCGCGATGCGCCACTTCCGCAAGCTCGACTGGATGGAGGTGATCGGCAGCGCCGCCAACGGCCTGGAGGCGATCGAACGCTCCGAGTCGCTGCGCCCGCAGGTGGTGCTGATGGACCTGGCCATGCCCGAGATGGGCGGGCTGCAGGCCACGCGCCTGATCAAGACCCAGGACCAGGCCCCGTACATCGTGATCGCCAGCCATTTCGACGATGCCGAACACCGCGAGCACGCCATGCGCGCCGGTGCCGACAACTTTGTCAGCAAGCTGTCCTACATCCAGGAAGTGATGCCGATCCTGGAGGGCTTACGCACAGAGGGAGTACCGGCATGAGCGAATCCCGGATCCTGGTGATCGACGACGACGCGGTACGCGCCGAACGCACGGTCAGCCTGCTCGAGTTCATGGACCTCAACCCGCGCTGGGTGACCGACGTGGCCGACGTCAACCCGGGGCGCCACCGGCAGAGCGAGTGGATGGCGATCCTGGTCGGCGGACTCGACGACCAGGCCCAGGCCGACGCGTTCTTCGGCTGGGTCGCGCGCAGTCCGCTGCCGCCGCCGGTGCTGCTGCTCAACGGCGAAGCGCAGGCGTTCGCGCAGCGCCACGGCCTGCACGAAGCCAACGTGTGGCAACTGGAGGCGCCGCTGCGCCACGCGCAACTGGAGACCCTGCTGCGCCGCGCCAGCCTCAAGCGCCTGGACGCCGAGCACCAGGCCGGCGCGGTGCAGGACAGCGGCCCGACCGGCAACAGCGAGGCGGTCGTGCGGCTGCGGCGGCTGATCGACCAGGTCGCCGCGTTCGACACCACCGTGCTGGTGCTGGGCGAGTCCGGCACCGGCAAGGAAGTGGTGGCGCGCGCGATCCACCAGCAATCGCCGCGTCGCGACGGCCCGTTCGTGGCGATCAACTGCGGCGCGATCCCGCCCGACCTGCTGGAAAGCGAACTGTTCGGCCACGAGAAAGGTTCCTTCACCGGCGCGCTGTCCGCGCGCAAGGGCCGCTTCGAAATGGCCGAGGGCGGCACCCTGCTGCTGGACGAGATCGGCGACATGAGCCTGCCGATGCAGGTCAAGCTGCTGCGCGTGCTGCAGGAGCGCAGCTTCGAGCGCGTCGGCGGCAACGTCACCATCCGCTGCAACGTGCGCGTGATCGCCGCCACCCACCGCAACCTGGAGGAGCGCATCGCCGGAAACCAGTTCCGCGAGGACCTGTTCTACCGGCTCAACGTGTTCCCGATCGAGATGCCGGCGCTGCGCGAGCGCAGCGACGACCTGCCGGCGCTGGTCAACACCATTGCCGCGCAGCTGGCGCGCACCGGCCGCGGCGAAGTGCGTTTTTCCGAGGAGGCGCTGCAGGCGCTGCGCGGCTACGAGTGGCCGGGCAACGTGCGCGAGCTGACCAACCTGGTCGAGCGCCTGGCGGTGCTGCATCCCAGCGGCCTGGTGCGGGTGCAGGACCTGCCGGCGCGCTACCGCGGCGATTTCGCCTCCTCGATCGACGTGTCGGCACCGCCGGCCCCGATCGCGACGCCGGATCCGCGCCGCGTGCCCAACGTGGTCGATCTGCACGTCGGCCCCAAGGCCTTCGCCGATCCGGCCGAGTCGGCCGCGCAGGCCGCGGCGACGCTGCCGGAAAGCGGACTGGACCTGCGCGGGCACATGGCCAACATCGAACTGGCGCTGATCAACGAAGCGCTGGAGCGCACCCAGGGCGTGGTCGCGCATGCGGCGCAACTGCTGGGCCTGCGCCGCACCACGCTGGTGGAGAAACTGCGCAAGTACGGCATCGACCGCGACCAGACCGAACTGGCCAGCTGAGCCGCCCTCCCCCGGCGCCCCGTTTTCGACTTCGATTGGCACCCTGCTTGCATCGCAGGCATGGCGCCTTGCGCCGTGCGCTCGAGAGCGTGCGCGCCACGGCGCCGGTCATGCGGCATGGGGCCGCCAGGGCCGGGCGCTTGCAAGCATTCCAGAGGACGATCGATGAGTGGAGCGGTGAAGATTGACGCTAGCGAGCTGTCCGGCGCGGACCTCGGGCACGCCCGGTTCGTGCACCTGCGCCATCCCGGCGAGGGCAACTGCATCCTGCTCTCGCGAAGGGACGCACAGCTGAAGGAATCGCTGGTGTCGCTGGTCGACAAGGGCTTCCTGGTCTACAAGTACGCCAACGACGGCGCGGCGGTCACCTCGTTCGTGCACGCGTCCATCGCGCCGAGCTTCTGGGCCGAGAAAACCGATTTCGGGCTGAGGGAATACAACGGCGTCTGCTACAAGCTGGAGCAGCAGCAGGACGTCGTCGCGCGCCGCCTGCTCGTGGTCTTTTCCTCCATCTCGAAGGTCGACCAGATGTACGAGGCCGGCTTCTCCGCCCGGTATTTCGCCCAGAACCTCAACCAGGCGGCGAAATACACGCCCTTCGATACCGCCGTGCTGCGCATCGCCGACCTCGGCGGGGTGGTCGGCGCGTTCTACACCAACACCAATGCGCAGCCGGACAATGAGGAGCGCGTCGCCGCGCTCATCGCCAAGGTCGCGCTGGACCTTGCGATAGCGCCGCAGCACGTCGTCCTGTACGGCGCGTCGAAAGGCGCGTCGGGCGCCCTGCTCCATTCGTTGCGCTCGGGCATGAAGCTGGTATGCGTCGAGCCGATCCTGTCGGACGACTACTACCTGCATCGCTACCGCGACTCGCACTTCACCCAGGGGCTGTTCCCGCGCAGCAAGCAGGCACTGTTCGCCCATCACCTGGCCGCCGAGGGCGCGCCGACCGAACGCGTGGTGATCTATTCGGAGAAGTCGCCGCAGTTCCCCTACATCCGCGACATCGCCATGCAGTCGCCGCGGGGCAAGGACATCGCCTTCATCGACGTGCAAAGCCCGGCGATCAAGGACCATCCGGACGTGGCGCCTTGGTCGATGGGACTGCAGGTCGCGCTGCTGAACCTGATGCTGTGCGGCATCGACGTCGACGACCGGCACCTGGCCGCGCTGCGCGCAGCCCATGCGGTCTGAGGCGGCGGGCATGGGCAGTGCCACGCAATCGGAGAAGTTCCGGCAGATCCGGGAACGGTTGCCCGGCGTTCCCGAACTGCGCACGCGCACGTTCGCCGACGACGAAGACCGTTGGTACAGCTACAAGCTGACCTCGCTGTACGAGGGTGTCGGCGAAGTCACGTTGCCGGGCGACTACCTCCAGCTCGGCGTCTACAAGGGGCACTGCGCCAGGTTCCTGGCTGGGCTCATCCCGCCGGAGCGTACCCTGTACCTGCTGGACAGCTTCGAGGGCCTGCCGGAGGACTGGATGGGGCCCTGGAAGAAGGGCGCGTTCTCGCTGGCCGGCGACGAGATCCCGACGTTCGACGCGCCGAACGTGAAGGTGGTGCCGGGCTGGTTCCGCGACACGGTCCCGGGGCTCGCCCAGGAGCTGGATGCGCCGCTGGCCATGATCCACGCCGACGCGGACCTGTACAGCTCGACCCTGGAGGCCTTGTCCGGGCTCGAGCCGCGCATCGTGCCGGGCACGGTGATCGTGTTCGATGAATACTTCATGCAGGTCGGCGATCGCTTCCAGGACGACGAGCATCGCGCGCTGCTGGACTGGTGCCGGGCGTACGGCCGCGACTTCGAGTACCTGTGGAAGACCGAATGGGTGCAGGTCGGCATCCGCATCACCCGATAGAGCCTGTCAACGCCGCGCGGGGCGTCGCGGCACACCGTTTGCATCACGTAGCGACGTTCCCTTCCACTTTGCGGAAACTCCACCATGGCACTCGTCGTGACGTACGGCACCTTCGATCTACTCCATGTCGGTCACGTCAACCTGCTGCGCCGCGCCCGCGCGCTGGGCGACCGCCTGGTGGTGGGTCTGTCCAGCGACAACTTCAACGCGCTGAAGCACAAGCGCGCCACGCAGAGCTACGCCGACCGCGAAGTGGTGCTGCGGGCGATCCGCTACGTGGACGACGTGTTCCCGGAACACACCTGGGAACAGAAGGCCGAGGACATCCTTAGGCTCGGCGCGGACCTGCTGGTCATGGGCTCGGACTGGAGCGGCCATTTCGATGGGCTGTCCGCGCTGTGCCAGGTGCGCTACCTGCCGCGCACCGCCGACATCTCCAGTTCCTCGCTCAAGTCGCTGATCCGCCAGGGAGCCGAGCCGCCACCGCTGCTGGCCGTCGCCGCCGGCACGCACGGCTGAACGGGAGCGGACATGATCTCCAGCCAGCCCCGCGACCCGGCCGTCCCCGATCCCGCCCCCGACCTGCCGATCCCCGGCCATCGGCCCGCCGCGGCCGCGCAGTCGGCGCCGGCGTGGTTCGACGCGGACTTCTACCTGCTGCACAACCCCGACGCGGACCTGGCGGGCACCACGCCCTATGCGCATTTCCACGAGCGCGGCTGGCGCGAGTTCCGCAATCCGTCCGCCGACTTCGACTTGTGGTGGTATTGCATCTGGCACCTGGGTTCGGACTTGGAGCGCGATCCTGGCGCCCACTACGAGGCGCACGGCCAGGCGCTGGGCCTGAGCACCGCCCTGCTCGCCAGCCAGCGGCTGGAGGTCGCGCAGCGCACCGAGTTCAACACCCGCAGCCTGGCCCTGTTCAAGCGCCTGGAGGCGCCGCCGCAGGTGCTGGCGCGCATCGCCGCCAACCTGGCGCGCATGGAGCTGTGGGAGGTGGCCGACATGATCGCCGTGCGCGCCTGCGCGCTCGACCCGGACGACGCCGCCAACCTGGTCCTGCTGGCGCGGATCGTGGCCAAGCGCGGCGGCTGGCGGCGCGCGGTGGATCCGCTGCGCAAGGCTACGCGCCTGGACGACCGCCACCCCGCCTGGTTCCACGAACTGGGCTACGCCTGCGAACGCCTGGACTGGCTCGACGAGGCGATCGACGCTTACCGCAAGGCGCTGGCGCTGCATGACGCGCGCGAGGACACCCTGTACCGCCTGGGCTACCTGTACGAACAACGCGGCGCCGCGCAGGACGCGGCCGGCTGCTACGAGCGGCTGGCGGCGATCAATCCGCAGATCGCCCAGCTGGGCGTGGGCGCGTTGCACGCACAGGAGAACGACTGGAGCGCCGCCGAGGCCGCCTACGCGCGGCGCGCTGGGCAAGCCGGCGCAGCGGCGCCGGCCGCGCTGCATTTCGCCCACGGCGTGGCGCTGGAAATGCTGATGCGCTGGGAAGACGCCGAGGCGGCCTACCGCCGCGCGCTGGCGGCCGACCCGGGCCAGGCCGACTGGCACTACCGTCGGGCCTACATGCTCGAGCGCCTGGAGCGCCATGCCGAAGCCGCCGATGTCTATGCGCAGGCGCTGCAGTTGCGCGAGGACGCCGACTGGCGCTATCGCCAGGCCAGCAGCCTGTTCGGCGCCGGCGACGCCCTGGCCGCGATCGCCGCGTGGCTGCGGTGCCTGCCGGGCCAGCCCGAACAGCTGGCGATGGACGAAGCCCTGGCCGCGCTGCACGAGCGGCGCCACGCGCTGCGCGCCGAACTGGCCGCCAGCCAGCTCGATCCCGACGCCCACTACCAGCTCGGCACCGTCTGCGAGCGCCTGGGCCTGCTGGCGGAGGCGGCCGAGGCCTACCGCTCCGCGGCGCGCCGCCGCGGCGATCACCGCGCCGGCGACCACTACCGGCTCGGCGCGGCGCTGTACCGCCTGGGCGAACTGGCCCAGGCCTGCCATGCGCTACAGGACACGCGCCTGTACAGGCGCGATTTCTCGCACCTGCCGCAGCCGCCGGAGGACATCAAGACGACCTATGCCGAATTCCTCGACACGCTGGAGGTCGACGACGGCATCGTTCTGTACGAGAGCTTCCACGGCGCCTCGGTCAGTTGCAATCCGCTGGCGGTGTTCCGCCGCGCGTACCGGCGCTTCGCCGGAAGCGGCCGGCTGCACGTGTGGGCGGTCAAATCCGACGCCAGCGTGCCACCCGAGTACGCGGCGCTGCCGGACGTGGTGTTTGTGCGCCACGGCAGCGCGCTGTATGCGCGCTACCTGGCCACCGCCGGCTGGCTGGTCAACAACAATACGTTCATGCCCTACTTCGTGCGCCGGCCGCAACAGCGCTATCTCAACGTCTGGCACGGCACGCCGCTGAAGAAGCTCGGCGCCGACATCCCCGGCGCGCTGTTCGACCACAAGAACTGCACGCGCAACCTGCTGCAGGTCACCCACCTGGCCGCGCCGAACGCCCATACCTGGCATACCCTGCTGCATGCGAACCAGGTGCGCGACGTGTTCGCCGCGCGCGTGGCCGAGACCGGGCACGCGCGCATCGACCTGATGCTCAACGCCACCGACGCGGACCGCGCGCGCCTGCGCGAACGCCTCGGCGTGGCCAGCGGGGAGCGCGTGGTGCTGTACGCGCCGACCTGGCGCGGCAGCCTGGGCGGCGCATCGCTCGACACGGCGCTGGTGGCCGCGGCGATCGAGCACATGGTGCGCCCCGGCGTCGCCCTGCTCTTCAGCGCGCACCACCTGGTGGCGCGCAAGCTCGGCCCGCTGCCGGCTGGCGCGCGCGCGTTCCCGAACGGCGTGGACATCACCGAGGCCCTGGCGATCGTCGATGTGCTGGTCACCGACTACTCGTCGATCCTGTTCGACTACCTGCCGTCGCGGCGTCCGCTGATCCTGCACGTCCCCGACGCCGAGCAGTACGCACGCGAACGCGGCCTGTACCGCGACATCGCCTCCCTGCCCGCGCGGTTCAGCCGCACGCCCGAGGCGCTGGCGTCGGCGCTGACCGAGGCGCTGGCGCCCGGCGCGGCGCCGGCCGCCGCCCTGCAGGAGGCGCTGGCGGAGTACTGCGCGCACGAGGACGGCGCCGCCGGCGAACGCGTCCTGGACTTCTTCTTCGACGACGCCCGCGTCCCCGGCGAGGTGGTGCTGCCGCCGACCGGCAAGCGCAGCCTGCTGTTCCAGGCCGGCAACTTCAATCCCAACGGCGTGACCGCTTCGTTCAACCGGCTGGTATCGCAGCTGGACCCGGCGAAGTTTTCGGTCGCCGTGGTCGCCGATCCCTGGAGCATGGAGAGCTACCCGCAGCGCCTGCAGCGCTACGCCGAACTGCCTGCGCACGTGCAGCGCTGGGGACGGGTGAGCCATCCGGTGACCAGCGTCGAAGACCAGTGGCTGCACCAGCGGCTAGGCATGCCCGACACCCTGGCCGAGCGTGCCCAGCGCCAGCTCGACCGGATCCTGGCGCGCGAGTACCGGCGCCAGTTCGGCTCGGCGCGGATCGACGCGGCGATCGACTTCGCCGGCTACACCGCGTTCTGGACCGGCCTGTTCGCGCGCGGCCGGCCGCACGGCGTGCGCGCCTTGACCTACCTGCACAACGACATGCGCCAGGAGGCGGCCACCCGCCACCCGCAGCTGGCGCGCGTCTTCCGGCAGTACCGGTATTGCGACGCGCTGGTATCGGTGTCGCAGAGCCTGCACGAGGTGAACGCCAGCACCTTGGCCGACTGCGTGGAGCACGATGCGCAGCGCTTCCGCGTGGCCGAGAACTGCATCGATCCGGACTTCATCCGCGCCAATGCGCAGGCGCCCGTGCCCGAAGCGCTGCTGGCCTGGCGGCGCGGCCACGTCCTGATCGGCAGCGTCGGCCGGCTGTCGCCGGAGAAGGGGCATGCGCGCCTGCTGGACGCCTTCGCCGCGCTGCGCGGCCAGTTCCCGCAGGCGCTGCTGGTGATCGCCGGCGAAGGCGCCGAGAAACCGGCGCTGCTCGAGCAGATCGCGCGGCTGGGGCTGTCCGACACGGTGCGCCTGCTCGGCGCGCTGGAGAATCCGTATCCGCTGATGCGCGAGCTGGACCTGTTCGTGCTGCCTTCGCTGTACGAAGGCCAGGCGATCGTGCTGCTGGAAGCGCTGACCCTCGGCACGCCGGTGCTGTCCACCGACATCCCCGGTCCGCACAGCGTGCTGGCCGGCGATCGGCAGCGGCTGGTCGACAACTCGACGCAGGGCCTGTTCGAGGGCATGCGCCGCTGGCTGGCGACGCCGGCCGCCGGCCAGGCCTGGGACGCGCAGGCCTATGCGCGCAGCGCGCTGGCCCAGTTCGAGCGTGTCGTCGCCACCGCCGGCGCGCCATGACGGACGAGCGGGCGCGCATGAACGTGCTGGTGTTTCCCTGCGGCTCGGAGATCGGCCTGGAGATCCACGCCGCCCTGCGCCACGCCAAGGAGGTGTGCCTGTACGGCGCATCGTCGGCGGAGGACCACGGCGAGTTCGTCTACGCGCGCTACCGCCAGATCGGCGCGCATGCGCGCGCGCCCGGGTTCATCGACCAGCTCAACGCGGTGATCGACGAATGGGGCATCGACATCGTGCTGCCGGCGCACGACGACGTCATTCCCGTGCTAGCGGCCGCCGGCGAGCGGCTGCATGCCAAGGCGGCGGTGCCGGATCCGGGCATCGCCGCGATCTGCCGCGATAAGCGGCTGACGCATGCGCGGCTGCGGCCGCTCGGCATCGTGCCGGCCGATGCCGACGGCGACGGCTGCACGTATCCGATCTTCGCCAAGCCGGCGATCGGCCAGGGCAGCCAGGGCGCGCAGCGGGTCGACGACGCCGGGCACCACCGCCGGCTGCGCGAAAGCGGGGTCGACTACGTTTTCAGCGAATACCTGCCGGGCACGGAATACACCGTCGATTGCCTGTCCGATGCCGCTGGCCAGCTGCTGCACGTCGCCGCGCGCCGCCGCGCCAGGATCAAGTCCGGCATCAGCGTGCGCACCGAGGCGGCCGCGGCCGATCCGCGCGTGGCGGCCATCGCCCGCGCCATCGCCGGCGAACTGCGGCTGCGCGGCGCCTGGTTCTTCCAGCTCAGGCAGGACCGGCACGGCGAACCCAAGCTGCTGGAGGTCGCGCCGCGGATCGCCGGGTCCATGGCGCTGGCGAGGATGCGCGGGGTCAACCACAGCCTGCTCGGGCTGCTGGCGCACATGGGCCGGCCGTTCCGGGTACTGGACCAGCAATGGCCGCTGGTCCTGGACCGCGCGCTGGGCAACCGCTACCGCAGCGAGCTGCGCTACTGCCGGGTATACCTGGACCTGGACGACACGCTGATCGCCGGCGACCGGGTCAACCCGTGGCTGATCGCCCTGCTCCACCAGTGGCACGCGCAGCGGATCGACGTGGTCATGCTCACCCGCCACGCGGCCGACCCGCTGGCCACGCTGGCACGCCACCACATCGGCGCCGGCCTGTTCGCCGAGATCGTGCACCTGCGCGACGGTTCGCCCAAGAGTGCGGCCATCGAAGCGGGCGTGGCGGCGATCTTCATCGACGATTCGTTCCGCGAGCGCGCCGACGTGCACCGGGTCCACGGCCTGCCGGTGTTCGACCTAGACGCCATCGAGCAACTGCTGGACCTGCGCGGGTGACGGCCGCCGCCGGCCGCCCGGCGGCATGGGTTTTGCATCATCATCGGGGTGGTGCCGAGCCGGCGCCGTCGCCTGCCGCCGAGCCGTCCGGATGAAAGCCAAGCCCATTCCCGTCACCAGCCCGCTGCTGCCTCCGCTGGAGGAGTTCATTCCGTACCTGCAGCGGATCTGGGACAGCCGCATCCTGACCAACGGCGGCAGCATGCATCAGGCGCTGGAAAAGGCGCTGTGCGACTACCTGGGCGTGGAGCACGTCGCCTTGTTCGCCAACGGCACGCTGGCGCTGGTGACCTCGCTGCAGGCGCTGCGCGTCACCGGCGAGGTCATCACCACGCCGTATTCGTTCGTGGCCACCGCGCATTCGCTGCTGTGGAACGGGATCAAGCCGGTGTTCGTCGACATCGACCCGGTCACCCTCAACCTGGACCCGGCCAGGATCGAGGCGGCGATCACCCCCAGGACCACCGCGATCATGCCGGTGCACTGCTACGGCACCCCGTGCGACGTGGCCGAGATCCAGCGCATCGCCGACACCTACAACCTGCGGGTGATCTACGACGCCGCGCACGCGTTCTCGGTGCGCGACGCCGGCGGCAGCGTGCTGCGCCACGGCGACCTGTCGGTGCTCAGCTTCCACGCCACCAAGGTCTTCAACACCTTCGAGGGCGGCGCGATCATCTGTCCGGACGCGCGGACCCGCCAGCGCATCAACCACCTGAAGAACTTCGGCTTCGTCGACGAGGTCACCGTGGTCGCCCCCGGCATCAACGGCAAGATGAACGAGGTCTGCGCCGCGTTCGGCCTGCTCCAGCTCCAGCACATCGACCAGGCGCTGGCGCGCCGCGCGCAGATCGACGCGCTGTACCGGCAACGGCTGGCGGGCGTGCCTGGGCTGCACTGCCTGCGCGCCAGCGACCACATCAGCCCGAACAACGCCTACTTCCCGATCATGGTCCAGGACGAGTATCCGCTGTCGCGCGACGAGCTGTTCCAGCGCATGCGCGACCACGACATCCTGGTGCGGCGCTACTTCTTCCCGCTGATCAGCGAGTTCCCGATGTACCGCGGGTTGCCGTCGGCGCTGCCGTCCAACCTGCCGGTCGCGCATGCCGCCGCGCGCCGGGTGCTGTGCCTGCCGATCTACCCCGACCTGAGCGACGACGACGTGGAGCGGATCTGCGAGGTGCTGCTGGCCCCGGCGCGGCGCCGCGCGGCATGACCCAGCGGCAGGCGTCCGCGGCGATGCCGGCATCGCGCGACGCGCCAGGATGGCGGCGCGGGATCGGCAGCGCCCGGCTGGGCCGCGTGGTGCTGGCGCTGTGGTGGTGCCTGGACCGGCTGCTGCCCAAGCGCGACGACCACTGGGCGTTCTTCGCCCACCCGCTGAAACCGACGCAGTTCGTGGAGAACGCGCGCGCGGTGTTCGAGCAGGTCGGCGCCGACCCCGGCATCCGCAAGCTGGTGTTCGTGCGCGGCGCGGCGCCGCCGTTGCGCCTGGATGCGGCCTTCAACACGCGCGTGCTCGAACTGGGCAGCATCGCCGGCCTGCTCGCGCTGGCGCGCTGCGGCGTGCTGTTGCTGACCAATTCGGTGGCCATGGACCTGTCGCTGCGCTGGCGCGACGGCAGCTACGACGCGCCGCGCGCGAGCCTGCGCCGCCGCGTGGTGGTCAACCTGTGGCACGGCATCCCGCTCAAGCGGCTGTTCGCGCTGGCCAACCCCGAGCAGCGCCGGCACGGCGACCGCAACGCGGCGCGGCGTCGCGAACGCCGCCACTACGCCGGGCTGGTGGCCTCGTCGGACGTGGACAGCTACGCGATGGCGGCGATCTTCCATCCGCTGCCGCCCGACCGGGTGTGGGTGACCGGCCTGCCGCGCAACGACTTCCTGCGCATGCCCGAGGACGCGCTGCCGGCCGCACTGCGCGAGCAGACCGCGCGGCTGCGGCAGCTGCGGCGCGGGCGGCCGCTGGTGCTGTACGCGCCGACCTACCGCGACACCCGCGTGGCCGCCACGCCAGGCCATGTCTTCAGCGACGGCGAAGTGGCGCGACTGCGCGAACTGCTGCAGGGCGCCGGCGCGGTGCTCGGTGTGCGCGGGCACTATCTGCGCAATGCCGCGCCGCCGTTCGACCCGCAGCGCCATCTGGACGACGACGTGCTGCTGGACCTGGAACACGAGCGTTTCCCGGAGATCGCGCCGCTGCTGCGCGAGGCGGCGGTGGTGCTGACCGACTACTCGTCGGTATACATCGACGCGATGTACCTGGACCTGCCGGTGCTGAGCTTCGCCTGGGACCTGGAGCATTACCGCACGCGCCAGAACGGCCTGCTGTACGACATGGCGCTGGCCTTCCCCGGGCCGGTGGCGACCGATTTCGACGCGCTGCTGGAGGCGCTGGACGCGACGCTGAAGCAGCGCGGACAGGCGCCGGACGCGCGCTACCGCGCCGCGCAGCGGATGTTCTTCAACCATCGCGACGCGCACAACTCGCAGCGGCTGGTACAGCGGCTGCGCGCGGCGATCGCGCAACGAGCCCAACGATGAGCCACGCCCCCTCCTCCTCCCCCGAAGCGCCGCTGGTCAGCGTGGTGATGCCGGCCTACAAGGCGCGCTTCCTGCCGCAGGCGCTGCACAGCGTGCGCGCGCAGACCCACCGCCCGCTGGAGCTGGTGGTCTGCGACGATTCGCGCGACAGCCAGATCCAGGCGATGGTCGAGGCCTTCGCCGCCGAGGTCGACTTCCCGGTGCTGTACCGGCGCAACCCGACCCGGCTGTGGGAGGTGCGCAGCACCACCCGCGGCGTGGCGCTGGCCTCGGGCGACTACATCAAGTTCCTGCACGACGACGACGTGCTGCATCCGGACTGCATCGCCGCGCTGCTGGCGGCGCTGCGCGCGGCGCCCAACGCCGCGCTGGCGGCGGCACGGCGGCGCCTGGTCGATGCGGACGGCGCGCCGTTGCCGGACGAACTGAGCACCAGCTTCCCGTTCGCGCACGACGTGCTGATCGACGGCCGCGAGCTGACCGCGTTCCTCGCCGAGCACACGGTCAACTTCATCGGCGAACCCAGCGCGGTGCTGTGCCGGCGCGCGCCGCTGCTGGCGCTCGGCGACGGGCTGGCCACGCTCAACGGCGTGCGCATCACCTGGGTCGCCGACCTGGCGCTGTACGTGAAGCTGCTGCGCGACGGGCCGCTGGCGATGCTGGCGCGGCCGCTGCTGGATTTCCGCATCTCGCGCGAGCAGTTCAGCCAGCTCGGCCGCGACCGGCCCGGCATCGGCACGCCCGGGCACGAAGCGCTGCGCCGCGCGATCCGCGACTTGGGCTGGAGCCGCGACGACGGCACTGCCGGCGAGGTGGCGGTGGCGCCGCTGGACGGCAGCGCCGGCTTCGCCCGGGTCGACCTGCTGCAGGCGCTGCGCGCCGCGCTGACGCGCGACCTGGCGCAGCGCCAGCTGCGCGACTGGCAGGCGCGACGCACGCTGCTGCCGGCGCAGCAGGCCCTGCTCGACGCGCACCTGCGCCAGGCCGGCCCCGGCCCGCGCCTGGGCGTGCTGGTGTCGGCGCCGCGCGACGGCGACGCCGCCGCGCTGCAGCGTACGCTCGCCAGCCTGGCGCTGCCCGGCGCGCTGTACGCCAACCTGTCGGTCTGGCTGCTCGGCGCGGCGGTGCCGCCGGGCGCGGCGATCGGCAGCGGCGAGCTGGGCAGCGTCGCGTTCGACCCGGCCTATCCGGCCGACGCGCTGAACGCGGCGATCGGCGCGTGGGACGTGGACTGGCTGGTGCGCGTCGACGCCGGTACCGAATTCGCCGCCAGCGGCCTGCTGCGGCTGCTGCTCGAACTGCAGCAGGCGCAGCCGCCGCTGCGCGCGCTCTACGCCGACGAGTGGCAGCGCGGCGGCGACGGCGGCCTGGGCGCGGTGTTCCGCCCGGACGTCAACCTGGACCTGCTGCTGAGCAACCCGGCGGCGATGGCGCGGCACTGGGTGTTCCGCCGCGACGCGGTGCGCGCGGCCGGCGGCTTTTCCACCGACCATCCCGGCGCGCTGGAACTGGCCCTGATCCTGCAACTGATCCAGCACGGCGGCCTCGCTGGCCTGGGCCACCTGCCCGAGCCGCTGCTGACCTGCGATGCCACGCTGCGCGACGACCCGCAGGCGCAGATGCGCGCGATCCAGCAGCACCTGCAGCAGCGCGGCTACCATGACGCGCTGGTGGCGGCGATCCAACCCGGCCTGTACCGCATCGACTATGCGCACGGGCAGCGCCCCAGCGTGTCGATCGTGCTGGTGGTGCACGACGACCTGGCGCGGTTGCAGCGCTGCGTGGTCGGCCTGCTGGAAAAGACCGCCCACCCCCACTACGAGGTGCTGCTGGTCGACAACGCCAGCGCCGGCGCCGATACCCGGCAGTGGCTGCACGCGGTCGCCGGGCTCGCCGGCGGGCGGATCCGGGTGATCCGCGCCGAGCAGCCGCTGGGCCATGCCCAGGCCTGCAATCTCGGTGCCGCGCAGGCCGAAGGCGACTACCTGCTGTTCCTGCGCGCCGACACCGCGATCGTGCAGGCGCAGTGGCTGGACGCGCTGCTCAACCACGGCCAGCGCCCGGAAGTGGGCGTGGTCGGCGCGCGCACCGTGTCCGGCGACGGCGCCATCACCCATGCCGGGCTGCTGCCGGGCCTGCTCGAAGGCGGCGGCCATGCGTTCGTCGGCGAGGCGATGACCGCGCCGGGCTACATGGGCCGGCTGCAGGTGGACCAGAACTACAGCGCGGTGTCCGACGCCTGCCTGTTGCTGCGCCGCGCCTTGTTCGCCGAACTGGGCGGCTTCGACGCCGAGACGTTCCCGCAGCAGGGTGCGGACATCGACCTGTGCCTGCGCGCGGGCGCGCTTGGCTACCTGACCGTGTGGACCCCGCACGCGCTGCTGCTGCGCGGCGAAGCCGCCGAGCGCGCGCCCGACGCGGTGCACGAACGCCTGTTCGAGCGCTGGCTGCCGCAGCTGGCGCACGATCCGGCCTACAACCCGAACCTGCGCCTGGACCGTGCCGGCGGCTTCAGGCTGGACGAATCGGAGTTCTCGTGGCGGCCGCTGCCCGGGCGCCCGTTGCCGGTGGTGCTGGCGCATCCGGACGACGCGTTCGGCAGCGGCCACTACCGGGTGATCCAGCCGTTCCTGGCGCTGCGCGATGCCGGCCTGATCGACGGCGCGTACCACGCCAGGCTGCTGGACACGGTGGAACTGCAACGCTTCGCCCCGGACGCGGTGGTGCTGCGGCGGGTCGGCGACGACGCGCTGCGGCTGATGCAGCGCATGCACCGGCATTCGCGCGCGTTCAACGTCTTCGAGCTGGACGATTTCCTGCCCAAGTTGCCGCCCAAGAGCGTGCACCGCGAACACATGCCCAAGGACATCGCGCGCTCGGTGCGCAAGGCGCTGTCGTACATGGACCGGTTCGTGGTCTCGACCGCGGCGCTGGCCGAGGCCTATGCCGGCTACCACGCCGACATCCGCGTGGTCGAGAACCGGCTCAGCCCGCAGTGGTGGGGCGTGCTGCCGCCGTCGCGGCGCAACGCCGGCGCCAAGCCGCGGGTCGGCTGGGCCGGCGGCTCCAGCCACACCGGCGATCTGGAACTGCTGGCCGACGTGGTGCGCGACCTGGCCGACGAAGTCACCTGGGTGTTCTTCGGCCTGTGCCCGGACAAGCTGCGTCCCTACGTGCACGAGGTCCATGCCGGCGTCGAGCTGGCCCGCTACCCGCGCGCGCTCGCCGCGCTGGACCTGGACCTGGCGCTGGCGCCGCTGGAGCAGAACCTGTTCAACGAGTGCAAGAGCAACCTGCGCCTGCTCGAGTACGGCGCCTGCGGCTACCCGGTGGTCGCCAGCGACCTGCGCTGCTATGCGGGCGCGCTGCCGGTGACCCGGGTCAAGAACCGCTACCGCGACTGGATCCAGGCGATCCGCATGCACTTGGCCGATGCGCCGGGCCGGGCCGCCGCCGGTGATGCGCTGCGCGAGGCGGTCCGCCGCGACTGGATGCTGCAGGGCGCACACCTGCAGGCCTGGCGCGCGGCCTGGCTGCCGGACTGAGCACAGCGGCCGTCGGGCCGGCACCGACATTGCATCATGATCCTGACCGGGACCCGCGCGTCGGCGCGGCGCGTCAATCGGCCGGCACCCGCGGACCGACCGCTGCGGCCGGGCGGCGTCGGGAAGCCGACGCCGGCGCCGCCGGCCATCGCACGGCGCGCGCGCCCTTCTCCCCCCGGGAGAAGGTGCCCCGAAGGGGCGGATGAGGGTACGCGCGAGCCTCGTGCCGTTCGACGCAGCGACGCATTCGCCCGTCCGTCCGGGCAGCCGATCGGCACCCGCCAGATTTCGGCACACGGCTTGCATCCATCCCGGGTAGCCGCCCTGGCATGGACATCCCCGTATGAGCGACTCCATCAGTTCCATCCTCTCGCAGATCCGCAGCTACCAGAGCCAGGTCGGCCAGGCCGCGCCCGCGCAGGTGGCCGATGCCGGGCGCAGCAATGCGATCGAGGGCCTGACCGGGACCCAGGGCACGCAGGGACTGAGCTTCAGCGAGACCCTGCGCAGCGCGCTCAGCGGGGTCAACGAAACCCAGCAGAAGGCCGGCAATCTGGCCAAGGCTTTCGAAATGGGCGACCCCAACGCCGGCCTGGCCAAGGTGATGATGGCCGCGCAACAGTCCCAGGTGGCGTTCCGCGCCACCGTGGAAGTCCGCAACCGACTCGTCCAGGCGTACCAGGACGTGATGAACATGCCGCTGTAAGGTAGACGACGATGGCCCTTGCGCTCAGCAAAGAAACCCTCAACGGCGAAAAGGCAGGTGCCTGGTTCGATCGCCTGCAGAGCCTGCAGATCACCCGTCGCCTCGGCCTGATGGCGATGATCGCGGTGGCCGTGGCCGCCGGCCTGTTCGTGTTCTTCTGGTCGCAGAAGCCCGCGTTCACCCCGCTGTACACCGGCCTGGACGAAAAGGGCACGGCCGAGGCCACCGACCTGCTGCGCACCGCGCAGATCCCGTTCAAGCTCGACCCGACCACCGGCGCGATCACCGTGCCGGAGGACAAGCTCTACGACGCGCGGCTGAAGCTGGCCGGCGCCGGCCTGACCGACACCGGCAACATGGGCTTCGAGGTGATGGAGAAGGACCCGGGCTTCGGCGTCAGCCAGTTCGTCGAGAACGCGCGCTACCAGCACGCGCTGGAGACCGAACTGGCGCGCACCATCGCCAGCCTGCGCCCGGTGCGCGAGGCGCGGGTGCACCTGGCCATTCCCAAGCCCAGCGCCTTCACCCGCCAGCGCGAAGTGGCCAGCGCCTCGGTGGTCTTGGAACTGCGCGGCGGCACCACCCTGGAGCGCAACCAGGTTGATGCGATCGTCAACATGGTCGCCTCCAGCATCCCCGACCTGACCCCGGAGCGGGTCACCGTGGTCGACCAGAGCGGGCGCATGCTGACCATCGCCGATCCGAACAGCGACGCGGCGCTGAACGCGGCCCAGTTCGAGCAGGTGCGGCGCCAGGAAGCCTCCTACAACCAGCGCATCCGCGAACTGCTGGAGCCGATGACCGGCCCCGGCCGGGTCAATCCGGAAGTCAGCGTGGACATGGATTTCTCGGTCACCGAGGAAGCGCGCGAGCTGTACAACGGCGAGCCGCCGAAGCTGCGCAGCGAGCAGGTCAGCGACAGCAGCACCGCCGCGGCCGGCCCGCAGGGCGTGCCCGGCGCGACCAGCAACACCCCGCCCGGCGCCGCCGCGCCAGGACAGCCCGGCGCCGCCGGCACCCCGGGCGCGACCCCGGCCAACACCCAGCAGGCCGCCGCCGCGACCCCGACCGAAAGCTCCAAGAGCGCCACCCGCAACTACGAGTTGGACCGCACCCTGCAGCACACCCGGCAGCCGCCGGGCAGGATCAAGCGCGTGTCGGTGGCGGTGCTGGTCGACCACGTGCCGCGGCCGGGCGCCAAGGGCAAGACCGTCGAGCAGGCGCTCAGTGCCGCCGAGCTGACCCGCATCGAAGGCCTGGTCAAGCAGGCGGTCGGCTTCAGCGCCGAGCGCGGCGACACCGTGTCGGTGATGAACGCCCCGTTCGTGCGCGAAGCGCCGGAAGCGGCGGACAAGCCGGGTTGGTGGGAAGATCCGCGGGTGATGAACGGGTTGCGCCTGCTGCTCGGCGCGGCGGTGGTGCTGGCCCTGCTGTTCGGCGTGCTGCGCCCGGCGCTGCGCCAGATCGCCGGCCCGGCGCCGGCCAAGAGCAAGGACAAGGCCGAACCGCACAGCGCCGACGTCTCGATGCTGGACGACGAAGACCCGCTGCTGCCGTCGCTGGCCGAGGACACCGCCCGCATCGCCGGCGGCGCGCGTCCGGCGATCGCCCTGCCCGACGCCTACGAGGAGCGTCTGCGCCTGGCGCGCGAAGCGGTCAAAGTGGATTCCAAGCGTGTCGCACAAGTCGTGAAGGGATGGGTCGCCAATGAAGCCTGATGCAAGCGCGATGAACGGTACCCAGCGCGCCGCGGTGCTGCTGCTGTCGCTCGGCGAAGCCGACGCGGCCGAGGTGCTCAAGCACATGGACCCCAAGGAGGTGCAGAAGATCGGCATCGCCATGGCGACCATGAGCGGCATCTCGCGCGACCAGGTCGAGCAGGTCATGGACGAGTTCAATTCCGAACTCGGCAGCAAGACCTCGCTGGGCGTGGGTGCCGACGACTACATCCGCAACGTGCTGGTGCAGGCGCTGGGCGCCGACAAGGCCGGCGGGCTGATCGACCGCATCCTGCTCGGCCGCAACACCACCGGCCTGGACACGCTGAAGTGGATGGACCCGCGCGCGGTCGCCGACCTGGTGCGCAACGAGCATCCGCAGATCATCGCCATCGTCATGGCGCACCTGGACAGCGACCAGGCCGCCGAGGCGCTGAAGCTGCTGCCCGAGCGCACCCGCGCCGACGTGCTGATGCGCATCGCCACGCTCGACGGCATCCCGCCGAACGCGCTGAGCGAGCTCAACGAGATCATGGAGCGGCAGTTCTCCGGCAACCAGAACCTGAAGTCGTCCAACGTCGGCGGGGTCAAGGTCGCCGCCAACATCCTCAACTTCATGGACAGCGGCCAGGACCAGGGCGTGCTGGCGGCGATCGGCAAGATCGACGCCGAGCTCAGCACCCGCATCCAGGACCTGATGTTCGTGTTCGACAACCTGGTCGAGCTGGAAGACCGCGCGCTGCAGACCCTGTTGCGCGAAGTCAGCGGCGACCGCCTCGGCCTGGCCCTGCGCGGCGCCGACATCAAGGTGCGCGAGAAGATCACCAAGAACATGTCCCAGCGCGCGGCCGAGATCCTGCTCGAGGACATGGAAGCGCGCGGCCCGGTGCGCCTGGCCGACGTGGAAGGCGCGCAGAAGGAGATCCTGGCGATCGTGCGGCGGTTGGCCGATGAAGGCGTGATCAGCCTCGGCGGCGCCGGTGCGGAGGCGATGGTATGAGCGGCAACGTGGTGCGCTGGCTGGCGCCGGAACTTAACGTGGCGCCGCCGTCGGAGCCGCAGTTCGAAGAGCCGTCGCTGCCCGAGGAACCGGTGCTGCGCCCGCCGAGCCTGGAGGACATCCAGGCGATCGAGGCCGCCGCGCAGCACGAGGGCTTCGAGCGCGGCCACGCCGAGGGCCTGGCCCAGGGCCAGGCCGAGATCCGCCGCCTGACCGCGCAGATCGAAGGCATCCTGGACAACTTCTCGCGCCCGCTGGCGCGGCTGGAGAACGAAGTGGTCGGCGCGCTCGGCGAGCTGGCCGTGCGCATCGCCGGCAGCCTGGTCGGGCGCGCCTACGAGGCCGATCCGGCGCTGCTGGCCGACTTGGTCGGCGAAGCGCTGGACGCGGTCGGCGGCGCGCGCCGCGAGGTCGAGGTGCGCCTGCACCCGGACGACATCGCCGCGCTGACCCCGCTGCTGGCGCTGATGGCCGACGGCACCCGGCTGGTGCCGGACCTGACCCTGAGCCGCGGCGACCTGCGCGTGCACGCCGAAGCGGTACGTATCGACGGCACCCTGGAAGCGCGCCTGCGCGCGGCGCTGGAAACGGTGATGCGCAAGTCCGGAGCGGGTCTGTGAGCGCGCTGTCCGGCACCCACCCGGCCGACTGGCTGGACGCGCGCAACCTGCGCCTGGCCTCGCGCCTGGGCCAGCTCGACCTCGACGCCGCCGCCGGCCGCGGCCTGATCCGCGAGGGCATCCTGCGCCGCGCGGTCGGGCTGACCCTCGAAGCGGTCGGCTGCGAGGCGCCGATGGGCGCCACCTGCAAGGTCGAGGTCGACGGCGGCTGGGTCGATGCCGAAGTGGTCGGCTTCTCCGGCGAGCGCACCTCGCTGATGCCCAGCGCCGAAACCCATGGCCTGCTGCCCAACGCGCGGGTGGTGCCGGTGCGCCGCCGCGGCGGCGTGGAAGTGGGCGAAGGCCTGCTCGGCCGGGTCATCGACTCGGACGGCGTGCCGTTGGACGGCAAGGGCCCGATCCGTGCCGAAGGCTCGGTGGGCATGGCCGGCGTGTCGATCAACCCGCTGGCGCGCGAGCCGATCACCACCCCGCTGGACGTCGGCGTGCGTGCGATCAATGCGCTGCTGCCGATCGGCCGCGGCCAGCGCGTGGGCCTGTTCGCCGGCTCCGGCGTCGGCAAGTCCACCCTGCTCGGGATGATGACCCGCTACACCGCCGCCGACGTGATCGTGGTCGGGCTGATCGGCGAACGCGGCCGCGAAGTGCGCGATTTCGTCGAGACCACGCTGGGCGAGGAAGGCCTGCGCCGCGCGGTGGTCGTCGCCGCCCCGGCCGACCGCCCGCCGTTGGCGCGCCTGCATGGCGCCTACCGCGCCACCGCGATCGCCGAATGGTTCCGCGACCAGGGCCTGAACGTGCTGCTGCTGATGGATTCGCTGACCCGCTTCGCCCAGGCGCAGCGCGAGATCGGCCTGTCGGTCGGCGAACCGCCGACCACCCGCGGCTACCCGCCGTCGGTGTTCGCCAAGCTGCCGGCGCTGGTCGAGCGCGCCGGCAACGGCGCCAAGGGCCGCGGCTCGATCACTGCCTTCTACACCGTGCTGACCGAAGGCGACGATCCGCAGGATCCGATCGCCGACGCCGCGCGCGCCATCCTCGACGGCCACATCCTGCTCTCGCGCCGCGTCGCCGACAGCGGCCTGTATCCGGCCATCGACGTCGAATCCTCGGTCAGCCGCGTGGTCCAGGACATCGCCGACGAACCGTGGCGGCTGCGCATCCGCGCGCTGAAGCGGTTGGTCTCGGCGTACTCGTCCAATCGCGACCTGATCACCATCGGCGCCTACCAGCGCGGCAACGATGCGGCCGTGGACGAGGCGCTGGAGCGCTGGCCGGAGATCATGGAATTCCTCGGACAGGATGTCGCCAAGGCCGCAGATCTGCCCCACAGCCAGGCCGCGTTGAAGCGCCTGGTCGAACGTGAGAACTAAGCCATGATGCAATCACAGCGTATCGATCCCCTGCTCCGCCGCGCCCAGCAGCACGAGGACGAGGTCGCCCGCGACCTGGCCGAGCGCCAGCGCGCGCTGGAGACGCACGAATCGCGGCTGGAAGAACTGCGCCGCTACGCCGAGGAATACGCCAACAGCCAGATGGCCGCGACCAGCCTGGCGCAGCTGGCCAACCGCCGCGCGTTCCTGGACCGCCTGGAGAGCGCGGTACAGCAGCAGTGCCAGACCGTGGACCGCAACCGCGAGAAGGTGGAGATGGAACGCAGCCGGCTGCTGCTGGCCAGCCGCGACAAGCAGGTGCTGGAACAACTGGCGGCCAGCTACCGCGCCCAGGAACGCAAGGTCGACGACCGCCGCAGCCAGCGCGAGATGGACGACCTCGGCGCGCGCCGGGTGCGCCTGGCGGTGGCCGCGGCCGACAGCGACACCGAACACGGAGACAACCGATGAACAGCGCACTTTCCGCACTGGGCGGCAGCGGCCGCGCCAGCATCCCCGGCGGCGGCGCCGACGCGCAGGGTCCGGACCGCAGCGGCGGCCAGGACTTCGCCGCGCTGCTCGGCAACGACAACGCGAACGCAGCGCCGAAGCCGGCGTCGCGCCCCAGCGCCAAGTCGCAGCAGGCCTCTGCCGACAAGGACGCCGCATCCAAGCGGCCCGAGGCGGCGGACGACGCCGCCAGCGAGCCGGCGCGCAGCGCGCAGGCCGGCGCGCAGGCCGCGGGCGACAGCGAGAAGAGCAGCAGCGAGGAGACCAAGGCGCCGGCCAAGAGCGCCAAGGCCGACGCCAAGCAGGGCGAGGACAGCGAAGAAGACGCCGGCTGGCCGCCGGCCGGCCTGGCCGGCATCGGCCTGGGCCTGTTGCCCGTGCTCGGCGCGGCGCTGCCCGCAGTCAGTGCCGGCCCGCTGGGCGCGGCCGCCGGGCTGGCGATCGGCGTGGCCGGCGCCGCGGCCAAGGGCGTGGCCGCGCTGCTCGGCGGCGACGCCCTGGCCGCCGGCACCGACCCCGCAGCCGCCGCTGCGGGCGCGACGACCGCGGCCACGCCGGGCGCGACCGGGGCCAGCGCCGCGGTCGCCGCCGGCAGCTTCGGCGGCATGCTGGCGCAGGTCGCCGGTGCCGCCGCACAGGCGGCGGGCGGCGGCGATGACGCGGCACCGGTGGCCGCGCTGGCGGCGCTGGCCAGCGCGGTCGCGGACAAGGCCACCGACAACGGCGGCGCTGCCGCCGGCACCGGCACCGATCCGATCAACCTCGTGGGACCGGCGGGGATCCACGCCCCGTCGCGCACCGCGGACGCGGCCGCGCCATTCACCGGCTCGCCGACCCCGACCCCGCAGCTGCACGGCGACAACTTCGACGACGCGATGGGCGCGCGCATGAGCTGGCTGGCGGACCAGAAGATCGGCCACGCCCACATCAAGCTCAGTCCTGCCGAGCTCGGCCCGGTCGAGGTGCGCCTGCACCTGAACGGCGACCAGGTCAACGCCAGCTTCAGCAGCGCCCAGGCCGATGTGCGCCAGGCGCTGGAGAACAGCCTGCCGCGGCTGCGCGAGATGCTCGGCCAGCACGGTTTCCAGCTCGGCCAGGCCGACGTCGGCCAGCAGCAACAGCACGCCGCGCAGAACGCTCCGCAGGGCACCGCGCCGAGCGGCGGCGAAGCCGGCGGCGACGAGCTGCTGGGCAGCGTCGGGATTCCGTCGGCGGTCCTGCGCCAGCGCGGCCTGCTCGACGCCTACGCGTAATCCGGCCGCGCCGCCGCGGTGGCCGCGGCGCGAACCGCTCCCTGCCCGGAGCGGCTTCGGCCGCGACGGGCACCGACAAATCCCGTCGGGACTGCGGTTCCTGCTGAAAACCGGCCGCAGCAACGGGCCGTCGCAGCCCCCGTCAAATATCCGGCAAGCCACTGCTGCCGTTTCGGCACACCGATTGCATCCCTAGGGGCAGAGTCCCCCTTCAAGGAGCCAATCCGTGGCAGCTGCAGCCGACAAATCGAAGAAACCCGCCGACGCCAAGGATGCCCCCGAGGGCGGCAAGTCGAAGAAGAAGCTGCTGATCATCCTCGCCGCCGCGGTGCTGGTGCTCGGCGGCGGCGGCGCCGGCGCGTGGTTCTTCCTGAAGAAGCCCGACGACGCCCACGCCAAGGCCGCGGCCAAGACCGCCGAACTGCCCAAGCCGGCGCAGTACTTCGCGATGGACCCGGCGTTCGTGGTCAACCTCAACGGCAGCGCCGAAGACGGCCCGCACTACCTGCAGATGGAAGTGCAGCTGATGACCCGCGACCCGGAAGAACTGAAGCTGATCACCGAGAACGCCCCGGCGATCCGCGCGCACCTGCTGATGCTGTTCTCGCAGGTGCAGGCGCAGGACATCGCCGACCTCGCCGGGCGCAAGAAGCTGCAGGCCGCGGCGCTGGCCGACGCGCAGAAGCTGATGACCGCCGAGACCGGCAAGAAGTGCGTCGAAGAACTGCTGTTCACCAGCTTCGTGACCCAGTAAGGCGCCGCCGCGATGACCGACCTGCTTTCCCAAGACGAGATCGATGCGCTGCTGCATGGCGTCGATGCCGGCGCGGTGGACACCGGGCCGGCACCGCCGGCGCCGGGCGAAGCGCGCCAGTACGACTTCTCCAGCCAGGACCGGATCATCCGCGGGCGCATGCCGACCCTGGAGATGGTCAACGAGCGTTTCGCGCGGCTGTGGCGGATCGGCCTGTTCAACCTGATCCGGCGCTCGGCCGACCTGTCGGTGCGCGGCATCGACCTGATCAAGTTCAACGACTACATGCACTCGCTGTACGTGCCCAGCAACCTCAACCTGATCAAGTTCAAGCCGCTGCGCGGCACCGGCCTGATCGTGTTCGAGCCGACCCTGGTGTTCACCGTGGTCGACAACTTCTTCGGCGGCGACGGCCGCTACCCCACCCGCATCGAAGGCCGCGAATTCACCCCGACCGAGATGCGGGTGATCCAGCTGATGCTCAAGCAGACCTTCGCCGACCTGCACGAGGCCTGGGCGCCGGTGATGGAAGTGGAGTTCGAGTACCTCAATTCCGAGGTCAACCCGCACTTCGCCAACATCGTCACCCCGCGCGAGTACGTGGTGGTCAGCCGCTTCCATGTGGAACTGGAAGGCGGCGGCGGCGAGATCCACATCACCCTGCCGTATTCGATGCTCGAGCCGATCCGCGAACTGCTCGACGCCGGCATCCAGAGCGACCGCGTGGACCGCGACGAGAGCTGGAACGTGATGCTGCGCGAGCAGCTCAATACCGCCGAGGTCACCATCTCCAGCGTGCTGGCGCAAAAGCAGATGACCCTGCGCGAGCTGACCCGGCTGAAGATCGGCGACGTGCTGCCGATCGACCTGCCCAAGCAGGTGCCGTTGTGCGTGGAGAACATCCCGCTGTTCACCGGCGAATTCGGCATCTCGCGCGGCCAGAACGCCGTGAAGATCACTTCGAACCAACCCCCGGGCGCGCTGCGCCGCCGCCCCGCCTTCCAGGAAGACGCGTCATGAGCCAGAACGACATCCCCGAGCCGATCCCGACCCAGTTCGACAGCCTGCAGCCGGAGTCCCATGGGGGCATCGGCAACGACCTGAACCTTGACATGATCCTGGACGTGCCGGTGACGCTGTCGCTGGAAGTCGGCCGCAACCGCATCCCGATCCGCAACCTGCTGCAGCTCAACCAGGGCTCGGTGGTGGAACTGGAGCGCGGCGCCGGCGAACCGCTGGACGTGTACGTCAACGGCACCCTGATCGCGCATGGCGAGGTGGTGACGATCAACGACCGCTTCGGCGTGCGCCTGACCGACGTGGTCAGCCCCACCGAACGCATCCGGAGACTGCGGTGAGCCTATTGCTCGCAGCCGCCACCCAGGCGGCCAAGTCCGCCTCGGGCGTCGGCAGCGCCGCGCCGTCGCCGCCCAGCCTGTTCGGTGCGGTGCTGGCCCTGCTGCTGGTGCTCGGCCTGATCCTGGGCATGGCCTGGGTGCTCAAGCGCCTGCCCGGCAGCGGCTTCCGCCCGGCCGAAGGGCTGCGCGTGGTGGCCAGCCTGGCGGTCGGCGCCAAGGAGCGCGTGGTGGTGGTCGACGTCAACGGCGAGCAGTTGCTGCTCGGGGTGTCGGCCGGCGGGGTACGCACCTTGCATCGCTTGCCCGAGCCGCTGCCGCAGGCACCGGCGCCGTCGCTGCCGAACCTCAAGCAGCTCAAGAACCTCCCCGATTTCGCCCAGCTGCTGGCGCAGAAGCTGCGCAAGGACAAATGACCATGTTGCTTCGTTGGAACCGTTACGCGCGCGGCCTGCGCCTGCTGTTGATCCTGCTGACGCTGAGCCTGCTGCCGGCGCTGGGCTGGGCCCAGGCCGCGCCCGCCGCGGCGCCGGCCACGCCGGCACCGGCCGCGCAGAACGCCGCGCCGACCCTGCCGTCGCTGCCGCAGGTCAACGTCGGCAAGGTCGGCGCGCAACCGGTGAGCCTGCCGCTGCAGACGCTGCTGCTGATGACCGCGATCACCCTGCTGCCGTCGATGCTGCTGGTGCTGACCGCGTTCACCCGCATCACCATCGTGCTCGGCCTGCTGCGCCAGGCGATGGGCACCGGGCAGACCCCGTCCAACCAGGTGCTGATGGGCCTGGCGCTGTTCCTGACCGCGCTGGTGATGATGCCGGTGTGGGAAAAGGCCTGGGGCCAGGGCATGAGCCCCTACCTCAACGGCCAGATCGATTTCCAGACCGCATGGACCCTGACCACCCAGCCGTTGCGCGCGTTCATGCTGGCGCAGGTGCGCGAGGCCGACCTGATGACCTTCGCCGGCATGGCCGGCAACGGCACCTACAGCGGTCCCGACGCGATCCCGTTCCCGGTGCTGGTGGCCTCGTTCGTGACCTCGGAACTGAAGACCGCCTTCGAGATCGGCTTCCTGATCTTCATCCCGTTCGTGATCATCGACCTGGTGGTGGCCAGCGTGCTGATGTCGATGGGCATGATGATGATGTCGCCGATGCTGGTCTCGGCGCCGTTCAAGATCCTGCTGTTCGTGCTGGTCGACGGCTGGGTGCTGACCGTCGGCACCCTCGCCGCCAGCTTCAACGGAGTCTGAGCCGATGAGTCCCGAACTGGCGTTGACCGAACTGCGCGGCGGCCTGATCACCGTGCTGTGGGTGGCCGGCCCGCTGCTGCTGTCGATGCTGGTGGTGGGCGTGGTGATCGGCGTGTTCCAGGCCGCCACCCAGCTCAACGAGCCGACCATCGCCTTCGTCGCCAAGGTGGTCGCCCTGACCGCGATGCTGTTCGCCACCGGCAGCATGCTGCTGGCGCACCTGGTCGAGTACACCACCATGCTGTTCCAGCGCATTCCGCATCTGATCGGGGGCTAGGCGTGGCTGGCGAGAACGGGACCGGGGACCGGGGACCAGGGACCCGGAAAAGCAGGGGCAGCCTCGGAGCTTTCCCGCTACGCGCTCTTCGGGTGCCCGGTCCCCGGTCCCCGGTCCCCGCCCTGGTCCCCGCCTGATGGATTCGGCAACCCAGATGGTCATCGATGGTCAGCAGGCCTTCGCGATGGTCGGCGCGATCCTGTGGACCATGCTGCGCATCGGCGCGATGCTGATGGTGATGCCGCTGGTCGGCACCCGCGCGGTGCCGGCGCGGATCCGGGTGATGCTGGCGGCGACGCTGGCGATGGCGCTGGCGCCGCTGCTGCCACCGGTACCGGACTGGGACGGATTCGATGCCGCGGTGGTGCTGAGCGTGGCGCGCGAGCTGGCGGTCGGGGCGAGCATGGGCTTCATGCTGCGGCTGATCTTCGAGGCCGGCGCGCTGGCCGGGGAACTGGTGTCGCAGAGCACCGGCCTGGGCTTCGCGCAGATGGCCGATCCGTTGCGCGGCGTCACCTCCGGGGTGATCGGGCAATGGTTCTACCTGGCCTTCGGCCTGCTGTTCTTCACCGCCAACGGCCACCTGGCCGTGGTGCAGCTGCTGGTGGACAGCTACAAGGCGCTGCCGATCGGCAATGCGCTGCCGGACGCGCAGGCGATGGCCTCGGTGGCGCCGGATTTCTTCATGAGCATGATGCGCGGCGCGGTGACCCTGGCGCTGCCGGTGATGGTGGCGATGCTGGCGGTGAACCTGGCCTTCGGCGCGCTGGCCAAGGCCGCACCGGCGCTGAACCCGATCCAGCTCGGCCTGCCGGTGGCGGTGGTGCTCGGCCTGGCGCTGCTGGCGGTGCTGGTCGGGGAAATGGGACCGCCGGTGCAGCGCCTGTTCGATGCCGCCTTCGACGCCGCCCGACAAGTGACCGCCTAGGCGCACTCGCGCAAGCGGGTCCGCGCGCCATTCAAGCCTCGCCCCGCTGCGCCGATACCCTTGTTCCAGGGGTGTTGCAGGTGCAGCGCCCACCGTCGCGCAGCGCCTTCCGGGGACGCCAGTCATCGCCGTGCCGATCAGCCACCCGCCGTCGTCGCCCTCCCCGCCGCGCGCTCGCGCATGGCGGTTCGCCGCCGTGCTCGCGCTGTGCGCCTGGGCCGGCGCCGCGCTGGCGCAGGAGTACAGCTTCCGCGACTACGCGCAATCCGACGGCCTGCAGGGCCTGAGCGTCAACTGCCTGTACGCCGATCGGCAGGGCGTGGTCTGGGCCTGCACCGAACTGGGCCTGCACCGCTACGAGCGCGAACGCTTCGAGCAGGTCGGCGCCGATGCCGGCCTCGGCAGTCCGCTGGTCTATGCGATCGCCGAAGACCGCCGCCAGCGCATGTGGGTCGGCGCCTCCAATGCGCTGTACGTCGGCGATGGGCGGCGCTTTGCCGCGGTCCCCGGCGCCGACGGCCGGCGCCTGCCGATCGACCAGGGCAGCTCCCTGGCCGCATTCGGCGACGGACTCGTCGCGCTCAGCGACAAGCGGCCGCTGCGGATCGCCGCCGGCGCCGACGGCCGCTGGCTGGTCGCGCCGCTGCGCAGCGCCGACGGCACCGCCCTGGCCGAGATCTCCAGCGTCGCCGCGATCGGCGACGCGTTGTGGATGGGCTGCGGCCGGCAACTGTGCCGGCTGGATGCGCAGGGCCGGCTGCGCCGGCTCGGCCGCGCCGAGGGCGTTCCCGAGGACCGCTGGCTGGCGCTGCTGCGCGGCCGCGACGGTACGCTGTGGGCGCGCGGCGTCCACCATGTGCTGGCGTGGCCGGCCGGCACGGCGGGCTTCGCCGAACGCGCGCCGCCGCCAGGCAGCGAGCTGTCCACGGTCGCGGTCGGCATCAATCTGGTGGAGGACGCCCACGGCCGGGTGCTGACCCGCAGCGATACCGGCCTGCTGCGCTGGGAAGACGGACGCTGGCGCGCCTTCGACCGCACCCAGGGCCTGGGCGCGCTGGCGGCCAATATCTGCGCCCTGCTCAGCGATCGCCAGGGCCGCCTGTGGATGGGCACCCGCGGCCGCGGCGTGCAGCGCTGGCTCGGCTACGGCGTGATCCAGCACTGGGAGGAACCGCAGGGGCTGGCCACCGGGCCGACCTGGGCGGTCATGCGCAGCCGCGGCGACGGCCGCCTGTACGTCGGCAGCGAAATGGGCGCCAACGTGCTCGACGCCGGCAGCGGCCGCATGCGCCCGCTGACCGACCGCGACGGGCAACCGCTGCGCCAGACCGTGCAGCTGGTCGACGCCGCCGACGGCACCCTGTGGCTGGGCCAGTCGTCCGGCCGGGTGCTGCGCCTGGACCGCGGCAGCGGCCGCATGCACGAGATCGCCAGGGCGCCGGCGTCGCTGAAATGGATGTTCTTCGACGACGCCGGCACGCTGTGGCTGCTGACCACCCGTGGCGCGTTCCTGCTGGCGCCGGGCGAACGCCAGGCACGGCCGGCGCCCGACCTGCCGCGCGACCATTTCAGCAGCGGCGGCTACGACGCGCGCGGCCGCCTGTGGCTGGTCGGCGACCACGGCCTGTACCTGCACCAGGCGCAGCGCTGGCAACCGGTCCGCCTGCGCGGCGCGGTGCCGGACGCGGAACTGGACAAGTTCACCATCAACGCCAGCGACGAGGCCTGGCTGTCGTTCGGCGACGTCGGCGTCTGGCACGGGCGCTTCGACCCGCGCAGCGCTACCCTGTTCGTGCGCAAGGTCGACGATCCGCTGCTGGCGCGGATCGTGCCCTACGTGCTGCGGCAGGACCGGCAGCAACGGCTGTGGGTCGGCAGCAGCCAGGGCCTGGACCTGTGGTCGGACGGACGCTGGATCCGCGTGACCCAGGCCGAGGGCCTGCTGTGGGACGACACCTCCGAATCGGCGTTCTTCGAGGATGCCGACGGCTCGGTCTGGATCGGCAACAGCAAGGGCCTCAGCCAGGTGCTGGACCCGGCGCGGCTGTTCGCCGCGCGGCCGCTGCACCTGCAGTTGCTGCACGCCACCCGCGGCGGCCGCGCGGTCACCGCCGGCGCGCAGCTGCCGTGGTCGCAGCAGCCGATCGAGATCGCCTTCGCGGTGCCCGGCGCGGTCGGCGGCAACGACACCCTGCGCTTCCGCTACCGCCTCGAGGGCCTGCAGGAGCAATGGGCCGACACCGAACAGGCACATCTGACCTATACCCTGCTGTCGCCGGGCCGCTACGCGCTGGAGGTGCAGGCGCTGGACGAGCGCCAGCGCGCGCGCAGCGAGGTGGCGCGCCTGGAGTTCGTGATCCTGCCGCCATGGTGGCGCAGCCCGCTGGCGTGGATGGCGTACGCGCTGGCCGCCGCGCTGCTGGTGACCGCGGTGTGGCGCTGGCGGGTGAAACAACTGCTGGCGCGCGAGCGCACCCTGGCGCGGCTGGTCGCCGAGCGCACCCGCGAACTGGAACACGACAAGCGCGAACTGGAGGTCGCCCGCGCCGCGCTGGCGCTGAAGGCGGTCCGCGACGACCTGACCGGCCTGCTCAACCGCGTCGGCATCCTCGATGCCCTGGCCGCGCAGATGCAGCACAGCCGCAGCGACGGCAGCGCGCTGGCGGTGGCGATGATCGACCTGGACCATTTCAAGCACGTCAACGACCTGCACGGCCACCTGGTCGGCGATGCGGTGCTGGCGCGGGTCGGCCGGCGCATGAACGCGAACCTGCGCGGCGCCGACCTGATCGGCCGCTACGGCGGCGAAGAACTGCTGGCGGTGCTGCCGGGCCTGGCGCCGCCGGCACGGACCCGGCTGCATGCCCTGCACCAGGTGGTCGGCGCCACGCCGTTCCTGACCGATGCCGGCATGCTCGAGGTCACCGCCTCGATCGGCGTGGCCTGGTACCGCCCGGGCGAGACCGTGCAGCAATTGCTCAGCCGCGCCGACGACGCGCTGTATCGGGCCAAGCATGGCGGCCGCAACCGGGTCGAGCTGCACCTGGACCCGGCGCAGGGAGAAGCGCTGCCGTCTTGAACGGCGGCGGCTCAAGCGCGAGCGCATCGCAGCCGATACAGACAGCGTCGGCAGCGCAATCGCGGAGCGTCCGCGCAACCGCGCGCCGCCCGCCGCCCGCTCCTCTCCATTCCTCGCCACGTGCCTGCCGCCATGTCCGACTCCTCGCCAGTTCCCGCTCATGACCGTCGCGGCATTCGCGGCGGCTGAGCTGCCGGGCCTGCGCGCGCGTCGGCGCCACTGGCCGACGCGCTGCGTGCTGCTGCGGTGGCTGGGCCTGGGGCTGCTGCTGGTTCTGGCGCTGGGCGATGGCGCCCGCGCCCAGTCGATTCCGTTGCGCCGCTATGCCCACGACCAGGGCCTGCTCGGCCTGGCCGGCACCTGCCTGCTGCAGACCCGCGACGGCGGCCTGTGGGTGTGCACCGAGAGCGGCCTGTACCGCTTCAACGGCCACCAGTTCCAGCAGATCCCGCTGCAGGGACAGCGCGGCCATTTCATCAGCGCCGCGGCCGAGGATGCCGGGCAGCGGCTGTGGGTGGCCTCCTTCGACGCCGTCTTCGTCGGCAGCGGCACGCAGCTGCGCCGGCTCGCGCCGGAGGAGACCGGCCCGCTGCGCAAGAACGCGCTGCGCCTGGCCGGCACGCAATGGGGCATGGCGCTGCTCAACGGCACGCAGGTGCTGCGCGCGGTCGCCGTCGGCGGCGGCCGCTGGCGGTTGCGGCCGCTGTTCGACCCGGCGACCCTGGCGCGCTTGCCGCAGCTGGGGCAGATCGGCGCGATCCAGGGCGAGGCCGGGTACCTGTGGCTCGGCTGCGCCAAGGAGCTGTGCCGGGTCGACGCCGACGGCGCGGTGACGGTGTACGGCCAGGCCCAGGGGCTGCCGCCGGAGCGCTGGCGCAGCGTGCTGCGCGACCGCGACGGCGCGCTGTGGGTGCGCGGCGATCGCCACGTGATGCGGCTGCCGGCCGGCGCCGCGCGCTTCCTTGCGCAGAACCCGCCCGACGTCGGCCTGGACAAGGTCATGGTCCAGGCGCAGCTCCTGCTCGACCCGCAAGGGCGCGTGCTGATGCGCACCAACCAGGGCCTGGCGCGCTGGGAACGCGACCGCTGGCGGCGCTTCGACCGCGGCAACGGCCTGCCCGACGGCGGCATCGTCGCGCTCGCGTTCGACCACGCCGGCGACCTGTGGATGACCGTGGACGGCGAAGGCGTGGTGCGCTGGAACGGCTACGGCTGGATCGAGAACTGGGACGCCGCGCAGGGCATGAGCACCGCGCCGACCTGGACCATCCACCGCGACGGTGCTGGCGCGCTGCTGATCGGCAACGAAGGCGGCATCAACCGCCAGCGCCGCGACGGCGAGCGTTTCCAGCCCTGGCTGGCCGACGCCGGGCTGCAGATCGTGGCCATGCGCAGCGCCGCCGACGGCTCGCTGTGGAGCATCGGCTCGCTGGGCGAACTGCACCACCACGACCGCGACGGCCGCCTGCTGCGCGCCTATCCGCGGCTCGGCAGCGCGATCAAGCGGCTGTACCTGGATGCCGCAGGCCGGGTCTGGATCCTGGCGATCGACGGCCTGTACCTGCTGGCGCGGCCGCAGTCGGACGCGCTGCCGCAGCGGGTGCAGGCGCTGCCGGCCAGCGAGTTCTCGGACATCCAGCAGCGCCGCGACGGCAGCCTGTGGCTGTCCGGCGCGGCCGGCGTGTTCCGGCTGCGCGGCAGCACCTGGACCCCGATCCGGCTGCTGCTGAACGGTGCGCCGGCGCACCCCTGGGTCAGCAAGCTGCTGATCCAGGAGGACGGCCAGGTGTGGGCGGCGCTCTACCATCCGGGCCTCTGGCAGGGCCGGCTCGACGGCGACACCCTGCACCTGCAGGCGGCGGCCGAGCCGCAGCTGCGCGAACTGCAGGTCTACCTGATCCGGGCGACCCGCGACGGCCGCGTGTGGATCGGCCACAGCCAGGGCGTGGACGTCCACGACGGACCCCGCTGGTCGCGCCTGACCCAGTCGCAGGGGCTGCTGTGGGACGACATCTCCGAGGCGGCGTTCTTCGAGGACGACGACGGCTCGGTGTGGATCGGCAACAGCAAGGGCGTCAGCCATGTGCTGTCGCCGCAGCGCCTGTTCCAGGCGCACGTGCCGAAGGTGGCGCTGACCGAATTCACCCGCGGCGGCCATCCGATCGCCGCCGGCGCGCGACTGCCCTGGAGCGAGGAGCCGCTGCACATCGAAGTGGCCTCGCCGAACCTCTACGACGACCGCAACCGGGTCTCGTTCCGCTATCGCTTCCAGGGCGCGCACACGCGCTGGATCCACACCCCCAACTTCGAGATCGAGCACCCGCCGCTGGCGCCGGGCGACTACGTGTTCGAGATCCAGATGCTCGATGCCTACCGGCGCAGCGCCTCGGCGCCGACCCGGGTGGCGTTCTCGGTGGCGCCGGTGTGGTGGCGCAGCCAGGCCATGCTGGCGCTGTACGCGCTGCTCGGCGGCGGGCTGGCGATCGCCGCGCTGCACTGGCGCGAGCGCCGCCTGCGCCAGCGCCAGCGCGAACTGGCCGACCTGGTCGCACTGCGCACCCAGGAGCTGGAACACGACAAGCGCGAGCTGGAGATCGCCCGCGCCGCGCTGGCGGTGAAGGCCTCGCACGACTCCCTGACCGGCCTGCTCAACCGCGCCGGCATCCTCGATGCGCTGGCCGCGCAGATGCAACGCAGCCAGGCCGAGGGCCAGCCGCTGGCGGTGGCGATGATCGACCTGGACCACTTCAAGCGCATCAACGACGCGCACGGCCACCTGGTCGGCGACGCGGTGCTGATCAAGGTCGCGCGGCGCCTGAACGCCAACCTGCGCGGCTCGGACCTGATCGGCCGCTACGGCGGCGAGGAACTGCTGGGCGTGCTGCCGGGCCTGCCGATCCCGTCGCAGGAGCGGCTGCAGCACCTGCGCGGCGCGATCGGCGGCCGGCCCTTGCAGATCGGCACGCAGCACCTGGCCGTCACCGCCTCGATCGGCGTGGCCTGGTACCGCCCGGGCGAAAGCCTGCAGCAACTGCTGACCCGCGCCGACGAGGCCCTGTACCGGGCCAAGCACCTGGGCCGCAACCGGGTCGAACTGCAGCAGTAACGCTTGCGCTTGTCCTGCCGGCCGGCCGCGCAGGCCGGCATCCGTGCGGTGCGGCGGCAGCGCCGTGCCGTAGGCCGTGCGCGCGGCGGCACGCAACAGCACAGCGCCAGCCAGGTCGCGGCGAACGGAACAGTCCTTGCAGGAGGCTGGGTCGAACCCCTGCCCGGCTCGTCCCACCGCCATGTCCGAAAACGAAGAAGGCACCGAAAAGACCGAACAACCTACCGAAAAACGGCTGCGCCAAGCGCGCGAGCAGGGCAACATCCCGCGCTCGCGCGAACTGGCCACGGCGGCGGTGTTCAGCGCCGGCATCTTCGCGTTGATGGGTATGTCCGGCTCGCTGACGGCCGGCGCGGTGAACTGGATGAAGGGCGCGCTGCGCCCGGACCCGAGCCTGTACGGGCACCCCGACGCCCTGTTCGGCCACTTCGGCGAGCTGCTGCTGGGGCTGCTGTGGGTAGCACTGCCGCTGGTCGGCATCTGCCTGGCGGCCGGCTTCGTCGCGCCGATCCTGATGGGCAGCCTGCGCTTCTCCGGCAGCGCGTTGGTGCCCAAGCTCGAGCGGCTCAACCCGATGGCCGGGCTGACCCGGCTGTACGGCATGGAGAGCCTGGCCGAACTGTTCAAGTCGATCCTGCGCATGGGCTTCGTCGGCGGCGCCGCCGCCCTGTGCATCTCCAACAACGTCGACGGCCTGCGCAACCTGATGCGGCAGCCGCTGGAACAGGCCATCGGCGACGGCCTGGGCTTCACCCTGCGCCTGCTGCTGTACACCGCCGGCGCGCTGGCGCTGCTGGCCGCGATCGACGCGCCGTACCAGAAGTGGAACCACATCCGCAAACTGATGATGACCCGCGACGAAGTGCGCCGGGAAATGAAGGAGAGCGAGGGCAGCCCGGAGGTCAAGGGCCGCATCCGGCAGATGCAGATGCAGCTGTCGCAGCGGCGGATGATGGAGGCGGTGCCCAGCGCCGACGTGGTGGTGGTCAACCCCACCCACTACGCGGTGGCGCTCAAGTACGAGGGCGGGCGCATGCGCGCGCCGACCGTGGTGGCCAAGGGCGTGGACGAACTGGCCTTCCGCATCCGCGAGATCGGCGAGCAGCACCGCGTCGCAGTGGTGTCTGCGCCACCTTTGGCACGCGCCTTGTATCGGGAAGGGGAACTCGGCAAGGAAATTCCCGTGAGACTGTATTCGGCGGTGGCGCAGATCCTCTCCTACGTGTACCAGCTGCGCGCCTGGCGCACTGGCCCGATGCCGCCGCTGCCGCCGCTGGAGGTCGATGAATTCGCCCCCGGGAGCAAGCCATGAGCCAGCCGGCCGCGCAGATGAACACGCGCAAGATGATGGACATGATCAAGCACGGCCTGGGCGCGCCGGTGATCGTGATGGCGATGCTGGCGATGGTGGTGGTGCCGCTGGCCGCGCCGGTGCTGGACGCCCTGTTCACCTTCAACATCGCGATCTCGCTGATGGTGCTGCTGGCCGTGGTCTACGTGAAGCGGCCGCTGGAGTTCAGCATCTTCCCGATCGTGCTGCTGATGACCACGATGCTGCGCCTGGCGCTGAACGTGGCCTCCACCCGCGTGATCCTAATCAACGGCCAGGACGGCCACGGCGCCGCCGGCAAGGTCATCGAGGCCTTCGGCGAGTTCGTGATCGGCGGCAACTACGCGGTCGGCATCGTGGTGTTCGCGATCCTGACCATCATCAACTTCGTGGTCATCACCAAGGGCGCCGGGCGCGTGTCGGAAGTGACCGCGCGCTTCATCCTCGACGCCATGCCCGGCAAGCAGATGGCGATCGACGCCGACCTCAACGCCGGCCTGCTGACCCGCGAGGAAGCCAAGGCCCGGCGCGAGGAGGTCCGCGAGGAAGCGGACTTCTACGGCTCGATGGACGGCGCCAGCAAGTTCATCCGCGGCGACGCCATCGCCGGCATCCTGATCCTGTTCATCAACCTCATCGGCGGCATGGCGGTCGGCGTCCTGCAGCACGGCATGCCGGTCGCCCAGGCCGCGTCCACCTATACGCTGCTGTCGATCGGCGACGGCCTGGTCGCGCAGCTGCCGGCGCTGCTGGTGTCCTCGGCGGTGGCGATGCTGGTCACCCGCGCCTCGCGCTCGCAGGACATGGGCGCCTCGATGATGGGCCAGGTGTTCGGCCAGCACAAAGCGCTGGCGGTGGCCGCGGCGATCATGGGCCTGGTCGGCCTGGTCCCGGGCATGCCCAACGTCGCTTTCTTGACGCTGGCGCTGATCCTGGGCCTGCTGGCCTGGAAGATGTGGAAGCGCAGCCTGCTGCCGGAAGAGGCCACGCCCGATCCGGTGCAGCAGGCGGCCAGCGCCGGCGCGCAGGCCAATGCCGAACTGGGCTGGGACGAACTGCGCCCGATCGATCCGCTGGGCCTGGAGGTCGGCTACCGGCTGATCCCGCTGGTGGACAAGGCCCAGGGCGGCGAATTGATGGCGCGGATCAAGGGCGTGCGGCGCAAGCTGACCCAGGACATCGGCTTCCTGATACCGCCGGTGCACATCCGCGACAACCTGGAATTGCCGGCCAACGCCTACCGCCTGCTGGTGCACGGGGTGCCGGTGGCCACCGCCGACATCCATCCGGACCGCGAACTGGCGCTGGACCCGGGCGGCGCGCTGGGCAAGATCGACGGCATCGCCGGCAAGGACCCCGCCTTCGGCCTGGACGCGATCTGGATCCAGCCGCACCAGCGCGCCCAGGCCGAGACCATGGGCTACACCGTGGTCGACCCGGCCACGGTGATCGCCACCCACCTGTCGCACCTGATCCGCGAACACGCCCCGGAACTGCTCGGCCACGAGGAAGTGCAGCAATTGCTGGCCACCCTGGCCAAGAGCGCGCCGAAGCTGGTCGAGGACCTCACTCCCAAGGCGCTGCCGCTGTCGGTGGTGGTGCGCGTGCTGCAGAACCTGCTGATCGAGAAGATCCCGGTGCGGCAGCTGCGCAAGATCGTCGAGGCGCTGGTCGAACAGGCCCCGCAGAGTCAGGAACCCGGCGTGCTCACCGCCGCGGTGCGCAACGCGCTGGGCCGGTTCATCGTCCAGGAAATCGCCGGCATGTCCGCCGAACTGCCGGTGTTCACCCTGGCCCCGCAATTGGAACGTGTCTTGCAAGACTCTACCCAAGGCAACGGTGCCGCGCTGGAACCCGGCCTGGCCGAGCGACTGCACCAGAGCCTGGCCGAATGCGTCAGCAAGCAGGAAGCGCGCAACGAACCGGCCGTGGTGCTGGTCCCGGCGCAAGTCCGCGCCGCGCTGGCCAGGCTGGTCCGCCACAGCGTCCCCTCGCTGTCGGTGCTGTCCTACAGCGAGGTACCGGAAGACAAGCGGCTGAAGTTGGTGGGAACGATTAGTTGATGGATTGCCGGGACCGGGGACCGGGGACCAGGGACCCGGAAAAGCGAAGAGCGACACAGCGGTACCGACGCAACGATTGGATGGTTAGGCACTCATGAACTTGGCAGCACATAGGCAATCGCTGGGCACCGGGACATCGGCTCTTGCCGGGTCCCTGGTCCCCGGTCCCCGGTCCCGGAGAACTCACGCATGAAAATCAAACGCTTCGTAGCCCCCGACATGCGCACCGCGTTCCGCATGGTGCGCGACGAGCACGGTCCGGATGCGGTGATCCTGTCCAACCGTCGCACCGACGAGGGCATCGAGATCGTCGCCGCCAGCAACTACGACGAGGCGCTGGTGCAGCAGGCGCTGGACGCGGTGCGGCCGGACGAGACGGCGCGGCTGCCGGTGTCGGCGGCCAACCCGGCGCCGCGTGCGGCCAAGGCCGGCGCCGCAGGCAACTCTGCGATGGCGATGATGGCCGCGATCAGCGACCGCCGCGCGCCGGCCGCCAGCCCGGCGACGGCGGCGCAGGCCGCCCCGGCGCGGCCGCTGACCCAGCCGGCCGCGATCGCCGCCTCGGCGATGCCGGCCGGCGCGGCGACCCCGCCGAGCCGGCCGGCCGCCGCACCGCGTGCCCCGGCCCCGGCCCCGGCCCAGGCGCCGGCCGAATTCCGCATTCCCGAGGACGTGTTCCGCAACGCGCCGATCAGCGTGCCGATGCCGAGCCCGTTCGCCGCCCCGGCCGCCGCTGCCGAAGCGGCCGCCAGTGCCGCGGCGGTGCCGAGCTGGCTCGAAAACATCGCCGCGGTGTCGCTGACCCCGGCGGCGCCGGTCGCAGCGGGCGCCGCGTCGGCAGCGGCCACCACGGCGCCGGCAGCGGTCGCGGCCAGCGCCGGGATCCCGGCGCCGGCCACGCTGACGCCGGTGCCGAGCTTCCCGGCCGTGCAGAACGACGAACAATTGACTCAGCTGCGCGACGAACTGGCGCTGATGCGGCAGATGATCGAGCGCGAGATGAACCGGCTCACCGACGAACGCCTGCGCGGCTCGCCGGTACGCGCCCAGGCGCTGGAGCTGATGGACGACTACGGCTTCGACAGCGGCCTGACCCGCGACGTGGTCATGCAGATCCCCGCCGACCTGGAGCTGCACCGCGGCCGCGGGCTGATGCTGGGGCTGCTGTCCAAGCGCCTGCCGATCGCCCCGCTGGACCCGATCGAGGAAGGCGGCGTGATCGCCCTGATCGGCCCCACCGGCGCCGGCAAGACCACCACCATCGCCAAGCTGGCCTCGCGCTTCCTGGAACGCCACGCCGCCCGCGACGTGGCCCTGGTCACCACCGACACCATCCGCGTCGGCGGCCGCGAACAGCTGCACAGCTACGGCCGCCAGCTCGGCATCGCCGTGCACGAGGCCGACAGCGACGCCGCCCTGCAGCAGCTGCTGGAGCGCCTGCGCGACTACAAGCTGGTGCTGATCGACACCGCCGGCATGGGCCAGCGCGACCGCGCGCTGGTCGCGCAGCTGCACTGGCTGCGCGCCTCGCGAGTGGTCCGGTCCTTGCTAGTACTCCCTGCCAACGCGCATTTCTCCGACCTGGACGAGGTGGTGCGCCGGTTCGCCGGCGCCGATCCGCAGGGGGTGATCTTGACCAAGCTGGATGAAACCGGGCGTTTTGGCAGTGCTCTGTCGGTGGTCGCGGACCACCGGCTTCCCATCACCTGGGTGACCGATGGTCAGCGCGTGCCGGACGACCTGCACCGCGCCAACGCCGCCAGCCTGGTATTGCGCCTTGAAGATTTGCGGCGCGCTGCCGATAAGCCCTGTACTCCGGAGCAGAACCATGCCGTCGCGTGATTACGCCAATCTGACCAATGCCTTCCCCCTGTCGGCCACCCGCAGCGAACCGCTCGGCCCGGTGCGTACCATCGCCGTGACCGGCGGCAAGGGCGGCGTCGGCAAGACCAACATCTCGGTCAACCTGTCGATGGCGCTGGCCGACATGGGCAAGCGCACCCTGCTGCTGGACGCCGACCTGGGCCTGGCCAACGTCGACGTGGTGCTCGGGCTGACCCCCAAGTTCACCCTTGGCGACCTGGTGGCCGGCCGCTGCACGCTGGAAGAGGTGATCATCGACATGCCCAACGGCCTGATGGTGGTGCCCGCCGCCTCCGGCCGCCGGCACATGGCCGAGTTGCCGCCGGCCCAGCACGTCGGCCTGGTCAACGTGTTCTCCGAGCTGCAGCGCGAGCTGGACGTGATGGTCATCGACACCGCCGCCGGCATCACCGACAGCGTACTGACCTTCTGCCAGGCCGCACAGGACGCGGTGGTCGTGGTCTGCGACGAACCGGCCTCGATCACCGACGCTTACGCGCTGATCAAGGTGCTGTCGCGCGAACGCGGCGTGGACCGGGTGCAGATCGTCGCCAACATGGTCCGCGACCTCAACGAAGGCCGCCTGCTGTACGACAAGCTGAGCCGGGTCTGCGAGAAGTTCCTCGGCGACGTGTCGCTGAACTACCTGGGCTGCGTGCCGCAGGACGACTGGCTGCGCCTGGCGGTGCAGCGCCAGCAGCCGGTGGTCAAGGCCTACCCGTCCAGCCCGTCGGCGCAGGCGATCGCCGAGATCGCCCGGCGCACCGCGCGCTGGCAGGCGCCGACCGCGCCGCGCGGCAACGTCGAGTTCTTCGTCGAACGGATCATCCAGCGGGGGGTCGCCGCATGAACGTCGCCGCCCAATACCGCGCCGTGCAGCGCAACAGCTCCAACGACTACATCGCCCAGCACTCGGACCTGGTGCGGCGCATCGCCCACCACCTGGCCGCGCGGCTGCCGGCCAGCGTCGAGATCGACGACCTGATCCAGGCCGGCATGATCGGCCTGATCGAGGCCTCGCGCAGCTACGACGCCGACCAGGGCGCCTCGTTCGAGACCTACGCCTCGATCCGCATCCGCGGCTCGATGATCGACGAGATCCGCCGCGGCGACTGGGTGCCGCGCTCGGTGCACCGCCGCGCCCGCGACGCCGCCTCGGCGATCCGCAAGATCGAGCAGAGCACCGGCCGCGCCGCCGCCGCCAACGAAGTGGCCGCGGCGATGGACATGCCGCTTCCCGAATACCTGCGCTTGATGGAAGATGCCGCGCGCGGCCAGGTGCTGAGCCTGGAATCGCGGGTCGAGGACCACGGCGAGCTGGACACCATCGCCAAGGGCGGGCCCAATCCGCAGCAGATGCTGGAACGCAGCGAATTCGGCCGCGAGCTGGGCAAGGCGATCGCGCAGTTGCCCGAACGCGAGCAGCTGGTGCTGTCGCTGTACTACGAACAGGAATTGAACCTGAAGGAAATCGGCGCGGTGCTCGGTGTCAGCGAGTCGCGCGTCTGCCAGATCCACGGCCAGGCCACGGTACGGTTGCGCGGGCGCTTGAAAGCGTTCGAAGCGGCCGACGCCGGCCTGGAAGACGAAGAATAAGACCCAAGGAGTTAGCGGTGAACAAGAACATGCGGATTTTGATCGTGGACGATTTCTCGACGATGCGGCGCATCGTCAAGAACCTGCTCGGCGATCTCGGCTTCACCAACACTGCAGAGGCCGAAGACGGCAACAGTGCATTGGCTGCACTGCGCTCGGCACCGTTCGAGTTCGTGGTCACCGACTGGAACATGCCCGGCATGACCGGCATCGACCTGCTGCGCAACATCCGCGCCGACGACAAGCTCAAGCACCTGCCGGTGCTGATGGTGACCGCCGAGGCCAAGCGCGAGCAGATCATCGAGGCGGCGCAGTGCGGCGTGAACGGCTACATCATCAAGCCGTTCACCGCGCAGACCCTGCAGGAAAAGCTGGGCAAGATCTTCGAGCGCCTGGGAGCGACCGCCTAATGGAAGCCACCGCCGAACGCAGCGCCCTGATCGAACGCCTGCAAGGTGCGCTGGACGCACTGGAAAAAGGCGACGAAGCCGGATGGCGCAAGGAAATCGACACGCTCGCCGCCTGGCGCACGCGGCCGATGATGCAGGGCCTGAGCAGGCTGGCGCGCGACCTGGGCCAGGCGCTCGGCGAACTGCCGACCGTGCCCACCGAGGCCGGCGAGCTGGACGATGCCTGCTCGCGCCTGGACCACGTGGTGGCGATGACCGAAGAGGCCAGCCACCGCACCCTGGACCTGGCCGAGGAATGCCGCGCACTGGCCGACCAGCTGCGCGCCGGCGGGCTGACCGGCGACCAGGGCGAGATCCTCGACAAGATCCGCCACAACCTCACCGAGATGGCCCTGGCGCAGAGCTTCCAGGACCTGACCGGGCAGATCATCCGCCGCGTCGCGACCATCGTGCGCCGCGTCCACGAAGGCTTCGGCGCGCTCGGCCTGCCGCCGAAGGAAGACAAGAAACCCGACGGCAGCCTGGCCGGCCCCGCACTGGCCGGACTGGACCGTCACGGCGTGTCGCAGAACGACGCCGACGACCTGCTGTCCGGACTGGGATTGTAATTTTATGAGCGCCGTACCCGACGACATCGCTGCCGACTTCATCATCGAAGCCCAGGAAATCCTGGACCGGCTCGGCGAGCAGCTGGTGTCGCTGGAGCAGGCGCCCGAGGACAGCGACCAGCTCAACGCGGTGTTCCGCGGCTTCCACACGCTCAAGGGCGGCGCCGGCTTCCTGGCGATCAACGCCATGGTCGAGCTGTGCCACGCCGCCGAGGACACCCTGGGCCAGGCCCGCGCCGGCCAGGCCACGTTGCAGGCGCGGCACTTCGACGCCGCGCAGCAGTCGCTGGACTACCTGCAATCGATGCTCGACGCGTTCGGCAGCGGCAACGAACCGCCGCGCGCGCCGCAGCAGCTGATCGCGCAGTTCGCGACCAGCGGCGAAGAGACCGCCGCACCCAGCGCCAAGGCCGCTGCGGTCGCCGCGCCGGCAGCGGCCGCGGGCGGCAACAGCGAGATGATCGACGACGACGAATTCGAAGCGTTGCTCGACCAGTTGCACGGCGGTGCCGCACCGGCCGCGCTGCCGGTACCGGCCGCCGCGCCGCGGCCGGCACCCAGCGCCAAGCCCGCCGGCGCGCCGGCCAAGGCCGCCGAACCCGAACACACCGTGCGCGTGGACACCAAGCGCCTGGACGCGATCGTCAACCTGATCGGCGAACTGGTGCTGTCGCGCAACCGGCTCAAGACCCTGCGCGTGCGCCTGCGCGACGAGGAACTGGACCGCGCGGTCAGCAGCCTGGACATCGCCACCGCGCGCCTGCAGTCGGCGGTGATGCGCACCCGCATGCAGCCGGTCGGCAAGGTGTTCTCGCGCTTCCCGAAGGTGGCGCGCGACGTCGCCCGCTCCCTCAACAAGGAAGTGGACCTGGAACTGATCGGCGCGGAGACCGAACTGGACCGCAACCTGGTCGAGGCGCTGGCCGATCCGCTGGTGCACCTGGTGCGCAACGCGATCGACCACGGCATCGAGACCCCGGCGCTGCGCGAGGCCACCGGCAAGCCGCGCGGCGGCCACGTGCGCCTGTCGGCGCAGCAGGAAGGCGACTACGTCAGCATCGAGGTACAGGACGACGGTGCCGGCATCGACCCCGAACGCCTGCGCCAGAAAGCGCGCGAGAAGGGCCTGATCGATCCGGAAGCCGCCGCGCGGCTGACCACCGAGGAATGCCTGCACCTGGTGTTCCTGCCCGGCTTCTCGACCAAGTCCGAAGTCACCGACATCTCCGGCCGCGGCGTCGGCATGGACGTGGTGCAGTCGCGCATCCGCGAACTCAGCGGGCAGATCCAGATCCAGTCCGAACTGGGCCGCGGCAGCCGCTTCCTGATCCGCGTGCCGCTGACCCTGGCGATCCTGCCGACCCTGCTGGTGCAGGCCGGCGACACCGTCTATGCGCTGCCGCTGGCGCGCGTGGTGGAAGTGCTGCACGCGCCGAGCCGCTCGCTGGGCTGGTTCGACGGCCGCGCCGTGCTCGACCGGCAATCGCACACCCTGCCGCTGGTCGACCTGCGCCAATGGCTGAACATCGAGGCACCGCAACTGCCGCTGCTCACCGTGGTGGTGCTGCAGGCCGGCGAATCGCGCATGGGCCTGGTCGTGGACCAGGTCCGCGGCCGCGAGGAAGTGGTGATCAAACCGCTGCCGCGCGCCCTGCGCGGCCTGCCCGGCTACGCCGGCGCGACCCTGATCGGCGACGGCCGGCTGGCGCTGATCCTGGATGTGGACGGGTTGAAGAGCTGAGGGGCCGGGATTGGGGAATCGGGATTGGGGATTGGAAACCTGTCCCGATGCGGATCGCTGACTGGCGATGCGATGCCCAAAGTGTCATCGACCTGCCGGTAAGTTCAACGGCGGTTGCCGATCGCGCTTCTCTGTAGGAGCGGCTTCAGCCGCGACGCCTTACCGGTAACGCGTCGCGGCTGAAGCCGCTCCTACAGGTGCCGCGCGCTCACCGAGACGCGGCTCGACAGCCGACGGCTGGCCGCCTCCAATCCCCAATCCCGACTCCCCAATCCCGGCTCCACCATCAAGTCCCTCCCCCATCTGCCGATAGATCCTGCATGGACAAACTCAGTCTCATCGGTCTGCTGTTGGCGATCGCCTCGCTGGTCGGCGGCAGCATCCTCAAGGGCGCCGGCATTTCGGCGCTGTGGTCGCCGGCCGCGTTCGTGATCGTGATCGTCGGCACCGTCGCCGCGATCCTGGTGCACACGCCGCCGGCGGTGTTCCGCCGCGCGTTCCAGATCGCCAAGTGGATCCTGCATCCGCCGGCCAGCGATCGGCAGCAGCTGCTGCAGCAGATCGTGGAGTGGAGCAACATCGCCCGCCGCCAGGGCCTGCTCGGGCTGGAGAACCAGGTCCAGCACCAGCAAGACCCGTTCGTGCGCAAGGGCCTGCAGATGCTGGTGGACGGCGTGGAACCGGAATCGATCCGGCACATGCTGGAGATCGACCTCGACGGCCAGGAGCACTGCGACCTGGCCGCGGCCAAGGTGTTCGAAGGCATGGGCATCTACGCGCCGACGCTGGGCATCATCGGCGCGGTGCTGGGCCTGATCGCGGTGATGAAGAACCTGGCCGACCCGAGCAAGCTCGGCCACGGCATCGCCGCCGCGTTCACCGCCACCATCTACGGCATCGCCTCGGCCAACCTGCTGTTCCTGCCGATGGCCAGCAAGCTCAAGAGCGTGATCAAGCACAGCAGCGGCGAGCGCGAAATGATCATCGAAGGGCTCATCGCCATCGCCCAGGGCGAGAACCCGCGCAACATCGAATCGAAGCTGGCCGGCTTCTTGCATTGACCCGACCACTATGGCCCGCAAGCGTCAGCACGAAGATCACGTCAACCATGAGGCATGGGCCATCCCCTATGCCGATCTGATGACGTTGCTGCTCGCCTTCTTCGTGGTGATGTACGCGCTGTCCACGGTCAACGAGGCCAAGTACCGGGTCATGGCCGACGCGATGAGCACCGCCTTCGGCGGCGCGCCGCGGACGATGAGCCCGGTGCAGGTCGGCGAGCGCCTGATGCAGGGCCAGGGCGGCGCGCGTCCGACCCCGATCAAGTCCAGCCCGGCGCTGTCCCTGCCCGACCCGAACCGGCTGCCGTCGGCCTCGCCGCTGCGCCCGGCCGATGCGCTGCGCAACGAAGAACAACTGCGGCGCGCGCAGCGCCAGCTCGACGGCATCGCCGCCCGGCTCGGCGCCGCCCTGGCGCCGCTGATCGACAAGAAGCTGATCAGCGTGCGTCATGCCGGGTTGTGGATCGAAGTGGAGATCAACAGCGACATCCTGTTCGGCTCCGGCTCCGCGTCGCTGGACCACAGCGCCCGCGCCACCCTGACGCAACTGGCGCAGGTGCTGGTGCCGGTGCCCAACGGCGTGCGCGTGGAGGGCTATACCGACAACAGCCCGATCGCCACCCTGCAGTTCCCGTCCAACTGGGAGCTGTCGGCGGCGCGCGCGGCCAGCGTGGTGCATCTGTTCGCCGACCAGGGCCTGCAGCCGTCGCGGCTGTCGATGATCGGCTACGGCGAGTTCCGCCCGCTCGCCGACAACGACAGCCAGGCCGGCCGCAACGCCAACCGCCGCGTGGTGCTGGTGATCCTGGCCGATGCCGGCGGCGCCGAGGCCGACAGCCTCGACGCCGGCCGCGGCACCGCGCCCGTCGCCGCGGCGGCCGGTACTCCGTCGCCGCAAGACCGATTCAGCAGTGCCGGCACCGCGCCGGCGTCCCCGATCCAACCCGCCGCGGCGGCTGCCGGCGCTGCCGGCGGGCCCCGCGCCGTACCTGCCGCAATTGAAGGAGTGAACTGATGCGCATCTGGGCGATTGCCAACCAGAAGGGTGGCGTGGGCAAGACCACGACCACGCTGGCGCTGGGCCGCGGCCTGGCCATGCTCGGCCACCGGGTGCTGATGCTGGATCTCGATCCGCACGCCTCGCTGACCCGCGCCTTCGACGTGCCGCAGGACCCGCCGCCGAGCGGCGTGCTCGACCTGTTCGCGACCCCGCCGGGCGACCTGGCGTCGCTCGCCCACAACAGCCCCATCGACCGCCTCAGCTACGTCTGCGGACAGACCGCGCTGGCCACGCTGGAGCGGCGCAGCGCTAACCAGCCCGGGCTCGGCCTGGCGCTGCAACAGGCCATGGCCCGCCACGTCGGCCAGCACGACTACATCCTGCTCGACTGCCCGCCGACCCTGGGCCTGCTGATGATCAACGCGCTGGCCGCGGCCGACCGGGTGATCATCCCGACCCAGGCCGAACCGCTCGCGCTGCATGGCCTGGCCAGCATGGTCCGCACCGTGGACATGGTCGAGCGCTCGCGCCGGCGTCCCCTGCCCGCCTCGATCCTGCCGACCCTGTTCGACAAGCGCACCCGCGCCGGCAACGACAGCCTGCGGCACATGCAGGACAGCTACGGCGAGCGGGTCTGGGAAGACGCGATCCCGGTCGACACCAAGATCTGCAACGTCAAGGCCTTGACGGTCGCCGGCGTGCCCGGCGACTACCCCGGCCGCGGCCTGGCCGCCTACCGCCGCGCGCTGGAATGGCTGATCGCCAGCGACGCCACGCCGATGGAGCAGGCCGCATGAACACGCCCGGCGTGATCGACGACTATCTGGAAGGCCTGCTGCACGACGTGATCGCCGAAGAGCAGAACGCCGAACGGCTGGCAGCGCTGGCCGCGGCCAGCGCCGCGCCGACGCCGGCGCCGGCGCCGCAAGCGGAACCGGTCGCCGAGGCGCCCGCAGCGGCTGGCCCTACACCTGAAGAAATCGCCGCCGCGGTGCTGGCCGAAGCCGATTCCGATCCGGCCCTGGCCGGCATCATGTCGCAGCAGGCGCCGAAGCCCACGCCGGCCGGCCCCACCCCGGAAGAAATCGCCGCCGCGGTGCTGGCCGAAGCCGATTCCGATCCGGCCCTGGCCGGGATCATGTCGCAGCAGGCACCGAAACCTGCGCCGGCCGGCCCCACCCCGGAAGAAATCGCCGCCGCGGTGCTGGCCGAAGCCGATTCCGACCCGGCCCTGGCCGGGATCATGTCGCAGCAGGCGCCGAAGCCCGCGCCGGCCGGCCCTACCCCGGAAGAAATCGCCGCCGCGGTCCTGGCCGAAGCCGACTCCGATCCGGCCCTGGCCGGCATCATGTCGCAGCAGGCACCGAAACCTGCGCCGGCCGGTCCCACCCCGGAAGAAATCGCTGCCGCGGTGCTGGCCGAAGCCGATTCCGATCCGGCCCTGGCCGGCATCATGTCGCAGCAGGCGCCGAAGCCCGCGCCAGCCGGCCCCACCCCGGAAGAAATCGCTGCCGCGGTGCTGGCCGAAGCCGATTCCGATCCGGCCCTGGCCGGCATCATGTCGCAGCAGGCGCAGCCCGACGCCGAGCGCCAGGCCGACCTGGAAGTGGTCGCGGCGATGGAGATGGAACGCGCCGTCACCACGCCGCGCAACCTGGCCGCCGAGGACGATGCCGCCGAAGCGCGTGCGATCAAGCGCGCGCCGATGGCAGTGCCGCCGGAGCGTCGCGCCGAGGCCGAGCGCGCACTGGCCGGCGGAGCCTCGCGCTTGCCGCCGAACCTGGAGGCGTTCATGGCCCCGAGCGCGGCCCACGAAGCCTCCCCGCATCAGCGCCGCGCGCCGGACCGCAGCACCCGCTGGCTGCGCCTGCGCTGCGGCGAACAGGCCTACGCGCTGGAACTGCTAAAGGTGCAGGAAGTGGTGCTGCCGGTGCCGCTGTTGGCACTGCGCGGCACCCCGACCGCGATGCTGGGGATCATGAACCTGCGTGGCCAGGTGGTGCCGGTGATCGACCTGGGCATCCATCTGGGCGCCGCGCCGATCGAGATGGACATGCTCACCCGGGTGGTGGTGCTGGAAGAGAACGGCGAGACCCTGGGCCTGCGCGTGTCCGCGGTCGAGGACGTGGCCAGCCTCACCGACCAGCAGATCGAGCCGCCGGACAACGCCCGCATCTGCCGCATCTCCAACCATCTGTTCCGCGGCGTGGCGCGGCTGGGGGCGCAGCCGATGATCCTGCTCGACGCCGAGCAGCTGCTGCACTGACCCGCCCGACGCGTCGCCGCCCGCAAGGCTCCGCGCGCGCGCCTCGGTGCGCGCGCGGGCACCAGGAACCCAGCAAACGCAGCGCGTGCGGCGACGCCGCCACGGCGGCGTCCAGGCTTGCCGCGGACCGCCACGGCGCCGCCGCATGCCCCGCGCGCCGCGGCCCGGCCGCGCGGCGACTGCCAACCCCGCAGCATTTTCCCGATGCGCCGCTAAAGCTTCCCGCGCATTGGCCGTTATCTGCCCTAGAACCATTCGTGCGGAGCAATGATGAGCACAGTCACCCTTGGCGAAGATCTCGGCATCGAGACCAGCGCCGACCTGAAACAACGGCTGACCCCGTTCCTGGCGTCGGACGACGAGCTGCGGCTGGACGCCGGCGAGGTCCGCCGCATCCACACCGCCTCCGTACAGGTGCTGTGCGCATTCGTCGATGCACGTCGCCAGGACGGCAAACGCACCGTGTTCGACGCCTGCAACGACACGTTCCGCGATGCGGCACGCCTACTGGGGGTCAGCGAATCGCTGGGCCTTCCTGCAACCCCTGACAACCTGAAATCTGTGGAGAACGCCGCATGAGCGCACGTATCTTGGTGGTGGACGATTCGGCGTCGATGCGCCAGATGGTCGCCTTTGCCCTTACCTCGGCCGGTTTCGCGGTGGAGGAAGCCGAAGACGGCCAGGTCGCCCTCGGCCGCGCGCAGGGCCAGCGCTTCAACGCGGTGGTGACCGACGTCAACATGCCGAACATGGACGGCATCTCGCTGATCCGCGCGCTGCGCCAGCTGCCGGACTACAAGTTCACGCCGATGCTGATGCTGACCACCGAGTCGGCGGCGGACAAGAAGTCCGAAGGCAAGGCGGCCGGCGCCACCGGCTGGCTGGTCAAGCCGTTCAACCCGGAACAGCTGATCGCCACCGTCCAGAAAGTCCTGGGCTGATTCCTTTCCACCCCTTTTTTCCGGATTCCCCGCCCATGAGCATGGACCTGCAACGTTTCCACGCCACTTTCTTCGAGGAAAGCCGCGAAGGGCTGGACGCGATGGAAGCCGGATTGCTGTCGCTGGAAGAAGGCAACCGCGATCCCGAAGTGATCAACTCGGTGTTCCGCGCCGCGCACTCGATCAAGGGCGGCGCCGCCACCTTCGGCTTCGAGGCGATGGCCGGGCTGACCCACGTGCTGGAGACGCTGCTCGACGAGCTGCGCTCGGGCAAGCGCGAAGTGGAAGCGCACGCGATCGATGCGATCCTGGGCTCGGTGGACGTGCTGCGCGCGCTGCTGCGCGAAGCCGAGCACGGCACCCTGGCCGATCCGGTCGCGGTCAAGGCCGTGCACGACCGCCTGCAGCAGGCCCTGAACGGCACCGCCGCCGCCGCGCCCGCGGCGACCCCGGCCGCCAACCAGCCGGCCGAGCCGGAAGCCTGGCAGATCGGCTTCACCCCGGCGCCGTCGCTGTTCATGAGCGGCAACGACCCGCTGCGCATCATCCGCGAACTCGAACACCTCGGCCCGCTGCAGATCGCCTGCCGTAGCGGGCGCCTGCCCGGCTTCAACGACCTCGACCCGCTCGAGGCCTACCTGGCGTGGGACCTGGGCCTGGTCGCCAAGGTGCCGCGCAGCGCGATCGAGGACACCTTCGCCTGGGTGATCGACGATTGCGAACTGGACATCCGCGCGGTGCCGCCGCCGAGCCTGGCCAGCGCGCCGGCACCGGTGCTGGCGCAGGCTCCGGCCAGCGCCACCGCCGCACCGGCCGCCGCCGTGGCCGCCAATGCGCCGGCCGGCAATGCCGCCGCCGCGCACGAAGCGGAAAGCTCGATCCGGGTCAGCGTCGACAAGGTCGATGCGCTGATCAACCTGGTCGGCGAACTGGTCATCACCCAGGCCATGCTCAAGCAGGTCTCCGGCGATCTCGACCCGGCCCACGCCGAGCGCCTGTTCGCCGGCCTGGACCTGCTCGAACGCAATACCCGCGACCTGCAGGAAGCGGTGATCGGCGTGCGCATGCTGCCGGTGGACGCGGTGTTCCGCCGCTTCCCGCGCCTGGTCCGCGACCTGTCCAGCCGCCTCGGCAAGCAGGTGCGGCTGCGCACCATCGGCGAAGGCACCGAGCTGGACAAGGGCCTGATCGAGAAGATCGCCGATCCGCTGGTGCACCTGGTGCGCAATTCGATCGACCACGGCCTGGAAATGCCCGAAGCGCGCCGCGCCGCCGGCAAGGACGAGACCGGCACCATCACCCTGGCCGCCTCGCACCAGGGCGGGCACATCGTCATCGAAGTCAGCGACGACGGCGCCGGCCTGAACCGCGAGCGGATCCTGGCCAAGGCCGCCGAGCGCGGCCTGAGCGTGCCGGACAACCCGACCGACGCGCAGGTGTGGGACCTGATCTTCGCCCCGGGCTTCTCCACCGCCGACGCGGTCACCGACCTGTCCGGCCGTGGCGTGGGCATGGACGTGGTCCGCCGCAACATCCAGGGCCTGGGCGGCGAAGTGCAGCTGGAAAGCAATTCCGGCCGCGGTACCCGCGTGCTGATCCGGCTGCCGCTGACCCTGGCGATCCTGGACGGGATGACCGTGTCGGTCGCCGGCGAGACCCTGATCCTGCCGCTGGCCTACGTGCTCGAGGCGCTGCAGCCGCAGCCCGACGACATCCGCACCATGGCCGGCGAAGGCCGGGTGCTGCGTGTCCGCGGCGAATACCTGCCGATCCTCTCGCTCAGCGATTCCTACGGCTACGGCCGCACCGAGCAGGCCGAGCCGCTGGTGGTGGTGGTGGAAGCCGACGGCCAGAAGATCGCGCTGGAAGTGGACGAACTGGTCGGCCAGCAGCAAGTGGTGGTCAAGAACATCGAGAACAACTACCGGCGCATCGGCGGCATCTCCGGCGCCACCATCCTCGGCGACGGCCGCGTCGCGCTGATCGTGGACATCGGCGGACTGGTGCGCTCGCTGCGGGTACCGCAGGCCGCCTGATCGTTTGCCGCCACCGCGCCGCGCACCGCGCGGTCAGCAAGAAAACCGAGCCCCGGCAGCGATGCCGGGGCTTTCGTTTTTTGGATGCCGTGCCTTAGCCCCTCTCCCAGCGGGAGAGGGGTTGGGGTGAGGGTACGGCGCGAAAGCGTCTCGCTGAAGTGGATGCGCGAGGCTGCGCCCGCCAAAGGGCTGCGACACAACCCGACGACGCATCGCAACCGGATGCCGGTCCGCAGGTGGATCCCAAAACAGGGCTGAACGATTAAAGATCCCGGCAGCGCCGCCGCTACGAAGTAGACAAATAGTGGCGAAAGTCACAATTTCAAATAAATACTATTGCGAAATGAATCGAATCGAACATTCAACGGAGCCAACCAAATGAACGCCTTTCTACAGCGCTACAGCGTTGGCAATCGACTTTCCGCCGCATTCGGCATCCTGATCCTGATTTCCGGCATGTTGGTCGCCGCCGGGTTGTTCGGGATGTCCGGCGCGCGCGAGCAGCTGGACGGCATCGTCAATTCCAACATCCAGAAGATCAACCTGTCCAACAGCATGCTGGACGCCAATTCCGCCATCCTGGGCGCGCTGGGAACCTATGCGATGCAGGTCGGCGAAACCGAAGCCGACAAGGCCCTGGCGCTGATCCAGAGCGAACGCGCGCGCTACGACCAGGAGCGCGCCAAGCTCTACGCGATGCCGACCAACGAGGCAGGCAAGCGCACGCGCGCGCAGATCGAACAATTGCTGGAGACGGCAAGGCCGCTCAACAACGCGGTGATCGATGCGGTCAAGGCGGGCGACTACGCCCAGGCGCAGAAGATCTTCCACGAAAAATCGCGGCCCGCCACGCTCGCCTGGCAGGCCAAGATCCGCAGCAACGTCGTCCTGCAGAACGCGCTGAGCCAGGAAGCCTATGCGACCGCGATCGCGCATACCGACCGCGGCCGCAGAATGCTGATCGGCGGCGGCATCGCCGCGGTCCTGGCCAGCAGCCTGCTGGCCTGGCTGATCACCCGCAGCTTGACCCAGCCGCTGAACCGCGCCACCCGCGCCGCCGAGGCGATCGCAGAGGGCCGCCTGGACAACAACGTGCATACCGACGCGCGCGACGAGCCAGGCCGCCTGCTCAACGCGATGGACCGGATGCAGACGCAGTTGCAACGCTTCTCCCGCGAGACCGCGCAGATGATCGAGCTGCACGCCGACAAGGACATGACCCATCGCATGCCGCAGGACTTCCCCGGCGTGTACGGCGAACTGAGCCAGGGCATCAACACGATGATGTTCGAGCACCTGGATGCGATCGTCGATGCGATCGCGGTGCTCAACGAGTACGCCAACGGCGACCTGTGCCGCGACGCGCGGCGCCTGCCCGGCAGCCGTGCGGTGCTGCACGAATCCATGGACGCGGCCAAGGCCAGCCTGCTGGCGATCAACACCGAGATCAAGCGCCTGGCCGCTGCGGCCGCGGCCGGCGACTTCAGCGCCCGCGGCGATGCGGCGCACTTCCAGCACGATTTCCGGCTGATGGTGCAAGGCCTCAACGCGATGATGGAAGTCAGCGACCAGAACCTGGGCAAACTGTCGGCGCTGCTGCAAGCCATCGCCGCCGGCGACCTGACCGCACGCATGCGCGGCGAGTTCCAGGGCGTGTTCGCGACCATGCGCGACGACGCCAACGCCACCGCCGATCAGCTGACCGGCATCGTCGGCCGCATCCAGACCGCCGCAGTCAGCATCAATGCGGCCGCCACCGAGATCGCCACCGGCAACGACGACCTGTCGCGCCGCACCGAGCAGCAGGCCGCCAGCCTGGAGGAAACCGCCGCGTCGATGGAGGAGTTGACCTCCACGGTCAAGCAGAACGCCGAGCATGCGCGCCAGGCCAACCAGTTGGCGGTCGGCGCCGCAGCGGTCGCCTCGCAGGGCGGCGACGTGGTCAGCCAGGTGGTGACCACGATGAGCGGCATCGAGACGTCCTCGAAGAAGATCGCCGACATCATCTCGGTGATCGACGGCATCGCCTTCCAGACCAACATCCTGGCGCTCAACGCCGCGGTGGAAGCGGCCCGCGCCGGCGAACAGGGCCGCGGCTTCGCGGTCGTCGCCAGCGAAGTGCGCACCCTCGCCCAGCGCTCGGCCGGCGCGGCCAAGGAAATCAAGGGCCTGATCGACGAGTCGGTGACGCGCGTTGCCGAAGGGGCGACCTTGGTCCAGCAGGCGGGCCAGACCATGACCGAGATCGTGTCTTCGGTGCAGCGCGTGACCGACATCATGAGCGAGATCTCGGCCGCTTCGCAGGAGCAGTACGCCGGCATCGAGCAGGTCAACCAGACCGTGACCCAGATGGACGAGGCCACCCAGCAGAACGCCGCGCTGGTCGAGGAAGCCACTGCCGCCGCGCGCTCGATGGAGGACCAGGCCGGGCAGCTCACCGAGGCGGTGGCGGTCTTCAAGATCGAGCCGAGCAACGCCGCGGCGACACGCCGGGCCGCGTAGTGCGCCGGCACAGCCGGCGCGGCCAGAATCTGCGGGGACGGCAAAGATCCAGGTCAAGCCGCGCATAACGCTCCGACATGACAGCAAAGGGCCGCGACTTCCGCGGCCCTTTGCTGTGGCGACGCGAAAGCCGGCTGCCTACATTGCCAATGTCGGTTCACCGCCCGCGACAACTGTGGAATACAGGCGACAGGTCGAGGGCGACGGGCGTCCCAGGCGTGACCTTCTCCAACGTATCTACCCGCCGGGTTCGCACATCTCCATTGGCCACGCCTATCTATTGGCGTCTGAAAATAGATTGAACTTAACGATATACCGGCCGTTACAGAGGACATGGATGCCGCGCCCTGCGGCAACCGCCTTTCCATAGCCCATTCCTCTCAGCTCCGGGATCACGATGAAGACCAAGAATCTGCCGCTGTCTACGCAACTCGCCCTGGGCTTCGGCGCCGTCGTGCTGGTGCTGCTCATCGTCGGGGCATTCAGCCTGCGCAGCCAGTTCCAGCTCAACGACGCGGTCGCCATCAACGAACACACCTTCAAGGTGCTCGCCACCGGCGAACTGATGCAGGCCAATGCGCTGAACGTACAGACCAGCACCCGCGGCTATCTGCTGTCCAGCAACAAGGACTATCTGCAGCCGTTCGCTCTCGGCCAGGCCGGCTTCGAAAAGAACTTCGCCGAAGCCAAGCGCCTGACCGCCGACAACCCGCGGCAGCAGGCGCGCCTGGCGCAGTTGCAGACCGTGTATCAGGAGTTTCTGCAGATCGAGCAGCGGATCATCGCCCTGCGCGAACGTCCCGATAGCCAGGAACAGGTACTGTCCGGGTTCGCCGAAGGCCGCGACCGCAAGACGATGGGGGAGATCCGTTCACTGCTGGGCGCGTTCGCCGATGAGGAAAACGGCTTGCTGGTCAAGCGCAGCCAGCAGCTGGAGGCAGTGCGCGCGCAAGGCAAGTGGTCGGTGCTGCTCGGCAGCCTGATCGCGATCCTGGTCGCCGTGGGCATGGGCCTGCTGATCCGCCGCCAGTTGCTCAAGCGCCTGGGCCTGGCGATCGATGTCGCCGATGCCATCGCCGCCGGCAAGCTGGACAACCGCATCGATGCCCAGTCGCGCGACGAGACCGGGCGCCTGCTGGCCAGCATGAGCACCATGCAGACCCAGTTGCGCGACGTCCTGGCGGCGCAGACGGAAATGGCGCAGCGCCACGACGCCGGCCAGATCAGCTACCGCATGGACGAAACCGCGTTTCCCGGCGACTACGGGCGCATGGTCCGCGACAGCAACGCGCTGGTCGCGGCGCATATCGCGGTGAAGATGCGTCTGGTGCAGATCATGGGCCGTTACGCGATCGGCGACCTCAGCGAGGACATGGACCGGCTGCCCGGCGAGAAGGCCGTGCTGGCGCAGACCATGGACACGGTCAAGCAGAACCTGACTGCGATGAACGGCCAGATCAACCAACTCGCCTCCGCCGCGGCGTCCGGCGACTTCAGCGTGCGCGGCGACGCGCAGCGCTTCCAGTACGACTTCCGCGCCATGGTCGACAGCCTCAACCGGTTGATGGGTACCGCCGACGGCAATCTCGAATCGCTGTCCACGGTGCTGAAGGCGATCGCCGCCGGCGACCTGACCGCGCGCATGCACGGCGAGTTCAACGGCGTGTTCGCCCGGATGCGCGACGATGCCAATGCCACCGCCGAACAGTTGGGCGACATCGTCGGCCGGATCCAGACCGCGGCGGTCAGCATCAACGGCGCGGCCAGCGAGATCGCCGCCGGCAACGACGACCTGTCGCGGCGTACCGAGCAGCAGGCGGCCAGCCTGGAAGAGACCGCCGCCTCGATGGAAGAGCTGACCTCCACCGTCAAGCAGAATGCCGAACACGCGCGCCAGGCCGATCAACTCGCGGTCGGCGCGGCCGCCGTCGCCTCGCAAGGCGGCGCGGTGGTCGGCCAGGTGGTGACCACGATGAGCGGCATCCAGGCATCCTCCAGGAAGATCGCCGACATCATCTCGGTGATCGACGGCATCGCCTTCCAGACCAACATCCTGGCCTTGAACGCGGCGGTGGAAGCGGCGCGTGCGGGCGAACAGGGCCGCGGCTTCGCCGTGGTCGCCTCGGAAGTGCGTACCCTCGCCCAGCGCTCCGCCGGCGCGGCCAAGGAAATCAAGGGCCTGATCGATGAGTCGGTCACCCGCGTCGCCGAAGGCACGGTACTGGTCGATCAGGCCGGCCGCACCATGCAGGAAATCGTGGCCTCGGTGCAGCGCGTGACCGACATCATGGGCGAGATCTCCGCCGCCTCCCAGGAACAGTACGCCGGCATCGAGCAGGTCAACCAGACAGTGAACCAGATGGACGAGAGCACCCAGCAGAACGCCGCGCTGGTCGAGGAAGCCAGCGCGGCCGCGCACGCGATGGAAGAACAGGCCGGGCAGCTGCTCGGGGCCGTGGCGGTGTTCAAGATCGAGGCGACCGACACCGCGGCGCCGGTCCGCCCTGCCCTGCGTGGCGTGCCGGCTTCGCCTGCGCACGTGCGTGTGGCGCAGGCATCGCGGGTGGCGGCCGCAGCCGGCAGCGCAACGCAATGGCGGGAATTCTGAACCCGGGCGTCCGCTCCGCATAGCGTCATTCCGATTGGCCGCACCCCTGCGGCCGATTCAATTTGCGCGACACGCTGCCGATAAGAACCCAGACGCAGACGCCACAGACGCTGCGTTGCGCCAGCGATCGACGCCGCCAATCGCCGGCGTGCGAATCAGTCTGCGGGCGCTCTCCACTTCCGCCAGCCGATGAACGCCATGAGCCCGACTCCAGCCTCCCGCTCCACCAGTGTCGCGACCCGCCTGATGCTCGGCGTGGCGGCGATCGCCGTATTCTGCTTCGGCGTCACCGCCGCGATCATCTACGTGCGCAGCAGCGATACGCTACTGGCCTCGGCCAAGACCGGCATGACCGAAACCGCGCACCTGGAAGCGCAGCGCATTTCCAGCGATGTCGGCGCGGCCTTCGTTTCCAACCAGGTCTTCGCCAACAGCCTGCTGGCGCAGCGCCACCAGGACAAGATGCGCGAGACGTTCAGCGACGTCGTGCTGCGCGAACTGCGCCAGCACCCGGACTGGACCGGCCTGGGCACGCTGTGGGAACCGCAGGCATTCGACGGCAAGGACACCGCCTACAGCAACGCCGAAGGCCACGACGCCAGCGGCCGCTACATGGTGTACTGGGCCTGGCAGGGCGACAAGCAGGTGCGCGAGCCGCTGCGCGACTACGATGTCCCCGGCGTGGGCGACTGGTACCTGAAGGCGCGCCAGCAGCACCGCCCGACCGTGGTCGAACCCTACGTGTACGAGATCGGCGGCACCAAGGTGCTGATGACCACGTTGACCACGCCGATCATGGAGGACGGCAAGTTCCTCGGCATCATCAATACCGATTTCGGCCTGGACAAGCTGCAGCAGCGCCTGGCCAAGCTGCGCCCGCTCGGCGAAGGCCACGTGCGCCTGCTGTCGCCGGGCGGCGCGGTCATCGCCGATCGCGATGCGGCGCTGGTCGGCAAGAAACTGGAAGACCCGGGCACGCGCGCGTTGCTGGCCGACATCGCCAAGGGCCAGAACGTGACCCGCGAAGTCGCCGATGCGCAGACCGGCGTCACCGATGTCGAGGTCTATGTGCCGTTGCAGATCGGCCAGGCGCAGGAGCGCTTCGCGTTGGGCGTGGTGGTCCCGCGCGCGGTGCTGATGGCGCAGGCGCGCTCGCTGCTGTGGACCATCATCGCGGTCGGCCTGTGCGCGGCGCTGCTGCTCAGCGGCGGCCTCTACCTCCTGTTGCGGCGGCTGGTGGTCAAGCCGCTGGCCGATGCCGTCGAGGTCTCCGGCGCGGTCGCTGCCGGGCGCCTGGACAGCCGCATCCAGTACCCGCGCAACGACGAGCTGGGCCGGCTGTTCGGCGCGCTGCAGCGCATGCAGCAACAGCTGCGCGCGGTGCTCGATGCGCAAAAGGAAATGGCGCAGCGCCACGACGCCGGCCAGACCAGCTACCGCATGGACGAGGCCGCGTTCCCCGGCGACTACGGGCGCATGGTCCACGACAGCAACGCGCTCGCTGCCTCGCACATCGCGGTCACCCTGCGCCTGGCGCAGATCATGGGCCGCTATGCGATCGGCGACTTCAGCGAGGACATGGACCGCCTGCCCGGCGAGAAGGCGGTTCTGACCGAGACCATGGATACGGTCAAGCAGAACCTCAGCGACATGAACCGCGAGATCAACCGGCTCGCTTCCGCCGCGGCCGCCGGCGACTTCAGCGTGCGCGGCGACGCGCAGCGCTTCCAGTACGACTTCCGCGCCATGGTCGACAGCCTCAACCAGCTGATGGCCACCGCCGACGGCAACCTCGACGCCCTGTCCAAGCTGCTGCAATCCATCGCCGCCGGCGACCTCACCGCACGCATGCACGGCGAGTTCAACGGCGTGTTCGCCAGGATGCGCGACGATGCCAACGCCACCGCCGAACAACTGGCCGGCATCGTCGGCCGGATCCAGACCGCGGCGGTCAGCATCAACGGCGCGGCCAGCGAGATTGCCGCCGGCAACGACGACCTGTCGCGGCGCACCGAACAGCAGGCGGCCAGCCTGGAGGAAACCGCCGCGTCGATGGAGGAACTGACCTCCACCGTCAAGCAGAACGCCGAGCACGCGCGCCAGGCCAACCAGTTGGCGGTCGGCGCCGCGGCGGTCGCCTCGCAGGGTGGCGACGTGGTCAGCCAGGTGGTGACCACGATGAGCGGCATCGAAACCTCGTCGAAGAAGATCGCCGACATCATCAGCGTCATCGACGGCATCGCCTTCCAGACCAACATCCTGGCACTCAACGCCGCGGTGGAAGCCGCCCGTGCTGGTGAGCAGGGCCGAGGCTTCGCCGTGGTCGCCTCGGAAGTGCGCACCCTAGCCCAGCGCTCGGCCGGCGCGGCCAAGGAGATCAAGGGCCTGATCGACGAGTCGGTCACCCGGGTCAGCGAAGGCTCGGTGCTGGTCGGCCAAGCCGGCCAGACCATGCAGGAGATCGTGGCCTCGGTGCAACGCGTCACCGACATCATGGGCGAGATCTCGGCCGCTTCGCAGGAGCAGTACGCGGGCATCGAGCAGGTCAACCAGACCGTCACCCAGATGGACGAGGCCACCCAGCAGAACGCAGCCCTGGTCGAGGAAGCCACCGCCGCCGCGCGCTCGATGGAAGAACAGGCCGGGCAGCTCACCGCGACCGTGGCCTTGTTCAAGCTCGACAGCACGACCGCCTCCACCGTGGCAGCCGTGGCCCGGCCCGGCATCGCGGGCGCCACGCCGAACGCAAAAGCGCCTGCTGCGAAAACCAGGAGCACGCCGGCCAAGCGCAGCCAGGCGCCGATACGCGCGGTACCGAGCACGCCGGCAAGCGCCAACGAGGCGCAATGGCACGAGTTCTGAGCGGCTGGTCCGGCGCGTTCCCGCATCGCGCCGGGAACGCGCCGTCCACGACATGCGCAGCACCGTCGCCGCCCGCACAGCATGTTGCGGCGCGACAACGACGCGATGCCGAGCGCCGCTCGATTGGCCTTTCGATGTCCGCGCCAAGCCACTGGTCGGACACGTTTAAAGAAAACCCGGACCGGGCCGTTAGCTTGAAGACATTCTGCTAGCTGCGTCACGAAGCGCCACAGCCGGCCGGCACGCACCATGCGGCCAGTCGGCGGACAGGGCAGCCAAGCACCTGCGTTTCAGGATTGACCGTTCATGGGGATCGCAATGAAGCCTATCGTTCTCGCCAGCTGCCTGACCTTGTTCGGCATCGCCAGCCTCGCTCACGCCGAAGAGGATCCGATCGCCACCGATCGCCCGGACTTCGTCGAATCCAGCCTCACCGTCGGCGACCGCCGGCTGCAGGTGGAGACCAGCGTCGCCTGGGAGCGCGATGGCGATGTCGATGGCTACTCCACGCCCACCCTGTTCCGCTATGGCCTCGGCCCGACCTGGGAACTGCGCCTGGAAACCGATGGCTGGCAGCAGTTCGATGCGCCAGGCGAGGCCGACGTCTCCGGCTTCGCCGATGTCTCGCTCGGGATCAAGCACCACCTGGCCAGTTCCGACGACGGCAGCGCCTCGCTGGCCTGGCTGCTGCACGTGGACCTGCCCAGCGGCGCACGCGCCCTGCGCGGCCATGGCGCGCGGCCGTCGTTCCGGCTGGTCGCCGAATGGGACCTCAGCGAGACGCTCTCGGCCGGGGTGATGCCCGGCGTGATCTGGGACGACGACGGCGACGGTCATCGCTACGCCGCCGGCATCTTCGGCGTCGTGGTCGGCAAGGCATGGACCGAACACAGCCGCTCGTTCGTCGAACTGGCGTTGCCGCAGATCGCCAACAGCGACGACGGCGGCACCATCGCCCTGCTCGACGTCGGCTCGGCCTGGTTGCTGAGCAACGACGTGCAGCTGGACGCGGTCTACAGCTACGGCCTCAACGACCGTTCGCCGGATCACGCGCTCGGCGTGGGCCTGTCCCTCCGCTTCTGAACCAGGCGACGCCGATGAAGATCATGCACATGCTCGCAATCCTGGTGCTGGTGGCGGTGCTCGCGCTGCTCGCGCTGGGCGGCGTCGGCTACAGCGCACAGCACGGGTTGCTGAGCGCGGTCGCCGCGCAGGTCACCTCCTCCGATGCGCTGCGCAACCACATGCAGGCGGACATGATGCACGACGCCCTGCGCGGCGACGTCACCACCGCGCTGCTGGCCGGCTCGCGGCAGGACGACGCCGGCATCAAGGCCGCGCGCGCCTCGCTGGTCGAGCACGCCGCGGAGTTCCGCCAGGCCCTGGCCGAGAGCCGCAAGCTGCCGCTGGATCCAAGCTTGCGCACCGAGCTGGAGGCGGTCGCGCCCGCCCTGCAGAGCTACATCGCCGCCGCGGACCAGGTGGTAACCCTGGTCGAAGCGCAGGGGGACAGCGCCGCCGCCTACGCCGCCTTCAGCGAGAGCTTCGAGCAGCTGGAGACGCGCATGGGCGCGATCAGCGAACACATCCTGGGGTTGAACCAGGCCAGCCGCAGCGCCGCCGAACAGCACAGCCGCCGCGCCACCTGGCAGCAGGCCGGCGCGGTGGTGCTGGCCGTGCTATGCCTGGGCCTGGCCGCGGTCTGGATCCTGCGCTCGGTGTCGCGCCTGCTCGGCGGCGAGCCGCGCGTGGCGATGGCCGCCGCCCAGCACATCGCCGAAGGCCGCCTGGACCAGCCGATCCCGGTCGCCGCCAAGCACGCGCACAGCCTGATGGCGGCGCTGGCGCGGATGCAGCGCGAACTGCGCGAACGGATCGAACGCGAGCGCAGCGTCGCCGCCGAGAACCTGCGCATCCGCACCGCGCTGGACAACGCCTCGACCGGCATGTACATCGCCGATCCCGACCTGACCATCGTCTATGCCAATGGCGCGCTGCAGAAACTGCTGCACACCTATGCCGACGACATCCGCGCCTGCGCGCCGGCCTTCGATGGCTCCGCCGCCGTGATCGGCCAGTCGGTGTCGCTGCTGGAAGTGGGCAATTCGCAGGACGCGGAGATTTACCAGCGGCTCGACCGCCAGGGCGCGGCACAGCGCGAAGTGCGTTACCGCGGCGCCTGCATCTCCCAGGAGATTTCCGCGATCCGCAACGAGGCCGGCGCCCACGTCGGATTCGTCTGCGAATGGCGCGACCGCACCGCCGAGGCCAAGGTCGAAGTGGAAGTGGCCGAAGTGGTGCGCAGCGCCGCCGCCGGCGACCTGTCCCAGCGCATCGACAGCGACGGCAAGCAGGGCTTCTTCCTGTTGCTGGCGCAGCAGCTCAACGGCCTGCTCGACGCCAACGCGGTCAGCATCGCCGAAGTCTCGCGCCTGCTCAGCGCGCTGGCCGACGGCGACCTGGGCGCGCGCATGCGCGGCGAGTTCCATGGCGTGTTCGCCCGCATGCGCGACGACGCCAACGCCACCGCCGAACGGCTCGCCGGCATCGTCGGCCGCATCCAGGAAGCCAGCGGCAACATCCACACCGCCGCCAGCGAGATCGCGCAAGGCAACAGCGACCTGTCGCACCGCACCGAGCAGCAGGCCACCAGCCTGGAGCAGACCGCGGCGTCGATGGAAGAGCTGACCTCCACCGTCAAGCAGAACGCCGAACACGCGCGCCAGGCCAACCAGCTGGCGGTGGGCGCGGCGGCTGTCGCCTCGCAGGGCGGCGAGGTGGTCGCCCAGGTGGTGACCACGATGAGCGGCATCGAGACTTCGTCCAAGAAGATCGCCGACATCATCTCGGTGATCGACGGCATCGCCTTCCAGACCAATATCCTGGCGCTCAACGCCGCGGTGGAAGCCGCGCGCGCCGGCGAACAGGGCCGTGGCTTCGCGGTTGTCGCCAGCGAGGTGCGTACCCTCGCCCAGCGCTCGGCCAATGCCGCCAAGGAGATCAAGGGCCTGATCGACGAGTCGGTCGGCCGCGTCGCCCAGGGCTCGGTGCTGGTCAACCGCGCCGGCCAGACCATGCAGGAGATCGTGTCCTCGGTGCAGCGCGTCACCGACATCATCGGCGAAATCTCCGCCGCCTCGCAGGAGCAGTCGCAGGGCATCGAGCAGGTCAACCGCACCGTGACCCAGATGGACGAAACCACCCAGCAGAACGCTGCACTGGTGGAAGAAGCCACCGCCGCGGCACGCTCGATGGAAGAGCAGTCGGCGCAGCTGAGCGATGCGGTCGCGGTGTTCCGGCTGGTCCAGGACACCACCGCCCGCAAGGCCGGCGTCTCCGCGCTTTCTGCGCTCCCGGCGCACCATGCCGCGGTTGCCGAACCCGCGCGGCGAAGCCACGCCCAGGCGGACGCGCAAGCCATCGCCGATGCGATCGATGCGCAATGGCAGACATCCTGACCCTGCAGAAAGACAATCGTTCAGGTCGGCGCATCGCCCTGAGCCCAACGTCCCATCCATAACTGCCCAGCCGCGCCGATACAGCATTCAGGCGAAGGCATAGAACGTTGCAACGCAGTCGAGTCCCTTTCCTTCATTTGCCTACCGCCACGTCGCTTCGTTCCAGGCATCGCCTTCCGCAGAGGGTTGCTGCACTGGAGCGTCATCGCCATCTCCGGTAACCAATGAGGTCAGCCATGAACTCGCTATTGCAACGCTACAACGTCGGACGCCGCCTGGCCGCGGCCTTCGGCCTGTTGATCCTGCTGTCCGTCCTGCTGGTCGCAGCGGGCCTGTCGTCGATGTCCAGCGCCCGCAAGCAGCTGGACGGCATCGTCAAGACGAACATGGAAAAGATCCGCCTGTCGTCGGAGATGCTGGACGCGAACTCGGGCATTGCCGTGGCCTTGCGCAACGCCACCATCGTCACCTCGCCCGAGGACAACCGCAAGGCGCTGGCCACCATCGCCGAGCAGCGCCAACGCTACAACGAAAGCCGCGACGCGCTGTATGCGACCGCGGCCAATGCCGAGGGCCAGAAGATTCGCGACACGATCAACGTGCGCCGCGAAAAGGCGCGCGTGCTGAACGATCGGGTCATGGCGCTTTCCGAGAGCAACCAGAATGCCCAGGCGCAGGCGCTGCTGATCAGCGAAGCCGGCCCGGCGATGGACAGCTGGCAAGACGCTATCCGCGCCAACGTCGCGATGCAGCGCAGGGTGAGCCAGGAGGCCTACGCCGCGGCCGTGACGGCGATGACGACCGGTCGCAACGCGTTGATCGCCGGCGGCATCGCGGTGGTGGTGATCAGCAGCCTGCTCGCCTGGCTGATCACCCGCAGCCTGACCCAGCCGCTGAGCCTGGCCACCCGCGTGGCCGAAAACATCGCCGCCGGCAAGCTGGACGACGAGATCCACAGCGACGCCCGCGACGAGACAGGCCGCCTGCTCGCCAGCATGAAGCGGATGCAGAGCCAGTTGCAGGCCGTGCTGACCGCGCAGCTGGAGATGGCCCGCCGCCACGACACCGGCCAGATCAGCTATCGCATGGATGCCGCGGCGTTTCCCGGCGAATACGGGCGCATGGTCCACGACAGCAACGCGCTGGCGGCCTCGCACATCGCGGTGAAGCTGCGCCTGGCGCAGATCATGGGCCGCTATGCGGTCGGCGACTTCAGCGAGGACATGGACCGCCTGCCCGGCGAAAAGGCGGTACTGACCGAGACCATGGACACGGTCAAGCAGAATCTGACCGCGATGAACCGCGAGATCGGCCAGCTGGCCGGCGCCGCCGCGGCCGGCGATTTCAGCGTGCGCGGCGATGCGCAGCGCTTCCAGTACGACTTCCGCGCCATGGTCGATAGCCTCAACCAGCTGATGGCGACCGCCGACGGCAACCTCGACGCGCTGTCCAAGCTGCTGAAATCCATCGCCGCCGGCGACCTGACCGCACGCATGCACGGCGAGTTCCAGGGCGTGTTCGCCAGGATGCGCGACGACGCCAATGCCACCGCCGAGCAGCTGGCCGATATCGTCGGCCGCATCCAGACCGCGGCGGTCAGCATCAACGGCGCGGCCAGCGAAATCGCCGCCGGCAACGACGATCTGTCGCGGCGCACCGAGCAACAGGCGGCGAGCCTGGAGGAAACCGCCGCGTCGATGGAAGAACTGACCTCCACGGTGAAACAGAACGCCGAGCATGCGCGCCAGGCCAACCAGCTGGCGGTGGGCGCGGCGGCTGTCGCCTCGCAGGGCGGCGAGGTGGTCGCCCAGGTGGTGACCACGATGAGCGGCATCGAGACCTCGTCGAAGAAGATCGCCGACATCATCTCGGTGATCGACGGCATCGCCTTCCAGACCAACATCCTGGCCTTGAACGCCGCGGTGGAAGCGGCGCGCGCCGGCGAACAGGGCCGCGGTTTCGCGGTGGTCGCCAGCGAGGTGCGCACCCTCGCCCAGCGCTCGGCCGGTGCGGCCAAGGAGATCAAGGGATTGATCGACGAGTCGGTCACCCGCGTCGCCGAAGGCTCGGTGCTGGTCGACCAGGCTGGCCGCACGATGCAGGAAATCGTCGCCTCGGTGCAACGCGTCACCGACATCATGGGCGAGATCTCGGCCGCCTCGCAGGAACAGTACGCCGGCATCGAACAGGTCAACCAGACCGTCACCCAGATGGACGAGACCACCCAGCAGAATGCCGCGCTGGTCGAGGAAGCCACCGCCGCGGCGCGCTCGATGGAAGAGCAGGCGGTGCAGCTGCGCAGCGCGGTCGCCGTGTTCAAGATCGACGCCACCGCCGCGCCGCACAAGCGCCCGGCCCCGGCTCCGGCCTCTGTCGCGGCCGTGGTCAAGGCACAGGTCGCCGCCGCGACGCGTGCGGTGCGCAACGCCCCCAAGCCGTCGGCCACGAGCAGCAACGACGCAAGCTGGCAGGAATTCTGAGCATTGCGGTCGCCACGCCGCACGGCGTGGCGACCGCGCGTTCCTGGAAACGGCAGGCCCGGCCTGTCTGAAAGCATCGGCCTTGGAACATCCCGCCAGGTAGTTCATCGGCCGCGGCTTCCGCTCCGCAGCGCCGCTGTCCGGAGCCTGGCATCGCATTGGATGCGATCGCCCACCCATAGCGTCCATAGTTGCGAGCGATCAGCCTGGTGCGGCCCATCGGTCGCAGGCTCTAACACGGTCGCACATGGCCGTGCCCCTGGGACGCCACACAACGCCGACGTGGCGTTACCTGCAACGATGGTCCGAAGAGACCGGCCCCTCACATCGCTGCGATCGCACCGCTGAATGCACAGACCCACAGGCGTTGGCGAGCAGCGCGCATTGCCGATAAACCGAGGCATGAGAATCATTCTCGCGTCACGCGTAAACCCATGGGCTACGGGCGCCTCCAGCGATTCTGGGATCGCTATCGTGAACTGAACTTTTTTCCGATCGCGCCCTAAAGTCCGACCGGTCAATGCCGCTACAAGTCTCAGTATGGGAATTTGTCTAAAAAATACTACTAAAGTTTTAGCTTCTCCCTGTTAGGCGGTCGCTGCCCGACGCATCGACACCGCCCTGCGGCTAGGTGAACAGCACCAACGACTTCCACCTGTGTGTGCTTTCACGTCTGCCGGCTCCAGCGCCGCGCGGACCGCTCTCCCTGCCTGGCCCGCTGTCCGGCCGGCACCGCACTTACGTTCACAGTTCGATCGTCGTTCACCTGACCGGTACAGCCAAATGAAATCAAAAAATCTGACTATCTCCACGCAGCTCGCGCTCGGCTTCGGCGCCGTGGTGCTGGTCATGCTCATCGTCGGCGCCGTCAGCCTGAGCAGCCAATCCAAATTGAGCAAGGCGATGGAGATCAACGAGCATACCTACAAGGTACTGGCGACCGGCGAAACGATGCAGGCGAACGCTCTGAATATCGAGACCGGCACGCGCGGCTACCTGCTGTCCGGCGACAAGAAGCATCTGCAGCCTTTCAACAATGGCCAGGCAGGATTCGAAAAGAGCTACGCCGAAGCCAAGCAACTGACGGCGGACAACGCCGGGCAACAGCAACGCCTGGCCGGACTGGAAAAGGCCTACCAACAGCTGCTGGCGGTCGAGAAGGACGCCATCGCACTGCGCGACACCGCCGCCAGCGCCGAGCAGGTCGTGCCCATGTTCCTGGAAGGCCGCGACCGCGCCGCGATGGCGGGCATCCGCTCGCTGCTCGGCGAGTTCTCCAACGAAGAACGCACGCTGCTGACCAAGCGCGCCGCGGAGCTGGAGGCGGTGCGCGCCCGCGGCAAGTGGTCGGTGCTGATCGGCAGCCTGATCGCGATCCTGGTCGCCGTGGGCATGGGCCTGATGATCCGCCGCCAACTGCTCAAGCGCCTGGGCCAGGCCATCACGGTCGCCGATGCCATCGCCTCGGGCAAACTCGACAACGCCATCGATACCCAGTCGCGCGACGAAACCGGCCGGCTGCTGATCAGCATGGACAAGATGCAGGGCCAGTTGCAGGCAGTCATGGCGGCGCAGACCGAGATGGCCAAGCGCCATGATGCCGGCCAGATCAGCTATCGCATGGACGCCAAGGCGTTCCCCGGCGAATACGGCCGCATGGTCCACGACAGCAACGAACTGGCCGCTTCGCACATCGCGGTCAAGATGCGCCTGGCGCAGATCATGGGCCGCTACGCGATCGGCGACTTCAACGACGACATGGACCGCCTGCCCGGCGAGAAAGCGGTGTTGACCGAGACCATGGACACGGTCAAGCAAAACCTGACCGCGATGAACCGCGAGATCGGCCAGCTGGCCACCGCCGCGGCCGCCGGCGACTTCAGCGTGCGCGGCGACGCGCAGCGCTTCCAGTACGACTTCCGCGCCATGGTCGACAGCCTCAACCAGTTGATGGCCACCGCCGACGGCAACCTGGAATCCTTGTCCACGCTGCTGCAGGCCATCGCTGCCGGCGACCTGACCGCGCGCATGAACGGCGAGTTCCAGGGCGTGTTCGCCAAGATGCGCGACGACGCCAACGCCACCTCGGAGCAGCTGGCGGCCATCGTCGGCCGCATCCAGACCGCCGCACTGAGCATCAACAGCGCCTCCAGCGAGATCGCCACCGGCAACGACGACCTGTCGCGCCGCACCGAGCAGCAGGCGGCTAGCCTGGAAGAAACCGCCGCGTCGATGGAGGAACTGACTTCCACCGTCAAGCAGAATGCCGAACACGCGCGTCAGGCCAACCAGCTCGCGGTCGGCGCGGCCTCCGTGGCTTCGCAGGGTGGCGAGGTGGTCGGCCAGGTGGTGACCACGATGAGCGGCATCGAGACTTCCTCGAAGAAGATCGCCGACATCATCTCGGTCATCGACGGCATCGCCTTCCAGACCAATATCCTGGCCTTGAATGCCGCGGTGGAAGCGGCGCGTGCCGGCGAACAGGGCCGCGGCTTCGCCGTGGTCGCCAGCGAGGTGCGGACGCTGGCCCAGCGCTCGGCCAATGCGGCCAAGGAAATCAAGAGCCTGATCGACGACTCGGTGAGCCAGGTGTCCAACGGCTCGGCGCTGGTGCGCCAGGCGGGCCAGACCATGACCGAGATCGTGTCCTCGGTCCAGCGCGTCACCGACATCATGGGCGAGATCTCCGCCGCCTCGCAGGAACAGTACGCCGGCATCGAGCAGGTCAACCAGACCGTGACCCAGATGGACGAGGCCACCCAGCAGAACGCCGCCCTGGTCGAGGAAGCCACCGCGGCCGCACGCTCGATGGAAGAGCAGGCACGCCAGCTCACCGAGACTGTCGCGGTGTTCAAGATCGACGATGCTCCCGTGAGCGCGAGCCGGCGCCAGGCGGCCAACGCACCGGCGGTGGTCGCCGTGGTCAAGGCGCAGGTGGCGGCGGCGACCCGCGCCGTGCGCAGCGCTCCGCCCAAGCGCGTGGCCAGCACCGGCGGCGACACCAGCTGGCACGAGTTCTAAGCCAGCCGTCGCCAAGCCGACTCGGGCATGGCGATCGTGTTGAGGCGGCCGCAGCTTGGCCGCTTCTCCTCCGCACAAACACACCGATCATGCGAATGCCGGCAGCCACGCTGCCGGTTGCCAATTGCGGGTTGCGGTTGCGGGCTAAAGCGCCTGCCGCGTCGGGTGGGCACTGCGCCAGGTGCGATAACGCAAACGCCGTAATGCCCCCATCACGCTCAGGCGACAAAGTTGATCGCCGGCTGGCGCGTACGTCGGCAACGCTTCAGCAATCCCGCAGGCGTGCCGCTAAAGCCTTACTTCCAAAACGTTACGCAGGCCGCCATCGCCATGGGACATCTTCCGACCGCGCTGGGACCGTCTGTCACGCTGCCATTGGCGGCCGTTCTGCAACGGCCGGCAGCGGATGCCCGACGCCTGCAGTCACGGACCGCCTGATCCGTCGTCCACGATGACGCTCAGAGATTTTCCATGACCCCGTCCATCCATACAGCGTCCGGCCATCCCCTTCCCTCCACCGGACCGCGCCGGCTGCTGCGTGGCTGGCACGATCTGGCCATCGCCAGGAAGCTCAGCATCATCGGCATCCTCGCCCTGCTCGGGCTGGTGATCCCGGTGTTGCTCTACCGCGACAAGCTCGACGAAAGCGTCGGCATCAGCCGCAACGAACTGCGCAGCTATGCACCACTGCACGAAATGTTGTCGCTGCTGGCTGCGCTGCAGGCGCAACGCGTCGAAACCGGCGCTGCCGCCGCAGCGTCGGCGCGGCGCGCGGACCGCGCCCTGACCGATCTGCAACGCAGCGTCGCCACGTTGCCCGGCTTCGAAAACAGTGCCAAGGCGCTGGCGCGCCTGCGTCAGGCGCTGACCGACGCGCAAGGCGACAGCGGCGCTGTCGCCGAGCAGGCTTCTGCCGCATTGGATGCGATGCGCGACGACAGCCAATTGGTCTATACCCCCTATGTGGAGAGCTACCACCTGGTCGTGGCCAGTCTGATCTACGGCCCCGATACCAGCGAGGCACTGACGCGCCTGGACGCGGCCGCCGACCCGTCCCAGGCCGCTGCGCAGACACCGGTGCTGCGCGAGCAGATCGCGCAGATCGCGCGCGACCATGCCCGGCTGCGCAACGAACTGGAAAAAGCGATCGGCCTGCTTGAGCAAGCGGATCCGGCGCTGGCCCAGGCCGTCGCCGGCGAGGCGGGCCGCGCCGACCAGGCCTTGCTGCAACTGTCCGCCGCGCTGGACAGCGGCGCGCCCGATGCCGACCGGCACTGGAACCGTGCGCTTGACGATTGGGGCCAGGCGCTGCAATCGCTGAGCACGACCTCGCTGCAGGCCCTGCAGCGCCAGTCAGCGCGGCACCTGGCGGACGCACGCAGCGCGATGTGGCGGACGATCGCCGGACTGAGCCTGCTGACACTGCTGATCATGGCCTTGTGTGTGCATACCCTGTCGGCATTGACCCGCAACGTACGCCGTGCCGCCGACGCCGCCGCGCAGATTGCGCAGGGGCGCCTGGACACGGCGATCGTGGTGTCCAGCCGCGACGAAAGCGGCCAATTGCTGGAAAACATGCGGCAGATGCAGCAGCAGCTGCAGCATGTGCTGTCGGCGCAGGTCGAGATGGCGCAGCGCCACGAGGCCGGCCAGATCAGCTACCGCATGGACGAAAGCGCTTTTCCCGGCGAGTACGGGCGCATGATCCGCGACAGCAATGCGCTGGCCGCGGCGCATATCGCGGTCACGCTGCGTCTGGCGCAAATCGTAGGTCGGTACGCGATCGGCGACCTCAGCGAGGACATGGACCGACTGCCCGGCGAAAAAGCCGTGCTGGCCGAAACCATGGACACCGTCAAGCAGAACCTGACCGCGATGAACCGCGAGATCGGTCAGCTGGCCACCGCCGCCGCGGCCGGCGACTTCAGCGTGCGCGGCGATGCGCAGCGCTTCCAGTACGACTTCCGCGCCATGGTCGACAACCTCAACCAGCTGATGGCCACCGCCGACGGCAACCTCGACGCGCTGTCCAAGCTGCTGCAGGCCATCGCCGCCGGCGACCTGACCGCACGCATGCGCGGCGAGTTCCATGGCGTGTTCGCGACCATGCGCGACGACGCCAATGCCACCACCGCGCAACTGGCTGACATCGTCGGCCGCATCCAGACCGCGGCGGTCAGCATCAATGCCGCGTCCAGCGAGATCGCCATCGGCAACGACGACCTGTCGCGCCGCACCGAGCAGCAGGCGGCGAGCCTGGAAGAAACCGCTGCCTCGATGGAGGAACTGACCTCCACGGTGAAGCAGAATGCCGAACACGCGCGCCAGGCCAACCAGTTGGCGGTCGGCGCCGCGGCGGTTGCTTCGCAAGGCGGCGACGTGGTCAGCCAGGTGGTGACCACGATGAGCGGCATCGAAACCTCGTCGAAGAAGATCGCCGACATCATCAGCGTGATCGACGGCATCGCCTTCCAGACCAACATCCTGGCGCTCAACGCCGCGGTGGAAGCGGCGCGCGCCGGCGAACAGGGCCGCGGCTTTGCGGTCGTCGCCAGCGAGGTGCGTACCCTCGCCCAGCGCTCGGCCGGCGCGGCCAAGGAGATCAAGGGCCTGATTGACGAGTCGGTCACCCGGGTCAGCGAAGGCTCGGTACTGGTCGGCAAGGCCGGCCAAACCATGCAGGAGATCGTGTCCTCGGTGCAGCGCGTCACCGACATCATGGGCGAGATCTCGGCCGCCTCGCAGGAACAGTACGCCGGCATCGAGCAGGTCAACCAGACCGTCACCCAGATGGACGAGGCTACTCAGCAGAACGCCGCGCTGGTCGAGGAAGCCACCGCGGCCGCGCGCTCGATGGAAGAACAGGCCGGGCAGCTCACCGAAACCGTCGCCCTGTTCAAGATCGATGCCGCCCCTGCTGCGCCTGACGCCCCGTCGCAGCGGCCCCGCCCCGCCCCGCTGTTCAAGGCGCCAGCGAGCGCGTCGGCAGCGGCGATCAAGCGCAAGCCGCAGCCGGCGCGCGCCGGCCACGGTGGCGGGGCCGTGGCCGAGTCGCAGTGGCACGAGTTCTGACGGCGCCATGCCAGTACGCTGACCAGCATCGGCCGCGGAGCATTTCGCGGCCGATGTCGTTTGCGCCACCGCCGGCAACCGCGGTGGGCGGACCGGACGCAATGGCATAGCGCCAACGCTGGTCACGGCCTCCGGCATGGAATCGGAGATCCCCGCGCACAACGGCACCTGCAGGCTGCCGCCCCGCCCAAGCTGCGCGCAAATCTGGGCGCTGCACCGGCATCGAATGCATACATCCAGGGCACGACCGACTGTCTTCGACCCTGTCGCTTATCGCCATGAGATTCCTGGCGTTCTTTGCTCGTATGCGCAGGCAGGGAACGCATTTGCCTCGAAAGCGTCACCGATCCTAAAGCCCCACCCCTTCCCGTCGATAACGTGAAGAGCCGGTGAATGTCGGCGCATCGCCTGCCCGAATGCCATGTACGACGACGCCACCACCGCCGGAGGAAATTCTCTCCGTTCATCGTCCCTCCCCGTCGGTGCGGTGTTGCTCGCCTTGTGGGCGGCGTGGGCGGCGGCCAGCCTGGCGTTCCTCGGCAAGCCGCCGGCCACCGCTAGCGCCGAGGATATCCGCCGGCAATTGCAGGCATTCGTGTCCTCCATGCCGCCGCGCGGCCAGGCCGTGGCGTTCCAGTTGCGCGTGGCCGGATGCGGCTGCAAGCCGCGCGCACTGGCGTCTGCGCCGCCCGGCCTGCTCAGTATCGACCTGAGCGACAGGCCAGCACCCAAGGCTTTGCCGTATGCGCTGATCGTGTTCGGCGCCGACGATCGCCTGGTCTACGCCGGACCGTCGCAAATCGAAGGCTGCGGCGACGCCATCCCCGCCGCCTCGCTGGTCCCGCGTCTGCTCGCGGCCGGCGATGCGTCGCCGCTGGTCCTCTTTACCCACTGTGCATGCCCCAAGGAATTATCCGCATGAGCGCATCGAACACCCAGGGAAGCTTCCTCGTAGGCAACGAGCGCTACGTGTATCTGCAAAAACTGGCCGCGGAGGCCGACCGGCTGTTCCTGGCGGTGGCCGCGTTCGTCGGCATCGTCAGCCTGGCCGTCGCCTGGCGCCAGGGCGTATGGACGCCGTGGCTGGCGGTGACGCTGCCGACCCTGGCGGTCATCGCCCTGCAGGTGAAGCTCTACCCCGGCACGTTGCTGAGCCGCTGCACCGTGGCGCTGGGCTTGATGGTGCTGGCGGCGGTACTGATCCAACAGGCCGGCGGCATGACCGAGGTCCATTTCGGCGTGATCGTGCTGATCGCCTTGCTGCTGTACTACCGCGACTGGCGGCCGATCGTGGTCGCCTCCGCGGCCATCGCCGTCCACCACCTGCTGTTCTTCTGGTTGCAGCATCGCGGCCTGCCGCTGCGTGCGTTCGCGGCCGGCACAGGGATCAACATCCTGGCCATGCACGCGGGCTATGTGGTGGCCGAAGCCGGCGTCCTGGTGGCGATGGCCGTGCAGATGCGCAGGCAACTGCTGGACGTCGGCCACGACCCGCGCGACCTGTCGCTGCTGGCGCGCGCCATCGCCCGCCAGCAACCGCTGCCGGCCTCGATCCGCGGCATGACCCTGCCGGAAGGCTCGATCGCCCATACCCTGGTGGTGGCCAGCGAGCAGCTGCTGAGCAGCCGCGAACAGGACGTGGAGGCCCAGCGCGAGAACCTGCGCATCCGCAGCGCGCTGGAGAACGTCACCGCCAACGTGATGATCGCCGATGCCGAGCGCAACATCGTCTACGTCAACAAGCCGCTGTCGCGCATGCTGCTGGCCGCGCAGGACGACCTGCGCCGCGATCTTCCCAGCTTCGATGCCAACGACCTGCTGACGCGCAACATCGACATCTTCCACAAACGGCCCGAGCACCAGGCCAAGCTGCTGGCGTCATTGCAGCAGACCCACACCGCACAGATCCGGGTGGGCGGGCGCACCATGCGCCTGATCGTCAACCCGGTGCTCGACGGCGACGGCAACCGCCTCGGCTTCGTCGTCGAATGGGCCGACCGCACCGCCGAAGTGGCGGTGGAAGAGGAAATCGCCGGCATCGTGCGCAGTGCGGTCGCCGGCGACCTCGACGGCCGCGTGCGCCTGGACGACAAGCACGGCTTCCTGTTGCTGCTGGCCGAACAGATCAATGCCTTGCTGGAAGCCAGTTCCTCCGGCCTGGCGCATATCCAGCACATGCTGCAGGCGCTGGCCGAGGGCAACCTGTCCACCCGCATCGACGCCGACCTGCAAGGCGTCTACGCCGGCATGAAGGAACACGCCAACACCACCGCCGAACAACTGGCGACGATCGTGCGCCAGATCCAGGGCGCCTCGGATGCGATCAATACCGCCGCCGGCGAGATCGCCGCCGGCAACGACGACCTGTCGCGGCGCACCGAACAACAGGCCGCCAGCCTGGAAGAGACCGCTGCCTCGATGGAGGAGCTGACCTCCACCGTGAAGCAGAACGCCGAGCATGCGCGCCAGGCCAACCAGCTGGCGGTCGGCGCGGCGGCTGTCGCCTCGCAGGGCGGTCAGGTGGTCGCCCAGGTGGTGACCACGATGAGCGGCATCGAAACCTCGTCGAAGAAGATCGCCGACATCATCAGCGTGATCGACGGCATCGCCTTCCAGACCAATATCCTGGCGCTCAACGCGGCGGTGGAAGCGGCGCGTGCCGGCGAACAGGGCCGCGGCTTCGCAGTCGTCGCCAGCGAGGTACGCACCCTGGCCCAGCGCTCGGCCGGCGCGGCCAAGGAGATCAAGGGCCTGATCGACGAGTCGGTCGGCCGCGTCGCCGAAGGCTCGGCGCTGGTCGACCAGGCCGGCCGCACCATGCAGGAGATCGTGTCCTCGGTACAGCGCGTCACCGACATCATGGGCGAGATTTCGGCCGCCTCGCAGGAGCAGTCCGCCGGCATCGAGCAGGTCAACCAGACCGTGACCCAGATGGACGAGGCCACCCAGCAGAACGCCGCACTGGTCGAGGAAGCCACCGCCAACGCCCGCACGATGGAAGGCCAGGCCGGCGAGCTGGCGCGGGCGGTCGCCTCGTTCACCCTGGAGCGGCATCCGCAGGGCGGCGCGGACGGCAACGTCGCCACATTACATCCAGGCTACAAAAAAGCCGGACACGGCCGATAGGATCGTGGGACGGGGCGAAAACGCATCGTTCCATCCCATTCCATCCTCCTCATTGCCCACTATGGCCGAAGGCATTCCCAGCGACTCCACCACGCCGTCTCCGCACGAGGCGACGGAACAGGACGACCGCTTCCTGCTGACCAACGCGCGGCAGATCCGGCAGTTGCTGCAATCGCTGATCAACCAGCGCTCGCAGGTCAGCGCGCATCCGGGCGGCCGCGACCACGCGTTCTCGACCGCGTTGCTGGAAGTGGACGAGCACTCCTTGCTGCTGGACCTGAGCGTCAACGAAGCCAACAACCGCCTGACCGAGCAGGCCGAGTACCTGCTGTGTTTCGCGCAGCTGGACAAGGTCCGCCTGCGCTTCCGCATCGCCGACCTGGAACTGGTCCGCAGCGACGAGGTTTCCGGCTTCCGCGCGCCGTTGCCCGACGCGCTGTACTACCTGCAGCGCCGCGAGCATTTCCGCCTGGAGACGCCGATCACCGAATCGCCGATGTGCGTCCTGCGGCTGAACGATGCCAGCCCGCCGGCCGAGTTGGTGCTGCGGATCATCGACATCAGCGCCGGTGGCGTGGCGGTGGCGCTGTTGCCCGGCCAGCCATTGCCGCAGAGCCAGCAGAGCTACCCGCACTGCGTGCTGCAACTGCCCGACGCCGATGCGATCCCGCTGACCCTGCAGGTGTGCAACATGCATCCGCACAAGCTGGCCAACGGCCAGGACACGCTGCGGGTGGGACTGCGCTTCGCCGACCTGCCGCGCGGCGCCGATGCGGCGATCCAGCGCTACATCTTCCGCATCGAACGCCAGCGCAGCGCCCGCAAGAGCGGCGTGCTGTCCTGAGGAGCGCTTCGACCTCGCCCTGACCGCACCCGGCACCCCCTGTAGGAGCGGCTTCAGCCGCGACCGGACAGTACCGGTAAGGCCCGGTCGCGGCTGCAGCCGCTCCTACAGGCCATGTCGTCCGCATCGAACACCCAGGCCGTCGGGCCGGTTGCAGCACCACTAAAGTTCCGCCCCGCCACGCCGATCTAGTGCAAGAGCCGCATTTCCCGCTTCCCGCCATCCCTCCGCAATTCCGTGCGCACCAGGAGCACACGATGAACGACAAGAACACCTCCGCCTCCGGTGCCACCGGCGGCGAATTCCTCAGCTTCACCCTCGGCGAAGAGCACTACGGCGTCGATATCCTGAAAGTGCAGGAAATCCGCGGTTACGACTCGGTCACCCGGGTGCCGGACGCTCCGGAATACATCAAGGGCGTGATCAACCTGCGCGGCACCATCGTGCCGGTGATCGACCTGCGCCTGAAGCTGCGCCTGAAGGAAGCGCGCTACGACGCCTTCACCGTGATGATCGTGCTCAATGTCGAGGACCGCGTGGTCGGCATCGTCGTGGACAGCGTCTCCGACGTGATCCCGCTGAACGAGGAGCAGATCCGGCCGACGCCCGAGTTCGGCGCCGCGGTGGACACCCGCTTCATCTCCGGCATCGGCACCCAGGACGACAAGATGCTGATCCTGCTGGACATCGAGACGCTGCTGGACAGCGCCGACCTGAGCCAGCAGGCGCACGTCGACGAAGCCGCCTGAGCCTTCGCCGCCGCACTGCACGCACTTCCCTGACCCGCCGCTCACCGGCGGGTTTTTTTTCGGAAATGCGAACTGCTTATCACTTGCAACGATCAAGTTCGTCGTTACCACGCCGATAGCTGATACGTGGCCCGACGCAGCACCGGGCCGACCCATTTGCCCACCCTAAAGGAGTTGTCCCCCATGAAGCCGAACTTCCCCCTGCTGCTGGTCCTGCTGCTTGCCGCCAGCCCGAGCGCCTTCGCCCAATCGCAGCAGATGATCCCGCCGGAGATGGCGTCGCGCTTCGTCGGCAAGGACGGCATGGTCTGCGGCAAGGTCGAAAAGGCCAAGTACGCGCAGAACTCCGAAGGCGAGCCGACCTTCCTGTACATGGGCGGCATGTTCCCGCGCCACACCTTCTCCGCGCGCATCGCCGGCGCCGACCGCGGCAAGTTCGGCTTCGCGCCGGAGAGCCTGGAAGGCAAGGACGTGTGCGTGCTGGGCAAGATCGAACGCGACAGCTCGCGCGCCGAGATCCAGGTCAGCGCGCCGTCCAGCCTGAAGCTGGCCACGATCAAGTAAGACGAAGCGTCGCCACGCCGGAGCCTATGCGCTTCGGCATGGCGGCGCTTTTGTTTTTCTGGTGATTCGCCGCCGTCGTCGAACCAAGGGGAAATGCGTTCATGCAGTGGATAAAGAATCTGAACCTGATGCCGAAGCTGATGCTGGCATTCGGCCTGGTGCTGGCATTGATGGTCATCCAGGGGCTGGCCGCGTATTCGGGCCTGAATTCGCTCGATGCCGTCACCAACACCCTCTCCAACCGGACCATACCCAGCGTCCGCGCCGGCGGGGACATCCGCGGCATCCTGGGCGAGTACCGCAGCGCGGCCTACCAGAGCCTGATTCGCAGCAGCGACACGGTCAAGAAGGAAGCGGAAACGCGCAAGGTCGTGCTGAACAAGCAGATGGACGAGATCATCGCCAAGTATCCAGCGATGATCAGCACCCCCCAGGAACGGAAGATCTACGAGCGCACCGTCGCCGACTGGAAGAAGGCGCTGGCCTCCTACAAGTCCGTCGACGAGATGGTGCAGCTGGACCTGGGTGACGATGCGATCGACACCTTCACCGGCGAGACCCGGACCCTGCACAACAAGGTCGTGGACGACGTGATCGCATTGATCGCGCAGAACAATCTCCAGGCCGAGGCCGCCGCGAAGGCTGCCACCAGCACCTACACCAAGGCATCGGCCACACTGGTGGTATGCCTGTTGATCGGCATCGCCGGCGCGATCGGCATGGCCTGGCTGTTCGGGCGCATGCTGCGTAACAACGTGGGCAGCGCGGTCAAGGTCGCCACCGAAGTCGCCAGCGGCAAACTCGATGGCCATATCGACGCCAGCGGCCAGGACGAGATCGGCGAACTGATGCAGGCGCTCAAGCGCATGCAGCAGGACCTGCGCGAGCGCACCGAGCGCGACGCGGCGGTGGCCGCCGAGAACCTGCGCATCCGCACCGCGCTGGACAACTCGTCCACCGGCATGTTCATCGCCGACCTGGACTACAACATCGTCTACGCGAACCCGTCGATGCAGGGCATCGTCGACAAGTACGCCGACGAGATCCACAACGTCGCCCCCGCCTTCGACTCGAGCATGCCGCTGGTCGGCTCCTCGCTGACGGTGCTGGAGCACGGCAATCTGATCGACACCCGCACCGTGGCCGCGATCGAGAAACAGGGCACCGCCGAACGCGAGATGGCCTACGGCCATGCGCGCATCGCGCAGATCATCTCCAGCATCCGCGACGCGCACGGCAGCCATGTCGGGTTCGTCTGCGAATCGCGCGACCGCACCGTCGAGGCCCAGGTCGAAGAGGAAGTGGCCAGGATCGTGCAGGCCGCCGCCGACGGCGACCTGTCCGGACGCGTGGCCACCGACGGCAAGCAGGGCTTCTTCCTGCAGCTGGCGCAGCAGCTCAACGGCCTGTTGCAGGCCAACGGCGACAGCATCGGCGAAGTCTCCAAGCTGCTGACCGCGCTGTCGCAAGGCGACCTGACCGCGCGCATGCACGGCGAGTTCCACGGCGTGTTCGCGACCATGCGCGACGACGCCAACGCCACCGCCGAGCAACTGGCCGGCATCGTCGGCCGCATCCAGACCGCCGCGGTCTCGATCAATGCCGCCGCCGGCGAAATCGCCGCCGGCAACGACGACCTGTCGCGGCGCACCGAGCAGCAGGCCGCCAACCTGGAAGAGACCGCCGCGTCGATGGAAGAGCTGACCTCCACGGTCAAGCAGAACGCCGAACACGCACGCCAGGCCAACCAGCTCGCGGTCGGCGCCGCCGCCGTCGCCTCGCAGGGCGGCGAGGTGGTCGGCAAGGTGGTGACCACGATGAGCGGCATCGAGACCTCCTCGAAGAAGATCGCCGACATCATCAGCGTGATCGACGGCATCGCGTTCCAGACCAACATCCTGGCCTTGAATGCCGCCGTGGAAGCGGCGCGTGCCGGCGAACAGGGCCGCGGCTTCGCGGTGGTCGCATCGGAAGTGCGCACCCTCGCCCAGCGCTCGGCCAATGCCGCCAAGGAGATCAAGGGCCTGATCGATGCGTCGGTCGGCCAGGTCGCCAACGGCTCGGCGCTGGTGCGCCAGGCGGGCCAGACCATGCAGGAGATCGTGTCCTCGGTGCAGCGCGTCACCGACATCATGAGCGAAATCGCCGCGGCCTCGCAGGAACAGTCGGCCGGCATCGAGCAGGTCAACCAGACCGTCACCCAGATGGACGAAACCACCCAGCAGAACGCCGCGCTGGTGGAAGAAGCCACCGCGGCGGCGCGCTCGATGGAAGAGCAGGCAGGACAGCTGACCGAGGCGGTCTCGATCTTCCGCCTGGAGCAGTCTGCGCTCAGCGCACCGGTGGCCAAGCAGGCGCCGGCGCAGGTGCATCCGATCCGCCCGGCGGCGAAAAAGCCGGTCGCGGTGGCATCGAGCAAGCCGGCTCCGGCCGCGCGCAGCAAGAAGTCCGAGCCGGCCCTGGCCGATTCGGACTGGCAGGAGTTCTGAGGCGCCGGCCACGGCAGGCAGCTTCCGGCACTTCCCGATCCCCGGCCTCGCGCCGGGGATTTTTTTTTTGCGCAATGCATTGCCCGGTGATGGCTAGGTCCGTGCGTTCAGGACCGCGACGGCGCATGTCTCAACTTTGTGACATCTGCGCCGCTAAGACTTTCGAGACAATCCGAAGGCCTATTCCATGTCGTACACCTCGCTCGTTGCCCGCCTGTCGGATCTGCCGCTGCGCCGCAAGTTCGTCTGGCAGACCCTGCTGCTGGGCGGCGGCATCGTCCTGCTGGCGATCATCGCCGCGCGGATGCAGTACGTGGATATCCGCAACACCCGCGAGCAGGCGCTGAAGAGCCAGATCGAACTGGCGCTGGGCGTGGTGCAGGCCTATGCGGCCAAAGCCGAGGCCGGGCAGATGCCGCTGGCCGACGCGCAGCGCACCGCGCTGGCCACGCTCGAATCGATGCGCGCCCGCGACGGCGTGGACTATTTCTACGTGCACGACATGCGCCCGACCATGCTGATGCACCCGACCCGCCACGACCTGGTCGGCAAGGACCTCGGCGGCGTGCTGAGCGCCGACGGCAAGCCGATCTTCCGCCAGTTCGTCACCGCGGCGGCGGCCGGCGGCGGCTATGTGGACTATCTGTGGCCCAAGCCCGGCAACGAGGAGCCGGTCGAGAAGGTGTCCTACAACGCGCCGTTCAAGCCCTGGAACTGGGTCATCGGCACCGGCGTATACATGGACGACGTGCAGGCGCAGGCGCTGCTGTTCACCGGCGTGATGACCGTGGCCGGCGGCGTGCTGGTGCTGATCACCTTCGGCATCAACTGGCTGATCGGCAGCTCGGTGCTGGTGCCGGTCGCGCGCACGCTGCAGGCGATCCGCGCGGTGTCCAGGGGCGACCTCAGCGTACGCATCGACAATCCCGGACGCGACGAGACCGGGCAGATGCTGCGCGCCACCGGCGAGATGATCCAGATGCTGGAGCGTTTCTCCAGCGAGACGGCGAAGATGGCGCTGCTGCATGCCGACAAGGACATGACCCATCGCATGCCGCAGGACTTCCCCGGCGTGTACGGCGAGCTGAGCCAGGGCATCAACACGATGATGTTCGAGCACCTGGATGCGATCGTCGATGCGATCGCGGTGCTCAACGAGTACGCCAACGGCGACCTGCGCCGCGACGCGCGGCGCCTGCCCGGCAGCCGCGCGGTGCTGCACGAATCGATGGACGCGGCCAAGGCCAGCCTGCTGGCGATCAATACGGAGATCAAGCGCCTGGCCGCGGCGGCCGCCGCCGGCGACTTCAGCGCCCGCGGCGATGCCGCGCACTTCCAGCACGATTTCCGGCTGATGGTGCAGGACCTCAACGCGATGATGGAGGTCAGCGACCGCAACCTGGGCCAGCTGTCCACCCTGCTGCAGGCCATCGCCGCCGGCGACCTGGGCGTGCGCATGCAGGGCGAGTTCAACGGCGTGTTCGCCAAGATGCGCGACGACGCCAACGCCACCGCCGATCAGCTCGCCGATATCGTCGGCCGCATCCAGGCCGCGGCGCTGAGCATCAATACCGCGACCACCGAGATCGCCGCCGGCAACGACGACCTGTCGCGGCGTACCGAGCAGCAGGCGGCCAGCCTGGAAGAAACCGCTGCCTCGATGGAGGAACTGACCTCCACGGTCAAGCAGAACGCCGAGCATGCGCGCCAGGCCAACCAGTTGGCGGTCGGCGCCGCGGCGGTCGCCTCGCAGGGCGGCGACGTGGTCAGCCAGGTGGTGACCACGATGAGCGGCATCGAGACCTCCTCCAAGAAAATCGCCGACATCATCTCGGTGATCGACGGCATCGCCTTCCAGACCAATATCCTGGCGCTCAACGCCGCGGTGGAAGCGGCGCGTGCCGGCGAACAGGGCCGCGGCTTTGCGGTCGTCGCCAGCGAGGTGCGTACCCTGGCCCAGCGCTCGGCCGGCGCGGCCAAGGAGATCAAGGGCCTGATCGACGAGTCGGTGACCCGGGTCAGCGAAGGCTCGGTGCTGGTCGGCAAGGCTGGCCAGACCATGCAGGAGATCGTGGCGTCGGTGCAACGTGTGACCGACATCATGGGCGAGATCTCCGCCGCCTCGCAGGAGCAGTCGGCCGGCATCGAGCAGGTCAACCAGACCGTGACCCAGATGGACGAGGCCACCCAGCAGAACGCCGCACTGGTCGAGGAAGCCAGCGCATCGGCACGGGCGCTGGAGGAAGAAGCTCGCCGGCTGGGCGACGCTGCGGCCGTATTCCGGCTCGGCGGCACCCCAGGCTTGGCCGCGCCGGCACGTGCCGCGGCGACCGCACCTGCCCATGCCGCCTCGCGGCCTGCCCCGTCGCGGCCGGCCGCGGCCAAGCCGGCCCGGCCCGCCGTGCCGGCGGCGGCCTCGCATGCGACGACCGAAACCGACTGGGCCACGTTCTGAAGCGTGGCGGTTTCCCAAGGCCGGGAACCGCATTGGCATCCCAATTGCAAGGAAGCACTGGACAGGACGGCTCAAGCGATGCGCTTGGCCGTCGATATCTGATCAACGACGCTGGAATGCAATGCACTGTTGCGCCCCTGTCGTCACCGTCGCCACTTCGGGAGCATGAGATGCCACGCTATACCGATCTGAAATCGTCCCTGCTCGCCTCGCTGCTGTGCGTCCTCGGCTGCGCCGTGATGATCGGCGTGGCGCAACTGGGCACCCGCTCACTCGACGACTCGCGCGAGCACCTGCTGCGCCTGCAGACCCGACAGGCGCCATCGGCCATGGCCCTGCGCGAACTGCGTGCGCACCTGGCGGAACTGCGGCTGTACCAGCTGTCCTTGGTCGCCGCGACCGGCAATGCCGCCGATGTGGCCGACTACGACCGACGCATCGAGCAATCGCTGCGCGGCGCGCGCCGGCAGCTGGCGCTGTACACCGCCACCGTGCCGAGCGGCGAGGAGCGCCGCCACTTCGCCCAGGTCCAGACCGAGCTGGATGCCTACCTGCAAGTGCACCGGCAGCTCAGTGCGGCAGTGCATGCCGGCGACCGCGATCGCGCCAGACAACTGTCCACGCAGCAGGCGCTGCCACTGCGTCGGGCGCTGTTCGCCGATCTGCTGGAACTGGACCGTATCAACGCCCTGCACGCCTTGGACACGGACGCCGTGGCGCGCGCCTACGCCGCGCGCTAACTGGCCGCCGCACCCAGATCGTCACCATCTTCGACAACCGTCCGCACGGAAACGTCCATGAACTTCTTCAAGCAACTGAAAATCCGCGACAAGCTGATCTTCGCCTTCGCCGTGACCACGCTGCTGACCGTGATCCTGGGCGTCTTCACCTATTCGCGGACCACCTTGGCGATGTCCGAACTGCGACGCATCGAAGTCGACTGGGTGCCGGCGACCCAGGCGCTGGCCGAAGTCCGCGCGCAGCTCGGCGAGTTCCGCACCTACGAACTGGCGCAGATCGCACGTGCCGGCGACCCGGAGGCGGTGGCCGACTATTTCAAGCGCATGCAGAAGGTACGCACCGAAGTGGCGAAGAACCAGGCCATCATCGAGAAGGTGATGCTGGAACCCGAGCAGGTGAAGATGTATGCCGGCGTCAAGGAAAAGCTGGATGGCTACCTGCACGCCAACACCTTGATGGGCGACGCCTTGCGCGCCGGCGACGTGGCGGCCGCGCAGGCCGTTTCCGACAAGCAGTCGCGGCCGCTGCGGCGCGAGCTGTTCGAGCGGATCGTGGCGTTGACCGACTACAACATCGCGCAGCTGAACCGGGAAATGGAAGTCGCCAACCGGCAGCTGTCGCACACCAAGGTGCTGATCCTGGGCCTGCTCGGCCTGGCCGTCCTGGTCGCCTCCAGCGTCGGCTGGCTGATCTCGCGCAGCATCGCGCAACAGCTGAATGCCGCGCGGCAACTGTCGCAGGCCATCGCCCGTGGCGAGCTGGACAGCGCCGTGCGCACGCGCTCCAACGACGAGATCGGCCAGCTGATGGGCGACATGCTCGACATGCGCGGCCGCATCCGCGAGGTGATCGACGCGCAGAACCAGATGGCGCAGCGCCATGAACAGGGCACGATCAGCTATCGCATGGACGAGAGCGCGTTCCCCGGCGACTACGGGCAGATGGTCAAGGCCACCAACGACCTGGTCGCCTCGCACGTGGCGGTGAAGCTGCGCCTGGTGCAGATCATCCAGCGCTATGCGATCGGCGACCTGACCGAGGACATGGATCGCCTGCCCGGCGAGAAGGCGGTGCTGACCGACGCGATGGACACGGCCAAGGCCAACCTGATGGCGATGAACGTGCAGGTCAAGCAGCTGGCCGAAGCCGCCGCCGCCGGCGACTTCAGCGCCCGCGGCGACGCCACGCATTTCCAGTACGACTTCCGCGCGATGGTGCAGAACCTCAACGCGATGATGGAAGTCAGCGACCACACGCTCGGCGAGCTGTCCCAGCTGCTGCAGGCCATCGCCGCCGGCGATCTGAGCGTGCGCATGCGCGGAGAGTTCAACGGCGTGTTCGCCAGAATGCGCGACGACGCCAATGCCACCGCCGAGCAACTGGCCGGCATCGTCGGCCGCATCCAGACCGCAGCCGCCAGCATCAACGTCGCCTCGTCGGAAATCGCCGCCGGCAACGACGACCTGTCGCGCCGCACGGAACAACAGGCGGCGAGCCTGGAAGAGACCGCTGCGTCGATGGAGGAACTGACCTCCACGGTCAAGCAGAACGCTGAGCATGCGCGCCAGGCCAACCAGTTGGCGGTCGGCGCGGCCTCTGTCGCCTCGCAGGGTGGCGACGTGGTCAGCCAGGTGGTGACCACGATGAGCGGTATCGAGACCTCGTCGAAGAAGATCGCCGACATCATCTCGGTGATCGACGGCATCGCGTTCCAGACCAACATCCTCGCGCTCAACGCCGCGGTGGAAGCGGCGCGCGCCGGCGAACAGGGTCGCGGCTTCGCGGTCGTCGCCAGCGAGGTGCGTACCCTCGCCCAGCGCTCGGCCGGCGCAGCCAAGGAGATCAAGGGCCTGATCGACGAGTCGGTGACCCGGGTCAGCGAAGGCTCGGTGCTGGTCGGCAAGGCCGGCCAGACCATGCAGGAGATCGTGACCTCGGTGCAGCGCGTGACCGACATTATGGGCGAGATCTCCGCCGCCTCGCAGGAGCAGTCCGCCGGCATCGAGCAGGTCAACCAGACCGTCACCCAGATGGACGAGGCCACCCAGCAGAACGCCGCCCTGGTCGAGGAAGCCACCGCCGCGGCGCGCACGCTGCAGACCCAGGCCAACCAGCTCAGCGCCACCGTCGCCGAGTTCAAGCTGGATCCGCACGCCAGCGCGCCGACGCCTGCCGCACCCGCCGCGCTGGCGGCGCCGCTGCGGGCCAAGCCCAGGCCGGCGGCGCCCGCGCCGCGTCCGGCGCCGCGCCAGCGCAGTGCGGCGAGCGCCACCGCCGCCGAAGGCCAGTGGCAGGAGTTCTGATCCCGCGGCGGCGCAGGCCGCGGCTCCTTCCGGCGTCAATTTCGCTCGGCGCCGGCCGATAACCCGTTAGACCGATCACCGCTGCGAGCCATGGCCACTCCAACGTCCTCCCTGCCCCATCCCGGTTCCGACAATCGCGATTTCGAATTCAGCGATCGCGACTTCAAGCGGGTCTGCGACCTGATCTACCAGAAGGCGGGCATCGCGCTGGCGCCGGCCAAGCGCGACATGGTCTATGGCCGCCTGTCGCGGCGCCTGCGCACGCTGGGCCTGCGCTCGTTCCGCGAGTACCTGGACTGGCTGGAGCGCGACGGCGGCGACGAGTGGGAAGCCTTCACCAACGCGCTGACCACCAACCTGACCTCGTTCTTCCGCGAGCCGCACCACTTCGAGCGCCTGCGCGAGGAACTGCAGAAGCACGCCGCCTCGGCGCCGGTAAAGATCTGGTCCTGCGCCGCCTCCACCGGCGAGGAACCCTACTCGCTGGCGATCACCGCCTGCGAGGCGTTCGGCACGCTGACCCCGCCGGTGCGGATCCTGGCCACCGACGTGGATACCCAGGTGCTGGCCACCGCTTCGCGCGGCGTGTACGCGGTCGACCGCATCTCCAGCCTGGATCCGGCGCTCAAGCGCAAGTACTTCCAGCGCGGCAGCGGCGCCAACGAAGGCCAGTGCCGGGTGCTGCCGGCGCTGCGCGACCTGCTCGAGTTCCGCCAGTTGAACCTGCTGGAACCGCGCTACGACGTCAGCGGCCCGTACCTGGCGCTGTTCTGCCGCAACGTGATGATCTATTTCGACAAGCCGACCCAGCGCGGCATCCTGTCGCGGCTGATCCCGCACCTGGACGACGAAGGCATGCTCTACACCGGCCATTCGGAGAACTACCTGCATGCGGCCGACCTGATCCAGCCCTGCGGCCGCACCCTGTACCGACGCGCCGCCAAGGCACGCGCATGAGTGCCGCCACGATGGTCGCGGATCAGGTGATGCGCTACCACGACACCCGCTTCCAGACGGTCGCGGCCAAGCTGCTGCCGACCCAGTACCTGGTGGTGGACGACGACACCGCGCTGACCACCATCCTCGGCTCGTGCGTGGCCGCCTGCATCCGCGATCCGCTGCTGAAGATCGGCGGCATGAACCACTTCATGCTGCCCGACGGCCAGGCCGGCGACGGCGCGCCGGCGCGCTACGGCAGCTACGCGATGGAAGTGCTGATCAACGACCTGCTCAAGCGCGGCGCCAGCCGCGGCCGCCTAGAAGCCAAGGTGTTCGGCGGCGGCAACGTGCTCAGGGGCTTCACCAACAACCCGGTCGGTACCCGCAACGCCGAGTTCGTGCTGAACTACCTCAAGGCCGAACACATCCCAGTGCTGGCCGAAGACCTGCGCGGCATCCATCCGCGCAAGATCTGGTTTTTCCCCACCACCGGCCGCGTGGTCGTGCAGCGCCTGCCGCACGCGCACGAGGAAGCCGAAGTCGCCGCCGCCGAATCGGCGGTACGTGCCCGTCTCGCCAAAGCGCCGGTCACCGGCGCCGTGGAGTTGTTCGAATGACTGCAGAAAATCCTTGCCGCGTGCTGATCGTGGACGACTCGGCGGTCGTGCGGCAGATGCTGACCGAGATCCTGTCGCGCGCGCCCGGCATCGAGGTGGTCGGCTCGGCCGCCGATCCGATCCTGGCCCGCGAGAAGATCAAGCGGCTGAATCCGGACGTGATCACCCTGGACGTGGAAATGCCGCGCATGGACGGCCTGGCGTTCCTGGAAAACCTGATGCGGCTGCGGCCCACGCCGGTGGTGATGATTTCCTCGCTGACCGAACGCGGCGCCGACACCACCCTGCAGGCGCTGGCGCTGGGCGCGGTCGACTTCATCTCCAAGCCCAAGCTGGACGTGGCGCGCGGCCTGGAGGAATACGCCGAGGAAATCGTCGGCAAGGTCAAGGCCGCGGCCAAGGCCAAGGTCCGCGCGCTCGACCGTCCGGCCGCCGCGCCGCGGCCCGGCGGCAACGTGGTGCTGCCCAGCGCCGCGTCCACGCTGAAGTTCCGCACCACCGACCGGCTGATCGCGATCGGCGCCTCCGCCGGCGGCACCGAGGCGCTGCGCGTGGTGCTGGAAGGCATGCCGGCCGACGCGCCGGCGGTGGTGATGACCCAGCATCTGCCCGCCGGCTTCAGCACCGCCTTCGCCGACCGCCTCAACCGGCATTCCGCGATGGCGGTGCGCGAAGCCAGCGAAGGCGAAGCGATCCTGCCCGGCCACGCCTACCTGCCGCCCGGCGGCAAGCACCTGCAGGTGGTCCGCGACGGTGCGCGCTGGCGCTGCAAGATCGACGACGGCCCGCCGGTCAACCGGCACAAGCCGGCGGTGGACGTGCTGTTCCAGTCGGTGGCGCGCAACGCCGGCGCCAACGCGATCGGCGCAGTACTGACCGGTATGGGCGACGACGGCGCGCGCGGCCTGCTGGAAATGTTGCAGGCCGGCGCCAGCACGCTGGTGCAGGACGAGGCCACCAGCGTAGTCTGGGGCATGCCCGGCACCGCGTTCCGGCTCGGCGCCGCACAGGAAGTGTTGCCGCTGGACCGCATCGCCGAGCGCCTGATCGCGTTGTCCAGCCAGGCGCGCTAGGCTCTGTCGACGCGACTGGGTGGGGCCACGCGTACCTGGACGTGCGGGCAGCAACAACGAGGGGAACCTATGTCGATCAGCGAGTCAGCGATGACACCGTCCCATGCGCGTCCGCGTACGCCCCCTCGGCGTGCCGTGCGCGCCGCCCAGCCCGCCACACGTCGCGCGAGCGGGCGCTGACGCCATGCCGCACCAGCGCGGCCGCACACCGATCGCATCCAGCGGCGCGGCGTCGGCGTCGGCCTCGGGCGCGCTGGCCCTGTCCGAGCAGGCGCTGCTGAACTGCCTGCAGCAGGCGCCCGACGGCGTGGTGGTGATCGACGCCGACGCGCGCATCCTCGCCTTCAACCGCACGGCCGAAGCGCTGTGGGGCCTGTCCCAGGCCCAGGTGCTGGGGCGTTCGCTCGGCGAACTGGTGAGCGACGACACGCGGGCGGGCTTCCTGGCCCGCTGCCTGCAGCAAGGCACCCGCACGCCCGGCGACAGCCACGAGCTGCAGCTGCCCGGCAACGACGGCATGCAGCGCTGGGTGGCGGTGAGCGCGACCACGGTGCCGCAGGAGCACGGTCCGCTGCACGTGGTGTTCGTGCGCGACATCAGCGCCGAACGCGGGCGCGACGCCAAGATGCGGCTGCTGTCGCTGGCGCTGGACCGCAGCGACAACGCGATCGTGGTCTGCGACCCGCAGCTGACCATCCTCTACGTCAACGCCGGCTTCGTGCAGATGTTCGGCTATGCCGCCGCCGACGTGCGCGGGCGCCTGCCGAGCAAGGTGCTGCCCGGCCCCGGCACCGACATGCAGGTGGTCCGGCAGATCCGTGAGCGCGTGGTCGGCGGCCAGGGCCACCAGGCCGATCTGCTGGTCTATCGCAAGGACGGCTCGCCGCTGTGGACCACGATCGTGGCCAATCCGATCGCCGACGAGGACGGCGGCATCCAGCATTACGTGCTGTCGTTCACCGACATCACCCACAGCAAGATGCACGAGATCCTGCACAAGAACGTGCTCGATGCGCTGGTCCGCGAACAGCCGCTGGTCGACGTGGCCGCGCTGATCTGCAACGAAGTCGAGCGCATCGCCCCGCAGGTGATCGCTTCGATCATCAGCGTCGATGGCGATGGACTGCTGCACCCGCTGGCCTCGCCGAGCCTGCCGACCTCGTTCAACGCGGCGGTCGAGGGCCTGCGCATCGGCCCCGCCGCCGGCGCCTGCGGCACCGCGATCTGGCGCGGCAAGCAGGTACTGGTGCACGACACCGGCACCGACCCGGTGTTCGCCGACCATCGTGCGCTGATGGCGCAGTTGGGCCTGCGCAGCTGCGTGGCCAGCCCGATCAAGTCCAGCGGCGGGCGCGTGCTCGGCAGCTTCGCGCTGTACTACCGCGAGGTATGCGAGCCGCCGGCCTGGCACCTGCGGCTGATCGAGCTGTGCCTGCACCTGTGCGCGCTGGCGCTGGAGCGCGAGCAGACCAAGGCGCGCGTGCACCAGCTGGCGTTCTACGATTCGTTGACCGGCCTGCCCAACCGGGTGATGTTCAGCGCCCGCGCCGAGCAGGCGCTGGCCGCCGCCGAGTACCACGAGTTTCCGGTGGCGATCCTGTTCGTCGACATCGACCGCTTCAAGCGGGTCAACGAGACCCAGGGCCACGCCTCCGGCGACGGCCTGCTGCGCGACATCGCCCGGCGCCTGGGCGAGACCCTGGGCGCGGCCGACCTGATCGGCCGCCAGGCCGGCGACGAGTTCGTGCTGATGCTGCCGCAATGCGGCGCCGAGCAGGCGGCCGGGGTGGCCGAGCGCCTGTTGCTGGCGCTGGCCGAGCCGCTGGTGGTCGGACATGTGACCCTGCACCCGGGCGCCAGCATCGGCGTGGCGATGTTCCCCGACGACGGCCGCGACATCGAGACCCTGCTGCGCCATGCCGACCTGGCCATGTACCGGGCCAAGAACGAAGGCGGCGGCAGCTTCCGCTTCTTCAGCGCCGACATGAACCGCATGGCGCAGGAACGCGTGGCGATGGAGACCGCGCTGCGCGAAGCGCTGCGCCGCGACCAGCTGCAACTGCACTACCAGCCGCAACTGCGCAGCCAGCCGCCGTACGCGCTGTACGGTGTGGAAGCGCTGTTGCGCTGGCAGCACCCGCACCTGGGCGATATCTCGCCGGGGCGCTTCGTGCCGATGGCCGAGGAATGCGGGCTGATCGACGAACTCGGCCACTGGGTGCTGCGCCAGGCCTGCCGGCAGATGGCCGACTGGCGCCTGCGCGGCGTGCCGGTGCCGCGCGTGGCGGTCAACCTGTCGGCCAGCAACTTCGCCGACGCGCAGTTGCCCGCGCGCGTGGCGCAGATGCTGAGCGCGCATGCGCTGGCGCCCAGCGACCTGGCGCTGGAGATGACCGAGAGCGTCATGCTGTCCAACGCACCGGCGGTGCTGGCCAATCTGCGTCAACTGCAAGCCAGCGGCGTGCGCCTGTCGCTGGACGATTTCGGCACCGGCTATTCCAGCCTCAGCCATCTGCATCAGTTGCCGGTCAACGAACTCAAGTTGGACATGAGCTTCGTGCGCGACCTGGAACACAGCGAGACCGCACGCGCGTTGACCACCTCGGTGCTGCGCATCGGCGAGAGCCTGCGCCTGCACACCGTCGCCGAAGGCGTCGAGACCGAGGCGCAGCGGGCCTTCCTGGCCGCGCTCGGCTGCGACGTACTGCAGGGTTTCCTGTTCGCCCCGGCGTTGCCGGGAACGACCCTGGAACGCTGGCTCGACGCGCACCTGGCCGGCGCAGGTGCGCGGACACCGCCGGCAGACTCCGGCGGCGCCACGCCATAGCGGGTTGCGGCACAGATATTGCTTGATCCGGATCACTTTTTCATCGCTCTCGCGCAATGCCGATCCGCTTCCTGCTGTCGCTGTTGTTGCTGTCCGCCAGTGCCGCGCTCGCCGCGCAGACGCTGCGCCCTGCCTATCCCGAGGTCGTGCGCCGCTTCTCCACCGACGACGGCCTGCCGCAGAATTCGGTGAACGCGATCGTGCAGGATCGCGACGGCTTCCTGTGGCTGGGCACCTTCGGCGGACTGGCGCGCTTCGACGGCAGCGACTTCAGCGTCTACCGCAGCCTGGCCGACAGCGGTCCGTCCAGCGACCGGATCCTGCAGCTGTTCGAGGACGCGCGCGGCCAGCTGTGGATCGGCAGCGAGGACGCCGGGGTCAGCGTCTATCGCGACGGCCGCTTCCTGCGCCTGGACGTGTGCGGCGGCCGCTGCCTGATCCGCCGCTTCGTCGCCGCCGCCGACCACAGCGTGTGGGTGCTGAGCAGCGCCGGCGCGTACCGGATCGACCCGCGCACGCTGCGCACCCTCGAACACCATCCGCAAGCGCTGGACATGGCCGCCGCGCTCGGTGGCGACGCGCAGCTCTATCTGGGCGGGCAAGGCCTGTGGCGGCTGCGCCGCGGGCAGCGCCAGGCGGTGCCGCTGCCGGCCGGGGAAACCCGGATCAATTCCCTTTTCAGCGAAGGCAGCGTGCTGTGGGTGGGCGCCGGCGGCGCCCTGCACCGCTACGACACGGTGCGCCGGCAATGGCTGCCGCAGCCGGCGCCGGTGCGCGGCGCGCAGGCGCTGGCCCGCGATGCGCAGCAACGCCTGTGGGCGCTGGATGTCGACGGCCGGGTGTTCCGCGACGACGACGATGGCGCCGGGCTGCGCCCGCTGGCGACCCCGGCGCTGCCGGCGGCGCACAGCCTGCTCAACGATCGAGACGGCAATCTGTGGCTGGGCAGCAACGCGCGCGGCCTGCTGCGCATCGCGCGCTCGCGCATCGGCCTGCTCAACGATCCGCAGCAGGGCATGGACCTGCCCGGCCTGCCGGTGATCGGCGACGGCAGCGGCGGGCTGTGGCTGGGCACCGTCTGCGGCGGCCTGCGGCACTGGGATGCGCCCAGCGGGCGCCTGCGCAGTTGGTCGCTGCAACGCACGCTCGGCAACGAGTGCGTGTGGTCGCTGCACCGCGACGAGGCCGGCGGACTGTGGATCGGCACCGTCGACGGCCGCGTCGGCTATCTGGCGCCGGACGCGCAGGACGACCGCGCGGCGCGCGACAGCGACGACTACCGCAGCCAGGCGCTGCGGCTGATCGCGCATTGGCCCGACCAGTTGCCGATCCGCGCCCTGTACCGCACCGCCAAGAACAAGCTGCTGGTCGCCAGCGGCCACGGCGTCTATGCCATCGCGGTCGGCGCCGGCGGCGAGACCGGCACGCCGCAGGCCATTCCCGGGCTGCCCGGCAGCGTCACCCTGATCCAGCCGGCGCAGCAGGGCGGGCTGTGGCTGGCCGGCGGCGAAGGCGTGGTGCGCTGGCGGCGGCAGCGGGTGGTGGAACGCTGGAGCACCGCCAACGGCCTGTCCAGCCGCTTCGTGCGCTCGCTGTACGAGCAGCCCGACGGTACCTTGTGGATCGGCACCTACGGCGGCGGGCTCAACCGCATCGCCGGCGGCCGCGTGCAGCGCTTCGATCGCGGCAGCGGCCTGTTCGACGACGTGGTCTCGTGCATGGTCGCCGACGCGCAGGGCGGGCTATGGCTCAGCGGCAACCGCGGCATTTCGCTGCTGCCGCCGGAGCAACTGGCCAAGGCCGCCAGCGGCAGCCAGGAGCTGAGCGCGATCGGCTTTTCCGAAAGCGACGGCCTGGAGCCGGCCGAAACCAACGGCGGCGGCCAGCCGGCATGCCTGCGCGACAGCGCCGGCAAGCTGTGGTTCCCGCTGATTTCCGGCTTCGCCGAGATCGATCCGCTGGCGCTCGGCCGCCGCCGCGCGCAGGCGCCGCCGGTGCGCATCCAGTCGCTCGCCGTCGGCGGCCGCAGCGTGCCGCTGGCGGCGGAACTGCGCCTGCCGCCGCACAGCCACGACATCGAAGTGGAGTTCACCGCGATCAACCTCGGCGCGCCGGAAAAGACCCGCTTCCGCTACCGCCTGACGCGCCCCGGGCAGGACGCGGCCTGGACCGACATCGGCGCACAGCGCAGCCTGCACTTCCCGCTGCTGCCGTGGGAGGACAGCACGCTGGAGATCATCGCGCGCAGCGACACCGGCGCCTGGTCGGCCACGCCGGCACGGCTGCGCTTCCGGCAGCCGTCGCCGTGGTACCTGTCGCCGCTGAGCTGGGGTGCGGCGGTGCTGTTGCTGCTTGCCGCGCTGCTGCTCGGTTGGCGCGTCCACGGCTACCGGCTGCGCCGTCACCGCGACCTGCTGGCGCGGCTGGTGCGCACGCGCACCCACGAACTGGAGCAGGCCAACCGCCGCCTCGCCGACCAGGCGCAGCGCGATCCGGTCACCGGCATCGCCAACCACCGCCACTTCGTCGAAAGCCAGCAGCGCCTGTGGGAGCAGATGCAGGCGCAGCAGCGGCCGTTGTCGCTGCTGATGATCGACATCGACGAGTTCAAGCGCTTCAACGACCACTACGGCCATCTGGCCGGTGACGACTGCCTGCGCACGGTCGCCCTGGCGATGGCGGCGCAGCTGCGCGAGGACGGCGTGCTGGCGCGCTACGGCGGCGAGGAATTCGTGGCGCTGCTGCCCGGCTGCGATACCGCCGCCGCGCTCGCCGTCGGCGAACGCCTGCGCCAGGCGGTGCTTGACTGTGCGGTGCTGCACGCACCGGACGCCAGCCATCGGCTGGTGACCGTCAGCGTCGGCTGCGCCAGCAAATGGCCGAGCGCCAACCTGTCGAGCACGCGCCTGACCGACCGCGCCGACCAGGCCCTGTACCGGGCCAAGGAAAACGGCCGCAACCGGGTGGAAGCCGCCTGAGCGGCCATGCACTTCCGCACGAAATGTCTGGCCTCGCCGAGCGTCTCGCGGAGCGCCTCCAGTCGTGGAGTGCGGCAGAGAAACCCCGTTGGGATCGGTGCAGTCGGGACTGAAGTCCCTCCCACAACTGCCGCCACACTGCCGTCCTGCGCTGGCGAACCCTCGCGCCGCCAAGCGCCCCTTGCCCTGTAGGAGCGACTTCAGTCGCGACAGACGCGGCGCAGAACTGGCTGGAATTGGTGCAACAGGAGTCGAAATCCCTCCCCAAATGCCGTCACGTCGTGTCCTGCGCCAGCGAATCATCGCGCCGCCAAGCGCCCTTGTAGGAGCGACTTCAGTCGCGACAGACTCGGCGGAGGACTGGAATTGGTGCAGCCGGCGTTGAGCTCTGCCCACACACACGCCGGCACGTCGCCGTCCTGCGTTGGCGAATCATCGCCTCGCCAAGCTTCCCTGTGGGAGCGACTTCAGTCGCGACGAACGAAGCGGCGCGACTTGCCGAATAAGGATGGCGCCAAGGCCGACGATCCGGGCACACAGACATTCGCAAACCATGCATGCGCTCGCGCAGACAGTTCTGCACGACCTCGGACCAACCAAACCCACCCGCGACCGCTCAGAACACACACCGCGCGCGGCACAGCGCCACCGGCGCACGCCGCAAACGAAAAAGCCCGGCATTGCCGGGCTTTTCGTTACAGCGTTCGACCGCCTGGATCAGGCGGCGACCGTATCGGCCACGTCCTGGTATTCCTGGATCTGGTCGAAGTTCATGTAGCGGTAGATCTGCTCGCCGCTGGTCTTGATCACGCCCACGTCGGCCATGTACTCGTCCTTGGTCGGGATGCGGCCCAGGCGCGAACAGATCGCCGCCAGTTCCGCCGAGCCCAAATAGACGTTGGTGTTGCGGCCCAGCCGGTTGGGGAAGTTGCGGGTGGAGGTGGAGAACACCGTGGCGCCCTCGCGCGCCTGCGCCTGGTTGCCCATGCACAGCGAGCAGCCCGGCATCTCCATGCGCGCGCCGGCCGCGCCGAAGGTGCCGTAGTGGCCTTCCTTGGTCAGCTCGGAGGCGTCCATCTTGGTCGGCGGCGCGACCCACAGGCGGGTCGGGATGTCGCGCTTGCCTTCCAGCAGCTTGGCCGCCGCGCGGAAGTGGCCGATGTTGGTCATGCACGAACCGATGAACACCTCGTCGATCGCCGCGCCGGCGACGTCCGACAGCGTCTTGACGTCGTCCGGATCGTTCGGGCAGGCCACGATCGGCTCGTGGATGTCGGCCAGGTCGATCTCGATCACCGCGGCGTACTCGGCATCGGCATCGGGCTCGAGCAGCTGCGGATCGGCCAGCCACTCTTCCATCTTCTTGATGCGGCGGCCCAGGGTGCGCGCATCGGCGTAGCCTTCGGCGATCATCCAGCGCAGCAGGGTGATGTTGCTGGTGAGGTACTCGACGATCGGCTCCTTGTTCAGGCGCACGCTGCAGCCGGCGGCGGAGCGCTCGGCCGAGGCATCGGACAGCTCGAACGCCTGCTCCACCTTCAGGTTCGGCAAGCCTTCGATCTCCAGGATGCGGCCGGAGAAGATGTTCTTCTTGCCCAGCTTGGCCACGGTCAGCAGGCCGTCCTTGATCGCGTACAGCGGGATCGCGTTGACCAGGTCGCGCAGGGTCACGCCCGGCTGCATCTCGCCCTTGAAGCGCACCAGCACGCTTTCCGGCATGTCCAGCGGCATCACGCCGGTGGCCGCGGCGAAGGCGACCAGGCCGGAGCCGGCCGGGAACGAAATGCCGATCGGGAAACGGGTGTGCGAGTCGCCGCCGGTGCCGACGGTGTCGGGCAGCAGCATGCGGTTGAGCCAGCTGTGGATCACGCCGTCGCCAGGACGCAGCGACACGCCGCCGCGGGTGGAGATGAACTCCGGCAGGGTGTGGTGGGTCTTGACGTCGACCGGCTTCGGATACGCGGCGGTGTGGCAGAACGACTGCATCACCAGGTCGGCGGAGAAGCCCAGGCATGCCAGGTCCTTCAGCTCGTCGCGGGTCATCGGCCCGGTGGTGTCCTGCGAGCCCACCGAGGTCATCTTCGGTTCGCAGTAGGTGCCCGGACGCATGCCCTTGCCTTCCGGCAGGCCGCAGGCGCGACCGACCATCTTCTGCGCCAGCGAGAAGCCCTTGCCGGTATCGGCGGGCACCATCGGCAGGCGGAACAGGTCCGAGGCCGGCAGGCCGAGGAACTCGCGCGCCTTGGCGGTCAGGCCGCGGCCGACGATCAGCGGGATGCGGCCACCGGCACGCACTTCGTCGAACAGCACGTCCGACTTCATCGCGAATTCGGCGATCACCTGGCCGTTCTTCAGCGCTTTGCCGTCGTACGGACGCAGCTCGACCACGTCGCCGTGCTCCATCTGCGACACGTCCAGTTCGATCGGCAGCGCGCCGGCGTCTTCCATGGTGTTGTAGAAGATCGGCGCGATCTTCGAACCCAGGCACACGCCGCCGAAGCGCTTGTTCGGGATGTAGGGAATGTCCTCGCCGGTCCACCACAGCACCGAGTTGGTCGCCGACTTGCGCGAGGAACCGGTGCCGACCACGTCGCCGACGTAGGCGACCAGGTGGCCCTTGGCCTTGAGGTCGGCGATGGCCTGGATCGGACCGCGCTTGCCGTCTTCTTCCGGCACGAACGCGGCGCCGTCGCGCTTGTTCTTCAGCATCGCCAGCGCGTGCATGGGGATGTCCGGGCGCGTGGTCGCGTCCGGCGCCGGCGACAGGTCGTCGGTGTTGGTCTCGCCCGGCACCTTGAACACGGTGACGGTCAGGCTCTGCGGCACTTCCGGCTTGCTGGTGAACCACTCGGCATCGGCCCAGCTCTGCAGCACCGCCTTGGCGTGCGCGTTGCCGGCCTCGGCCTTTTCCTGCACGTCGTGGAACGCGTCGAAGATCAGCAGCGTGTGCTTCAGGGCTTCGGCGGCGACCGCGCCGAGCTCGGCGTTGTCCAGCAGCTCGATCAGCGGATGGATGTTGTAGCCGCCGAGCATGGTGCCGAGCAGTTCGGTCGCGCGGGTCGGACTGATCAGCGCGCTCTTCTCGGTGCCGAAGGCGACCGCGGCCAGGTACGAGGCCTTGACCTTGGCGGCGTCGTCGACGCCGGCCGGCACGCGCTGGCTCAGCAGCTCGACCAGGAACGCCTCCTCGCCGGCCGGCGGCTGCTTCAGCAGCTCGATGACCTCGGCGGTCTGCTGCGCGCTCAGCGGCAGCGGCGGGATTCCGAGCGCGGCGCGCTCTGCGACGTGGTGGCGGTAGGCTTCCAACATGCGGGTTCTCCGGGAATTTCGGTGGGGATGAGCGGTAAGCGGATGCGCGGCGTCAGGCGGCCGGCTTGGGCACGATGATCTTCAGGCCCTTGAAGTAGTCGCGGAAAAAGCCGTCGTCGCGGGTGATCAGGCCATCGCATTGCAGCAGCGCATGGGCGCCGATCAGGAAATCGGCCACCACCCGCTCGCGCTTGCCGCCGCGGGCGCGGAAGCGGCGCTGCATCTCGCCGGCGCGCAACGCCGACTTGGCCTCCAGCGCGCTGAAGCGGATGCTCATGTCCTCCAGCACCGACAGCGCCTCGGCGCCGTCGCGCAGCGCGCTGCACACCTCGGCCAGGACGATGTCGCACACCACCACCGGGCCGGTGCTCAGGCACTGGCGCAGGCAGGCTTCGGTGGCGTCGGCCTGCGGGCCGTCGGCCAGCAGGTCCACCAGCACGGACGAGTCGATCGCGATCATGCCTTGGCGTCGGGCTCGAACGGATCGCCCGGCGCGCGGCCGCGGATCGCGCGCATCGCCTCGTCGGTGCTGGCGAAGCCGTCGAGCTTGAAGCGGCCGCGCGCGCGCGAGATCGCATCGTCCACGCTCTTGCGCAGGATGATGCGGCCGCCGTCCAGCTCCACCTTCAGGATGGTGCCCTTGCTCAGGCCCAGCGCATCGCGCACGGCCTTGGGCAAGGTGATCTGACCGCGCTCGGCGACGGTGGCTTCCATGGTGGCCTCCACAAGGTATGCACGAATTTTACATACTTGAAGCGTCATACTCAAGCCCGCATACAGCGCCGGTGACACCCTCCATACACACTGAATGGGTCAGAATGACCGCAGTCCCTACAGCCGCGACGCCATAGGAGTTCCGTGATGAGTGATTCCTTCTCCACCCGTACCTCGCTCGAGGTCAACGGCAAACGCTACGCCTACTACAGCCTGCCCAAGCTCGCCGAGCGCTTCGACATCGGCCGCCTGCCCTACTCGCTGAAGATCCTGCTGGAAAACCTGCTGCGCCACGAAGACGGCGGCGTGACCGTGGGCAAGGACCACATCGAGGCGGTGGCCAAGTGGGACCCCAAGGCCGAGCAGGACACCGAGATCGCGTTCATGCCAGCGCGGGTGGTGCTGCAGGACTTCACCGGTGTGCCGTGCGTGGTCGACCTGGCGGCGATGCGCGATGCGGTGGTCAAGCTCGGCGGACGCCCGGAGCAGATCAACCCGCTGATCCCCTCGGAACTGGTGATCGACCATTCGGTGCAGGTGGACGTGTTCGGCAAGGCCGACGCGCTCGACCTCAACGGCAAGATCGAATTCCAGCGCAACATGGAACGCTACGGCTTCCTGCGCTGGGGCCAGAAGGCGTTCGACAACTTCAAGGTGGTGCCGCCGAACACCGGCATCGTGCACCAGGTCAACCTGGAACACCTGGCGCGGGTAGTGATGACCGCCGAGCGCGACGGCGAAGCGATCGCCTATCCGGACACGGTGTTCGGCACCGACAGCCATACCACCATGATCAACGGCATCGGCGTGCTCGGCTGGGGCGTGGGCGGCATCGAGGCCGAAGCGGCGATGCTCGGCCAGCCCTCGTCGATGCTGATCCCGCAGGTGGTCGGCTTCAAGCTGACCGGCAGGCTGCCCGAAGGCGCCACCGCCACCGACCTGGTGCTGACGGTGACGCAGATGCTGCGCAAGCACGGCGTGGTCGGCAAGTTCGTCGAGTTCTTCGGCGACGGCCTGCAGCACCTGCCGCTGGCCGACCGCGCCACCATCGGCAACATGGCCCCGGAGTACGGCGCCACCTGCGGCATCTTTCCGGTCGATGCCGAATCGCTGACCTACCTGCGCCTGTCCGGGCGCAGCGAGGAGCAGATCGCGCTGGTCGAGGCCTATGCCAAGGCGCAGGGCCTGTGGCACGACGCCGACACCGCGCACGCCGCCTACAGCGCCACGCTGGAGCTGGACATGGCCGAGGTCAAGCCGTCGCTGGCCGGGCCCAAGCGCCCGCAGGACCGGGTGCTGCTGGAAGACATGCAGCGCAATTTCCGCGACAACCTGGTGCCGTTCGCAGAAGCGCGGCACAAGCGCCGCAGCGACCTGAAGCAGGAAGACCGGCTCAAGAACGAAGGCGGCGGCGGCACTGCGGTCGGCGCCAAGGCCTCGCAGGCCGAGACCGCCGAAGACAGCGGCGCCGGCTGGCAGCTGCGCGACGGCTCGGTGGTGATCGCCGCGATCACCTCCTGCACCAACACCTCCAACCCGGCGGTGATGCTCGGCGCCGGATTGCTGGCGCGCAACGCCGTGGCCAAGGGCCTGAAGGCGCAGCCGTGGGTCAAGACCTCGCTCGGGCCGGGCTCGCTGGTGGTCACCGACTACCTGAAGAAGGCCGGGGTGATGGACGACCTGGAAAAACTCGGCTTCTACGTGGTCGGCTACGGCTGCACCACCTGCATCGGCAATTCCGGCCCGCTGCCGGAGGACGTATCGGCGGCGATCGCCAGGGACGACCTGGTGGTGGCCTCGGTGCTGTCGGGCAACCGCAACTTCGAAGGCCGCGTGCACCCGGAAGTGAAGATGAACTACCTGGCCTCGCCGCCGCTGGTAGTCGCCTACGCCATCGCCGGCACCACCGACATCGACCTGAGCCGCGATCCGCTCGGCATCGGCAACGACGGCCAGCCGGTGTACCTGCGCGACATCTGGCCGAGCAACAAGGAAATCGGCGACAGCATCGCCGCCACCGTCGGCCCGGAGATGTTCAAGCAGAACTACGCCGACGTGTTCAAGGGCGACAGCCGCTGGGCCGCGATCGCCTCGCCCGACGGCGAGCTGTACGCCTGGGATGCCGCCTCCACCTACATCAAGAACCCGCCCTACTTCGACGGCATGACCATGCAGGTCGGCACCGTCGACGACGTGCACGGGGCGCGCGTGCTCGGCCTGTTCGGCGACTCGATCACCACCGACCACATCTCCCCGGCCGGCAACATCAAGAAGGATTCGCCGGCGGGCCGCTTCCTGCAGGAACGCGGCGTGCAGCCGGCCGACTTCAACAGCTACGGCAGCCGCCGCGGCAACGACGACGTGATGGTGCGCGGCACCTTCGCCAACATCCGCATCAAGAACCTGATGTTCGGCGGCGAGGAAGGCGGCAACACCCTGTACCGCGGGCCGGACGGCGCGCAGCCGGAGAAGCTGGCGATCTACGACGCGGCGATGAAGTACAAGGCCGACGGCGTGCCGCTGGTGGTCGTCGCCGGCAAGGAATACGGCACCGGTTCCTCGCGCGACTGGGCGGCCAAGGGCACCAACCTGCTCGGGGTCAAGGCGGTGATCGCCGAGAGCTTCGAGCGTATCCACCGCTCCAACCTGGTCGGCATGGGCGTGCTGCCGCTGCAGTTCCTGGACAACGAGAACGCGCAGTCGCTGGGCCTGGACGGCTCGGAGGTGTTCGACATCACCGGGCTGCAGGACGGCGCCAGCAAGCGCGCCACCGTCGATGCCAAGAAGGCCGACGGCAGCGTCAAGCAGTTCCAGGTCAAGGTGCTGCTGTTGACGCCGAAGGAAGTGGAGTACTTCAAGCACGGCGGCCTGCTGCAGTACGTGCTGCGCCAGCTGGCGGCGCGCAAGGCCGCCTGAGGCTGCAGCCGCGCGCGGCGTCCTGCACGGGCGCCGCGTGCGTTCATGCAAAAGCGCGTGGCCGTGTACGATCCGATTTCACGGCACGACGTTCGAAGTGCAGTTCGGTTACATCGCTGACGAAGGCGCCCTGTTCTTCCAACAGGGCGACAGCCGCGAGTGCACACGCACGCCGTGCGCCGTTACGGTGCCGCACTCCATTGCGCATGCCGCAACCGCCACTGGCCATCCTGCTCGCGCCAGCCCGTGACCACCGCATAGCGCTGCATCCGCTCCGGCAATAGACGTCCGTCGCCGCCGCTGACTACCGCATCGAAACGCACCGTGGCATCGCTGCCCTGCAGCTGGATCGACAGCGGCCCGGTGCTCACGCCGATCCGCGCGTTGGCCAGGAATTGCGCGCGCAACAGGTTGTGCAGCGCAGCACGATCCATCCCCGCCTCGCCGACGAAATCGTCGGCCACCGCCGCCATCGCCTCGCGCGGCCGGCGTTCCTCCACCGCCGCCTGCATGGCGGCCATGTCCTTGCGCAGCCGCTGTTCCGCCGAATCGCGCTGGCAGCCGAGCAACGCCAGCGCCATCGCGCATCCCCATCCCCACGCCATCGCCTGTCGCACCGGATTCCTCCTCGGTTTCGCCTTTTCCATGCGGAACGGTATCCTGCCACTCGCCACGCCGCAGCGTTGCGTCGGCGTGCGGCAGCATTCCACACGAGGGGGGAGTACATGAGTCAGGAACGTCCGTGGTTGCAGAGTTATCCGGCCGGCATTCCCGCCGAGATCGACGTCAATGAGTACCGATCCGTCGCAGCGGTGTTCGAAACTTCCGTCGCCAAGTTCGGCGACCGCCCGGCCTACAGCAACTTCGGCAAGACCCTGACCTACCGCGAGGCCGGCGAACTGGCCCGGCATTTCGCCGCCTACCTGCTCGGCGAGTTGCAGCTCAAGAAGGGCGACCGCGTCGCGCTGATGATGCCCAACTGCCTGCAGTACCCGATCGCCACCTTCGGCGTGCTGCTGGCCGGCATGACCGTGGTCAACGTCAATCCGCTGTACACGCCGCGCGAACTGCGCCACCAGCTGATCGATTCGGGCGCCAGCGCGATCGTGGTGATCGACAACTTCGGCAAGACCGTGCAGGAAGTGCTGGCCGACACCCCGCTCAAGCAGGTCATCACCACCGGCCTGGGCGACATGCTCGGCTTCCCGAAGGGCGCGCTGGTCAACTTCGTGTTGAAGTACGTCAAGAAGCTGGTGCCCGACTACGACATCCCCAACGCGGTACGCTTCCGCGACACGCTCACCCTGGGCCGCCTGCACACGCTGCCGCAGCTGGACATCGACCCGGACGACATCGCCTTCCTGCAGTACACCGGCGGCACCACCGGGGTGGCCAAGGGCGCGATGCTGACCCACCGCAACCTGGTCGCGAACATGCTGCAGGCCGGCGCCTGGATCGCCGCGTCCGGCAAGCTGGAGGAAGGCAAGGAAGTCATCATCACCGCGCTGCCGCTGTACCACATCTTCGCGCTGACCGCGAACGGCCTGGTGTTCATGAAGCTCGGCGGCCTCAACCACCTGATCAGCAATCCGCGCGACATGCCCGGCTTCGTCAAGGAGTTGCAGAAGACCCGCTTCACCGCCTTCACCGGGGTCAACACGCTGTTCAACGGCTTGCTCAACACCCCCGGCTTCGACAAGGTGGATTTCTCGGCGCTGAAGTTCACCCTCGGCGGCGGCATGGCGGTGCAGCGCGCCGTGGCCGAGCGCTGGAAGCAGGTGACCGGAGTGACCCTGGTCGAGGCCTACGGCCTGACCGAGACCTCGCCCGCGGCCTGCATCAACCCGCTGACGCTGCAGGAATACAACGGCGCCATCGGCCTGCCGATCCCGTCCACCGACGCCTGCGTCAAGGACGACCAGGGCCAGACCCTGGCGCCAGGCGAGGTCGGCGAGCTGTGCATCAAGGGGCCGCAGGTGATGAAGGGCTACTGGCGGCGCCCGGAGGAGACCGCCGGCGCGGTCGATGCCGACGGCTGGCTGCACACCGGCGACATGGCGCGGATGGATCCGCAGGGCTTCTTCTACATCGTCGACCGCAAGAAGGACATGATCCTGGTCTCCGGCTTCAACGTGTACCCGAACGAGGTCGAGGATGTGATCGCGATGATGCCCGGCGTGCTGGAAGTGGCCGCGGTCGGGGTGCCGGACGAGAAATCCGGCGAGGTGGTCAAGGTGGTCATCGTCAAGAAGGACCCCAACCTCACCGCCGAGGACGTCAAGGCCCACGCCCGCGCCAACCTGACCGGCTACAAGCACCCGCGCATCGTCGAGTTCCGCAAGGAGCTGCCCAAGACCAATGTCGGCAAGATCCTGCGGCGGGAGCTGCGCGACAACGTTCCAAACGCTCAATAGAGCCGATTCGCGTGGGCTACGGCCCACCCCCGGCAGGCGGAGCACGCTCCGTCTTGTCGGGAGGACGATCTCAGCGGTTGCCGCACCGCCGGAAAGCCCTCTGGCTTCAGCAGCCACGCATGCCAGGCAGACGTGAATATCCCGTCCAGACGCTCGCCAATCCCCGGTTTACGTAGGTGTAGCATCGGCTCGCGCGCCGCTCCTTTGCCTTAGCGCACGCCGTTTCGCTGCCCACAAACCGAGGAAATCCCATGAACGTCGACAAACGCTTCTTCAACCCGAGCTTCCCCACCATCCGCGTTGAGTCGAGTGCCGACGGCAACGTGCATTGGATGTTCATGCATCACGATGCCGCCAGCGGCTCCCGTCCCTGCTTTCGGGACGATCTGCTCGACGACATGTGGAGCTTCACCGACGCCATCACTCTGGGCGGAGGCGACGCACCGGGACGCAAGCAGCTCCGACATTTCGTGCTGGCCTCCGATGCGAACGTCTTCAACCTCGGCGGAGATCTGGAGCTGTTCACTCAGCTCATCCGCTTGCGGGACAGGGCTGGCTTGCTCGCCTACGCCAAGCGCTGCGTGGAAGGTGTGCACATCCTGCATACCGGACTGGGCGGCGACGTGCGTACCATCGCGCTGCTGCAAGGCGATGCGCTGGGCGGTGGGTTGGAAATGGCGCTGGCATGCCACACCATCGTGGCCGAAGAAGGTATCGGCATGGGCTTGCCCGAAGTCATGTTCGGCCTGTTCCCGGGCATGGGCGCATATTCGTTCCTATGCAAGCGCGTCCCGCCGCAACTGGCGGAGAGGATCATTCTGGAAGGAACGGTCTACAGCAGCGAACAGATGCACGCGCTCGGCGTGGTCGACATCTTGGTGCCAAAGGGCGAAGGAAAGGCCGCGGTCGAGGAGCTGATTCGCAACCAGAAACGTAGCAGTCTGTCCTATCTGGCGATGAATGCCGCGCGCCGGATCTCGCAACAGGTGCCACTGCAGGAACTGATGGCGATCACCGAACTCTGGGTGGACACGGCACTTGCGCTCGATGACAAGTCGCTACGCACGATGGATCGCGTGGTCCGCGCCCAGACCCGGCGCGCGCAGAGTCTCGCCGCGCTCGCATAGAAGCCCTACACCGGAGGGGGCCGGCCCGGCACGAACGCCGGGCTTTCCTCACCGCAATTCGTTGCCATCCTGCTTGTTGCTCTGCAACGCCCGCATGTCCAGCACCTCCTTCCCCTCGGTGAGGCTGGCGTTGAGTGCGGCAAGGCATTGCTTCCATTCGCTCCGCATCTGCCAATCGGCCATCCTCATCAGGTCGCCACCCAGGCTGGCCATCTTTACCAGCCCCAAGTTGCTGGCCACGCCTTTCACCGCGTGCGCATGTTCCCTCAATCGGTCCCAATTTTCGGACTCGCCAGCTATCTGCATCCCGCCAAGGCAGCCGTCGGCGTCGTTGAGGCATTGGGAAATGAATTCGCGCTCGAACCCTTCGCCCATACCAAGGCCCGCCAATTCGTCCAGTACGGACGAATCCAGCACGCCCTCCACGGCAAGCTTCGGGCGCGACTGCGGCTCGGAGGAGCGCAATCTGCCGTCGGTGGCGATATCCGTCAGCGTATCCAGCAGCCTCGATGCCACCACCGGCTTGGCCAGGAAGGTATGCGCTCCGGCTTGTTCGCAGCGATGGATCGATTCCGGGGTGACGTCCGCACTGAGAACCACGACCGGGGTCCGCGGCCGGCCTGCCTGCATGACCCGCAATTGTTTGAGCATGTCCAGGCCGCTCATTCCCGGCATGTGCAGATCGACGATAACGGCGTCGAAGTCGGTCTCGGCAAGCGCATCGAGCACGGCTTCCGCACCCTCTAGACAGATCGCGCGATGCCCGGCCTTCTGCAGCAACCGCTGCAGCACCATGCGATTGGCGGCATGGTCGTCGGCGACCAGGATGCGCATGCTGCGGACACGTGCGCGATGCCGCAAGAACGGGTCGGTGAACGCGATGATATTGCCGCTCTGCGAGACGCGCTCCTCGGCTGGGCTCTCCTCTGGGACATGAGTGGAAAGCGGCGAAGCGAGGGCAGCCTCGAACGGTAACTCGAACCAGAAGTGGCTACCCCGGGGCGGATTCTCCTGATAGCCGATGCTGCCTCCCATCGATTCCACCAGGCCTTTTGCAATCGTGGTGCCCAGCCCCGTGCCCTCGTAACGCCGGGACAAACCCACATCGGCCTGCTCGAAGGCCTCGAACAGGCGCGGGCGCATGGATGGCGGCACGCCGATGCCGGTGTCGATGATGTCGAAACTCAGACGGAACGGCTCCCCGGCGTCGTTGCGCTGGACCCGGACCCGGATATCCACGCGCCCGATATCGGTAAACTTGATCGCGTTGCCCGCCAGGTTCAGCAGGATCTGCCGCAGATGGCCCGCATCGCCGCGCACGTTGTCGGGAACATCGGCCGCGACCTCAAGGTGATAGCCGAGCGTCTTGGCGCGCGCCTGCGGCTGCAGGATCAATCCGATCTGCGCCAACGTCTCCCGTAGCGAGAAATCGTGCTTCTCGGTCCGGATCTTGCCCGCCTCGATGGCGGAAATATCCAGCACCTCCTCCACCAAGGAAAGTAGACTACGTGCCGACGCCTGGATGGTGCCAACGCACTCACGCTGTTCGGCATCGAGCTTGGTGGTAGCCAGCACTTCGGTCATGCCTGACAAGCCATTCAATGGCGTGCGGAATTCATGGCTCATATTGGCCAGGAAACGGCTCTTGGCCTCGCTGGCGCGCCGCGCCTCGGCAGTTGCGCGCGTCAGCTGGCGCAACAGACCCGACAGGTACATGGGAATGGCGATGAGGCCGGCCCACAGACCGACGCTGAGCGTCATGTTCTCGCGCCAGTAGCCATTGAGCAGGATCACGCAACCGAAGCTGATGCAGGCGGAGACGACGGCGCCGATCAGGTAGCGGTTTCCGTAGCGCAGGCCGTTGCCGACCGTGACCCACATGATGATGACGTACAGCCAGGCCAGCGGTTCTCCCTGGAGGATCATCGCTACCGTCATCAGCCCATAGTCGGTCACCATGCCGACGATGCGGCGCGCGTTGGATTTCTCGGGCCTGGCCAGGATCGCCGCAAACAGGGCCAAGCCGACAAGGACACCGACCCCACTCATCAACACCGAGGTCAGGTAGACGTCGGGCGCGAGATAGCCGAGCTTTTCGGCGACCATCATGCAGACGATGACGCCTACGAAGATGCCGACCCGGATCAGCGTCTGACCATGTTCGGTATCGGAGCGCTGTCGCAGGCGGCCGTGGATCCACTGCAGCCGCCGTTTCACAACGCCGACCCCGGCCGGACCGACGCCGTCGAGAATTTCTCGCAGATCATGTGCAGCTGCTCGCGCCCGCGGAACAGCGCGTCGACGCAGCGCGGGTCGAACAGGCGGCCGCGTTGCGCGTAGAGGTAGGCGAGGGTCGCGTCCATGGTCCATGCTTCCTTGTAGGGACGCGGCGAGATCAGCGCGTCGAAGACGTCGGCGACCGCGACGATCCGCGCTTCCAGCGGGATCGCTTCGCCGACCAGCCCGTCGGGGTAACCGCTGCCATCGTACCGCTCATGGTGGCGCAGCGCGATCAGCGCGCCGACCTGGATGAAGCGGTTCTGGCTGCCGCTGAGCAGTTCGTAGCCGATGCGCGGGTGCATGCGCATCACCGCCATCTCCTCCTCGTTGAGCTTGCCGGGCTTGAGCAGCACCGCATCGGGGATGGCGATCTTGCCCATGTCGTGCAGGCTCGCGGCCATCTCGATGACCCGCACCTCGTCTTCGGACAGGCCGAGCTGCTCGGCGATCAGGCCGGCCACGTGCGCCATCCGCTCCAGGTAGGCGCTGGTCCCGGCATCGCGGTACTCGATCGCCCGCGCCAGCCGCGACAGGGTTTCGCGCTCGCGTTCCTCGACTTCGCGCATGCTGGCCAGCAGGCGCTGCTCCAGCGACATCGCGCGCTGCTTGATGTTCTCGCTCTGCAGCCGCAGCTGCAGCAGGTTGTGGCAGCGCGCGCGCAGTTCGCGCGGGCGGATCGGCTTGACCAGGAAGTCGATGACCCCGGCTTCCAGCGCGGCCTGGCGGATCGGCTCGTCGCCGACCACGGTGATCAGGATGATCGGGATGTCGCGATGCTTGGGCTGGCGCCGCAACCGGCGCGCGAATTCCAGCCCGTCCATGCCGGGCATGCGGTAGTCGAGCAGCAACAGGTCGACCTTGCCGGCCTCGCACCAGGCCAGTGCGGCCTGCGAGTCGCCGAAGTCGCGCACGGTCAGTTCCGGGGCGACGTCCTCGATCACGTGGCGCAGCATCGTGCGCGCGGACGTCTGATCGTCGACGATGACGATGTTCAAGCGATTGTCCGTCCCCTCCGCCCAGTCCGGGCGGTCCCCGCTGGAGGATACTCCGGACAGGCTCATGCTGGCACCTTGCATCTGCGACCCTCCCGCCCACGCGTACCGGGCTGCTGAGACAACAACGGGAAACGCTCCGGTGCCGGCCACGCCGACCCGCTCGCCTCACTTCAGCCGGCGTGCCAACCGCCTGCCTGCCGACGCCCGATACAAGAACCGCGCCAGGGCCGCATCGCCCTGGTTAGATTAAGCCTCCGGACGCATGTACGGAAACAGCAGCACGTCACGGATCGAGTTGCTGCCAGTCAGCAACATTACCAGCCGGTCGATGCCGATGCCCAGGCCGCCGGTCGGCGGCAGGCCGACTTCCAGGGCGCGGATGTAGTCGGCATCGAAGTGCATGGCCTCGTCGTCGCCGCCCTCCTTCGCCGCCACCTGGGCCTGGAAACGGGCCGCCTGGTCTTCCGGATCGTTGAGCTCGGAGAAGCCGTTGGCGATCTCCTTGCCGTTGATGAACAGCTCGAAGCGGTCGGTGTAGCCCGGCTCGGTGTCGCTGGAACGGGCCAGCGGCGACACCTCGACCGGATGATCGGTGATGAAGGTCGGCTGGATCAGGGTGTGCTCGACCGTGGCCTCGAAGATCTCCAGCAGCAGCTTGCCCCAGCCGTAGGACGGCTTGGTGCGGATCTTCAGCCGCTCGCAGTGGCGCAGCAGGGCGTCGCGGTCGGTGCAGTCGGCGGCGCTGATCTGCGGATTGTGGTGGCGCACCGCCTCGTCCATGCGCCAGCGGCGGAATGCCGGCGCCAGGTCGATGTCGGCGCCGTCCCAATGCACCTGGGTGGTGCCGAGCACCTCCTGGGCCACGTCGCGGATCACGTTCTCGGTCAGGTCCATCACCTCGTGGTACGTGGCGTAGGCCTCGTACAGCTCCATCATGGTGAATTCTGGATTGTGCCGGGTACTGACGCCTTCGTTGCGGAAGTTGCGGTTGATCTCGTAGACGCGTTCCAGGCCGCCGACCACCAGCCGCTTCAGGTACAGCTCCGGCGCCACGCGCAGGTACAGGTCCAGGTCCAGCGCATTGTGGTGGGTGGTGAACGGCTTGGCGGTGGCGCCGCCGGGAATGTAATGCATCATCGGCGTCTCCACTTCCAGGAAGCGGCGCGCGTCCAGCCAGGCGCGCATCGCGCGGATGATCTTGGAGCGCTTGACGAACACTTCGCGCGCCTCCGGCGACACGATCAGGTCGACGTAGCGCTGGCGGTAGCGCTGCTCCACGTCGGACAGGCCGTGCCATTTGTCCGGCAGCGGGCGCAGCGCCTTGGTCAGCAGCCGCAGCGCGGTCGCCTTGACCGACAGCTCGCCGGTCTTGGTGCGGGTCAGCCCGCCCTCCACGCCGATGATGTCGCCGATGTCCCAGCCCTTGAACGCGTCGTAGGCCGCGCCCAGCGCGTTGGCCTGCAGGAACAGCTGGATGCGTCCGGACTCGTCCTGCAGTTGCACGAAGCTGGCCTTGCCCATCACTCGCTTGGCCAGCAGGCGCCCGGCCAGGCGCAGGCTGCGGCCTTCGGCCTCCAGCGCCTCGGCGCTCCAGCGCTCGGCGTCAGCGAACTCGGCCTGCAGGTCGCCGGCGAAGTCGTGGCGGCGGAAATCGTTCGGATACGCCACGCCCTGCGCGCGCAACGCCCCCAGCTTGGCGCGGCGTTCGGCGATGAGGCCGTTCTCGTCGGCGGGAAGGGACGGCGCGGGGGTCTGCTCGGTCATGGGAATGGGTACGCGGGGAAGAAGGGAGAGGATGCAGCAGATGCGGGTGCCGCGCCGCGTGGCCGGCCTCCGCCACGGCGGGCGGAGGCCGACGGTTCAGGCGTCGCTGCGTTTGGCGCCGACTTCCAGGCCGGACTTGAGGCTGGCCTCGACGAATTCGTCCAGGTCGCCGTCCAGCACCTTCTGCGTGTCGGTGCGTTCGATGCCGGTGCGCAGGTCCTTGATCCGGCTCTGGTCGAGCACGTAGTTGCGGATCTGGCTGCCCCAGCCGATGTCCGACTTGGTCGCCTCGACCGCATCGCGCTCGGCGTTGCGCTTCTGGATCTCCAGCTCGTACAGCTTGGCGGCGAGCATCTTCATCGCGTTGTCGCGGTTCTGGTGCTGGCTGCGCCCGGTCTGGCAGGCCACGACGATGTTGGTCGGGATGTGGGTGATGCGCACCGCCGACTCGGTCTTGTTGACGTGCTGGCCGCCGGCACCGGAGGAGCGGTAGACGTCGGTGCGCAGGTCGGCCGGGTTGATGTCGATGTCGATGTTGTCGTCCACTTCCGGCGACACGAACACCGAGGTGAAGCTGGTGTGGCGGCGGTTGTCCGAATCGAACGGCGACTTGCGCACCAGCCGGTGTACGCCGGTCTCGGTCTTCAGCCAGCCGTAGGCGAAATCGCCTTCCACGCGCAGCGTGGCCGACTTGATGCCGGCCACTTCGCCGCCGGACACTTCCATCAGCTCGGTCTTCCAACCGCGCGATTCGCACCAGCGCAGGTACATGCGCAGCAGGATCTCGGCCCAGTCCTGCGCCTCGGTACCGCCGGCGCCGGCCTGGATGTCGACGAAGGCGTTGCTGGCGTCCATCTGCCCGGAGAACATGCGCTGGAATTCCAGCTTCTCCACGTGCGCCTGGAAGCGCTCGACATCGGCGACCACCGCCAGCGCGGTGTCCTCGTCGTCCTCGCTCTCGGCCAGTTCAAGGAACTCCAGCGCCTCGTTCAGCCCGTCGAGCACGCTGGCGATGCCGCCGACGGTCTTCTCCAGATTGGAGCGCTCGCGGCCCAGGCCCTGGGCGCGCTCGGGGTCGTTCCAGACATCGGGATTTTCCAGTTCCCGGGTGACTTCCTCTAGGCGTTCCTTCTTGACGTCGTAGTCAAAGAAACCCCCGGAGCGACAGCACCCGATCGGACAGATCGGCGATGCGGTGGCGGATGGGATTGAGTTCGATCATGGCGGCATTCCGACAAACGGCAGACAAGAGCGCGATTCTAGCAATTCCGGCCGCCACGCCACAGCGTGCGCCGGCGGCCCGCCCAGCCCGAGCGCCGTGCCGATCACTCAGCGAGCGCGGCCTCGCCCTCCCCGGCCGCCGCGCGCAGGGCGGCGCGGTAGCGGCGGCTGCACGGGACATGGCTGCCGTCGCGCAGGTGCACGCGCGCCTCGCCCGCATCCAGCGGCTCGATCGAGACCACGCACGCCAGGTTGACCATGTAGCTGCGGTGGATGCGCACGAACCGCGCCGGGTCGAGCCTGGCCTCGATCGCGGCCATGGTGCTGCGCAGCGGGTAGTCGTGGCCGCGCACGCGCAGGTTGACGTAGTTGCCCGAGGCCTGCAGCCACTCGATGTCGGCGGCGGCGACCAGGAAATCGCGGCCGAGCTTGCGCACCAGGAAGCGCTCGGGACGCTCCAGCGACTCCACCGGCGGGCCTTCGTCTGGCGCGCCGAGCAAGGCCGCCTCGCCCTGCCAGCGGCGCAGCAGGAAGCGGTACATCTCCACGCACAGCAGCATCGAGGCCAGGCTGCGCACGTCCTTCAGGTATTCGTAGGCCAGCCCCTGCGGCCAGGGACCGAAGTCGTAGTGCAGGCCCTGCAGGCGATAGACCACGCTGCGGATCGCGACCATCCCCAGCACGTGCAGCACCGACAGCGCAACGCTGCCCAGCAGGTACGCCGGCAGCCGGCGCCGCCAGTTGTCCCAGTGCAGCGGGTAGCGCCGGGTCAGCAGCACCAGCAGCGGCACGATCAGCAGGAACACCAGGCCGCTGGACCATTCCCACAACGCCGGCTCCCACGCGGCGAAGTGCAGCCCGGCGCGACGGATGTCGATCAGCACGGTGATGCTGTTGGCGATGCCGTTGACCAGGGTCAGCGCGACCCAGAAGCCGATCTCGAAGCTGCGGCGCCACGGCAGGAAACGGGAGTAGACGCTGGGGCTTGGCGATTCGGACATGCCGCATTTTAACGCGCCGGCCATCGGGCGATGGCCGGCGCGGCGGCGCTGTCAGCGCACCTCGAACTCGCCGACCAGGATCGTGTCCTTCTGGTCCTTCAGCCGCAGCGTCACCTGCTGGTCGCGCTGCGTGGCGCCGCCCCAGCCGGTGCTCAGCTGCAGGTGCAAGGTGGTGGCGCCGGTCACCAGCGGCTGGCGGTCGCCGAAGAAGTTCGCTTCCACCTTGTACTTGCCCGGCTTGGCCCGGCGCAGCGAGAACTCTTCCGGCCCGTAGCCGCCGGTGAAGTCCTGCGACAGCTGTCCGCCCTGGTAGGTCGAACGGTGCGCGTAGTAGCAACGCTCGCCGTTGGGATCGGTCACCCACAGGTCCATATCGCTGTTGTCGCTGTCCCAGTTCAGCACCACGCGCAGGTCCAGCGGCAGGTTGCGCAGCAGGCGCGGGTCGACGAAACCGGTCTGCAGCGGGCGCGGCGCCCGCGCCACGATCGCGTTCAACTCGTTCAAGGCGATCAGCGCCACGCCGTCGAAGCGCGGATCCCAATCGCGCGCGACCACCTGGTACAGCTGCTCGATCGCGGCCTGCTCGTCGCCCGCCGCGGCCTGGGCCAGGCCCAGGTCGCGGAAGCTCTGTGGCTCCTCCTCGCCCAGCCGCAGCACCTGCTCGAACACCGGCACCGCCAGGTCCGCCCTGCCCGCCTGCAGCAATCGGTAGCCGAGCACGCGCAGCACGTGGCGGTTCTCCAGTTGCAGCTCGGCCAGGTTGGACAGCACGCGCAGCGCCAGGTCGCGCTGGCCGCGTTCGAACAGCACGTCGGCCACGTCCAGATAGAACGCCACGCTGTCGGCATGCGCCGCGCGCTCGCTCAGGTACAGCGGATAGACCGCATCCGGCGCCGCGGCGCGCAGGCGCCGGGCGTACGGCGAGTCCGGCTGCCAGGGCTGCAAGGCCAGCGAGATCGTGGTGGGCGCGGACGCGCCGACACGCGCATAGGCGTCCGTCGCGTCGCCATCCGATGCCGCGACCGCGCCGCTGACGGCAACCGCCTCCAGCGCCGCCGACTCTGCCACCTGCATCGGCGCGGCGGGTGCCGGCGGCGGCGCCATGGCCATCGCCGGCGCCGGCCGCGAAACGCCGTCCCGTCGCTGCAGGCGGGCATCGCCCTGCTCGCCTTGCGGCTTGGCCTGCGGCGGTGCGTTCTTCGGGAACGTGCGCTGCCACCAGGCGATGCGCTGCGCGAACTCCTCGGCGACGTGATCGATTCGCTGTTTGCGCTGTTCGCCCTGTTCCTGCTGGCGCTGCGCCTGCGCGCGTGCGACCGCCTCGCGCAGCGCCGGCGGCGGCGCGATCGCATAGCGCACGTAGTCGTCGACGTTCTCCAGCACCAGCAGCGAGGTGTCGGCGCTGACCAGGCCGAAGCGGCTGGCCAGTTGCTGGCGGCGCGCGGCGTCGCCGAGCGGATCGGCGGCCAGGCTGCGCAGCATGGCCCGCGCCCAGGCGCCCGGCACCAGATCGCCCGGTACTTCGCTGGCGCCGCGCAACGGCAGACGCAGTCGGCGCGTGCTGGAGGCGGTGGCGATCTCCAGTTGCAGCGTCGCAGTGTCGGCAAGCAGGCGACCGGCGATCCGCAGGTAGCCGTCGTCGGCATGGCGGGAGTCGGCGACCAGGTCGGCGACGCCCTCGCCCTGCAGCGCGACCAGTTCGCCGCCGCGCTGCAGCAGCCGCTCGCTGGCCTGCCGCACGCCTTGCATGCCGTTCAACGCGATCAAGCGGCCGCCGCGCGCTTCCGCCGACGCTGCCAGGCGCGCGGCATCGGCATGGGCGCCGGCCGACTCGACCGCGTACAGGCGCTGGCCCGGCGCCAGCGCCGGCAAGGCCTGCGCACCGTAGTTGCCCAGGCCATCGCTGAACAACAGATACTCCTGCACCTCCGCCGCCGGCCGCCAATCGCCCAACGCGCTGGCGCCGTCGGGCTGCAGGCCCTGCAGCGTCGCCCGCAACGCGCTCCAGTCGCCGTCGCGAACCTGGAAGCGGCGTGGCGCCTCGGCACGGTCGCGCAGCACGAGCAGATCCACCTGCGCGTTGCCGACCGCGGCGAAATAGCGCTGCAGCAAGGCCAGCTCCGCGGGAATGTCGCGCTGCCGCGCCGAACCGGACGCATCCCACAGCAAGCCGATGCGCTGCGGCAGCGGACGCGCGGCACGCAGATCGGCGATCGGCACCAGCGCCTGGAAATAGCGCTGGCCGTCATGGCTGCCGACCGCGACGCGCGGATCGCTGGTCGCGCGCAACGACAGCACCAGCTCCTTCGGCAGCTGCGTTGGCGTCCCGGACCACGCCGCCGCATAGCCGCCGGGCGTCGGCAGCAGGCGCAGGCCGGCCGGCAGCGCCGTGGCATCGACGGCTGCCGCCTGAGTGCTCAGCTGCAGGCGCAGCGACTGCGCGCTGGCCGCATAGCCCAGCGGCAGGCGCCACTGCCAGCCCGCCGCAGTGCGCGCCAGCGATTCGCGATAGACCAGGCGCACGCGGCGGCTGCCGTGCGCGGGGATCGGATACAGCCGCAACTGGAACTGATTGCCGGCGGTCTGCTCGACCAGGCCGGGGTCCACGCCGCGCCGTTCGATCGCCTCGAACACCTGGCGTCCGCGCGCCTTGGGCACCGGTACCGCATCGCGCATCTGTCCGTCGATGTCCAGCGCGAAACCGCTGATCTGCTGCCCGTCGCGCAGCGGGAACGCCAGTTGCCCTTCCAGCACGCGCGCGTTGGGATTGAAGAACACCAGTTCCACCGTGGTCTCGGCCAGGCCGGCCGCGGCATGCGCGCTGACCGTCGCCGAGCGCAGTTCGACCGGGCGCTCGCCTCGGTCGGTCTTCAGTAGCGGGGCGAGGAGGTGCTGCGTTGGCGCGGTTTGCGCCCAGGCCGGTGCGGCGATGGTCGACAACACCGAGAACAACAGCAAGCACAGGCCTTTGCGCGCGACGTACGGCATGGATCACTCCTTGATGGGACGGTATAGCTTGAACGTCCGGTGCGGCGCGGTGGGGTTAGCCAGAATCTTCGTGCGGTGTGCTTGGGTCGCTTAGTCTTGCATCGATGCGGCTGATCCTATCTTTACCCAGCCGTCTTTGAGGGGAGAGCGGCTAGCGGCCGTTCCCTTCTCCCATCGGGACCATGGCCCCCCTTTCGGGGGAAGGCGCCCCGAAGGGGCGGATGAGGGTACGGGCGCAGCCTCGTGCACCCAAACACAGCGAGTCGCTTCGCGCCGTACCCTCACCCCAACCCCTCTCCCGGTGGGAGAGGGGCTATGCGCGCTCGGCTATTCCCTTCTCCCAACGGGAGAAGGTGGCCCGCAGGGCCGGATGAGGGTACGGGCGCAGCCTCGTGCACCCAACTCAGCGAGTCGCTTTCGCGCCGTACCCTCACCCCAACCCCTCTCCCGTGGGGAGAGGGGCTATGCACCTAGGCTGTTCCTTCTCCCATCGGGAGAAGGTGCCCCGCAGGGGCGGATGAGGGTACGGGCGCAGCCTCGTGCGCCCCAAACACAGCGAGTCGCTTCGCGCCGTACCCTCTCCCCTCAACCCCTCTCCCGGAGGGAGAGGGGCTAAGGACGCTGGATCAGCCCGTCAGGCTCCGGCAGTGCTCCACCACCAGCTGCACCGCTTCGCCGCCGCGATAGTCGTCGGCGACCAAACGGTAGGCGATGTGCACGCGGCGGCCGGGTTCGTCGCCGCGCCAGCCGTTGAAGTGGATCGCGTTCAGCGGCTCGTTGCGGCCGGCGCAGCGCAGGCTGAACTTGAGGTGGCGCTCCTTCAGCACGCGCCACTGCACGACCTCGAACTCGCCGTCGAACAGCGGCTCGGGGAAGCCCTGCCCCCACGGCCCGGCCAGGCGCAAGGCCTCGGCATGGCGATGGTCCAGCTCGTGCGGATCCAGCGCGCCGTCGCTGAGCAGCTCGGCCTGCAGCAGCGTCGCGTCCAGGCTGGCCAGCGCATGGTCGCGGAACAGTTGTTCGAACTCGGCCAGCGCGTCCTGGCGCAGGCTCAGCCCCGCGGCCATCGCATGGCCGCCGAATTTTTCCATCAAGCCTGGCCGGCGCGCCTCCACCGCCGCCATCGCGTCGCGGATATGGAAGCCGGGAATCGAGCGCGCCGAGCCGCGCAACTGGTCGCTGCCCGGCTCGGCCGGGGCGAAGGCGATCACCGGGCGGTGCAGCCGGTCCTTCAGCTTCGACGCGACCAGGCCGATCACGCCCGGATGCCATTGCGCATCGAACAGGCACACCGCCACCGGCGGCGCGTCCGGCGCCGCCAGCAAGGCCTGCGCCACGGTGGCCTCGGCCTCGTCGGTCATCTGCTGCTGCACGGCGCGGCGCTCGCCGTTGATCTGTTCCAGCGTGGCGGCGATCTCGCGCGCCTGCCGCGGGTCGTCGCACAGCAGCAGTTCGATGCCCAGCGCCATGTCCTCGAGCCGGCCAGCGGCGTTGAGCCGTGGCGCCAGCGCGAAGCCGATGTCGCTGGCGCTGAGCCGTGCCGGATCGCGGCCGCTGGCCTCGATCAAGGCGCGCAGGCCGACGCAGCCGTCGCCGCGCTGCAGGCGGCGCAGCCCGGCCGAGACCAGCGCGCGGTTGTTGGCGTCCAACGGCACCAGATCGGCGACGGTGCCGACCGCGACCAGGTCCAGCAGCACGGTCAGGTCCGGCACCTGTGCCGCGAACGCGCCGCGCTCGCGCAGGTGCCGGCGCAAGGCCAGCAGCACGTAGAAGATCACCCCGACGCCGGCCAGCATCTTGCTCGGGAACGCGTCGCCGGCCAGGTTCGGATCGACGATCGCGTCGGCCGGCGGCAACACGCTGCCCGGCAGGTGGTGATCGGTGACCAGCACCTGCCAGCCCAGCGCCTTGGCCGCGGCGACGCCGGCATGGCAGGCGATGCCGTGGTCGACGGTGACCAGCAGGTCGGGCTGCAGCGGCGCCAGTTCGGCGACCAGCGCCGGCGACAGGCCGTAGCCGTGCACCATGCGGTTCGGCACCGCATGCAGCACCTGCGCGGCGCCGAGCAGGCGCAGCCCGCGCACCGCCACCGCGCAGGCGGTGGCGCCGTCGCAATCGAAGTCGCCGACCACCAGGATGCGCTTGCCCGCAGCGATCGCGTCGGCCAGCAGCGCCACCGCCGCGCCGATGCCGCTCAGCGCGTCCGGCGGCAGCAACTGCGCCAGTTTCGGTTGCGCCAGCGCGGCGTCGTGCGCGCCGCGCGCGGTGTAGATGCGGCGCAGCAGCGGCAGCACGGCCTCCGTCCATGGCCCGCCCTCGGCGGCCGGCCGCCGGGTGATGCGCAGCAGCGGGCTCATGCGTCCAGGCGTGCCAGCGGACGCCGCCAGAAGCGCCAACGCTGCTCGCGCTCGATCCGGAAACGCACCCCGTCCTCGAAATCCAGCAGCAGTTGCTGCAGTTCGCCCAGGCGCAGCGCTTCGAGCAGCGGCTGCATCACCTCGCCGACGAACTGCTCGGGCGCGCGCAGCTGGCGCAGGTCGACCAGCGCATCGACGCGCGGCGTTTGCTCGGCGTCGATCCCGGCGGCCTGGGCCAGCGCGCGCAGCAGCGGTTCGCGGCTGCGCACCTGCGCGTGCGCGGTGCTCACCGAGGCCGGCAACGCGCCGCCGCCCCAGAACCACAGCGAGTTGATCGCCGGCTGGCCGCGCGCAGCGCGTTCGCGGTTCCACGGATGCTGGTGCAGCACGATCTGCGCTTCGGTCAGCAACGCACGCCAGCGGCGCGCACCCTCGCCCTGCGGCAGATGGTCGAACAGATCGGCGCCGAGCACCTGCGCCGGCGCGGCGAAATCGGGCAGCGCGCTGCCCGGCTCCAGCCGCAGATACCAGCGAGTGGGGTCGGCAGCGTCCAGCGCCAGGCCGGCCTCGGCGAACGTCTCCTGCAGCGCCGGCAGCAGCGCGGCCAGGTCGATTGCATCGATCGCGAGCATGTCGCCATGCGCCATCAACCGCGCGCCCTGCATGTCCGGCACCACGTAGGCAGGATCGGCGCGCAGCCACACCGCGTCGCCGGCGTCGCCGGCATCCAGCTGCCGGGTCAGCGCGGCCACCGGCCATTGCCCGGGCGGCAGCACGAAATGGCGGCGCAACTGCGCCTCCGAACCAGCCTCCAGGCGCTCGCGCTGGGCGCGGCCGAACGCGCGTGCCACCTCGCCGGTCAGGCCCGATCCGGCCAGGCGCGCCCGCTCCGGCAACAGCAAGGTGGCGACGGCCACGGCGTCAGCCGACGTATTCGACGCTGACGATCTCGTACTCGCGGCGGCCGGCCGGGGCGTCGATGCTGACGCTGTCGCCTTCCAGCTTGCCGATCAGCGCGCGCGCCAGCGGCGAGGAGATCGCGATCAGCCCCAGCTTGATGTCCGCTTCCAGGTCGCCCACCAGCTGGTAGCGCTTCTCTTCGTCGTTCTCCACGTCGGCCAGGGTCACGGTCGCGCCGAACACCACCTTGCTGCCGACCGCCAGCTTGCTGACGTCGATGATCTCGGCGTGCGACAGCTCGCTCTCCAGCTGCTTGATGCGGCCTTCGATGAAGCTCTGCTGCTCGCGCGCGGCGTGGTACTCGGCGTTTTCCTTCAGGTCGCCGTGCGCGCGCGCCTCGGCGATCGCGGCGATGACCTGCGGCCGCTTGACCGACTTCAACTGGTCCAGTTCCTCGCGCAAACGCAGCGCGCCTTGCATGGTGATCGGGGCTCTCACGCTTCCAGCTCCTTGTGCAGTTCCTGCAGCGCCCAGACCGGGCCGGTGCCGCGGAATTCCAATGAATGCACCAGCGCGCGGGCGCCGGCGACGGTGGTCGAATAGGTGACGCGCTGCTGCAGGGCTTCGCGCCGGATCGAGAACGAATCGGAGATCGCCGCACGGCCCTCGGTGGTGTTGACGATATACACGATTTCGCCGTTCTTGATCAGGTCGACGATGTGCGGGCGGCCCTCGGCGACCTTGTTGATCTGGTCGCACTGCAGGCCGTGCTGGCGCAGCCACGCGCAGGTGCCGCTGGTCGCGACCAGGGTGTAGCCGCGCTCGACCAGCGCCTGCGCCACCGGCAGCACGCGCTGCTTGTCCGGGTCGCGCACCGACAGGAACGCCTTGCCCAGCGGCGGCGCCTTGATCCCGCCGGCTTCCTGCGCGCGCGCGAACGCGGCGCCGAAGCTGCGGCCCACGCCCATCACCTCGCCGGTGGAGCGCATCTCCGGGCCGAGGATCGGGTCCACGCCCTGGAACTTGGCGAACGGGAAGATCGCCTCCTTCACCGAATAGTAGTCGGGCACGATCTCCTTCAGCGCGCCCTGCTCGGCCAGGGTCTTGCCGGCCATGCAGCGCGCGGCGATCTTGGCCAGCGCCATGCCGGTGGCCTTGGACACGAACGGCACCGTGCGCGAGGCACGCGGGTTCACTTCCAGCAGAAACACGATGTCGTCGCCGGCCTCGTCCACCTGCACCGCGAACTGGGTGTTCATCAGCCCGACCACGTTCAGGCCCTTGGCCAGCATCACCACCTGGCGGCGCAGTTCGGCCTGGGTCTTGGCCGACAGCGAGTACGGCGGCAGCGAGCACGAGGAATCGCCCGAATGCACGCCGGCTTCCTCGATGTGTTCCATCACCCCGCCGATCAGCACGTGGCCGTCCTTGTCGGCGATGATGTCCACGTCCACTTCCACCGCGTTGTCGAGGAAGCGGTCGAGCAGCACCGGCGAATCGTTGGAGACCTTGACCGCGTCGCGCACGTAGCGCGCCAGGTCCGATTCGCCGTAGACGATCTCCATCGCGCGGCCGCCGAGCACGTAGCTCGGGCGCACCACCAGCGGATAGCCGATCTCGCGCGCCAGCACCAGCGCCTCTTCGGCGTTGCGCGCGATGCGGTTCGGCGGCTGCTTCAGGCCCAGCTTGTCGACCAGTTGCTGGAAGCGCTCGCGGTCCTCGGCCAGGTCGATCGAGTCCGGGCTGGTGCCGATCACCGGCACGCCGTTGGCCTCCAGCGCGCGCGCCAGCTTCAGCGGGGTCTGCCCGCCGTACTGCACGATCACGCCCTTTGGCTGCTCCAGCTCGACGATCTCCAGCACGTCTTCCAGGGTCAGCGGCTCGAAGTACAGGCGATCGGAGGTGTCGTAGTCGGTGGACACGGTCTCCGGGTTGCAGTTGACCATGATGGTTTCATAGCCATCCTCGCGCAGCGCCAGCGCCGCGTGCACGCAGCAGTAGTCGAACTCGATGCCCTGGCCGATGCGGTTGGGGCCGCCGCCGAGGATCATGATCTTGTCGCGATTGCTCGGCTTGGCCTCGCACTCGTCCTCGTAGGTCGAGTACAGGTAGGCGGTGTCGGTGGCGAATTCGGCCGCGCACGAGTCCACCCGCTTGTACACCGGGCGCACCTTGTGCGCGCGACGCAGCGCGCGCAGCGCGGCCTCGTTGGTACCGCACAGCTCGGCCAGGCGCGCATCGGAGAAGCCGGCGCGCTTGAGCTTGCGCAGCCGCGCGGCGTCCAGCGAGCCCAGGCCGTCGGCGGCCAGCTGCTTCTCCTGCGCGATCAGGTCCTCGATCTGGTCCAGGAACCACGGATCGATGAACGACAGCGCATGCACCTGCTCCACGCTCATGCCGGCGCGGAACGCGTCGGCGACGTAGAACAGGCGCTCCGGACCCGGCGCCTTCAGCTCGCGCTTGAGCGCGGCCATGTCGTCCTCGCTGCCCAGGTCTAGGCCGGTCGGGTCAAGCCCGATCTTGCCGGTTTCCAGGCCGCGCAGCGCCTTCTGCAGCGATTCGGAGAAGGTGCGGCCCATCGCCATCACCTCGCCCACCGACTTCATCTGCGTGGTCAGGCGCGCATCGGCCTGCGGGAACTTCTCGAACGCGAAGCGCGGGATCTTGGTCACCACGTAGTCGATCGACGGCTCGAACGAGGCCGGGGTCAGGCCGCCGGTGATCTCGTTCTTCAGTTCGTCCAGGGTGTAGCCGACCGCCAGCTTGGCCGCGACCTTGGCGATCGGGAAGCCGGTGGCCTTGGAGGCCAGCGCCGAGGACCGCGACACGCGCGGGTTCATCTCGATGACGACCACGCGGCCGGTCTGCGCGTTGATGCCGAACTGCACGTTGGAGCCGCCGGTGTCCACGCCGATCTTGCGCAGCACCGCGATCGAGGCATCGCGCAGGCGCTGGTATTCCTTGTCGGTCAGGGTCTGCGCCGGCGCCACGGTGATCGAGTCGCCGGTGTGCACGCCCATCGGGTCCAGGTTCTCGATCGAGCAGACGATGATGCAGTTGTCCGCGGTATCGCGGACCACTTCCATCTCGAATTCCTTCCAGCCCAGCACCGACTCCTCGACCAGCACTTCGCTGGTCGGCGACAGTTCCAGGCCGCGGCCGACGATCTCGATCAGCTCCTCGCGGTTGTAGGCGATGCCGCCGCCGCTGCCGCCGAGGGTGAAGCTGGGGCGGATGATGGTCGGATAGCCGACCCGGGTCTGGATCTCCAGCGCTTCCTCGAGGGTGTGCGCGACCGCCGCCTTCGGGCACTCCAGGCCGATCTCGCCCATCGCCACGCGGAACAGCTCGCGGTCCTCGGCCATCATGATCGCCTCGCGCTTGGCGCCGATCAGCTCCACGCCGTACTTTTCCAGCACGCCGTGGTCGGCCAGGTCCAGCGCGCAGTTCAGCGCGGTCTGCCCGCCCATGGTCGGCAGCAGCGCGTCGGGCTTTTCCTTGGCGATGATCTTCTCGACCGTCTGCCAGTTGATCGGCTCGATGTACACGGCGTCGGCCATGTTCGGGTCGGTCATGATCGTGGCCGGGTTGCTGTTGACCAGCACCACGCGGTAGCCCTCGTCGCGCAGCGCCTTGCACGCCTGCGCGCCGGAGTAGTCGAACTCGCAGGCCTGGCCGATGACGATCGGGCCGGCGCCGATGATGAGGATGGTTTTTAGATCGGTGCGCTTGGGCATGTCAGCTCCGGGACCGGGGACCGGGGACCAGGGACCCGGTTTCCAGCCGTTGATTAAGTGAATAGTGCAATTTGTGCAGCATTTTGCCGACCCGCTCGGCGATATCCATGACGATATCCACCGCCTGCGCATCGGCCAGCGAGAGTTCGGCGGCCAACGTCAGCTGCGTCTGTAGCTCTGCGATCGAACCGCGTGCCATCGAGACGAAGCGGGCGTAGTCACGCGTCGATGCGCGCGCATTGCCCTCGGCGATGTTGGATGGCACCGAGACGGCAGCGCGTTGCAGCTGCGAAGTGAGTCCATAACGCTCTTCTTTCGGGAAATCCGCGGTCAATATGTAGACCGCCTTGGCAAGCTCGATGGACAGTCGCCATACGTCGAGTTCTCTGAAATGCGAAGGGCTCAAGCCCTCGCCTCCCGGTCCCCGGTCCCCGGTCCCCGGTCCCGCATCAACGCAGTGAAGCGATCGAACAACGGCGCCACGTCGCGCGGGCCCGGCGAGGCTTCCGGGTGGCCCTGGAAGCTGAAGGCCGGGGCGTCGGTCAGTTCGATGCCCTGGTTGGTGCCGTCGAACAGCGAGCGGTGGGTCACCCGCACATTGGCCGGCAGCGACGCTTCGTCGACCGCGAAACCGTGGTTCTGCGAGGTGATCATCACCCGGCCGCTGTCCAGGTCCTGCACCGGATGGTTGGCGCCGTGGTGGCCGTGGCCCATCTTCAGCGTCTGCGCGCCGGCGGCCAGCGCCAGCAGCTGGTGGCCCAGGCAGATGCCGAAGGTCGGGATCTTCCTGTCCACGAACTGCTTGATCGCGGCGATCGCGTAGTCGCACGGCGCCGGATCGCCGGGGCCGTTGGACAGGAACACGCCGTCCGGGTTCATCGCCAGCACCTCGGCGGCGGGCGTCTGCGCCGGCACCACGGTGACCTCGCAGCCGCGCTCGGCGAGCATGCGCAGGATGTTGAGCTTCACCCCGTAGTCGTAGGCGACGACCTTGTACTTCGGTGCCGCCTGGGCGAACGCGTTGCTGTCCAGGTCGAGCTGGCCGTCGCGCCACGGGTAGGCCTTGTCGGTGGACACCACCTTGGCCAGGTCCATGCCCTTCAGGCCCGGGAACTTGCGCGCCGCTTCCAGCGCCGTGTCCACGTTCACTTCGCCGGCCATCACCGCGCCATTCTGCGATCCCTTCTCGCGCAGGATGCGGGTCAGTTTGCGGGTATCGATGCCGGCGATGGCGACCACGCCGCGCTGGATCAGCCAGTCCGGCAGCGACACCTGGCTGCGCCAGCTGCTGGGGCGGCGCGGCACGTCGCGCACGATCAGGCCGGCCGACCAGACCTGGGTGGCCTCGTCGTCCTGGTCGGTGCAACCGGTGTTGCCGATGTGCGGATAGGTCAGGGTGACCAGCTGGCGGGCGTAGGACGGATCGGTCACGATCTCCTGATAGCCGGTCATCGCGGTGTTGAACACCACTTCGCCGACGGACAGGCCAGTGGCGCCTACGGATTCGCCCTCGAACACGGTGCCGTCTTCAAGGACAAGGATTGCGGGTTGAGTCACGGGGTTCGCCTTGGGGAGAGAGGAACCCTGCCCCACCAACTTGCGGCTGCAAGAAACCGCGAACTCGGCGCTTCTCCGGGTCCGTGGCGATGGGTAACAGGCGAGCGAGAATTGTACCGGCGCGGACCTGTCCGCGCCAGACGTTTATGTGAAAGCGCCGTTCAGCCGAGCAGATCGCGCAGCCGGTAGGCCCCGGGCGCGCGGCCCGGCAGGCGCGCGGCGGCATGCAGCGCGCCGCGGGCGAAGATGTCGCGATTGCTGGCGCGGTGCACCAGCTCCACCCGCTCGCCGAGCCCGGCGAACTGCACCAGGTGCTCGCCGACGATGTCGCCGGCGCGCAGGCTGGCGTAGCGCGGCTGCGCGCCGCCGTGCGCGGCCGCCTCGCCCAGGGTCAGCGCGGTGCCGGACGGCGCGTCCTGCTTGTGCACGTGGTGCGATTCGACGATGTCGCAGTCCCAGCCCGGCAGCGCCGCGGCGGCGCGTTCCACCAGATCGTTCAGCACCGCCACACCGAGACTGAAGTTCGACGCCCAGATCAGCGGGATGCGCGCCGCCGCGTCGGTCAATGCCTGGCGCTGCGTGTCGTCCAGCCCGGTGGTGCCGGACACCAGCGCCGCACCGCGCGCCACGCACAGCGCCAGCACCGGGTCGAAGCCCTGCGGCAGGCTGAAATCGATCGCCACGTCGAACGCCGGCGCTGCGTTCAGTTCGGCCGCGGCGAAGTACGGCACCCCGTCGACCACCCGCTGCGCCGGCGCCCGCCGGATCACCGCCGCCGCCACCTGCAACGCAGGCTCCTGCGCAGCCAGCCGCAACAGCGCCTGGCCCATGCGGCCGGACGCACCATGAATCAACACACGCACGGGGGAAGTCGTCATCGGCACAAGGCTAGCGGTTTGTCGCGATGGGCGACAGGGGTGTTGCGCTGTGGCCTTGATCGGCGGCGGAAACCGCTTGAGCGTTGATCGCATGGAAAGCTGGGCGGCCACTGCTGCGCTCGTCGCGACTGAAGTCGCTCCCACAGGGACTGCGGCCAGCGTGCCGGTCCACTGCAGGTCGGTCCACTGTAAGAGGGCTTCAGCCCGACTCCACTCGCAACCGGCAGGTCTGCCGCTTCGTTCGTCGCGGCTGAAGCCGCTCCTACAGGGGCTTGCGGCCGGCTCGCTGGGTGCACTGTTGGAGGGACTTCAGTCCCGACGGCCATCCGAAGCCGGTAGGCCCATCGCTGCGTTCGTCGCGACTGAAGTCGCTCCCACAAGGACTCGACCAGTTGGCTACCTGCGCTGCAGGAGGGGCGCGCCCTACTCGGCCGCCGGTTGTCCCAGCAGGCGCTTGTTCCAGCATTCGACCTCGCGCTGGGCCAGGCGCCGTTCGAACAGCAGGCGCCAGTTCGGCACCAGCGGCAGGGCCAGCACCTGTTCCAGTTGCGCCGGATCCACCTCGCGCCGATACAGCAGTTGGATCAACCGGGCCAGCGACCAGGCCGGATATGGCCGCTCCAGCAGGGTCAGGCGGTCGCCGGCGGCGACCTCGCCCGGCTGCAGCACGCGGTAGTACCAGCCGGTGCGGCCGCTTTCCTGCACGCGCCGCGCCAGCGTGGGCACGCCGAAGCGGTCCGACAGCTTCCAGCACGGCTGCCGCGACTGCGAGACCTCGACCAGCGCCGTGCCCAGCCGCAGCCGGTCGCCCAGGCACAGGTCGGCTTCGGTGGCGCCGTGCGTGCTGAGGTTCTCGCCGAACGCGCCGGGCGCGTCCAGCAGGGCGTGCCCGCCCAGTTCCTGGCGCCAGGCCGTGTAGTGGTCGCGCGGATAATGGTGCAGCGCCTTGTCCGGGCCGCCGTGCACGCGGCGGTCGCCCTGTTCGTCCAGTTCCAGGCCTTCCACACCGATCTGCAGCCGTCCCGGCAACGGCTGCTTGGCGATGGCGCTGCGGCTGCCGGGCCGGGTGAAGTCCTGCGCACGGCCGACCAGCACCGCCTCCACACCCAGGTCCAGGGCCGCAGCTGCGGTCATGCGCGTGCGCCGGGATGCCGCATCAGGCCGCAGCGCCGCGATGCGCGGCGACCTCGGCCTGCAGCAGTTCGCCGAGGATGCGCACGCCGGCATCGATCCGCTCTTCCGGCACGGTCACGAACGACAGGCGCAAGGTGTTGCGTTGCGGCTCGACCGCATAGAACGGCGCGCCCGGCACGAAGGCGACGTTGCGTTCGATCGCCTTGGCCAGCAGCGCGCCGCCGTCCATGCCCGCCGGCAGTTCGACCCAGATGAACATGCCGCCGGCCGGGCGGTTCCAGCGCACCTGAGACGGGAAGTACTTCCCCAGCGCCGTCAGCATCTGCTCGCAACGGCTCGCGTACAGGCTGCGGATGCCGGGAATGTGCGCATCCAGGAAGCCGTCCTGCACCGCCTCGTAGACGATGCGCTGGCTGAACGAGGGCGTATGCAGGTCCGCCGCCTGCTTGGCCTGCACCAGCTTGGCGTGCACCGCTTCGGGCGCGATCACGAAGCCCAGGCGCAGGCCCGGCGCCAGCACCTTGGAGAACGAGCCCATGTAGATGACGCCGTCTGGATGCATCGACAGCAGGCTGGGCAGCGTGTCGCCGCTGTAGCACAGCTCGCCATACGGATCGTCCTCGACGATGGGCACGCCGGCGGCGGCGGCGCGCGCGACCAGCGCCTGGCGCCGGTGCAGCGGCAGGCGCCGCCCGGTCGGATTCTGGAAGTTCGGCAGGCAATACATGAAGCGCGCGCCGGCCAGCTGCGCGTCGTCCAGCGCATCCACCACCAGCCCGTCGTCGTCCGACGCCATCGCCGCGAAGGCCGGCTGGAACAGCGAGAAGGCCTGCAGCGCCCCCAGGTAGCTCGGCGTCTCCACCAGCACCTTGCTGCTTTCGTCGATGAACACCTTGCCGAGCAGGTCCAGGCCCTGCTGCGAGCCAGTGGTGATCAGCACCTGGCTGGGGCGGATGCTGGCGCCGTCGCGGCTCAGGCGCGCCGCCACCCATTCGCGCAGCGGCAGATAGCCTTCGGTCGGGCCGTACTGCAGCGCAGCCTGCGGCGCCTCGCGCAGGACCTTGTCGCAGGCGTACTGCATGCGCGCGATCGGAAACGTGTCCGGCGACGGCAACCCGCCGGCGAAGGAGATCACCTCCGGGCGTTCGGTGACCTTGAGGATTTCGCGGATCGCCGAACTGGTCAGCGCCTGCGCACGGCGGGAAAGCTGGAAGGAGGTCGTCATCGGCATAGGATAATCGCGGGCGTGCCGGTGCGCATGCGCCGCGACGCCGGGCGCGATCTGAAACGCACAGGTCCGACGAACACCACGCGCATCAGCGAGCCTGCCAGGCGCCCAGGCATCCTCGCACGCATGCGCGGCATCCTTCATCGGCAGGCACGGCGCGCCCGCAGCCAGCCGCATGCCGTCATCCGCATTGCGGGCACGGCGGCCGGACGCCGCCGCTCACGCCTGGCGCGCGGCCTGCTGCAGTCGCCGCAACGCGTCGTGCGCATACAGCCGCACGTCCGACACCGGCGGCAACGGTGGCGCGAACAGGGTCTCGTCCAGCTGCAGGATCGGTCCGTAGACGACCGTCGTCTGCGCCCCGAGCGTGCACAGGCCGCGCAGCACGGTCAGCCGATAGCCCTGGCCCTGGTAGTAGCAGGTGCCGCCATCGGCCGGCACCGGCGCCTCGGCGTCGATCAGCGCATGCCGCGGCGCTCCACCGGCGGCCACCGCTCGAAAGTCCGCGGCGGCCTGGTGCAGGGCATCGCGCTGCGCTGGCGCCAGCGCCTGCAGATCGATGCCCGGGAATACAGCGTCCAATGGCGTCATGTGGCTCAATGCCGCCGCGGCGGTGCCGGACCGCAACTGTCGCAGCCGCCGCACGCACCGGCGCCGCCGCTGGCCGCAGGCGCGATCTTGCGGCCCAGCGCCTGCAACCAGGACGCGCGGTTTGGCTTGAGCAGGCGCAAGGCGATGGCGCTGCGCAGTTTGCGCGCGGTGCCGGGAAACTGCTTCTTCAGCACCACCCACGCGCTGAGCAGCACCGCCAGCGCGATCACGGCGTACTGCAGCAGCAGCGACATGGACGTGGACATGGCTCAGCCGGCTCCCAGCGCCACCGCGACCTGATAGGTGACCAGCGAGGCCAGGTAGGCCAGCGCGAACAGGTAGAACGCGGCGAAGCTCATCTGCTTCCAAGAGTTGGTCTCGCGCTTGATCGTGGCCAGCGTGGAGATGCACATCGGCGCGTAGATGTACCAGACCAGCAGCGACAGCGCCGTGGCCAGCGACCAGCCATTGTGGATCAGCGGCGACAGTGCCTGCGCGGCGGCATCGTCGTCGACTTCCGACAGCGCGTACACCGTGGCCAGCGACGCCACCGCCACTTCGCGCGCGGCCAGGCCGGGGATCAGCGCGATGCAGATCTGCCAGTTGAAGCCCAGCGGCGCGAACACCGTGGTCATCGCGTGGCCGATGCGGCCGGCGAAGCTGTAGTCGATCGCCGGCAGCGTGGCGTTGGCCGGCGCCGCCGGGAACGACAGCAGGAACCACAGCAGGATGGTCAGCGCCAGGATGATGCCGCCGACGCGCTTGAGGAAGATCGCCGCGCGCTCCCACAGGCCCAGCGCCAGGTCGCGCAGGTGCGGCACGCGGTACGAGGGCAGTTCCAGCAGCAACGGGTGCTCGCCCTTGTCGCGGCGCCATTTCTTCATCGTCCACGACACCGCCAGCGCACTTGCGATCGCGGCGAAATACAGCCCGAACAGCACCAGCCCCTGCTGGTTGAACACGCCCCAGACCTGCTTCTGCGGAATGAACGCGCCGATCAGCAGCGCGTATACCGGCAGCCGCGCCGAGCAGGTCATCAGCGGCGCGACCAGGATCGTGGCCAGGCGGTCGCGCGGGTCCTGGATGCTGCGCGTGGACATGATCCCGGGCACCGCGCAGGCGAAGCTGGACAGCAGCGGGATGAACGAGCGCCCGGACAGCCCGGCCGCGGCCATCATGCGGTCGAGCAGGAACGCCGCGCGCGGCAGGTAGCCCGATTCCTCCAGCGCCAGGATGAAGGCGAACAGGATCAGGATCTGTGGCAGGAAGATCACCACCCCGCCGAGGCCGGCGATGATGCCATCGACCAGCAGGCTGTTGAGCGGCCCCGCCGGCAAGGTGCTGCCGACCCAGGCGCCGAGCGCCTTGCCGCCGCCGTCGATCAGGTCCATCAGCGGCGCGGCCCAGGCGTACACCGCCTGGAAGATCAGGAACATCACCAGCGCCAGGGTCAGCAGCCCGGCGACCGGGTGCAGCAGCCAGCGGTCCAGCGCGTCGTCGATGCGCGAGGTGCGGGTCGGCATCGACACCGCCGCGGCGAGGATGCGCCGCACCTGCTGGTGGTAGTCGCCCTGCCCTTCGGCCGGCGCCACCGCCGGCGGCAGCGCCGGGGCCAGCGCGTCGAGCCGCTCGACCAGGGCCTTGGCGCCGTTGCGGCGCACCGCCACGGTCTCGATCACCGGCACGCCGAGCGCGTCTTCCAGCGCCTGGCGGTCGATGCGGATGCCGCGGCGCTGCGCGGCATCGACCATGTTCAGCGCCACCAGCATCGGCTTGCCCAGCTCGCGCAGCTCCAGCGCGAAGCGCAGGTGCAGGCGCAGGTTGGTGGCATCGACCACGCACACCAGCACGTCCGGCGCCGGCTCGCCCGGATAGAAGCCGCGGCACAGGTCGCGGGTGATCGCCTCGTCCAGGCTGGCCGGCTGCAGGCTGTAGGCGCCGGGCAGGTCGAGCACCGCGAACTCGCGCCCGGACGGGGCGCGGAAGCGGCCTTCCTTGCGCTCGACGGTGACCCCGGCGTAGTTGGCCACCTTCTGCTTGCTGCCGGTGAGCTGGTTGAACAGCGCGGTCTTGCCGCAGTTCGGATTGCCGACCAGCGCCAGCCGCAGCGGCACCGCGTTCGCGCTCATGGCTGCGCCTCGGCCGTGACCTGCACCCGCGCCGCCTCGCTGCGGCGCAGGGCGAAGCGCGTATAGCCGACCTGCACCAGCAACGGTTCGCCGCCGACCGGACCGCTCGCCAGCACCTGCACCTGCTCGCCGGCGACGAAGCCCAGCTCGCGCAGGCGCCGCGCGATGGCGTCGTTGGGCTGGCGGTCGTGCACGGTTTCGACGAGGGCGGTGCTGCGCAACGGCATATCGGACAACGTCACTGAACGTTCCGGCGATAAGAATGGTTATCAATTGTAGCACCGCCGCATCGCGTCATGGCGCCGCCGGCGCGGCCCGCTATCATGTCCGTATGGCTGCCGTTACCCCTTCGTACGAGACTCGCCGATGAGCGATGCACTGCTGCTGGAACGCTCGGGCAAGGTCCTGACGCTGCGCCTGAACCGACCCGAGGTCCGCAACGCCTTCGACGCCGACCTGATCGCGCAGCTGACCGCGGCGCTGCAGCAGGCAGGCGTCGATCCGAGGGTCAAGGTGGTGGTGCTGGCCGGCGCCGGGGCCGCGTTCTCCGCCGGTGCCGACCTGCAATGGATGCGCTCGATGGCCAGCGCCAGCGAGGCGGAGAACCTGGCCGATGCGCTGGCGCTGGCGCAGTTGATGCGTGTCCTGGACGAGCTGCCCAAGCCGACCGTGGCGCGGGTGCACGGCGCGACCTTCGGCGGCGCGGTCGGGCTGGTGGCCTGCTGCGACATCGCCGTGGCCGCCACCGACGCCCGCTTCGCGCTCAGCGAGAGCCGCCTGGGCCTGTTGCCGGCGGTGATCTCGCCCCACGTGATCGCCGCGATCGGCGCGCGCCAGGCGCGGCGCTGGTTCGCCAGCGCCGAGGCGTTCGACGCGGCCACCGCCACCCAGATCGGCCTGGTGCACCAGACGGTGGCGCCGGCCGCGCTGGACGCGGCGGTGCAGCGCCAGGTGGAACTACTCGGCCAGGCCGGCCCGCTCGCCGCCGCCGGCGCCAAGGCGCTGGTGCGCCGGGTCGCCGCGGGCGGCGACAGCGCCACGCTGGACCGCGACAACGCCGCGCTGATCGCGCGGCTGCGGGTCTCGGCCGAAGGCCAGGAAGGACTCAGCGCGTTCCTGGACAAGCGCGACCCGAACTGGGTGGGATTCTGGTGAGCCCGCTCGACCACATCGGCCTGCGCTGCGTCGAGCTGGAGCGCAGCCTCGCCTTCTACCGCGCCGCGCTGGCCGCGCTCGGGCTGGACATCGTGATGGAGGTGAGCGCAGAGCAGACCGGCGACCGCCGCCACATCGGCTTCGGCCGCGACGGCAAACCCAGCGTCTGGCTGACCGATGGCGCCACCAGCGCCGTCGGCGCGCTGCATCTGGCCTTCGTCGCCGGCGACCGCGCCCAGGTGGATGCGTTCCATCGCGCCGGGCTGGCCGCCGGCGGTCGCGACAATGGCGCGCCCGGGCTGCGGCCGCATTACCACCCCAATTACTACGGCGCCTTCCTGCTGGATCCGGACGGGCACAACATCGAGGCCGTCTGCCACCGGCCGGCGGGCGCCTGAGGCCTCGCCCGGTGGCCACCGTACTTCGCCCAGCCTGCGCCGTTCACGCAACGGCGCCCAGCCATTCGCTCCAAGGATCGCCCGTGACCGCCGATTCGCCGCTTCCGCCCTGCCTCGCGCGCCATGCCCAGCCGGCATCGGCGTGCGCGCCGCGCCACCGTCATAGCCGATGAACGACTTCGTCCGCCTGGTGGAAGTCGGGCCGCGCGACGGCCTGCAGAACGAGAAGGCCTGGGTCGCCACCGCCGACAAGATCGAACTGATCGCGCAGCTGTCGCGTACCGGCCTGCGCAGCATCGAGGCGACCAGCTTCGTCAGCCCGAAGTGGGTGCCGCAGCTGGCCGACGCGGCCGAGGTCTATGCCGGCATCGTGCCGGCGCCGGGCGTGGACTATCCGGTGCTGGTGCCGAACCTGCAGGGCTACGAGCGCGCCGCGGCGGTCGGCGTGCGCGAGGTCGCGGTGTTCACCGCCGCCTCGGAGACCTTCAACCGCACCAACACCAATGCCGGCATCGACGAATCGCTGGCGCGCTTCGCCCCGGTGCTGGCGCGCGCCGCGGCCGACGGGGTCAAGGTGCGCGGCTACGTCTCCACCGTGCTCGGCTGTCCCTACCAGGGCGCGGTGCCGCTGGCCGACGTGGTGCGCGTGGCGCGGCAACTGCACGCGATGGGCTGCTACGAGATCTCGCTGGGCGACACCATCGGCGTCGGCACCCCGGCCAAGGCGCGGGCGATGCTGCGCGCGGTCGCCGCCGAGCTGCCGATGGCAGCGCTGGCGGTGCATTTCCACGACACCTACGGCCAGGCCCTGGCCAACATCGCCGCGTGCCTGGAAGAAGGCGTGCGCGTGGTCGATGCGGCGGTGTCCGGCGCCGGCGGCTGCCCCTACGCCAAGGGCGCCAGCGGCAACGTGGCCAGCGAGGACGTGGTCTACCTGCTGCACGGCAGCGGCGTGGACACCGGCATCGACCTGGATGCGCTGGCCGCGACCGGGCGCTGGCTGGCGCAGAAACTCGGCCGACCGACCGGCAGCAAGGTCGGCCAGGCGCTGGCAGCGGCGTAACCGCAAGCGAGCGGCGACGACGCGTCGGCAGCGTCCTTCTTCGCGCGTCCTCCCTGTGCCCCACGCCATTCGCCGTGCATGCACAGCGAGGCGATCCAGCCGGTTCGCGCGGTCGCCAACGCCGAACCGAGCAGCACGCTTGCTCCGCTCGACCGTGCCAACAGCGCTGGTAACAACGAGGCCTTCCCGAGAAACCTTCTTCGGGTCCCTGGTCCCCGGTCCCGGTCGCCCGCCTTCAGGCGCGTCAGCTAAAATGCGCCCTTTCCTGGGAGGGAACACCCAATGCAGCTTGCCGATATCCGCGCGGTGGTCACCGGCGGCGTTTCCGGACTCGGCCTGGCGGTCGCGCAGCGCATCGTCGCCGAGGGCGGCAAGGTCGCGCTGTTCGACCTCAACGACGACAAGGGCGCGGCCGCGGTCGCCGCGCTCGGCGCAGCGCAGGCGCGCTATTTCCGCACCGACGTCAGCGACGAGGCGCAGGTCGCGTCGCAGCTCGGCGCCGCGCGCGACTTCCTCGGCGGGCTCAACGCCGCGATCAACTGCGCCGGCATCCTCGGCGCCGGCCGAGTGCTCGGCAAGGAAGCGCCGATGGCGCTGGCCACGTTCCAGGGCACGGTGATGGTCAACCTGGTCGGCAGCTTCAACGTCGCCAAGGCCGCCGCCGACCTGATGCAGCACAACGCGCCGGGCGAGGACGGCGAGCGCGGCGCGATCGTCAACACCGCCAGCGTCGCCGCCTACGAAGGCCAGATCGGCCAGGCCGCCTATGCCGCGTCCAAGGGCGGCGTGGTGGCGATGACCCTGCCGATGGCACGCGAACTGGCGCGCTTCGGCATCCGCGTCAACACCGTCGCCCCTGGCATCTTCTGGACCCCGATGGTGGACGGCATGCCCGAGGTGGTGCAGCAGTCGCTGGCCGCGTCGATCCCGTTCCCGCCGCGACTCGGCCGCCCGGAGGAATTCGCCGACACGGTGATGTTCCTGCTGCGCAACCGCTATCTCAACGGCGAGGTCATTCGTCTCGACGGCGCGGTACGCTTGGCGCCCAAGTAACCGGGATTCGTGATTCGGGATTGGGGATTCGTAAAGCGCCCCGCCCCCTTCGCCCCCCGCCCTGCTCTTTACCAATCCCGAATCTCCAATCCCCAATCCCGGCTCCAAACCCATGAAAGCCAACGAAATCAAGAAAGGCAACGTCGTCGAGTACAACAACGGCGTCTATCAGATCCGCGACATCGAACGCAGCTCGCCGCAGGGCCGCGGCGGCAACGTGCGCTTCCGCTTCGTGATGTACAGCGTGCCGGGCGGCAACAAGCTCGACGCCAGCTTCGACGGCGACGACGACCTGCGCGAGGTCGAACTGACCCGCCACCAGGCCACCTTCTCGTACAAGGACGGCGACGCGTTCGTGTTCCTGGACGACGAGGACTACACCCCGTACACGCTCGATGCCGACGTGATCGGCGACGACGCAGGCTACATCACCGAGGGCCTGACCGGCATCTACGTGCAGGTCATCGACGACCAGCCGGTGGCGGTGCAGCTGCCGCAGAGCGTGACCCTGGAAGTGGTGGAGACCCCGCCGGAGCTGAAGGGCGGCACCGCGACCAAGCGGCCGAAGCCGGCCAAGCTCAATACCGGACTGGAGATCATGGTGCCGGAGTACATCGGCAACGGCGAGCGCGTGCTGGTCAACACCACCACCGGCGAATTCGCCGGGCGTGCGGACTGAGCGCATGCACACACCCCGCCAGTTCGCCCTGGCGGCGCTGCTGACGCTGCCAGGCCTGATGTCCGGCGCCGCCGCGGCCGCACCGGCTGGCGCGCCGGCGGCCAAGGCCGCCTGCGCCATTCCCGCCGACGTGGATCCCGAGCATCACGCCGGCTTCTGCGCCTTGCCGCAGGACGTGCGCGCGTTCGTCGCGCGCCAGGACGTCTGCAACCACTTCGCCGGCGAAGAGCCCTACGACGCGGCGCGCCGCCGCGAACTGGAACGGGCGATCGCGAAGTACTGCGACGGTAACGAAGCGGCCTGGACCAAACTGCGCGCGCAGTACCGCCAGGACCCGGCGCGCACCGCCTGGTTGAACCGCTACGGCGAGGACGCCGGCCTCGACCTGCCGTAGCGGCGGCGGCCGGCTTCGGAAAGGGCTGGAGTTGAAGCCCTTTCTACAGTGCAGCCAGGCGGTTCGCTGCAAGCCCTTGCAGGAGCGGCTTCAGCCGCGACGAACGAAGCTATCGAGCTTCCCAGCGTCGGCAGCAGTCGGGACTGAAGTCCCTCCCACAGTGCACCCAGCCGCCCCGCCGCGCGCCGTTGTGGGAGCGACTTCAGTTGCGACGAACGGAGCAGCACACCCGCCGGCCATGGATTCGGTCGGGGCTGAAGCCCCTCCTACAGTGCACCCAGTCGGTTCGCTGCACGCCTTGGTAGGAGCGGCTTCAGCCGCGACGAACGGAGCAGCACACCTGCCGGTCTCGGATTCGGTCGGGGCTGAAGCCCCTCCTACAGTGCACCCAGTCGGTTCGCTGCAAGCCTTGGTAGGAGCGGCTTCAGCCGCGACGAACGAAGCGGCACACCTGCCGGTCTCGGATTCGGCCGGGGCTAAAGCCATTCCTATCCGTGCACCCAGCCAGCCCGCCGCAAGCCCTTTGTGGGAGCGACTTCAGTCGCGACGAACGGAGCCGTCATTTCTCCGCCGCAGGCTGCAACACCGACGGCGACACCAGCTGCAACCCGCCGCCGTCGCGATTGAGTTCGCGCAGACGCACGCCCAGCGCGCCCAGGCTCGCGTCGATCTGCTGCAGTTCCGCGCGCAGCGGTGGCGGCAGCAAGGCGTGCAGCCGCGCCTGCAACGCGGCGCCGTCGCTGTGCAACGCGTCGATCCGCGCCTGCCCCTGGCGCTGCAGCCAGTCGCGCTCCTGCGCCTGTGGCAGCCCATAGCCGGGCTGGCCCTGCAGCAGCGTCGACGGTTGGCTCAACAGTCCTTGCTGCGCCAGCAGCGCACGGACGGCTGCTGCCGCCCCCTGGGTTTCGGCAGCGGCCGCGTCCGTGACCGTGGCGGCGGCACCCGAAGTGGGGGCAGCATTGGCGTTGGCATGGGCCTCGACGCCGGCGCCGGCGCCGGCATCGACAGCGGCATTGCCAGCATGCGGCACTGGCACCCGCGGCCCGGCCAAGTAGCGTCGTTTCAACACATCGCGCCCGCGCTGCTCCTGGCGCCGGCGCGCGGCATTCTCCAGCAGCAGCAAGGCGGCGCTGGCGCGCAGGTCGCCGCGCTGCAGCCACGGCGCGCGCTGCGCCGCCGGCAGGTCCAGCCAGGCGTGCGCGGTGCGCGCCGGCAGCGCCAGTTGCGCGCGTGCGACCGCGAACATCGCCGCGTAGTGCGCACTCGCCGGTACGAAGTAGTAGCCCTGGCGCGCCGCGGCGTCGGCATCGTCCAGCACCCGAGTGTCGGCGATGCCGGCGCGGGCCAGGCGCCGCAGCAGGCCGGTCGGGCTGATCCCGGCCAGGCGCGCGCCGGCCAGCCGCGGCATGCCGTCGTGCAGCAGCTTGTAGGTCTCCACCGCGCAGTTGTTGCTGAGGAAGTAGTAACGGCCGTCGTAGCTCCAGTGCAGCTGCGCGGCGCGTTCAAGCAATGCGGCGATCTCGTCCGGCGCCAGCCGCAGCGGAATCGACTGCAGCCCGCGCAGCTGCACCTGGGTGTATTCGTCCACCACCTGGCGCAGCGGCAGCACGAACAGCCGCGACGGATACGAGCCGACCAGGCCGCGCACGCTGGAGATCTGCACATCGTCGACGAAGGCGCGGAACGACAGCACCTTGTGATACGCCAGGTCCAGGCGGCAGTCCGGACCGGGCGGGCGCCCCGGCGCGCAGATCACCAGCCGCAGCATGCTGTGGCCCCAATGGCTCATCGGCTGCGCATTGCCTTCGGCCAGCAGGTAGTCCACGGCGTAGACCCGCGCCGGATCCAACTGCAGCAGCGCCGCCTCGTCGGCCAGCGGATCCTGCAGATAGACCAGACCGGGGGCGCAGGCCGACGCCGGCGGCGACCAGTGCAGGCGCTGGGCGAAATATCGCGCCAGCGCCGGGCGCCGGCACGCGTAGTCCGGATCGAGCAGGAAATGCTCCAGATTGACCGCGACGAATTCCGCCGGCGACGCCAGTTCGTACCGGTCCGGGCTGCGCTCGCTGAAGGCGTTGTCGCTCACGCGCAGGCCCAGCCGCATCGGGCTGACCTGCCAGCCTGCCAGATCCAGCAGGCGTGGATCCGACGACAGCCGGCCCGCCGCGGAGCGATCGTAGAAATGCGCCAGTTCGTGCAGCAGCGCGGCGATCGCCGGCCGCGTCGCCGCGCCGGCGCCGTCATCGCCACCTGCAGCAGGACGCGCCATCCATGCGCGCAGCAACGCCTTGTTCAACAGCAGTCGCCGCGCCTGCGCCCTGCCGTGCACCTGCGCCGGCAGGTCGTCGCGCCATTGCAGCGCCAGCGGCGCATCGATCGCCGCGGCCCAGGCCGGCGGCAGCTTCGGCAGCGCCGCATCGAGCAGCGCCTGGCTGGCCGCGCGCTCGGGCGCGCTCAGGCCACTCGCATCCACCTGCAACTGCAAGGCCTGCGCGGGCCCTGCGCAGGCCAGCCACAGCAGCGCCAGCCACGCCAGCCGGCGCAGCGGCCGGCGCGGTCTCACAGCGCCAGGATGGCCTGCGCCAGTTGCAGGTCGCTGGCCTGCTGCGCCTGCGGGTTGCGCTCGCGCAGCACGCGCAGCGCCGCTTCCAGCTGCGCGCCGCGGATGCGGCCGGCGCTGGCGACGAAGCCGGCCGCGTCGTCGCGCGCCTGTAGCACCAGCTTGTCGTCGCCAGAGCTGCTGTCCGAGGACGCCGAGCTGCCGGCAGAGCCGGCCGAGGCCGAACCGGCGGAACTGCCGGCGAAACTGGAAGCCTGCGCTAACGCGGGGAGGGTCAGGATCAACAACAAGGCGCAGCGCGCGGTCACTCGGTTCATCGCATCGGTTCCAACGGATCAGGGAAGAAGCGCGGCCGTGGCCGCGTCGGCATAGCCTAGCCGGCTGCCAGCGCGAGCGCGAGCATCGAAGCCGCGCGCAAGGCTGCACGGCGCGCGCGGTTCAGGGATCGAACAGCTTGCCCGGGTTGAGCAGCCCGGCCGGGTCGAACACGCGCTTGACCGCGCGCATCAGCGCGATTTCCTCGACGCTGCGGGTGCTGTCCAGATACGGCTTCTTGACCAGGCCGATGCCGTGTTCGGCGGAGATGCTGCCGCCATGCTCGGCCAGCACCTGCGCCAGCAGCTTGGTGACCTGCTCGCAGGCGGCGATGAAATCGGCGTCGGCGGTGGCGTCGGGCTTGAGCACGTTGATGTGCAGGTTGCCGTCGCCGATATGGCCGAACCAGACCACGTCGAACTGCGGGTAGGCCGCGCCGAGCAACGCCTGGGTCTGCGCCAGGAACGCCGGCATCGCCGAGATCCGCACCGACACGTCGTTCTTGTACGGCTTGTAGCGCGCCAGCGCCTCGGTGATGCCTTCGCGCAGGCGCCACAGCTGCGCCGCCTGCGCATCGCTCTGGCTGATCACCCCGTCCAGCACCCAGCCCTGCTCCATGCACGCCTCGAACGCGGCCAGCGCCGCGGCTTCCTGCGCCTCGTCGCCGCTGGCGTACTCGGTGACCACATAGTACGGATAGACCGTGTCGAACGGCGCCTGCGCGCCATGCGCCAGCACGTGCTGCAGCGCGCGGTCGGTGAAGAATTCGAACGCCTCCAGCTGCAGCCGGCCGCGGAACGCGGCGAACACCTGCATCAGCACTTCGAACGAAGGCAGCGCCAGCAGCATCACGTTGCTCGGCGGCGGCGGGTCGGTCAGCCGCAGCGTAGCCTCCACGACGATGCCGAGAGTGCCTTCCGAACCGATCAGCAACTGGCGGAAATCGTAGCCGCTGGAATTCTTGATCAGCCCGCGGTTGAGCTCGAGCAGCTCGCCGCTGCCGGTCACCACCTTGAGCCCGGCGATCCATTCGCGGGTATTGCCGTAGCGGATCACGCGGATGCCGCCGGCATTGGTGGCGATGTTGCCGCCGATCGAACACGAGCCGCGCGCGGCGAAGTCCACCGGGTACACCAGCCCATGCTCGCGCGCCGCGTTGTGCACCGCCTCCAGCGCCATGCCGGCCTGCACGGTGAGGGTGCGATCGACCGCATCGAACGCCAGCGCCTTGTTCATCCGCTCCAGGCTCAGCACCAGTTCGCCGTGCGCGGCCACCGCGCCGCCGGACAGGCCGGTGCGGCCGCCAGAGGGCACCACCGCCACCGCATGGTCGTTGGCCCAGCGCAGCACCGCCTGCACCTCCTGCACCGTCGCCGGCAGCGCGATCGCCAGCGGCGCCGGCGTCCAGCGCCGGGTCCAGTCGCGGCCGTAGTGCTCCAGGTCGGCGGGATCGGTCTTCAGGCGCAAGCCGGGAACGGCGTGCGTAAGGGCATCCAGGCGCGGGTCGGTCATCGGCTCAGAGGTCGGGGCGAAGGCAAGCGTTCAAGCGTGCCAGCGTTGGGGGGCGGCGTCTAGTTGGGCACGGGACTCGGGTCTCGGGACTGGGGACTCGGAAAGGCGGGGCCACCTGCATGAAGCCAGGCAACACTGTCAGCCCACGTACCCTACGAGTCCCGAGTCCCGAGTCCCGAGTCCAGGGTCCAGGGTCCCGAACAGATGCATCTGAAACCTTCGCCAGCGTTGCGTCTACGCCATCCCGGCATCCTATTGCGGCGCACCAAAGCGCGGACGCATCTGGCATAGTGACCGCCCTCTCGCCATCGCACCGTTGCCGCAATGTCGCCCAAGAAAACCTCGTTTCCGAAGCAGGATATCCGCGTGCTGCTGCTCGAAGGCATCAGCCAGACCGCCATCGACGTGTTCCGCGCCGCCGGCTATTCGCAGATCGAACTGCACGCCAAGTCGCTGCCGGAAGAGGAACTGAAGGCGCGCATCGCCGAGGCGCACATCGTCGGCATCCGCTCGCGCACCCAGCTCAGCGCCGAAGTGCTGGCGCAGGCCAAGCGCCTGATCGCGGTCGGCTGCTTCTGCATCGGCACCAACCAGGTGGACCTGGACGCGGCCGAACTGGCCGGCATCCCGGTGTTCAACGCGCCCTACTCCAATACCCGCAGCGTCGCCGAGCTGGTCATCGCCGAGGCGATCCTGCTGTTGCGCGGCATTCCGCAGAAGAATGCCGAATGCCACCGCGGCGGCTGGTCGAAGTCGGCCGCCGGCAGCCACGAGACCCGCGGCAAGGTGCTGGGCATCGTCGGCTACGGCCACATCGGCACCCAGGTCGGCGTGCTGGCCGAATCGCTGGGCATGCAGGTGATCTTCCACGACATCGAGGCCAAGCTGTCGCTGGGCAACGCGCGCGCGGCGACCGACCTGGACGACCTGCTGGCGCGTTCGGACGTGGTGACCCTGCACGTGCCGGAAACGGCGGCGACCAAGGACATGATCGGTGCGGCGCAGATCGCGCAGATGAAGCCGGGCGCGCACCTGATCAACGCCTCGCGCGGCATCGTGATCGACATCGCCGCACTCGACGCGGCGCTGACCTCCGGCCACATCGGCGGCGCGGCGGTGGACGTGTTCCCGGTCGAGCCCAAGGGCAACGGCGACCTGTTCGAATCGCCGCTGGCCGCGCACGACAACGTGATCCTGACCCCGCACGTGGGCGGCAGCACGCTGGAAGCGCAGGACAACATCGGCGTAGAGGTGGCCGCGAAGCTGGTGCGCTACAGCGACAACGGCAGCACCCTGTCGGCGGTGAACTTCCCCGAAGTGACCCTGCCCGAGCACGCCGAGAGCCTGCGCCTGCTGCACATCCACCGCAACGTGCCGGGCGTGCTGTCGCAGATCAACGAACTGTTCTCGCGCCACAACGTCAACATCGACGGCCAGTTCCTGCGCACCGACCCCAAGGTCGGCTACGTGGTGATCGACGTGGCCGCCAGCGAGGAACTGGCCGGCGTACTGAAGGACGAGCTGGGGCAGATTGCGGGGACGTTGCGGACGCGGGTTCTCTACTGACGGGGATTGGGAGTCGGGATTCGGGATTGGCAAAAGCCGCGGCGCTGGCGAGTCATTTCTCCGACTGCGATCTGGCTTGGAGAGTTTGCGGCCGCGGCGCAAACGCGCGCGGGTGCGAAGGCTTGAATCAAGCGCGGTAAAGTGGATCACGCGGCATACGCTCTTGCGAATCCCCAATCCCAAATCCCAAATCCCGGCCCCTCAGGGCTGCAACTCGCCGCGCAACCCTTCGCTCAACAGATAGTCGTCGGCCTTCAGGTACCAGCGCTCCGGGCCGGTGGTGACCGCCTCCATGTACAGGCCGCCGCTGTCTTCGCGCGGCGGGCGCTGCAGGCTGACGATCGCCACGCCATGCGGCGGCCCGCTCAATGCCAGCAGCGCACGCTGCACGGTGCGCGCCAGTTCGGCCGAATCCATCCGGTCGTCGACCGGGCGGAACGCCAGGCGATAGGTGAACGAAGCAGCGGTGCGGGACATGGGCATGGACAGGCAACGGGCGCCCAAGGGTACCCAATCCCGCCATGCCCGCCCAGCCGGCGGCGCGCGCGCAGCGCCCGGGCAGCGTTTGTCACCGGCGCATCAGCTGGCGCTGCGCGCCACCCACTTGCCGGCCATCCGCCGCAACGACGGATCCAGGTCCGGCTCGGCCAGCAGCTCGGCGATCGAACGCCAGGCCAGGGCCAGCGATTCGGCGCTGACCGCGAACGTCTCGTCGGCGCCGGCGCGGACCACGTAGCGCGCGTCGAAGTGCCAGTGCCCGGGCACCTCCTTGCGCTCGGGGATCCAGTGCCGGTCCAGGTCGAACAGTTCGCCGTCCTCCAAGGCCAGCCCGGGCAGCCCCGACTCCTCCTCGGCTTCCTTCAGCGCCACCAGCGCCAGGTCGCGGTCGCCGTCGGCATGCCCGCCCAGCTGCAGCCAGCGCTGCAGCTTGCGGTGGTGGGTCAGCAGGGTGCGCGCGCCGTCGGCGCTGACCAGCCAGGCCGAACCGGTGAAGTGGCCGTCCAGGCGCGCACGCACGAAGGGGTCGTGCGCGTCGTCCAGCAAGGCCAGGAATTGCGCGGCAACGGCGGCCTCCTGCGGCCAACGGGCGGCATAGGCCTGCAACTGGCGGCGCAGGGAGAGGTCCGGCATGGGGGGTTCTCGCGATCGGGGGCGGCCATTATCGCCGCCGACGGTGCAGCGCGGCTTGTGGCAGCGGTCCGGCTTTGGCATGGTACGACGCTTGCGTGGCCCACTTGGGCCTAGCGCACCATCTTTACCGGGGCACGACAGCCCCGATCGCCACCCAGGGGATCCACCGCATGCTGAAGTCTCTGTTGAGGGTCAAGCCGATCGAACCGGCCGGGCACGTCGATGCCGGCGAACCGTTCGAAGGCAGCCTGGAAGGCGAAGCCACGCTGAAACGGACCCTCACCGCCAAGCACCTGATCATGCTCGGCATCGGCGCGGTGATCGGCGCGGGCATCTTCGTGCTGACCGGCCAGGCCGCGGCCAACCACGCCGGCCCGGCGGTGATGCTGTCGTTCGTGTTCGCAGGCATCGCCTGCGCCTTCGCCGGCCTGTGCTACGCCGAGTTCGCGGCGATGATGCCGGTCTCCGGCAGCGCCTACTCCTACTCCTACACCACCCTGGGCGAAGGCGTGGCCTGGTTCATCGGTTGGTGCCTGGTGCTGGAATACCTGTTCGCCGGCTCCAGCGTCGCGGTCGGCTGGTCGGCCTACCTGATCAGTTTCCTGACCGGCACCCTGGGGCTGCCGTTCCCGGCGGAACTGGCCGGCGCGCCACTGGCCTGGAACGGCGACACCTTCGTCGCCTCTGGCAGCATCGTCAACCTGCCGGCGGTGCTGATCGTGGTCGCGGTCAGCGCGCTGTGCTACGTCGGCGTCACTCAGTCGGCGTTCGCCAACGCCATCGTGGTGGCGATCAAGGTCCTGGTGATCTGCCTGTTCGTCGGTTTCGGCGTGTCCCACGTCGATCCGGCCAACTGGCACCCGTTCATCCCCGAGAACACCGGACCGGGCGAGTTCGGCTGGAGCGGCATCTTCCGCGCCGCCTCGATCGTGTTCTTTTCCTACATCGGCTTCGATGCGGTCTCCACCTCCGCCGGCGAAACCAAGGACCCGCAGCGCAACATGCCGATCGGCATCCTGGTGTCGCTGGCGGTGTGCACGGTCATCTACATCATCGTCTGCGCGGTGCTGACCGGCCTACTGCCCTATACCCAGCTCGGCACCGCCAAGCCGGTCGCCACCGCGCTGGAACACTATCCGAGCCTGGCCTGGCTGAAGACCGCGGTGGAGATCGGCGCCATCGCCGGCCTGTCCTCGGTGGTGCTGGTGATGCTGATGGCGCAGCCGCGCATCTTCTACACCATGGCCCGCGACGGCCTGCTGCCGAAGCTGTTCGGCAAGGTCCACCGCAAGTTCCACACGCCCTACGTCGGCACCATCTTCGTCGGCGTGGTCGCCGCGCTACTGGCCGGGCTGATCCCGCTGGACGTGCTCGGCGAACTGGTGTCGATGGGCACCCTGCTCGCCTTCGCCACGGTCTGCATCGGGGTGATGGTGCTGCGCTTCACCAAGCCCGACCTGCCGCGCCCGTTCCGGGTGCCGCTGGCGATGGTGATCTGTCCGCTCGGCGCGCTGGCCTGCCTGTTCCTGTTCTTCCAGGCGTTCCAGGAGCACTGGAAGGTGTTCGTCGGCTGGACCGTGATCGGCCTGTTCATCTATTTCGGCTACGGCATCCGCCACAGCCGCCTGGCCACCAAGGCCTGATCCGTCCCCGCAGACCGGCGCCTAGCGCCGGTCTGCGCGTTCGCACCTTCTTCTCTTCGTCCATCGCGCGCAGCGCCAGGCTGGAACCGCTCCATGCTCAAACAACTCTGGGCCACCAAACACCCCCACGCCGCCCACGAGGACGCCGGCGGCCTGGGCCTGCAGCGCGCGCTCGGCCCCTGGGGCCTGACCGCGCTAGGCATCGGCGCGGTGATCGGCGGCGGCATCTTCGTCATCACCGGGCAGGCCGCGGCCAACCACGCCGGCCCGGCGATCATGCTCTCGTTCGTGCTGGCCGCGCTGTGCTGCGCGTTCTGCGCGCTGGCCTATGCCGAATTCGCGGCGATGGTGCCGGTCTCCGGCAGCGCCTACACCTACACCTACGCCACCTTCGGCGAACTGGCGGCCTGGTTCATCGGCTGGATGCTGGTGCTGGAATACGGCGTGTCGGCCTCGGCGGTGGCGGTGAGCTGGACCGGCTATTTCCTGAGCCTGCTCGACCATTTCGGCATCCATCTGCCTGCGGCGCTGGTCAACGCGCCGCTGGACGGCAAGCTGCAGCGCACCGGCGCCATCGCCAACCTGCCCGCGGCCGGCATCGTGCTGCTGCTGACCTGGCTGTGCTACGTCGGCATCCGCAAGTCCTCGGCGATGAACATGGCGATGGTGGTGCTGAAGACCGGGCTGATCCTGCTGGTGATCGCGGTGGGCTGGAAGTACGTGGACACCGCCAACTGGCACCCGTTCATCCCGGCCAACGAAGGCCCGGGCAAGTACGGCATGGAAGGCGTGCTGCGCGGCGCGGCGATGGTGTTCTTCGCCTACATCGGCTTCGAGGCGGTGTCGGTGGCGGCGCAGGAATCGCACCGGCCGCAGCGCGACCTGCCGATCGGCATGATCCTGTCGCTGGTGATCTGCACCGTGCTGTACATCGCCATGGCCGCGGTGATGACCGGGCTGGTGCCCTACACCCAGTTGGGCACCGACGAGCCGGTGGTGACCGCGGTGGGCGCGCACCCGCAGCTGGCCTGGCTGCGGGTGGTGGTGGAGATCGGCGCGCTGATCGGCCTGTCCTCGGTGGTGCTGGTGATGATCATCGGCCAGCCGCGGATCTTCATGATCATCGCCCGCGACGGGCTGCTGCCGCCGGTGTTCACCAAGATCCACCCCAAATACCGCACCCCGCACGTCAATACGGTGATCACCGGTATCGGCATCGCGCTGCTGGCGGCGCTGTTCCCGCTGGACGTGCTCGGCGAGCTGACCTCGATGGGCACGCTGATCGCCTTCGCCGCGGTCTGCGCCGGAGTGCTGATCCTGCGCCGCACCCAGCCGGACCTGCCGCGCCCGTTCCGCATCCCGTTCGTCTGGCCGATCTGCATCGCCGGCGTACTCAGCTGCATGGCGCTGCTGTCGGCGATGACCGCGCACAACTGGCTGCTGATGGGCGGCTGGACCGTGCTCGGCCTGCTCATCTATTTCGGCTACGGCTTCCGCCACAGCCGTCTGCGTGCCACACAGCCTCGCTAGAATAGGGGCATGAACGCACAGCCCTACGATACCGAACGCCTGCGCACGCTGGCCCAGCTGCTGATCGGCAACATCCGCGAACTGTCGACGGCCGGCTGGACCCCGGCCACCAGCAGCAATTTCTCGCACCGGCTCGACGCGGCGCATGCCGCGATCACCGTGTCCGGCCGCGACAAGGGCCGGCTGGTCGAAGCCGACATCATGGTGGTGGACTTCGACGGCAAGGCCGTCGGCAGCGAGCACCGGCCCTCGGCCGAGACCCTGCTGCACACCCAGCTGTACCGCCGCTTCCCGGAGGTCGGCTGCGTGCTGCACACGCACTCGCCGGTGCAGACCATCGCCTCGCGGCTGTACGCCGGCGCCGGCCATGTGCGCCTGGAAGGCTACGAGTTGCTGAAGGCGCTGCACGGCAACCAGACCCACGAGACTGCGGTGGACCTGCCGGTGTTCGCCAACACCCAGGACATGACCGTGCTGGCCGCGCAGGTGGACGCGCTGCTCGACCGCGCCCCGCTGTGGGGCTACCTGATCGACGGCCACGGCCTGTACGCCTGGGGCCGCGACATGGCCGAGGCGCGCCGCCACCTGGAAGCCATCGAGTTCCTGCTGCATTGCGAGCTGGAACTGCGCAAGCTGCGCGCAACCGGCTGAGCCGTTTCCCAAGCGCGGCGCCCGCGCGACAGCGTTCCAGCGCCGCAACGGCGGCTTACCCGCCAGCTGCTACCCTTTTCCTCCCTCCACGACGCCCTCGCCCGCCGCCATGAGCCGACTCCGTATCTTCGCCGAAACCACTCCCGACGCGCCGCTGTTCGACAGCCGCGATGGCGACGCGATCGCCGCCGAGCTGCGCACGATCGGCGTCACCTTCGAGCGCTGGCAGGCCGACCAGCCGATCGAGGCCGGCGCCACCCCGGAAGCGGTGATGGCCGCCTACAAGAGCGACATCGACCGGCTGGTGGCCGCGCACGGCTTCAAGACCGTGGACGTGGTCAGCATCGCCCCGGACCACCCGCAGCGCGAGGAGATGCGCAGGAAGTTCCTCGAGGAGCATTTCCACAAGGAGGACGAAGTGCGCTTCTTCGTCGCCGGCTCGGGCCTGTTCACCCTGCACGTGGACGGCAAGGTCTACGAGATCGAATGCGTGCAGAACGACCTGATCGCGGTGCCGGACGGCACCCACCACTGGTTCGACATGGGCCCGGAGCCGCGCTTCGTCGCGATCCGCTTCTTCACCGAGCCGGACGGCTGGGTCGGCCATTTCACCGGCACCGACATCGCCCAGCGCTTCCCGCGCTACGAAGCGGCGCTGCGCGGCGAGGCGACCTGAGCGATGAGCGAATCCCGGGTGATTCTGACCGACATCGAAGGCACCACCAGCAGCATCTCCTTCGTCAAGGACGTGCTGTTTCCCTATGCGCGCCGCGCCCTGCCCGGCTTCGTGCGCGAACACGGCCAGCAGCCGCAGGTGCGGCAGTGGCTGGACGCGGTGGCGACCGAATGCGGCGGCATCTGCAGCGACGAGGTGATCGTGGAGACCTTGCAGGGCTGGATCGACCAGGACCGCAAGCACACCGCGCTGAAGGCGCTGCAGGGCATGATCTGGGAAACCGGCTACCGCGACGGCGACTACCGCGCGCACTTCTATCCGGAAGTGGCGGCGTTGCTGCAGGCCTGGCATGCGGCCGGCATGCCGCTGTACGTGTACTCGTCCGGTTCGGTGCCGGCGCAGAAGCAGTTCTTCGGCTATAGCGAAGCCGGCGACCTGACCGGGCTGGTCTCGGGCTGGTTCGACACCGAGATCGGCGGCAAGCGCGAGGCCGACAGCTACCGCAACATCGTCGCCGCGATCGGCGTGCCCGCCGCGCAGATCGTGTTCCTGTCCGACGTGGTCGAAGAGCTGGACGCCGCGCGCGACGCCGGGCTGCAGACGCGCCTGCTCGACCGCCTGGAGGACTACCCGCAGCCGCGTACCGGGCAAGCCACGCACGGCCACGCGCGCGCGGAGAATTTCCAGCAGATCGCGCTCTGAGCCGAGCGCTGCGCGGCCGGCGGATCTAGCCAATGAGCGGCTGGCGGCTCACGCGCGGCCGCCATGCGCTCCCAAGCACGCCACACGGCGCGCAGACCAGCGGCCTGCTGCGCCGCGGCGCCTACCAGGTCCGCCGCAGCGGGTGCGCCTCGGTGTTGAACACCACGCGGTCGAACTGCAGCGCGCTGGCCGGCGCGAACAGCAGGTAGTAGTACTTGAAGGTCTCGGCGAACAGGAAGCTCTCCATCGAGTCCTTCTTCTGCTTGCTGCGCACGTCCTGCAATGCGGCGAACCCGTGCTCGGTGCGCGTGTGGCGCACGAAGTCCTCGAAGAACACCTTGCCCATGCCGCGGTAGCGCGCATCGCCGGTGTAGCGGTACAGGTAGTACGCCGATTCGACGATCTCCGGGCGCAGCGCGTAGCCGGGCGAACCGACCTTCATCGTGGCGTAGTCCAGCGATTCGGGCTCGATGCCGTGCAGCCGCCACATCTTCAGCCCCGACTCCTGCAAGCGCTTGGCCCGCTGCAGGTCGCCGCCGAGCGCGAGCATGCCCGGCATGAAGGCGTCGAGCGCGCCGTAGACGGTGCGCGTGCGCTTGCCGGTGTACATGTCGGCGTGGCCGTACCACAGCTCGCCTTCACGTACCTCGTCGGCCAGGTGCGCGTTGACCGGACCGATGCTCTGCTCCCACATGCGCTTGCAGTCCGGATCGTCGAACAGCTTCCAGCACTTGAGCAGGTACTCGTAGTACGAATCGATGCCGCCGGCGATGGAGCTGTCCGGATTGGTCCACTTGCCGGTCTCCACGTCGATGTTCAAGCCGACCAGCCCGACCTTGGAACGCCGGTTGAAGGTTTCCACCAGCGCGCGCTTGGCCTTGTCGTAGTACACCGGGTTACCGGTCAGCTTGCTCAGCGTGCCGAACTCCAGCAGCAGCGTGCCGGTCTCGGCCGGGTTGCTGACCGTACCGCTCACTTTGCCGGTACGCAGGTTGACGTGGGTGTACGGCAGGCCGGTCGGGCTGTCGAACACCGGCAACAGGCGCTTGCCCAGGTCCTCGGCCAGGGCAAGCAAGCGCGCATCGCCGGTCATCTGGTGGGCCGAGAGCAGCCCGCCGAGCAGGCGGATGGTGATCTCGAAGTTCTGCACATCCATGTCGCGGTCGAACGAGAGCTGGGTGACGATCAGCTCGCGCGCTTCGGCCGCTTCCTTGTCCAGGCCGAGCAGCAGCAGCGTATCCAGCGCATCCACCGGCGACATCAGCAGCGGCGCCTGGTACCAGTCGTGCGGCGTGCCGCTGATCGGCTTGAGATCGTCGTGGCCCTTGGCGTAGCGCATGTAGCCCTGCCACGCGTGGCGGGTCTGTTCGCGGACCTGCTCGGCCAGGCGCGCGGCTTCCTTGTCGTCCACCGCGGGCACCGGCGCGAGCGCGGCGGCGGACGTGGCCGACGCCGCCTCGCGCGCCGGCGGTGCAGCGCTGGCGCAGGCGGACGATGCCAGCAACAGGGCGCTGGCCAGGGAGGCAAAGGGAATGGCTCGCATCGTCATGGTCGGGTCCTCGGGTGGAAAACGGTGTGGGCAGCGCGACGCCGGTCGCGGCTGCGGCGCAGTGCGGGCACAGCGGTGCAGATTTCCGCGCAGCGCCGCGGCTGCGGCCTGTGGCGTCTGTCGACAGGCGCGGCGCGGGAACCGCGGCGCGACGCGCGCAGCGTTCGCGCCGGTGGGGCCGATCTCAGGCGGCGGGAGCGCCGCTGCTCTCGCGGATGCACAGCCGCACCGGCGCGACGGTGCGCTGCGGCGCGGCCTGCGGATGCTCCAGGCGCTGCAGCAGCAGCTCCGCCGCCTGCCGCCCGCGCGCGCGCGGATCCACGGTCAGCGTGGTCAGCGACGGCGAAGCCACCGCGGCCTCGGAGATGTCGTCGAACCCGGTGACCGCGAACGCGCGCCCCGGCTGCACCCCGCGCCGGGCCAGGCCCAGCATCAGGCCCAGCGCGACGCTGTCGTTGTAGCAGACCGCCGCGGTCGGCACGGCGGTTTGCGCGAACAGCTCGCCGGTCCGCGCAGCGGCATCCAGGCGGCTGGGCGCCGATTCGATCATCCACTCCGGCTGCAGCGGCATGCCGGCCTCCTGCAGCGCCTGCGCATAGCCGCGGCGGCGCTGGTCGCAGGAACTGGAGGCGGCATGGCCGCCGAAGAAGGCGATGCGCCGGTGCCCGCGTTCGAGCAGATGGCGGGTGGCCAGGTAGGCGCCCTGCTGGTTGTCCAGGGTGAGGAAATCCCACTCGGCGCCGGCCAGTTCGCGGTTGAACAGCAGCACGTTCGCCTGGCCCAGCACCTGCCGCAGTTGCGCGGTGTCGCTGCCTTCGGCCGGCGACAGGATCAGGCCGGCCGGGGTGTGCTCCATCAACGTGGCCAGCACCGCCTGCTGGCGCTGCGGCGATTCGCCGGTGCTGCCGAGCAGGGTCACATAGCCCTTGCCGCCCAGCGCCTCGTCCACGCCGGCGGCGAATTCGGCGAAGAACGGATTGGACAGGTCGTTGATCACCAGCGCCACGCTGGAGGAGGTGCGGCGGCGCAGGTTGGCCGCACCGCGGTTGTAGACGTAGCGCTGGCGCTGCAATTCCGCTTCCACCCGTGCGCGCGTGTGCACGTTCACCAGCGGGCTGCCGCGCAGGACCAGCGAGACGGTCGCACGCGATACGCCGATCGCATTGGCGATGTCGGTCACGGTGACCGCGCGAGCGCCCTTGCCGGCGGGAGGGGTGTTGTCGTTCATCGGGTCGACAGGACTCTTCGGCATGGGGCAAGCCTAAACGATCGAACCGCCGGCGTTGCGCGCCGGTGCCGCGCCGCGGTTGCCGCAGGCCGGCACGCGCGCCGCTCATTCCAGCGTCGCGCCGGGCGTGGCGCAGAACGAGGCCGGCAACGCGTCGGCGTGCGTGCCCCAGCCGGTCTGCGGCGCGCGCGCGCCGAGCGCGAAGGCGATGTCGCCGCCCTGGCGCAGATGTGCCCAGTCCAGCCACACCGGCGCATGCGCGCGGCCATCGACCCGCACCTGCTGGATGTACTGCAGTTGGCGGCCATCGGCGCCGGGCGCGGTCACGGTCAACGTCTTGCCCGCGCCGAGATCGACCTCGGCGCGCGCGAAGCGCGGCGTGTGCAGCAGGAACTGGCCGCTGCCCGGCACCGCCGGGTACAGGCCGAGCGCGCTGAACAGGTACCAGGCCGACATCGTGCCCAGGTCGTCGTTGCCGGTGACGCCGTTGGGCGCATTGGTGAACAACTGCTGCGCCGCACGCAGCACGGTCGCCGTTTTCCACGGCTGGCCGATCAGCGTGTACATCCACGGCGCGTGCAGGTCCGGCTCGTTGTTCGGGTTGTAGCGGAACTGGTTGTAGTAGCTGTACGGCCCGACCACCCACTCCTTGCGCGCGGCGGTCAGCGGCGCCTGAAGCAGCGCGTCGTAGGCGAAGAACGCATCCAGCCGGCGCCCGGCCTGTTCGCGGCCATGCATCGCCTGGACCAGGCCGGGCACGTCCTGCTGCACCAGCCACTGGTATTGCCAGCCGGTCCCCTCGTGGAAGCCGTGATGCGAGCGCGGGCTGTAGCGGCCGTCGGCCGGCGTGTACCACGTGCCGTCTTCCATGCGCGGCCGCGGGAAGCCGTCGAAGCCGCCCTGCGCATCGCGCACCTGCGGGTCCCACACCTTGCGCCAGTTGCGCCCGCGTTCGCGCAGCACGCCGGCGTCGTCGGCGTGGCCCAGCCCGTCGGCCATCTGCGCCAGCGCGCAGTCGGCCAGCGCGTATTCGAGCGTGGCCGAGCCGCCGTGGTGCGGATCCACGTCCATGCCCTTGGACGGGAACGCGCGGTCGTACTGCACGAAGCCGTTAGCCAGGTAGCTCGGATTGCCCGAGCGCCCGGCGTGGCGCGAGTTCAGCGGCGGGATGCCGAAGGCATTCCTGCGCAGCGCGGCATAGGCCGCCTCTTCGCGCCCGGCAAGCGCGTCGGCGCGCCACAGGTCGACCAGGAACGGCGTCACCGGATCGCCGGTCATCACATTGGTTTCGAAGTTGGCGTAGCCCCAGCGCGGCAACCAGCCGCCCTGCTCGTCGATCGCCAGCACGCTGCGGGCGATGTCGCGCGCGATCTGCGGCCGGGTCAGCGCCAGCCATTGGTTGTGCGCGCGGTAAGTGTCCCACAGCGAGAAGTACTCGTAATAGGTCCAGCCGTCGGCGCGATGGATGGCATCGTCGTAGCCGCGATAGCGGCCGTCGGCGTCGCTGCCGGTCAGTGGCTGCAGCAGCGCGTGGTACAGCGCGGTGTAGAACACGGTGCGGTCGTCGCCGCTGCCGCCGCGCAGGCGCACCGAGGCCAGTTCCTGCCGCCACTGCCGCTGCGCCAGCTGCCGCATCCGCTCGAAGCCCAGCAGGCTGTCGCCTTGCCTGCCGTCGGCGCGCAGGTTGGCGCGCGCGCCTTCGGCATCCACGTGCGAGATCGCGCTGACCGCGGTCACCGCGCGGCCCTCGCCCAGATCGAAGCTGAGCCAGGCCCCGCTCGGCTTGAGCTCGCCTTCCATGCCGTGGCGGGCGCCGGGCACGCCGCCGGCCTCGCCCCAGGTGCCGAATGCCTTGAACGGGCGGTCGAACTCGATGCGGAACCAGGTGGTGTATTGGTGGCCGCCGCAGAAGCTGTCGGTCACCAGCTTGCCCTCGACCACGCGGTCGCCGACCACCTCGATCGCACTACCCATCACCATGTGCCGGTCGTTGGCCTGGCCGAGGTTGACCAGCACGTGGCCGCTGCCGGCCGCGGCCGGGAAGGTGTAGCGCTCGGCCGCGGCGCGGGTGCGCGCGGTGGCCTCGACGTCGATGCCGCCGTAGTCGGTCAGCCGCACCCTGTAGTAGCCGGCCTGCCCCACTTCGCCGTCGTGGCTGTACGCCGAGGCGTAGCGCTTGTGGTCGAAGCTCTTGGCGTCGCCGGTATCGAAATCGCCGCCGGGGCCGATGCGTCCGGTCACCGGCAGCACCGACACCTGGCCGCCCTGCTCCCAGCACCCGGCACCGGACAGGAACGAGTGGCCGAAGCCGCGGATCTTGGGGTCGTCGTAGCGCCAGCCGGCGTAGTGCTCGCCGATCGGGCTGACCTGGATCAGGCCGAACGGCGCCGAGGCGCCGGGGAACGTATTGCCGTCGTCCTTGCTGCCGATGAAGGTGTTGACCTCGCGTTCCAACGCCTGCGGCGCGGCCTGCAGCGCCGGCGCGAACGCCAGCGCCAGCAGGCAGGCCAGCCCGGCCAGCCGGCGGTGCCGAGACCCGGCGGTGGCGGCGACAGGCAGTGGCGGATTGAGCGCTGCCATGGGCCGATGACGCTGCGGCAGCGAACCGCCCGCCGAGAGGCGCGCGACCTTGCATCGCGCCGCAAAACCCAAGCCGACCAACGCAGCAGCACCCATGCAGGCTCGCCTCCCCGGAGATTTAGATCGATTCAAGTAAACAAGAGAATCTCGGCGGGCGCATTCTGCGGCGCAGCATCCAATCGCCCTGCTCCACCTCGGATTCGCATATTGCGCGGCAGCATGCGTGTCCCGGCACGTCGTGTTACACATCTGGCGCCGTTTAGATCGATTCAAGCTCGATCACGGCCCGAAGCACAGCGACGCCGGCGCAGCCGAACCCATCAGATACATCGTCGCGGAGCGCGAACGCCCAGATTTGGATCGATAAAAACTAAGACCGTGCAAGCCGCCGTTCAATCCAGGAGAGAGGAGAGAGGGGAATGAAACAGACTTCACGCATGCAGGGCCGCCACGCGCTGTCCACCGCCATCGGCTTCGCCCTGGCCGCCGCGCTGGCGCCGACCGGCGCGTCCGCGCAACAGGCCACCGCGCCGGCCGCCACGCCGTCGCCCGACGCGACCACGCTCGACAGCGTCAACGTCACCGGCTACCGCTACGCCATCGAAAAGAGCCTGCAGCAGAAGCGCGACGCCAACGCCGTGGTCGAAGTGATCACCGCCGAGGACGTGGGCAAGTTCCCCGACAAGAACGTGGCCGACGCGCTGCAGCGCGTGCCGGGCGTGGTCATCACCCGCGATGGCGGCGAAGGCAAGAGCGTGAGCGTGCGCGGCCTGGCGCCGGACCTGACCCTGACCCAGTTGAACGGCAACTACGTCGCCACCTCGGAAACCAACGACGAAGCCACGCGCTCGTTCAACTACACCCTGCTGCCGTCGAACATGCTGTCCAGCGCGGAGTTGTTCAAGTCGCCGGAAGCGCGCATCGACGAAGGCGGCATCGGCGGCACGGTGATCCTGCACACCCGCCGCCCGCTCGACATGGAAGCCAACTCCGGCTACGTGAACGTCGAGGGCACCTCGTCCGACACCAGCCACGACGTCGATCCGCAGCTGTCGGCGCTGTACTCCTGGCACAGCAAGGACGAACGCTTCGGCGTGCTGGTCGGCGTGACCCAGCAAAAGCGCACAAACCGCAGCATGGAGGCGAGCACCGAAGACTACCAGTGGTACGGCGCCGGCACCGACGCGGTCGATGCCCACGGCAATCCGCTGACCCAAGACGGCATCCACTACTGGTGGGGCCAGTCCGGCTTCAACGATCAGAACGGGCGCAACTACAGCGAGTTCTTCCTGCCCACCTCGGTCAACTTCGCGGTGCGCGACGAACAGCGCGAACGCAAGGGCGGGCAGTTCACGTTCCAGTTCAAGCCGCTCGACAACCTGACCCTGACCGCCAACTACTTCCGCTTCGAGCTGCAGGGCAACTACACCCAGAACATGCTGAAGATTCCGGAGTGGAACCTGGCGCGCTTCAACGGCGACGGCAACTGGGCCGGCGGGCGCCTGCTCAACGGGCTCAGCTTCGATCCCAGCGGCAGCATCGTCACCGGCGCGCAGTACGAAAAACTGGCCGGCAAGACCTACTACTGCAGCGAGGATCAGGCGGCCGCCGCCGGCCTGGCGCCGGGCGGCTGGGGACCGGACGACTGCACCATCCCCACCCCGCAGCTCACCGGCACCTACAGCCGCGAGAAGGCGCTGTCGCAGACCGCGGACCTGTCGATCGACTGGGACATCAGCCCGCTGTGGAAGGCCTCGTTCACCGGCGGCCGCACCTGGTCCGACGGTGGCCCGTCGATGAGCTTCCGGATGGCGGCCAAGCCGCGCCGGCAGGTCGATGGCGTGTGGCAATCCGGCAACGCCTACAGCGCCTGGGACCTCACCGGCACGCCGAGCGCGACGTTCTCGCCAAACCTGCAGGACCAGCTGATGGCGGGCATCGCCGAGATCGATACCGGTTCGACCGATTCGTCGTGGATGCAGACCAGCATCAAGCAGAACTACTTCCAGGCCGACATCAGCAAGCTGTTCGAAAACGGCTGGCTGGATTCGATCCAGTTCGGCGCCAAGTACCGCGACGGCCAGGTGCACCGCAACACCGGCAACACCTACTGGGTGTGCCAGGGCACCGATCCGGCCGACTACGACAACAACCGCTACCAGTCCGGTTGCGACCCCAGCGCCGGCGTGGCCCAGCCCGGCTTCTTCCGCTCCAGCCCGATCGACAACATCCGCGGCGGTTTCAATGCCAACGTGTTTCCGGGCATCGACTACCCGGCCTACATCGACTACCTCAACGACCGCTACGGCGGCTCGCACAACCGCCGCGAGGACGACTTCGTCTACAACGTCGACGAGAAGATCTTCTCCGGCTACTTCCAGGCCAACTTCCGCACCGAGCGCCTGCGCGGCAACCTCGGCGTGCGCGTGGTGCGCACCAAGCAGTTCGCCGAATCTAGCGATTCGGTGGAACGGTTCAACGACTATTTCCAGGACAACGCGGCCGGCGCGCCGATGGACTGCAACGATCCGGCCGCCGCCGCGCTGATCGGCTCCGGCAGCGGCTATGTGTGCCAGAGCGGCTTCGTGCGCCTGCCCGATGCGCTGGCGCGCGAGAAGACCTATGCGCTGAGCTCGATGGAGAAGACGTATACCGACGTGCTGCCCAGCTTCAACGTCGCCTGGGACATCACCGACACCCTGGTGCTGCGCGGCGCGGCGTCCAAGGTGATCGCGCGGCCGAGCTACACCAGCATCGCCTACCCCGGCAGCCTGCGCTTCGTCAGCGACGAGTACAGCAACGACCGCCGTGTCGCCGGCGGTACCGACACCCCCGGCTGGCACGGCTCGGGCAGCAACAAGGGGCTGGAGCCGTTCGAGGCGACCCAGTACGACATCGGCCTGGAGTGGTACTTCACCCCGGGCGCGGTCGCCGGCGTGGCGCTGTTCCGCAAGAACGTGGACAACTTCACCGTGCCGGTGGTGCGCGACCAGCAGATGACGGTCGGCGGCCAGTCGGTCACCGTGCAGCGCTACGAAACCGAGGCCAATGGGCAGGACGGCGTCTCGCAAGGCGTGGAACTGTACGGCCAGTACACCTTCGGTTTCGGTCTGGGCGTCCAGGCCAACTACACCTACAACGACACCAACCTGGCCGCGATCGTGCTGGACGGCCAGGCGATCGGCTCCTCGCCGCTGGTCGGCAGCGCCAAGAACCAGGCCAATGTCACCGTGTTCTACGAGAACCAGAAATTCCTGGCGCGCGCCTCGTACAACCGGCGCGGCGAAGTCGTCGGCGGCCTCAACAACGGGCTGACCGAATACTCCGAACCCTACGATCAGTTGGACCTCAACGTCGCCTACAACTTCACCGAGGCCCTGACCCTGACCGCGTCGGTGCTCAATGCGACCAAGTCCGAACAGCGCATCCACCTGGGCAACGACAGCGAGGCGCGCCTGCTGTCGAATACCTACACCGGCCGCCAGCTGTATCTCGGCATGAACTGGAAGTTCTGAGCGCTCGCCCCGGCGCTTCGACTCGGGGGCAGGTCTCTCCACGGCAGCCGCGCTGGTCCAGGCGGCTGCCGTTTTTTCTTGACGCGCGGGCCGGTTGGCCGCGACCAGGCGCGATGGTCCACTTGGCCGCTCGGCCACGTGCATGCACAACGCTCGCCCGTTGCTGGGGCATCGGTGCCCCGCCGCTTCGATGGGGGTCGCTCTCTCCACGGCAGCCGCGTTGATCCAGGCGGCTGCCGTCTTTTCTTGACGCGCGTGCCGATTGGTTGCGCCCAGGCGACGATGGTCCACTTGGTCGCTCGGCCACGTGCCGCACAACGCTCGCCCGTTGCCGGGGCACCGGTGCCCCGGCGCTTCGATGGGGTCGCGCTCTCTCCACGGCAGCCGCGCTGGTCCAGGCGGCTGCCGTCTTTTCTTGACGCACGCGAGCCGGGTGGCCGCGACCAGGCGGCCATGATCCATGTAGTCGCTTGGGCAGGAACCCGATTGCGCCATGGCAGCGCGAATCAAAACCGGTGGAGCATCGGCAGGACCGATCGCTCTCCTGCACTTCATGCACCTTCCTGAGTCCAGGTTTCCGCACTCCGGCCTTGGCGATTGCCGGGCCCGCAGTTTGCCGCGATCATCTGCGCATGGCCGCCACCTCCCGCCCGCGCTCCCGTCCGTACCGGCACCTGCTGGCCGCGGGCCTGCTGCTGTGCGGCGCTGGCCCGCACGCGGCGGTGTCGCCGGCGGCGCCGGTCGCGCTGGCCGCGTCCACCACGCCCGATCCCGGACAGGATCCGTTGCTGCAGGTGCAGCTGCGTGCACTGCAGCCGCAGCGGCCGGGCGTGACCGACCTGTACGTGGTCGGCTTCGCCGGCGACGCCAGCGAGGACGTGTTCCGCAACGAGACGCTGTACCTGCGCCAGCTGTTCGCGCAGCGCTTCGGCGCGGCGGGGCGCATCGTCACCCTGATTAACCACGCCGACAATCTCGACGCCCACGCCTATGCGCCGGAGGCCTCGTACGACAACCTGGCCGAGACGCTGCAGCGGATCGGCGCGCTGATGGACCGGCGCGAGGACGCGCTGCTGCTGTTCCTGACCAGCCACGGCACCGAGCAGCACGAGCTGTACCTGCAGTTCGGCCCGGGCGAGGACGCCGACTACGACACCATCGCGCCGGCGGAACTGCGCGAACTGCTCGACGACGCCGGCATCCGCAACCGGGTGATCGTGCTGTCGGCGTGCTATTCGGGCGGCTTCGTGCCGGCGCTGAAGAGCGCGGACACGCTGATCATCACCGCCGCGCGCCGCGACCGGCCCTCGTTCGGCTGCGGCAACACCGCCAGCGCCACCTATTTCGGCCGCGCCTGGCTGATCGACGCGCTGGCGCGCACCAGCGACTTCGTCGAGAGCTATCGCCTGGCCAGCGCCGAGATCACCGCGCGCGAACGCGCCGAGGGCGAAGCGCCGTCGTACCCGCAGCTGTACGTCGGCGCGCGGATCGCGCCATTGCTGCAGCGCTGGCGCGCACAGCTGCAACCGGTCGCGGCGCCGGCGTATCCCTATCCGGAACCTGCGGCGGAGCCGGAGACCGAAACGGAGACGGAGACGGGAACCGGGACGCCGGCAAACACGGAGACGCCAACGGCAGCAGCGCCGGAACCGACTGCCGACGGCACGGCCGCTGCGAACGGCAAGGTCCATGCGCAGCCGGGACCGAGGCCGGTTCCCAATGCCGATGGCGAGGCCAAGGCAGCGGCCGCAGGTCCGGCGAACGTACCGGCGTCGGCACTGCCGTCCGCGACAACGCCCCGCCACTGAGGTCCACGCGGCGATGCTGCGCGGACGATCGCGACCACGCCACGAGCGCCAACTGTGACGTCCGCGGCGCTGGGCGCGGTCTACGCGCATGCGCGCGGCGGCGGCAGCCTGGCCGCGATGCAGACGGCACTGGCGGAGCGCAGGGGTTTCTTTGGCTCATCCCGCAACGAGATGCGAGTGATTCGCGTTTGATCGCGCATTGCCGGCACTCGCTAAACTGCGTCCCGCAGCAAGCCCGCCAGCCTCACGCCAGCCAGCTGCGCCCGATCCTTCCGCCCGCTCGCCTTCGCTCGCCAGCCAGGATCATCCGCTTTCGACAGCCTCCCGCGTGGAGGCGTTTTTGTTTTTGGGATTCGAAATCCGCTTGCTGGCTTGTGGCCAATGGCGTCGCTGGCGCTCGAGCCGCGGGGTTTGCCGCCTGCGCTCGTCGCGACTGAAGTCGCTCCCACAAGCGCTTGCGGCGAGCCAGCCGGCGTGCACTGCAGGAGGGGCTTCAGCCCCGAGAGCCCGCTTGCGGAGCCAACCAGTTTGCCGGCTCGTTTGTCGCGGCTGAAGCCGCTCCTACAAAGGCGCGTAACAGTGGGCTGATGCGTTTGTCGAACGGACCTCAGTCCTGAAGGTGGCCGAGGCCACCCATCTCGCTGGCAGATTCGCGGTTGGAGCCTCTCCTGCAGAAGCGCAGAAAGCCAGCCTGGTGCACTGTAGGAGGGGCTTCAGCCCCGAGAGTTCACTTGCGGAGCCAACCAGTTTGCCGGCTCGTTCGTCGCGGCTGAAGCCGCTCCTACAAAAGCGCGCGGCAGTGGGCTGGACGCATTGTGGGAGGGACTTCAATCCCGACAGCAGCCGAAATCACCCATCCCCCCACTGCCTTTGTCTTGGCGAAACCGCCTCTAAAGGACGCGTCGCAGGCTGGCCGAGTGCACTGTAGGAGGGGCTTCAGCCCCGAGAGTCCGCTTGCGGAGCCAAACAGTTCGCCGGCTCGTTTGTCGCGGCTGAAGCCGCTCCTACAAACGCGCGCAGCCGCGGGCCGGGTGCACTGTGGGAGGGACTTCAGTCCCGACGCGGGAAAGCGAAACGCTCGCGGCTTGCCGCTTCCGCTTGCCGCTTGCCAGGCCAGGCCAGGGAATCCACCGCATCGACGCGCCGGCCCGCAGCGCGCACTCAGGGCGTCGCGTCCTGCAGGCGATAGCCGGTGCTGGCGCGTTGCTCGCCGCGCCAGCGGTCGAAGGCGCGGACCTCGATGCGGTGCGCGCCGGCGCCCAGGTCGGTCGGCAAGGTGCCGCGCCACAGGTGCTGCGACGGGGTCGCTTCCGGCGAGCGGTCGTAGCCGCGAAGGGTCTCGGCGGCGTCGTCGCGTGCGTTCTCGGCGAGCAGGTCCGGATCCGGCTGCTGCACGCGGGCCATCGGTTTCCACGCGCCATCGTCGATGCGGTATTCCACGCGGCTGTCGTCCTCGCCCATGAACACGTTCGCGTATACCGCCCAGGCCGGATACGCCCCGCGGCGCAACACCTTCGGCGCGTGCAGGGTCATCGACGCATCGTCGGCGGCGCGCGCGGCGTGATAGGCCAGCGCATAGCGGCCGTCGCGCCGCACGGTCAGCAGCGCGTAGCCGTTCGGGGTGCCGTCGGCCATCGTCGCCGCGGGAATGCCGTCGGCATCCTTGGCACCGGACCAGAACGCGCCGCAGGCCGCGCCGACGTTGTATTCGTGCAGCGGCTGCGCGCCGCGCCAGCCGTCATCGGCGCGATGGTAGTAGTGGCGCTGGGTGTGGCTGTGGCCGCTCAACACCAGCACGTGCGCGAACGGTTGCAACAGCGCGAACAGGCGCGCGCGGTCGGCATGGCGGAAGGTCTCCTTGCCCGGCGCGGCGTCGAACAGCGGGATGTGCAGGCCCAGCACCAGCAGCCGCTGCTTCGGCAGCGTTGCCAGGTACGCCTGCAGGAACGCGAACTGGTCCTCGCGCAGACCGCCGACGTAATTCGGCCGCTGCTGCGGTTGATAGACCACGTCGTCGAGGAACACGAAGCTGGCGCCGCCCTCTTCCACCGCATAGGTGTCCGGGCCGTAGATCGCGCGCCAGCTGGACAGCGACGCGAGGTCGTCGGCCGCATCGAAATTCAGGTCGTGGTTGCCGGGTACGTGGAACCACGGCACGCCGAGCTTGGCGGTTTCGGCGTTCAACGCCGGATACAGCGACAGGTCGTCGTTGACCACGTCGCCCAGGGTGGTGCCCAGGCGCGCGCGGGTCTTGCCGAGCAGCGGCGCGACGATGTCGCGCGCGTAGTAGCCGACGTCGGTCGCCGAGGCGGTCTGGGTGTCGGCGAACACCAGCACCTCGGTGCTGGCCGCCGCCGGTTGCGCGCGCAACGCGAAGTCCCAGCCGCTGGTCGCGCCGGCGCTGGCCGCGATCCCCGGGTACTTGAGCGCAGGCGATCCGACCGGCGCGTAGTGCCGCCAGTAGTCCGGCAAGCCGTTGCCGGCGCTGGCGAAGGCGTAGCCGTCGGGCTTGATCACGAACACCGTGCGCCCCGGCGCCACCTCCAGGCGGTAGCGGCCCTGCGCATCGGTCCGCACGATCTGCACGCCGTCGGAGACCTGCACCCCGGCGACGCCGCGCTCGCCGTTGCCACGGCCGGCGTCGCCGTCGCGTTCCTGGTAGACGCTGCCGCTGATCGTCGCCGACTGCGCGAGCGCGGGCGCAGCGGCCGTCAACAGGCAGGTGAACACTATGGCGCGCAGCGACATGCGGGGGTCCAGCGATCGGAAGAAGCCGCGATTGTAGCCATCCGCCGCGGCACGGCGATGACCGCCGCCGCACGCCTGGGACTCAGCGGTGGCGCGCTTCCAGTACCGCGACCGCGTCGGCCAGCGCCAGGCCGCGTGCGCGCAGCAGCACGGTGAGGTGGTACAGCAGGTCGGCCGATTCGCCGAGCAGTTCAGCATCGCCTTCGGCCACGCCCGCCAAGGCGGTCTCCACGCCCTCCTCGCCGACCTTCTGCGCGATGCGCCGCGTGCCCTTCTCGAACAGCTGCGTGGTGTAGCTGCCGGGCGGACGTTCGCGTTCGCGCTGCGCGACCAGGCGGTCAAGCGCGCCCAGGAACTGGCCCGGCGCCTGCGGGAAGCAGCTGCTGCGCCCGAGGTGGCAGGTCGGGCCGTGCGGGTGCGCCAACACCAGCAGCGTGTCGCTGTCGCAGTCGGTCTCGATCGAGACCAGCTCCAGGGTGTTGCCGGAGCTCTCGCCCTTGGTCCATAGGCGCTGCTTGCTGCGGCTGTAGAAGGTGACCTTGCCGCTGGCGCGGGTCGCGGCCAGCGCTTCGGTGTTCATGTAGCCGAGCATCAGCACGCGCAGGGTGGCGGCGTCCTGCACCACCACCGGCAGCAGGCCGTCGCCCTTGCTCCAGTCCAGCGCCGCGTCCGCGGTCGCGGCGGCGGCTTGGTGTTCATGCGCCATCGCGCACCTCGATCTGTCGTTGGCGCAGGAAGCGCTTGAGCTCGGGAATCGGAATCGCGCCGCTGTGGAACACGCTGGCGGCCAGCGCACCGTCCACGTCGGCCTGTTCGAACACATCGGCGAAGTGCTGCATCTCGCCGGCGCCGCCGGAGGCCACCAGCGGCACCTTGCACAGCGAACGCACCTCGAACAGCTGGGCGATGTCGTAGCCGCGGCGCACGCCGTCGTTGTCCATGCAGTTGAGCACGATCTCGCCGGCGCCGAGTTGCTGCGCCTCCACCACCCAGTCCACGGTGCGCACGCGCAGCGCCTGGGTCTTGCTCGGGTCGCCGGTGAAGCGGCGCACGCGCCACTGGCCGTCGTCCTCGCGGATCGAATCGATACCGACCACCACGCATTGCACGCCGAAGGCCTCGGCCAGCTCGGCGATCAGCGCCGGCCGCTCCAGCGCCGGCGAATTGATCGAGATCTTGTCGGCGCCGGCATGCAGCACCGCACGCGCGGTGGCCACGTCGCGGATGCCGCCGGCCACGCAGAACGGGATGTCGATCAGCCGCGCCACGCGCTCGACCCAGGCGTAGTCGACCGAGCGCCCTTCCGGGCTGGCGCCGATGTCGTAGAACACCAGTTCGTCGGCGCCCTGGTCGCGGTAGCGCAGCGCCAGTTCGACGATGTCGCCCATGTCGACGTGGTCGCGGAACTTGACGCCCTTGACCACGCGGCCGTCGCGCACGTCCAGGCACGGGATGATGCGCCGGCTCAGCATGCCAGCGCCTCGTCCAGGCCCAGTCGCCCTTCCAGCAACGACTTGCCGAGCACCGCGCCGGCGCAGCCGACCTCGCGCGCGGCGCGCACGTCGGCGGCGTCGCGGATGCCGCCGGAGGCTTGCACGTCCACGCCCGGCGCGATGTCGCGCAGGTAGGCGTACAGCGCCAGGTTCGGGCCGGACAGCATGCCGTCGCGGGCGATGTCGGTGCACAGCAGGTGCTTCAGCCCGGCCGCGGCGTAGTCGACCGCCAGCGCTTCCAGGGTCAGCGAGGAGGTTTCGGTCCAGCCCAGCACCGGCAGCCGCCACACGCCCTGCGCGTCCTGGCGCGTGTCCAGCGCCACGGTGATGCGCTCGGCGCCGAACTCGGCCAGCCATTCCAGCACCGACTCGCGGTCGCGCACCGCCAGCGAGCCGATCACCACGCGCGTGGCGCCGGCGTCGAGGATGCGCTGCACGTCCGCGCGCGAGCGCACCCCGCCGCCGGTCTGCACCTGCAATCCGGTCTGCGCACTGATCCGGCTCAGCAGCGGCGCCAGGGTGTAGCCGCCGGCGCGCGCCGCGTCCAGGTCGACCAGGTGCATCCAGCTAGCGCCGGCGTCGGCGAAGGCCTGCGCGCGCGGCAGCGGATCGTCGCCGTAGTGGGTTTCGCGGGCATAGTCGCCTTGCGCCAGCCGCACCACGCGGCCGTCGCGAATGTCCAGCGCGGGATAGACGATGAAGCTCATGGGAAATCGGTCTCGAGGAAGTTGCGCAGGATGCGCGCGCCGGTGCTCGCCGAACGCTCGGGGTGGAACTGCGCGCCGCAGCGGCGGCCGCGTTGCACCACCGCGGTGAACAGGCCGCCATGGTCGCAGGCCGCCACCGTATCGGCGGTGACCGGCGCGGCGTAGCCGTGCACGAAATAGGCGTCGGCGTGTTCGGCCAGGCCGTCGAGCAGCGGCGAGGCGCGCATCGGCAGCAGCCGGTTCCAGCCCATGTGCGGGATGCGGATGCCCAGCGCCGGCGGCATGTGCCGGACCACGCCGGTCAGCAGGCCCAGGCAGTCGACGTCGCCTTCCTCGGAACGCTCGAACAGCAGCTGCATGCCCAGGCAGATGCCGATCAGCGGAACTTCGAGCGCACGCAGCGGTTCGACCAGCCCTTGTTCGCGCAGCCGCGCCATCGCGTGCGGCGCGGCGCCGACGCCGGGCAGGATCACCCGCTCGGCGCCCTGCAATCCGGCCGCGTCGCGCACCAGCCGCGCCTCCACGCCCAGGCGCTCCAGTGCGTAGCGCACCGAGCCGAGGTTGGCGCCGCCCGCGTCGATCAAGGCGACATCGGTCATCGCGGCCTCCTCGCGCGCACGGCGGCCATCACAGCACGCCCTTGGTCGAGGGCAGCGCGGCGCCGTCGCGGCGCAGCGCCTGGCGCAGGGCGCGCGCCAGCGCCTTGAAGCAGGCCTCGACCTTGTGGTGGTCGTTGTCGCCGCGCACGCTCAGGTGCAGGTTCAGGCCCGACGCATCGCACAGCGAGCGGAAGAAATGCGGCACCAGCTCGGTCGGCAGGTCGCCGACGCGCTCGCGCTTGAACTCGCCTTCGAACACGAAATACGGGCGGCCGCTGAAATCCAGCGCGGCGCTGGCCAGGGTTTCGTCCATCGGCAAGGTGAAGCCGACCCGGCCAGCGGCGGCGTCGGCCGGCCACGGGCTGTCCGGCGGATCGAAGCCGTAGCGGCCGATGCCGCGCTTGTCGCCCAGCGCCTGGCGCAGCGCCTGGCCCAGGGCCAGGCCGGTGTCCTCGATGGTGTGGTGCTCGTCGATGTGCAGGTCGCCCTCGGCGCGCACGTCCAGGGCGAAGCCGCCGTGCTTGCCGATCTGCTCGAGCATGTGGTCGAAGAACGGCAGGCCGGTGGCGCAATGCGGATCGCGCGCCAGGTCCAGGTCGACCTCGACCCGGATCCGGGTTTCCTTGGTATCGCGCTGCACGGTGGCGCGGCGCGGCGCATCGGCCAGTTCGTGGGCGATGCCGGCCCAGTCCCAGTCGCCGCCGAACTGCTCGGTCTTCAGCTGGAAGCCGCGGATGCGCAGGTTGTCGGCGAACTGGATGTCGGTAAGGCGGTCGCCGACCATCGCCGAACGCGCCCAGTCGATGCTGCGGTCCTGCAGGTACGGCAGCATCAGGCCGATGCCCGGCTTGCGCGTGGGCGCGTTGTCGGCCGGCCAGCTGCGGTCGATCAGCACCTCGCGGAACGTAATGCCCTGGCTGGCGAAGATCTGCAGCATCAGGTCGTTGGGGCCGTCGAACATGGCCTGCGGATAGGCGGCGCTGCCGAGGCCGTCCTGGTTGGTGACGATGACGAACTGGTAGCCGGCGTCGCGCAGCTTGAGCATGGCCGGGATCACGCCCTGCACGAAGCGCAGCTTCTCGTAGGCGTCGATCTGGAAATCGGCCGGCTCCTCGATCAGGGTGCCGTCGCGGTCGACAAACAGGATCGGGGTCATGCCGCCGCCCTCCCCGCCTGCAATGCGCCGAGCACACGCTGGTTCTGCTCCGGCGTGCCGAGGGTGATGCGCAGCGCATCGCCCAGGCTCGGCGCGGCACGCTGGTCGCGCACCACCACGCCGGCGCCGAGCAAGGCGCGGAACGCGGCGTCGGCATCGTCGAAGCGCAGCAGCAGGAAATTGCCCTGCGACGGGTATACGCGGCGCACGCCCGGCAGCGCGGCCAAGGCGGTCTGCATGCGCGTGCGCTCGCCGCGCACCTCGGCCACGCGCAGCGCGGTCTGCCGCAGCGGCTCGGCCTGCAGCGCGGTCAGCGCCAGCTGCGCGCACGGCGTCGGGATCGGATACGGCGCCTGGCAGCGGCGCAGCACCGCGATCAGCGCCGGATCGGCGATCACGCAGCCGATCCGCGCCGCGGCCAGCGCATGCGCCTTGGACAGCGTGCGCAGCACTGCCAGGTTGGGATACCGCGCCAGCAACGTGGTCGCCGACGGCACCTCGGAGAATTCGCCGTAGGCCTCGTCGACCACCAGCAAGGCGCGCCCGTGCAGGCGCTCGGCGGCGCGTTCGATGTCGGCCAGCGGGATCGCCGCGCCGCTGGGATTGCCCGGCGAGCACAGGAACACCAGCTTGGCCATCTGGGTCAGCGCCGCGTCCACCACCGCATCGACATCGGTGACCAGGCCGGCGGCGTCTTCGCGCAACGGCACCTCGACGATGCGCGCGTTCTGCAGCCGCGCGCAGACCGCATACATGCCGAACACCGGCGGAGTGATCACGATCGCATCGCGGCCCGGCTCGCACAGCGCGCGCAGCAGCAGGTCGATGGCCTCGTCGCTGCCACGGCCGAGCAGCAGTTGCTCCGGCGCGCAGGCGTAAAGCGAGGCCAGCGCGGCGCGCAGCACCGGCGGCTGCGGATCCGGATAGCGGCGGTTGCCGGCGTCGCGGTCGGCGGGATTGGCCCAGGCCGATTCGTTGGCGTTGAGCCAGACCTCGCCCTGCAGCGCGCTGCTACGCGCCGAGGAATAGCCGGCGAAGTCGCGCAGGTCGGGGCGCACCAGCGCCAGCATCGAGCCGGGCGTCGCCGCAGAGGTCGCCGCGCTCATGCCGCCTTCTCCATCCGCAGCGCCACCGCATTGGCGTGCGCGTCCAGGCCCTCGGCGCGGGCCATGGTCACCGCGCAGGCGCCGATCGCGGCGATGCCGGCGCGGCTGGCGCTCTGCACGCTGACGAAATTCTGGAAACTGGCGACGCTGACCCCGCTGTAGGCGCGCGCCGCACCGTTGGTCGGCAGCACGTGGTTGGTGCCGCTGCAGTAGTCGCCCAGCGCTTCCGGGGTGAAGTCGCCGAGGAACACCGAGCCGGCGGCCTCGACCCGCTCCAGCCAGCCGCGCGGCTCGCGCAGCGCCAGGATCAGGTGTTCGGGCGCGTAGCGGTTGCTGATCGCGAAGGCGTCCTCGAGCGTGCCGACCTGGATCAGCCGCGACGCGGACAGCGCCTGGCGCGCGATCGCCGCACGCGGCAAGGTCGCCAGCTGCCGTTCGATCTCGTCCTCGACCGCGTCGATCAGTTCGGCGCTGTCGGACAGCAGCAGCACCTGCGAATCCGGGCCGTGCTCGGCCTGCGACAGCAGGTCGGCGGCGACGAACGCGGCATCGGCGCCGACGTCGGCGATCACCAGCACCTCGGACGGCCCGGCCGGCATGTCGATCGCCGCCGCACCGGCCTGCGCCACCTGTTGCTTGGCTTCGGTCACGTAGCCGTTGCCCGGCCCGAACAACTTGTCGCACGAGGGCACCGACTCGGTGCCGAAGCCCATCGCCGCGATCGCCTGCGCGCCGCCGAGCTTGAACACGCGATCCACGCCGGTCAGCCTGGCCGCGACCAGCACCGCCGGATCGGCCGAGCCGTCGGCGCGCGGCGGCGTGCACAGCACCACCTCGCGGCAGCCGGCCAGCGCCGCCGGCACGCACAGCATCAGCGCGGTGGACGGCAACGGCGCGCTGCCGGCCGGCACGTACAGGCCGACCCGGCCGATCGGCCGCACCACCCGTTCGCAGACCACGCCGGGCGCGGTTTCCACCGCATACGGCTGGGTCATGCCGGCGCGGTGGAAGCTCTCGATCCGTGCCGCCGCCTGCGCCATCGCCTCCCGCAGCACGGCCGGCACCGCGGCCTCGGCGGCGGCGAACTCGTCGTCGCCGACTTCGAAGCTCTGCAACACCACGCCGTCGAAACGCGCGGTGATCTCGCGCAAGGCCGTATCGCCGCGGCCGCGCACGTCCTCGAGCAGTTGCGCCACCGCCGCGCGGGTCTGCGCGGCGACGGTCTGCGCCGGCCGGGTCAAGGCCTGCGTGCGCGCCTGCGCGTCGAGCGAATTCCACTCCAGTCGGTTCATGCCAGCGAGCGCTCCACCGTCAACACCATCAACCCCTGCGCGCCGGCGCGCTCCAGTTCTTCCATGCGCTGCCAGGTGATCGCGCCGTGGCACATGGTCTGCAGCTGCAGAGGGCCGTCGCCGTCGCCGGGCAGTTGCACCAGCGGGTCGGCGTCGGGCAGCAGCCGGGTCAGCTCGGCGACGTGGTCGCGCGAGGCGCGGAACATCAGCAGCTTGCTGTCGCGCAGCTTGAGCACGCCGTCGAGCCGGCGCAGCAGCATCGCCGCCAGCCCGGCACGGGCATCGCCCGGCTCGCGCACCGGTCCGGCCAGCACCGCCTCGCTTTCCAGCAGCGTCTCCACCGGCTTGAGCTGGTTGGCGGCCAGGGTCGCGCCGCTGGAGACCAGGTCGCAGATCAGGTCGGCGGTGCCCAGGCGCGGCGCGATCTCCACCGAGCCGGACAGCTCCACCACCTGCGCGTCGATGCCGCGCGCTTCCAGCCAGTCGGCCAGCACTGCCGGATAGCTGGTGGCGATGCGCTTGCCCTGCAGCTGTTCCACGCCGGTCCAGCCCCAGGTGTCGGGCACCGCCAGCATCAGCCGGCACTGGCCGAAGTTCAGCCCGCGCAGCGCGCGGTAGGCCTCGGGCAAGCCGTTGCGGCGGCGCTCGCCGGCCTGCTCTTCCAGCTCGTTGCGGCCGACGATGCCGAAATCGCAGACGCCGTCGGCGATCAGCCCGGGGATGTCGTCGTCGCGCACCAGCAACAGGTCCACCGGCAGCGATTCGCCGTAGCAGAACAACTTGTCGCGGCTCTCGCGCCAGCTCAGCCCGCAGGCGGCCAGCACCGCCCGCGCCGGCTCGGCCAGGCGGCCGCTCTTCTGGATCGCGATACGCAGCCGGTCACGCGCCGGCGCTGCCAGGGAAGCACTCATCAGGACATCTCAATGGGAATCGGAAGGACGCGCCGCTTGCCGGCGCAGCGCCGTGGCATAGCCGCCGGCGCCGTATTCCAGGGTCCGCGCGACGCGGCCGATGGTGGTGACGCTGACCTGGGTCAGCTCGTGGATCTCGCGGTACGGCACGCCCTTGAGCAGCAGCGGCACCACCCGCCAGCGGTCGGACATCGCCTCCAGCTCGGCCGGCGTGCACAGGTCCTGCAGGAACGCGGCGACCTCCTGCGGCTTGCTCAGGTGGGCCAGGGCGCGCGACAGCGCCTTGAACGAGGAGTCGTTGTCGCGATCGGCAGTGGGGGCGGGTCGTTGTTTCATTGCATTAATGTAATAGCGTGTTAGTACATTAGCGCGAATGGACGGACCGGGTCAAGCCGCGGTGTGCGGGCGTTGTATGGATGTGTTCGATCCGGGATGGGATCAGGTCGCCATGCGATCTGTCGCGGCTGAAGCCGCTCCTACAGGGGGTGGTGCGCGCACGTGCTTTCGTGCGTTTTTGCAGGAGCGGCTTCAGCCGCGACAGGCACTCGCACCCATCGCATAGACCTAAGGGCGCAGGCACCGCTTCGGTCGGCGGGCGCATTGCGCCGATCGCTGTTGCGTGAGCGGCCTCAGTAGCGACAGGCCCTGGTTATTCGCGTCGCGACTGAAGTCGCTCCCACACGGGACATGCGGCGCACCGTCCAGGTTGCGCCAGGCCAGCCCCGGCAAGCCCGCTCAGGGCATGACCTTGGCCTGCTCCAGCTCGACCAGCAGGGTGCTGGCCAGTTCGTCGCGGGCGACGTCGAACTGCTGCTCGCGCATCAGGTCCTTGACCGCGACCACGCCGCGCGCCAGCTCGTCGTCGCCGGCCAGCACCACGAAGCGGATGCCGGCACGCGCGGCGTACTGGAACTGCTTGCCGACCTTCTTCGGCTCCATCTGCACTTCGGTGTTGATCCCGCCGGCACGCAGCCGACGGGCGATGTCCAGCGCGTCGTCCAGCTTGGCCTCGTCCATCAGCGCGACCATCGCCTGCACGCTGCTGGAGGCGATGCCCTCGATCAGCCCGGCCTCGCGCAGCTGCCAGAACAGGCGGGTCAGGCCGATGGAGATGCCCACGCCCGGCAGCTTGGACTTGCTGTAGTGGCTGGCCAGGTCCTCGTAGCGGCCGCCCGAACAGATCGAGCCGATCTGCGGGTAGTCGGTCAGCACGGTCTCGTAGACGGTGCCGGTGTAGTAGTCCAGGCCGCGGGCGATGGAGAAGTTCAGGCAATACGCGGTTTCCGGCACGCCTAGCGCCTTGACCAGGGCCAGCACCTCGCGCAGCTCGGCCACCCCCTCGCGCAGCGTCGCGCTCGACTCGGCCGCCGCGGCCAGCGCGTCCAGACGCGCCAGCGCGTCGTCGTGGCCGCTGGAGCGCACCGCCACGAAGGCCAGAATCTGCTCGACCTGCTCGGCGGCGATGCCGAAGCCCTCACCCACCAGCGTCTCGCGCACGTAATCGGCGCCGCGCTTGTCGAGCTTGTCGACTTCGCGCAGCACCGCCAGCTGGCGCTCGCCCTCGGCCACGCCCAGGCTCTCGAAGAAGCCGCGCATCAGCTTGCGGTTGTTCAACTGCACCGCGAACTTGCCGATGCCCAGTTCGGCGAACACCGCATGGATCACCGCCAGCACCTCGGCGTCGTAGCGGATGCTCAGCGCGTCCTTGCCGATCACGTCGATGTCGCACTGGTAGAACTCGCGGAACCGGCCGCGCTGGGCGCGCTCGCCGCGGTACACGCGCTGCATCTGGTAACGGCGGAACGGGAAGCTCAGTTCGTGCTCGTGCTCGGCCACGTAGCGCGCCAGCGGCACGGTCAGGTCGAAGCGCAGCGCCAGCTCCGGCAAGCCGCCCTCGCCGCCGGCGTCGGCCGCGGCGTTGGCCAGCGCGCCGGTGGACTGCACGAAATACACCTGCCGCTCGGTCTCGCCGCCGGACTTGGTCAGCAGCACGTCCGACAGCTCGAACACCGGCGTCTCCACCGGCAGGAACCCGAACCGCTCGTAGTTGCGGCGGATGACGTCCAGCATGCGCTGGAACGCGATCTGCTCGCGCGGCAGCAATTCCATGATGCCGGGCGGCGTACGGGGCTTGATCACGTGCAAAACTCCTGCGTCTTGGGGGCAAACAGGCGCCAATTCTAGCCGTACTGGGGTGCCGGGGATCGTATCGGCGTATCATCCGGGCGTGACCACTTCGCCCGTCAAGCGCATGCACCGGACCGTTCCCGGCTTCGCCCTGCCCTATGTCGAGCCCGCCGCGGCCCGCGATCCGAACGCGCACGAGTGCATGCATTGCGCAGTGCGCCACCTGGCGGTCTGCTCGGCGCTGGCCTGCGACGAGGTCCAGGCGCTGGAACGGGTGACCACCTCGCTGTCCTACGCCGCCGGCGCCACCGTGGTCCGCACCGGCGAAGCGCGGCAGGCGGTCTATACCGTCACCTCCGGCGCCCTGCGCCTGGTCCGCACGCTGGCCGACGGCCGCCGCCAGGTGGCGGGCTTCGTGCTGCCGGGCGACTACGTGGGCCTGAGCGAATCGGAGAAATACCGCACCGACGTCGAAGCGATCGCCGACACGCGCGTATGCCGGGTTTCGGTGGCGAACATGCGGCAGTTGCGCACGCAATACCCGCAGCTGGAGCGCAAGCTGCTGCAGCGTGCCTGCCTGGAACTGGACGCGGCGCAGGACGCGGCGCTGGCTCTGGCGCGCCTGCAGCCGATGGAAAAGCTCGCCGATTTCCTGCTCAAGCTGGCCGCGCGCACCGCCAGCCGCGGCGACCCCGGCAATACGGTGACCTTGATGATGGGCCGCGGCGACATCGCCGACCATCTCGGCCTGACCATGGAAACGGTCAGCCGCACCTTCACCAAGCTGCGCCAGCAAGGCCTGATCGCCCTGCCGCAGCTGCACGTGGTCGAGATCCGCGACTTCGCCGCGCTGCACCGGCTGGCCTCCGACGAAGAGTGAGCCGACCACGGCGCGGCGTTTTTTTCGCCAGCCCGTGTCTACGCCTTGCACCACGGCGGCCGCACCGACTTATCCACAAGTTTCCAGGGCAACGCTCCACATGCGCTGTGGACAACCCGGCGCAGGGCACGGAACGCCTTCGGCGACGCCCGGCAGGCGGCCGAGCCGGCCTCCGGCAACGCGCGGGACCGACACCCCCATCGCGTCCATGAATGCTTCAGACCATCGCCATGCACCTGTCGCACGCCGGGGCATAGACTTGCGCCCGCAATACACCTGCGGCGCCGCCGCGGTGCCGGTGGGGGGAACCATTCGGAGGGCCGCCATGGCCGTCGCCATCGATATGCACGACTCGCGCGCCTGCGTAATGCTGGATCGCGAAAGAGAACTGGAGTTCTGGAAGGCGCATTTCGCGCAGGCCCCGTTCCATCGGCCCGGACATGCGTTCACCGACTACGAGCCGGCGCTGAAGCTGGCCTACGACGCCTATCTCAAGTACCACGGCCAGCGCTTCGAGGACGTGGTGCCGCAGCTGCGCGACGTGTTCCTGCGCGACCATCCGCGCTCGCGCCTGGACTGGCTGCAGGCGCGCAGCGTGGTGCAGGCCGCCTGGCAGCGGCTGCAGCCCGACGACTGAGGCTGCGCATCTGGGTTCCCGTGCCGCGCGCAGCCCGTGCGGCAGCGCGGCGGACGGACGGCGGCACTGCCGCTGCCCGGCCCCATGGCCGTCGCAGCCCTCAGCCGGCCAGCAGGCGCGCGCGCAGTGCCGCGTAGTCCGGCGCGATCGGCTCGGCGTGCGCCGGGCGCTGCAGCAACGCCGCCAACGCCGGCGGCACCGGCACCGGCTGGCCGATCAACGGCTCGACCACCGCCTCGAACTTGGCCGGATGCGCGGTCGCGGCCACCGCCCAGTCGCCGGCATCGGCCTCGGCGCCCTCGGCGCGGATCTGCTGCAGCACGTGCAAGGCGGTGGCGGTATGCGGGCAATGCACCTCGCCGTAGCGGCGGAAGCGCTCGCCGATCAGCTGGCGGATCTGCGCATCGTCCACCGAATAGGACTGGAACTGCGCGCGCAACGCGGCATCGTCGCCGCGGTACAGCCAGCGCAGGCGCTCGAAATTGCTCGGCGCGCCCACGTCCATCGCATTGGCCACGGTGGCCACGCTGGGCTGCGGGGCGTAGTCGGCGCCGGCGAAATAGTCCGGCAGCACGTGGTTGGCGTTGGTCGCCAGCACGATGCGGCCCAGCGGCACGCCCAGCCCGCGCGCCAGGATCGCCGCCAACGCATTGCCGAGGTTGCCGGTCGGCACCACCAGGTTCAGCGGCTGCGCACGCCCGGCGTAATGCACCAGCGCGCTGTGCGCGTAGTAGCTCATCTGCGGCAGCAGCCGGCCCAGGCTGATGCTGTTGGCCGAACTCAACGGCGCCTGCGCCTGCAGCTCGGCATCGTTCAAGGCCTGCTTGACCAGCGCCTGGCAGTCGTCGAAGGTGCCGGCCACGCGCAGCGCCTGGATGTTGTCGCCGAAGCAGCCCAGTTGATGCGCCTGGCGCGGCGACACGCGCCCGTCCGGATACAGCACCACCACGCGCAGCCCAGGCTGGCGATGGAACGCGGCGGCCACCGCGGCGCCGGTATCGCCGGAGGTGGCGACGAGGATGGTCAGCGGCGTGGCGGCATCGCGGCGCAACCGGGCCAGGCAGGCGGCGAGGAAGCGCGCGCCGAAATCCTTGAACGCGGCGGTCGGCCCATGGAACAGCTCCAGCGCGTGGTCGCCGGGCGTGGCCAGCGACTGCAGCGGCGCAGCGAAATCGAAGGCCTCGGCGCAGATTGCCGGCAGCTCGGCGGCGAGCGCGTCGCCATCGAAGAACGGCGCCAGCAGCGTCGCGGCGGTCTCGGCCAGGTTGTCACCAGCACGCAGTTCGCGGGCCGGTGGCATGCGCTCGGGCACATACAGCCCGCCATCGGGCGCCAGGCCGGCGGCGATGGCCTGGCTGAGCGTGGCGGCGGGCGCGGCATTGCGGGTGGAAATGAAGTTCATGGTGGTTCCATCGGCAGGGGGAATTCGATCGCACTGTCATCCGTGACTATGGCACTGCTTGGTTGTTGCTCTTGTTGTTGCTCTTGTTGTTGCTCTGCCCTTGCTTCGGCTGTTGCTTTTTTGCTTTTCGATCTCCCGTGAGGCGCGGCAAGCAGGATGGGTACAACCCCGAAGGGGGCGACGCGCAGGATGCGCGTCGTTTTCGGCAGGCACATGGATGTGCCTTCCGAAAATTCCCATCCTGCTTGCGGACCCGTAGCGCGCAGCGCGGAGGGCGCGCCGCCCGGGTGTGCTTTCTTTTGGTTACTTTTCTTTGCACAAGCAAAGAAAAGTGACCCGCGCCAGCGGAAGCTTTGCTCTTGCTCTTGCTTTGAATCTTCAGACCAAAACAGAAGCAGAAGCAAAGGCTTTCGCCTTGCGGCGAGTCACTTTTCTTTGCTCGCGCAAAGAAAAGTAACCAAAAGAAAGCGCGCCCTGCCTTGCGCCCTCCGCGCTGCGCGCTCCGGGTCCGCGTCCATGACGGGGATTCGCGGAAGGGGCATCCTGCCCCTGCCGCGAACGGCGCACATCCATGTGCGCCGCCCCTTCGGGGTTTTTCCCCGCCATGGCCGCCGCTGCGGAAGGGAACCCGGTACGGCAACAGCAAAAGCAACAACAAGAGCAACAGCAAAAATAACCTCGAAAGCAACAGCAACAACAACAGCGAGGCTACGCGCCGCTACAGCAATCGGGCGCCCGGACACTGCAGCGGCGATACCCAATGCTGGCTGTCGAAGCCGGCGTCCGCGAAGGCCGCCTGCACCGCTGGTGCGGCCGCCTCGGCTGCCGCGCGCGTTGGGAACCAGGCGAAGACGCTGGGACCGGCGCCGGAAATGCTCGCGCCCATCGCCCCCGCCGCCAAGGCCGCCGCCTTGGCCGCATCGAAACCGACGATCAACGGCGCCCGCCGTGGCTCGATCAGCACGTCGCGCAGGCCCTCGCGCACCAATGCCTCATCGCCGGCATGACAGCCCGCCAACACCAGCGCCAGATTGGAACTCTGCGCCACGAACTCACCGAGCCGGTACTCGCCGGACAGCGCCTCGCGCGCGCGGCGCGTCTCCAGCACCGCATCTGGATGCACCAACAGGCTGTGCCAGGCCGCCGGCACCGGCACCGGCACCATCCGCTGCAGCGTCGACAGCACCAGCCCGCCCAGGAACATCGGCCCCAGGTTGTCGCCGTGGCGGCTGCCGCTGGCCACCGCCTCGCCTTCCAGCGAATACAGATACAGCTGCTCGCGCGACAGCGGCGCGTCCAGCAGCGCATTGGCCGCCACCAGCGCGGCCACGCACGAGGCCGCCGAACCGCCCATCCCGGAACTGAGCGGGATGCCCTTGTCGATCTCCAGTTCGAATCCGAACGGCAATGCCAGCGCCTCGCGTAGCGCGATCAAGGCCGCGCCGGCGGTGTTGCGCGCCGCCTCCAGCGGCAGCGCCACGGTGGTGCCGCGGATCGCCACGATGCGCACCTGCGGCGCGTCGATGCGGCGCACCGTCACCGTGTCGCCGACGCCTTCCACCGCGTAGCCGAGCAGGTCGAAGCCCACCGCCACGTTGGCCACCGAGGCCGGCGCGAACGCACGCGCCTCGCGCGGCACGGCGCGTGCCCCAGGCTGCGGCGCCAGCGACATCTGCGCTGCGCTCACAAGCGCGCCCCCTCGCCCGCCGCCACCCGCAGCAGATCGGCGAACACGCCGGCGGCGGTGACCTCCGGACCGGCGCCCGGTCCCTGCACCACCAGCGGATTGTCGCAATAGCGGCGGGTGGTGAACTGCACCACGTTGTCGGTCAGGCGCAGGTTGGCGAAGGCATGCTCGGCCGGCAGTTCCACCAGGCCGACGCTGGGCGCCCGGTCCGGCGCCAGCTGCGCCACGTAGCGCAGCACGCAGCCGCGCGCCCTGGCCGCCTGCAGGCGCTGCGCGAATGCCGCATCCACTTCGTGCAGGCGCGCCATGAAGTCCTCGACACTGGCCTGGCGCAGCGCTTCCGGCACCAGGCTCTCCACCGCCACGTCCTCCAGGCTCAGCTCGCGCCCGGCCTCGCGCGCCAGGATCACCAGCTTGCGCGCCACGTCGATGCCGGACAGGTCGTCGCGCGGATCCGGCTCGGTATAGCCCATGCCGCGCGCCTCGGTGACCAGCTGCGAGAACGGCACGCTGCCGTCGTACTTGTTGAACAGCCAGGCCAGGGTGCCGGAGAAGATGCCTTCGATCGCGGTGACCGCGTCGCCGGTGTCGACCAGGTCGCGCAGCGTGGTGATCACCGGCAGGCCGGCGCCGACCGTGGCCTCGTAGCGGAAGCGCGCGCCGCTGCCCGCGGCGGCGGCGCGGATCGCATGGAAGCGCGCCAGCGGCCCGGCGCCGGCCTGCTTGTTCGGGGTGACCACGTGGATGCCGGCGGCGAGCCAGCCGGCATAGCGGTCGGCGACGTCGGCGCTGCCGCTGCAATCGATGATCACCGCGTGCGGCAGGTGTGCCGACAGCAGGTGCGCGGTGAACGCGTCCAGGTCGGTGGGCTGCGGGCCGCTGGCGAAGGCCTGCCGCCAGTCGCCGGCGATCGCGCGGGTTTCCAGGCGCATCGTGCTGCGCGAAGCGATCGCGCGCAGGCGCAGGTCGAGGTTGGCCTTGGCCAGCAGTTGCGGCTGCGCCACCCGCAACTGGTCGAGCAGCGCTGCGCCGACGTTGCCCGGGCCGATCACCCCGACCGAGAAGGTCTGCGGCGACAGCCAGAACCCGGCGTGCGCCGCGCGCAATGCCTTGGTCGCGTGCGCGCTGTCGATCGCCACCGAGATGTTGCGCTCGGAGGATCCCTGCGCGATCGCCAGGATGTTGACCTGGGCGCGGCCCAGCGATTCGAACAGGCGCGCGGCCACGCCCGGCTGCCCGGCCATGCCGTCGCCCACCGCGGCCAGCACGCTGATGCCGGTGGTCAGCTGCACCCGCTGCACCTGGCCGACCACCAGCTCGTGCGCGAATGCCGACAGCAGCGCATCGCGCGCGCGTTCGCATTCGTTCTGCCGCACCACGCAGCAGATCGAATGCTCCGAGGAGCCCTGAGAGATCATCACCACCGACACCCGCGCGTTGCGCAGCGCGGCGAACACGCGCTCGGCGGTGCCGGGCACGCCGATCAGGCCGGTGCCCTCGAGGTTCAGCACGGCCAGATCCGGGCTCAGGGTCAGGCCCTTGATCGGGCCGCTGGAGGCGCTGCTGGCGGTGATGCGGGTGCCCGGGTGCTCGGGCTGGAAGGTGTTGCGGATGATGATCGGCAGGCCGCGCTCGATCGCCGGCGACATGGTCTGCGGATGCACCACCTTGGCGCCGAAATAGGCCAGCTCGCAGGCCTCGTCGTAGCTCAACGTCTCCAGCTGCACCGCCTCGGGCACCACCCGTGGATCGGCCGACAGCACGCCGTCGACGTCGGTCCAGATATGCAGTTCGTCGGCATCGAACAAAGCGGCGAAGATCGCGCCGGAGTAGTCGCTGCCGTTGCGGCCGAGCGTGGTGATGCGCCCGGCGCGATCGCGGGCGACGAAGCCGGTGACCACGATGCGCTGCTGCGGGTGCTGCGCGCGCCAGTCCGCCAGGCGCCGCGCGCTGGCCTCCCAATCCACGTCCACGCCCAGTTCGCCGCGATCCACCACCAGCACCTCGCGCGCGTCCAGCACCGCGCAGTCCTCGCCCAGCGCGCGCAGGTGCTCACCGAGCAGTTGCGCCGAATACACCTCGCCCAGGCCCTGCACCCGGTCCAGCACCTCGCGCGGCAGTTCGCCGATCACCGCCAGCGCGCCGAGGATCTCGGCCAGATGCTCGAAGCGCGCGTCCAGCCACTCCACGGTGATGCCGGCGTGCTCGCCGAGCAGCGACACCGCCGCGGCGCGGTGCCGCGCGCGGGTCTCGTGCCAGCGTTCGCGCCAGTCGCTGTTCTCGCTGGCGGCCAGTTCGGCCAGCGCGATCAGCGCATCGGTGACCCCTTTCATCGCCGAGACCACGGTGACCTGCAGGGTCTCCGGGCGCGCCAGCAACAGCTGCGCGACATGGCGATAGCGTTCGGCGTCGGCCACCGAGGTGCCGCCGAACTTGTGGACGACGGTGCGCGCGGGTTCTGCGGCGGGAGCGGAAGCGACAGCGGGGGACGGCATGGGAGACCTCGAAGTGGAGGCCCCGCTCGCATCAGGCTGACGGGTTCCCCCGCATCCTGATCCGGGTGCGGGGCCGTGGGTTTCGACAGTTACGCGAAAACGACGGGCCGCACCGGGCTAATGGTGTGGGTGGTAATGCCAGTGGTCGTGCCCGCGCAGCACGCTGCCGCCCGCCGATGCGACGGCGGTGCGGGATCACGGGCGAGGACGGAAGCGCTGGGCATGGACGCAAGAGGACATCATGCGCCGGGGTGCTGTCAAGCACCGATTGTGCTGGCGCAGCATGGATGTCACGTCGGGCAACAGGTTGCAGAAGTTACTATCGCGCGTCGATGCGGATTGCATGCCGCGGCGTGGATTGTCGGCGTGCAGTCGCCAGCGGCACGTGCGCCGACGCAGCTGCGGCCGAAGCGGCCTGCATGCGCAAAAAAAGGCCCATGGCGAGTCGCCTCGCGCATGGGCTGGAACGTCATCAAACGGACATGGACGCTTGTCGCGCCATCAATGCTGCTGGTTGTCGGCCGGAGGCTGCTGCTGCGGATCGGTTGGCTGAGTACCCTGGGTCGCGTCCTGGCCGGTGGTCGAGCCTTGATCGGTGCCGGTACCGGTACCGGTCCCCGTGCCAGTTCCGGTGCCGGTGCCAGTCCCGGTGCCAGTGGCCGAGCCCGCGGCGCCGTCGCCCGTCGCGGTGCCGGTGGCGGCATCGCCGCTGGTGGTGCCCGCCGCCGGTGCGGCGCTTCCGCTCTGGCCGCCCGCCGGGCTGCCGTCGGCTGCGGTGGACGGGGTCGCTGCGTTCTGGTCCTGCGCCGCCTGGTCGCCATCGCGGTGGCAGGCGACCAGCGCCGCCAGGACCGAACCGACCAACATAACCTTCAACGTTCTGCTCATGAGTGACTCCTGCTTCGCATGCGTACGTGGTTGGTAAAAGAGCAGCCGCAAGCGGCGGCCGATGACACCTAGCCCGCACTCGAAAACGCACGAGGACTGCGACCATCGCCGTGTCGCCTCCACGCGGTGAATGCGTGGCGTTGCGGCAGGCGTGGGCCCGGCATGGCCAGGCGCCCGTCATGCATCTCGACCTCGACAGGGCCGCGCATCGCAGTTCGCGACGGCCGCTCCGTCATTGGCGGACGCTCGTAGGCTACGCAGCGCGATGCTTAAACAGCGTCGGCGCAAGGTGTAGGCGGCGTGAGCCGCATCCGGGCGCTGGATGCATTGGTTTTCGTCAGGAAATCGCGCTTGCAGCGACAGCCGAAACGGCGGCGGCATGACTGGCGGATGCGCTTCCGGCGAATAGCACGACGGCGCCGCGGAGCGCCCCGGCGCGCGCAGCCGGAAAGCGGGCTGCGCAAACTCCATGCGATGGTGACCCTGGCGCGATTCGAACGCACGACCTGTCCCTTAGGAGGGGACCGCTCTATCCAGCTGAGCTACAGGGCCTTGGCCGGCGCATTGTCGCACGATCGCCGTGCTTGCCAAGCCCGCGCCGGCGCGCTGCCGCTGCGGCCTGGCCCGCCCGGTCTGCTAAAATGCGCGGCTAATCGCGCCCCGCGTCCCCCGCCTGCGGTCGCCTTCCCTGTCGCAACGATTCCCAGGAGATTCCATGTCCGCTGATCTGCTCAAGGCGCTCGGCCTGACCGCGTCCAATTCCGGCACCTACCTCGGCAATGGCGAGTGGTCCACGGCCACCGGCGCCGGCGTGCTGCAGCCGCTGAATCCGTCCAGCAATGAGGTCATCGCCGAGGTGCAGGCGACCACCAAGGACGATTACGAAACCGTCGTCGCCCGTGCCCAGGCCGCGTTCAAGGTGTGGCGCACGACCCCGGCGCCGCGCCGCGGCGAGGCGGTGCGGCTGTGCGGTGAAGCGCTGCGCCGGAACAAGGACGCGCTGGGTTCGCTGGTCGCGCTGGAAATGGGCAAGAGCAAGCCCGAAGGCGACGGCGAGGTGCAGGAGATGATCGACATCGCCGATTTCGCGGTCGGCCAGAGCCGCATGCTGTACGGCTACACGCTGCACTCCGAGCGTCCCGGCCACCGCATGTACGAGCAGTACCAGCCGCTGGGCCTGGTCGGCATCATCAGCGCGTTCAACTTCCCGGTCGCGGTGTGGGCGTGGAACGCGTTCCTGGCGGCGATCTGCGGCGACATCTGCCTGTGGAAGCCGTCCAACAAGACCCCGCTGACCGCGATCGCGTCGATGAAGATCTGCAACGACGCGCTGCGCGACGCCGGCTTCCCGGACATCTTCTTCCTGATCAACGACGCCGGCACCGAACTGGCCGAAACCCTGGTCGAGGACAAGCGCATCGCCCTGATCAGCTTCACCGGCTCGACCCAGGTCGGGCGCAACGTCGCCGAGAAGTGCGCGCGGCGCCTGGGCCGCTGCCTGCTGGAACTGGGCGGCAACAACGCGATCATCCTCGACGAGAGCGCCGACCTGAAGCTGGCGATCCCGGGCATCGTGTTCGGCGCGGTCGGCACCGCCGGCCAGCGCTGCACCACCACGCGCCGGCTGATCGTGCACGAATCGATCTACGACACCGTGCTGGCGACGCTGCTCAAGGCGTACAAGCAGGTCGAAGGCAAGATCGGCGATCCGACCGACCCGGCCAACCTGATGGGGCCGCTGAACAGCCGCGGCGCGGTCGAGCAGTTCCTGGCCTCGATCGAAAAGGCCAAGGCCGCCGGCGGCACCGTCGAGACCGGCGGCACCGCGCTGGACCGGCCCGGCAACTTCGTGCTGCCGGCGATCGTCACCGGCCTGCACAACGGCGACGACGTGGTGCAGCACGAGACCTTCGCGCCGATCCTGTACGTGATGAAGTACAGCACCCTGGACGAGGCCATCGACCTGCAGAACGGCGTGCCGCAGGGCCTGTCCTCGTCGATCTTCACCCAGAACCTGAAGGCGGCGGAGAAGTTCCTGTCGGCGGCCGGCAGCGACTGCGGCATCGCCAACGTCAACATCGGCACCTCCGGCGCCGAGATCGGCGGCGCGTTCGGCGGCGAGAAGGACACCGGCGGCGGCCGCGAATCCGGCTCGGACGCCTGGAAGGTGTACATGCGCCGGCAGACCAACACCATCAACTACTCCGACTCGCTGCCGCTGGCGCAGGGCATCAAGTTCGACCTGTAAGCGATGCGCATCGCCGCCCTGTCCGATATCCACGGCAACCTGCCCGCGCTGGACGCGGTGCTTGCGGACATCGGGCGGCGCGGCGTGGAGCGGATCGTCAACCTCGGCGACATCGTGTCCGGTCCGCTGTGGCCGCGCGAGACCGCCTCGCGGCTGCTGCCGCTGGCCTTGCCCACGGTGCGCGGCAACCACGAACGCCAGCTGTGCGAACTGGCGCCCGCGGCGATGGGCGCCAGCGATGCCTACGCCCACGCGCAGCTGACGCCGGCGCATCTTCGCTGGCTGGCAGAGCTGCCGCCGACCCTCGCGCTGGACCAGGCCCTGCTGTGCCACGGCACGCCGCACGACGATCTGTGCTGGCTGCTCGACGAACTGGACCCGCCCCGCTTGCTGGCCGCCGACGCACGCCGCGTAAGCGAACGCCTCGGCGCCACGCCGCAGGCGACGCTGGTGCTGTGCGGACACAGCCACGTGCCGCGCACGCTGCGCCTGGACGACGGGCGGCTGCTGTGCAATCCGGGCAGCGTCGGCCTGCCCGCCTACGCCGAGACGCATCCGCGGCCGTACCGGGTCGAGACCGGCACGCCGCAGGCGCGCTACGCGATCCTGGAACACCGCGACGGCCATTGGCAGGCGCAGCTGCTGGCGGTCGACTATGACCATGCCAGCGCCGCGGCGCAGGCCGAACGCAACGGCCAACCGCTGTGGGCGCACGCGCTGCGCCACGGACGCATGCCCGGATGAGCGACGCACGGCGCGCACGCTTCTGGGATAATTCACGCATCGCGCACGCCGCGATGCCCGCCAGGCGAATGCCGCCCTCCACCTCACGAGGATCCGCAGATGAACGCCGTCCGTGAAACCAATTCGCTCGCCGTGGTCAGCCTGATCGCCGGCATCCTCGGCTGGACCCTGATGCCCGTGCTCGGCAGCCTCGGCGCGATCATCGCCGGGCACCTGGCGCGCGCCGAGATCCGGCGCCAGCCGCAGCGCTTCCAGGGCGACGGGCTGGCGGTCGGCGGGCTGCTCCTCGGCTGGCTGGCGGTGATCGTCGCCGTCGTGGTGGTGCTGGCGTTCGTGGCGTTCTTCGGCGGGCTGGCGTGGCTCGCCAGCATCCAGGGCTGAGCCGATGGACGCCTCCGCTCCGCGCGAACGCTTCAGCGACCGCGTCGCCGACTACGTCCGCTACCGCCCCGACTATCCGCCGGCACTGCTGGACTGGGTGCACGGGGAACTGGGCGTGGCGCGCGACGCGCAGGTCGCCGACATCGGCGCCGGCACCGGCATCTCCACCCGCATGTTCCTGCAGGCCGGGCATCCGGTGCTGGCGGTGGAACCGAACGCGGCGATGCGTGCGGCCGCCGAGACGCTGCTGCACGACCTCCCCGGCTTCGCCGCGGTCGACGGCAGCGCCGAGGCCACCACCCTGCCCGCCGCCAGCGTCGACCTGATCAGCGCCGCGCAGGCCTTCCATTGGTTCGACCTGGAGGCGGTGCGGCGCGAATGGGCGCGGGTGCTGCGCCCCGGCGGGCTGGCGCTGGTGTACTGGAACTCGCGGCTGCTGGAGGGCACGCCATTCCTGCACGACTACGAGCAGTTGCTGCTCGACTACGGCACCGACTACAGCGCGGTGGCCGAGCGCTACCACGACGATGCGACGATGCAGCGCTGGTTCGGCGCCGGCCTGCGCGGCACGGCCCAGTTCCCGAACGTGCAGCAGCTGGACTACGACGGCCTGCGCGGGCGCCTGCTGTCCTCCTCGTACGCGCCGCTGGCCGGGCACCCGCGCCACGAGGCGATGCTGGCCGCGCTGCGCGCGCTGTTCGATCGCCACCAGGTCGATGGCCTGGTCGATGTCCACTACCGTACCCGTGCCTTCGCCGGCACGTTGAACTGAGCTGCGCCGCATGTATTCCCTCGCCCGCCCATTCCTGTTCGCCTTCGACGCCGAGCGCGCCCATGCACTGGGCCTGCGCGCGATCGAGATGGCCTACCGCACCGGCACCAATCCGCTGCTGGCCAAGGCCATCGCGCCGATGCCCACGCGCGCTTTTGGCCTGGAGTTCCCCAATCCGGTCGGGCTGGGCGCCGGCCTGGACAAGAACGGCGAGCACATCGACGCGCTGCTGGCGCTGGGTTTCGGCTTCGTCGAGATCGGCACCATCACCCCGCGGCCGCAGCAGGGCAATCCGAAGCCGCGCATGTTCCGGCTGCCGCGCGAGCAGGCGGTGATCAACCGCATGGGCTTCAACAACCTCGGCGTGGATGCGCTGGTGCGCAACGTCGAGCGCGCGCGCCGCCGCCACGGCCTGCTCGGCATCAACATCGGCAAGAACAAGGACACGCCGAACGAGGACGCCGCGTCGGACTACCTGCATTGCCTGGAAAAGGTCTACGCGCTGGCCGACTACGTCACCGTCAACATTTCCTCGCCCAACACCGCCGGCCTGCGCGAGCTGCAGGAGGAACAGGCGCTGCGGCAGCTGGTGTCGCAGTTGCGCGAGGCGCAGGAAGCGCTGGCCGCGCGCCACGGCAAGCGCGTGCCGATGCTGGTCAAGGTCGCGCCGGATCTGAGCGACAGCGATATCGACGCGGCGGCGCGGGTGCTGTCGGACCTGCAGGTGGACGGGGTCATCGCCACCAACACCACCATCGCCCGCCCCGGCCTGGAGCGCAACCCACTGGGCGCCGAAGCCGGCGGCCTGTCCGGCGCGCCGCTGCTGGGCCAGTCCACGCTGGTGCTGCGCCGGCTGCGCGCGCGCCTGCCCGAGGCGATCCCGTTGATCGGGGTCGGCGGCATTCTTTCCGGCGCCGACGCGGTGGCGAAGATGGCCGCCGGCGCGGCGCTGGTGCAGTGCTACAGCGGGCTGGTGTTCCGCGGACCGGAACTGATCGGCGAATGCGTCGAGGCGATGCGCCGGCGCCGCGAGGCGCCCAGCCGCGGCGCGGTCGCCGCGCTATGAGCAATGCCTGGTCGCTGACCGCCAACGCGCCGCTGCAGGCGCTGAACACCTTCCATGTCGCCTCGCAGGCGCCGTGGCTGCTGCAGATCTTCGCGCCCGAGGCGCTGCCCGAGGCGCTGCTGGCGCCGGAACTGGCCGGCGCCGCGCTGCTGCCGCTGGGCAGCGGCAGCAACATGCTGTTCGCCGGCGATGCGCCCGGCGTGGTGCTGGCCTTCGCCAACCGCAGCATCGACACGCTGGAGCATCGCGCCGACTACGCCATCGTCCGCGCCGGCGCCGGCGTGGGCTGGCACGAACTGGTGATGTGGTCGCTGGCGCAGGGCCTGTCGGGCCTGGAGAACCTGGCGCTGATCCCGGGCACGGTCGGCGCCGCGCCGATCCAGAACATCGGCGCCTATGGCGCGCAGGTCGGCGAGTTCGTGCACGTGGTCGAGGCCTACGACCGCGCCGACGCGCGCTTCGTGCGGCTGGACGCGGCGGCCTGCGAATTCGGCTACCGCGACAGCCTGTTCAAGCGCCAGCCCGACCGCCATCTGATCGCCGCGGTCGAATTCAACCTGCCGCGGTTGCATGCGCTGCGCCTGGACTACGCCGGCATCGGCGAGGAACTGGAGGCGCTCGGCATCGCCATGCCCGGCGCGCCGGACGTGGCGCAGGCGGTGATCAACATCCGCCGCCGCAAGCTGCCGGACCCGGACGTGCTCGGCAACGCCGGCAGCTTCTTCAAGAACCCGCTGCTGCCGGCCGAACAGGCGCAGGCGCTGCAGCACGCCTACCCGGCGCTGCCGGTGTTTCCCGGCGACGCCGAGGACCAGCGCAAGCTCTCGGCGGCATGGCTGATCGAGGCCTGCGGCTGGAAGGGCCATCGCGACGGCGACGCCGGCGTGTCCGCCGCGCACGCGCTGGTGCTGGTCAACCACGGCCAGGCCAGCGGCGCCGAGCTGCTGGCATTGGCGCGGCGCATTTCCGCGTCGGTGCTGGAACGTTTCGGCGTGATCCTCGAACCGGAGCCGCGCATCGTCGGCGCGCAGTGGTGAACGAGGCGATGTCGCTGCGCGCGGCCATGCTGATGCTGGCCAGCACGCTGGCGTTCGGGCTGATGGTGGTGGCGATCCGGCTGGCGTCCGCGCACCTGTCCACGGTGGAGATCGCCTTCTTCCGCAACCTGTTCGGCCTGCTGTTCCTGCTGCCGATGCTGCTGCGTCCGGGCCAGCCGCAGCCGCGCACCGCGCAGCTGCCGCGCTACCTGCTGCGCACCGCGGTCGGCCTGGTGTCGATGCTGGCCGGGTTCTGGGCGATCGGCCACCTGCCGCTGTCGCAGGCGATCGCGCTGTCCTACTCCACACCGCTGTTCGTGACCCTGGCCGCGGCGTTCTGGCTGGGCGAGAACGTGCGCCTGCGGCGCTGGATGGCGGTGCTGTGCGGGTTCGCCGGCGTGCTGATCATTGTGCGCCCCGGCGCGGCCACGTTCAGCACCGGCACCCTGGTCGCGCTGCTGGCGGCGGTGATGAGCGCGCTGGTGGCGATCCAGATCAAGCAGCTGGCACGGGCGGACTCGGCCAACACGGTGGTGTTCTACACCTACGTGTTCTGGGTGCCGATGTCGTTGCTGCCGGCGCTGTTCGCCTGGACCTGGCCGCAGGGCATCGACTGGCTGTGGCTGCTCGCCACCGGCCTGTTCGGCACGCTGGGGCAATTGCTGTGGACGCGTGCATTGCGTATCGGCGAGGTCTCGGCGCTGACCCCGATCAGCTTCATCCAGCTGCCGTTCGTGGCGCTGCTGGGCTGGTGGCTGTTCGGCGAGGCGATCGCGCCGCACACCCTGCTCGGCGCGGCCATCATCATCGCCGCCAACGTCTACATCGCGCATCGCGAATCGGTGCTGGCCAAGCGCGCCGCCACGCACGCGCCGATGGAAGGCGCCAAGCCCGGGGAATGAGCGCAGCCGCACCGCGCCTGGCGGCCGCCATAATGGCCGCACGATCCACCTCGGCCCACGCCATGCGCGCCTTTCGCCTGCTCGCCATCGCCACGCTCGCCCTGCTGCTGTGGCCGGCGCTCGCCGCGCTCGCCATCGAGATTCCCGCGTACACGCCGGACGTGGTCGATCCCAGCGGCCAGTTGAGCGCGTCGGACCGGCAGCGGGTGAACGCGTCCCTGCAGCGGCTGCGCACCGACCAGGGGATCTGGGGCGCGGTCTACATCGTGCCCGCGCTCGACGGCGACAACCTCGAAAGCCTGTCCGAGCGCGCGTTCAAGACCTGGCAACTGGGCCAGAAGGACGTCGACAACGGTCTGCTGCTGGTCCTGTCGATCCAGGACCGCCGCTCGCGCTTCGAAGTCGGCTACGGACTGGAAGGCCGCCTGCCGGACGTGGTCAGCAAGCACGCGCTGGACGACTACCTGACGCCCAGGATGCGCCAGGGCGATACCGCCGGCGCCATCATCGACGCCTTCGGTTTCATGGCGCGCGTCGTTGCGCAGGACCCGGCCAGCCTCGAAGAACTGTCGCGGCCGTCGGCCGCGCCCGCCGCCGAACCGCGCCACTGGGAACGCGGCATGATCGCGTGGGCCGGGCTGGCGGCGCTGATCTGGCTGCTGCCGCTGCTGCGCCGGCTGTGGATGCGGCGCCTGCGCGCGCGGTTGCTGCGCGAGCACCCGCAACTGGCCGGCCAGGCCGAGGACATCGCCGAATCGACCCGCCGCTCGTGGTTCCTCGCGGCGTTCATCAGATTGTTCCTGACCGTCAACCCCGGCGTGTTCGTGCTGGTGCTGTCGGCGCTGTTCCCGGTGGCGTTCGCGCTTTCGCTGGCCATCGAGCTGCTGGTGCTGGGACTGGCGCTGGCGCTGGCCGGCCGCCGCTATTCCTCGCCCGAGTATTTCCGCGATTTCCTGCACGAGCAGGCGCGCGAGCGCCAGGCGCTGATGCGCAAGGGCCATGTGGTCGCGACCACGTCCGGCGGCTACGCCTATACCCCGGCGTACTACGCCAGCCGGAAATCGGCCTCGTCCTCATCTTCGTCCTCGTCGTCCTCCTCCTCGTCCAGCAGTTCGAGCGGTTCGTCCTCCTCCGGCTCCTCCGGCGGCGGCAGCTCCGGCGGCGGCGGCGCCAGTTCGAGCTGGTAGCGCTGCATCACGGAGAAGGCAGGTTCGCGGAGAAGATCCATGTGGCCTTGGCGGAGGTACGCGCGCGCCTGCAGGCCGCATGAGCGCAGAGCCGATGCCGAAGCGAGTGTCGTGACCGGCGCGGACCGGTCGCTGCGCGCGGGTATGCTTGCCGCATGCGCATCCATTTCGGGTGCCGTATGGAAAGCGGAATGAAGACCATCGGCCTGATCGGCGGCATGAGCTGGGAATCCACCGTGCCCTACTACCGGCACATCAACGAGACGATCCGCACGCAGTTGGGCGGGCTGCATTCGGCGAAGATCCTGCTGTACAGCGTGGACTTCCACGAGATCGAGCAGTTGCAGCAGGCCGGCGACTGGGACGCGGCCGGCGCGGCGATGGCCGCCGCGGCGCGCGCGCTGCACGCCTGCGGCGCCGATTTCCTGGTGCTGTGCACCAACACCATGCACTGCGTCGCCGATGCGATCACCGCCGCGGTGCCGTTGCCGCTGCTGCATATCGCCGATGCCACGGCCGCCGCCCTGCACAACGCCGGGATCCGCAGGGTGGGCCTGCTGGGCACGCGCTTCACCATGGAACAGGCCTTCTACCGCGAGCGGCTGCAGCGCCACGGCTTCGATGTGCTGGTGCCGGCGGCGGAGCAGCGCGACGAGGTGCACCGCATCATCTACGAGGAGCTGTGCCAGGGGACGATCCGCGATGCATCGCGGGCGCGCTACCGCGACGTGATCGGCGCGCTGCAGGCGCAAGGCGCCGAGGCGGTGATCCTGGGCTGTACCGAGATCTCGCTGCTGGTCGGCGCCGCCGACGCGCAGCTGCCGCTGTTCGATACCGCCGCGCTGCATGCGCATGCGGCGGCGTTGCACAGCCTGGCGTAGCGGCGCGGCAGCACACGGCCGATCGCCGGTCTTCGCTGGCCGGATCGGGTCCGGCGAGCGGCCCGCAACGCCTGCGCCGAAAGGGGATCAGCCTCGCTGAAGCGGTGTCGGCAACGAGCCGGGAATGGACTCCCTGCACACGCACGCAAGACGCTGCCGTGCAAAAAAAGCCATGTGGCCGAAACCGCACGCGGCGGCGCCAGTTCGAGTTGGCAGCCGCGGCTCGCTTCCGCTCAGGAAGCGCGGCGCTGCCGCCAGCGCGGGCGCCGTTCGCCGCGGAACATCAGCAGGTACAGCCCGACCACCCACACCAGCGCCGCGCACCAGCCGCCGAGGATGTCAGACGGGTAATGCACGCCCAGGTAGATCCGCGACACGCCGACCAGCAGCGCAAAGCTGCCGGCCAGCAGCAGCACCGGCCAGCGCCAGCGGGTGCGCCAGGCCAGCGCGACCAGCACCGCGGCCAGGGTCATCGAGCCCATCGCGTGGCCGCTGGGAAAACTGAAGGTGTGCTCGGGCGCGATCGACTCCCACAGGCTGGGCCGGTCGCGCTGGAAGAACTGCTTGGCGCCCATGTTCAGCAGCGCCGAGCCGACGAACGAAAACGCGGCGAACATGGCCTCGCGCCAGCGCCGCAGGCCCAGCAGCACCAGCACGATTACCGTATCCAGCGGGATCACGCCGTACTGGTAGCCGGCCTCGGTGACGACGGTGAAGAACCGGTCCCAGCCGGGCGCGGCCAGCGCGCGCATGCTCCACAGCAGCGGTTCGTCGAAGTAGAAGTTCTCCAGTTCGTGGACTTCGTCGGCCAGCTCGACGAACACGCCCATCGGCAGCAGCACCCCGGCAAACAGCAGGCCGATGCGCCAGGCGTTGCTGCGCAACCAATGGCGCACGCCGGCGGCGCGCTCGGCCGGAACCTCACCCGGCACGGCGGACGTACTTGGTTTCGACGTAGTCGTCGATCAGCGCGACGAATTCGTGGGCGATGTTCTCGCCACGCAGGGTGATCTTCTTCTCGCCATCGACGAACACCGGCGCCGACGGCGCCTCGCCGGTGCCCGGCAGCGAGATGCCGATGTTGGCGTGGCGCGACTCGCCCGGCCCGTTGACCACGCAGCCCATCACCGCCAGGGTCATGTTCTCGGCGCCGGGATGGGTCACCTTCCACTCCGGCATCTTCGCGCGGACGTGGTTCTGCACCACCTTGGCCAGTTCCTGGAAGAATTCGGAGGTGGTGCGGCCGCAGCCCGGGCAGGCGGTGACCAGCGGGGTGAAGGCGCGCTGGCCGGTGGTCTGCAGCAGCTCCTGGGCGACGATCACCTCCTGCGTGCGCGACTGGCCCGGCTCGGGGGTCAGCGAGATGCGGATGGTGTCGCCGATGCCTTCCTGCATCAGCACCGCCAGCGCCGCGCTGGAGGCGACGATGCCCTTGCTGCCGATGCCGGCCTCGGTCAGGCCCAGGTGCAGCGCGAAATCCGAGCGCTGCGCCAGGTCGCGGTACACCGCGATCAGCTCCTGCACGCCGCTGACCTTGCAGCTGAGCACGATGCGGTCGCGGCCCAGGCCCAGTTCCACCGCGCGCTCGGCCGAATCCAGCGCCGAACGGATCAGCGCCTCGCGCAGCACGCGGCCGGCGTCCCATGGCGTGTCGCGGCGCGAGTTCTCGTCCATCATCTGCGCCGCCAGCGCCTGGTCCAGCGAGCCCCAGTTGGCGCCGATGCGCACCGGCTTGTCGTACTTCAGCGCGAACTCAATCAGCTGCGCGAACTGGGTGTCCTTCTTCTTGCCGAAGCCGACGTTGCCGGGATTGATCCGGTACTTGGCCAGCGCCTGCGCGCAAGCCGGCTCGGCCGCCAGCAGTTGGTGCCCGTTGTAGTGGAAGTCGCCGATCAGCGGCACCTCGATGCCCATCATCCGCAGCTTGTCGACGATGCGCGGGATCGCCGCGGCCGATTCGGCGTTGTTGACGGTCAGCCGCACCAGCTCCGAACCGGCGCGCCACAGTTCGGCGACCTGCTTGACCGAGGAGGCCACGTCGGCGGTGTCGGTGTTGGTCATCGACTGCACCACGATCGGCTTGCCGCCGCCCACGACGACGCCTCCGACACGGACCGGCTGGGTGGAACGGCGCGCCCAGGGCGCGGCGTCGCTGGGGGGGGTGGGTCGGCTGACGGCGTCGTACATGCGCGCATTTTAGCGTGTGCGGCGGCCCTGCCCCACTCCCCGGCGGCACCGGTTCAGCCGAACGGCCGGCGCTGCGACGGTTTGTCGCAGACAGCCGCCGGCGCCAGCGCATACGATGCGCGCCATGACTTCCACCGACGCCTCGTTCCTGCGCACCCTGTGCAGCCTGCGCTGGCTGGCCACCGCCGGGCAGGCGGCGACGATCCTGGTCGCGACCTGGGCGATGCGGCTGCCGCTGCCGCAGGCGCCGCTGTGGTCCGGCGTGGCCGCACTGGCCCTGTTCAACCTGTATGCGCAGCTGCGCCTGCGCCATGCCGACACCGCGGCGCCGGCCACCGCCTTCGGCCACATCCTGGTCGACGTGACCGTGCTGACCTGGATGGTCGGCTGGAGCGGCGGCATCGGCAACGCCTTCGGGTCGCTGTTCCTGGTGCTGATCGCGCTGGCGGTGCTGGCCCTGCCGCTGCGCTGGGCGCTGGCGGTGGCGGTGGCCTGCGTGGCCGGTTACGCGGTCAGCGCGCTGTTCGGCCTGCCGCTGCCGCGCGGCCCGCACCAGGCGCTGGACCTGCAGCGCTGGGGCATGGCCGCCAACTTCCTGCTGTCCACCATCGTGGTGCTGGTGTTCTCCACCCGCCTGGCGCTGGCGCTGCGCGAACGCGAGCGCGAGCTGGCGCTGCTGCGCGAGCGCTTCACCCGCAACGAGGGCATCGTCGCCCTGGCCACCCACGCCGCCTCGGTCGCGCACGAACTGAACACGCCGCTGGCGACGATGACCCTGCTCACCGACGACATCGTCGAGCAGATCGAGCAGCCGGAGCTGCGCGAGGACCTGGAAACCCTGCGCGAACTGCTGGTGCAATGCCGCGAACGGGTGCTGGCGCTGGCCGCGCCGGCGCAGCGCGCCGGCGGCGGCACGGTGTCGCTGGCGCACGTGCTGCACCAGTGGCAATTGGTGCGGCCGACGGTGCAGCTGCGCCGCAACGTCGACGCGCCGCTGCAGCTGCGCCTGGAAAGCGCGATCGGGCACCTGCTGCAGGTGCTGCTCAACAACGCCGCCGATGCCGGCGAACGCGCCGGCCATCCGCAGGTGGACCTGAGCGTGCGGGTCACCGGCAGCGAACTGGTCGGCGAGGTGCGCGACTACGGCGGCGGCTTCGACGCCAACCAGGTCGCGCTGCCGGCCACCCTGTTCCGCAGCGGCAAGCCCGACAGCATGGGCGTGGGCCTGGCGCTGTCGCATGCGACCATCGAACGCCTGGGCGGCGAACTGTGGACCCAGCCCGCGCCCGGCCATGGTGCGCGGGTCGGCTTCCGCCTGCCGCTGCTCGCCCTGGAGACCCCCGCATGAACACCGACGCCCCGCTGGGCCTGCTGGTCGACGACGACCCGCTGTACCTGCGCACCCTGCAGCGCACCCTCGCCCGCCGCGGGCTGGAGACGCTCACCGCCGACAGCGGCGCCGCGGCATTGGCGCTGGCCACGGCGACGCCGCCGGACTACGCGTTGATCGACCTCAAGCTCGGCGACGAATCCGGCTTGGCCCTGATCCAGCCGCTGCGCGCGATCCGCGCCGACATGCGCATCCTGCTGGTCACCGGCTACGCCAGCATCGCCACCGCGGTGGAGGCGATCAAGCTCGGCGCCGACGACTACCTGCCCAAGCCGGCCACGGTGCAGATGATCCTGCGCGCCTTGAACCTGGACGCGGACAGCGCCGAGGACGAGGACGGCGTCGAACTGCCGGACGCGATGACCCCGCTCAGCCGCCTGCAGTGGGAGCACATCCAGCAGGCCATGCACGAGACCGGCGGCAATGTCTCGGCGGCCGCGCGCCTGCTCGGCATGCACCGCCGCTCGCTGCAGCGCAAGCTGGCCAAGCGCCCCAGCCCGCAGCGCGACCCGCCGCGCTGACGGTCTCCCTGGCAGCGCCATGCGCCGCCACCACGGCGGGCGGGCGCCGCGCCGCTGCATCCCAGCACACGCGGTCGTTCATCTTCCGCGCCGCCACCCGCACCGCGCCCCTCAAGTCGCCCATCCGCACGCCGCTACCGTGGCATGCATTCCTCTTCCCCTCCCCCGCCGCCGCCCGACGAATCGCGCAGGCTGGCCAGTCTGCGCCAGCTGTGCCTGCTCGACACGCCCGCCGATCGCGTGTTCGACCTGATCACCCAGCTGGCCGCGCGCACCCTGCACGCGCCGATCGCGCTGGTCTCGCTGATCGACGAGCAGCGCCAATGGTTCAAGGCCAGGGTCGGCCTGGATGTGCCGCAGACGCCACGCGACCAGGCCTTCTGCGCGCATGCGTTGCACAGCCCGGAGCTGCTGGTGGTGGCCGATGCGCAGCAGGATCCGCGCTTCCGCGACAACCCGCTGGTCACCGGACCGCCGTTCATCCGCTTCTACGCCGGCGCGCCGCTGCTGCTGGCCGACGGCAGCGGCCTGGGCACGCTGTGCGTGATCGACACCGAACCGCGCAGCACGTTCGACGCGCAATCGCGCCGCACCCTGCAGGACCTGCGCGATCTGCTGCTGATGCGGATCGAGACCCTGCGCAACACCAGCTTCGTCGATGCGTTGACCGGCCTGCCCAACCGCAGCCGCTTCAACGAAGACCTGACCATGTGGCTGTCGCTGCAGAGCGCCGACCATCACGATACCGGCGTGGCGATCGACGTGTGCGGCACCGAGTACTTCCGCGACATGGTCAAGGCCTTGGGCTGGGAATACGCCGAGGGCTACCTGCTGGCCGCGCGCGATCGCCTGCTCGCGGCGCTGGACGGGCCGCCCGCCTACCGCATCGACACCACCAGTTTCGCCTTCGTCGTGGAAGGCAACGACCCCGCGCGCCTGGCGCAGCGTTGCGAACACGTGTGCAGCGCCTTCGCCGAGGCGATCGAGCACCAGGGCATCCCGCACGCGGCGACGCCGTCGATCGGCGCGGTGCGCCTGGACGGCACGCTGAGCGCCAACCACACGCTGCGCTCGCTGACCACCGCGGTGGACATGGCGCGCCAGCGCGGGCTGCCGTGGAGCCTGTACGAACGCAGCCACGACGCCACCCAGCGCAACGCCTTCCGCATCCTGGCCGCGCTGCCGGAGGCGCTGGACGCGCGCGAGCAACTGAGCCTGCACTACCAGCCGCGGGTCAGCCTGCGCGACGGCGCATGCGTCGGCGTGGAAGCGCTGCTGCGCTGGCAGCATCCGCTGCTCGGCACGGTCGCGCCGAACGAATTCATCCCGCTGGCGGAAAAGACCGCGCTGATGAGCCGGATCACCGCCTGGGTCCTGCAGGCCGGCATCGCCCAGGCCGCGCTGTGGCAGCGGCAGGGGCATCATTTCAGCGTCTCGTTGAACGTCTCGGCGGTGGACCTGGAACAGGCCGACTTCATCGCCACGCTGCGCGAGCTGCTGGCGCGGCACGCGCTGGAACCGGGTCGCATCGAGATCGAATTCACCGAGAGCGCGATGATCCGGCATCCGCAACGCGTGGCCGAACAGCTGCAGGAGATCAGCGCGCTGGGGGTGAAGATCGCCATCGACGATTTCGGCACCGGCTACAGCAACCTCAGCTACCTCAAGCGCATCCCCGCCAACGCGCTGAAGATCGACCAGTCGTTCATCCGCACGCTGCCGAGCAGCCGCACCGACTGCATGATCGTGCCGTCGATGATCCGGCTCGGCCACGACTTCGGCCAGCAGGTGGTGGCCGAAGGCATCGAGACCGAAGAGATCTACGCCATGCTGCGCGAATGGGGCTGCGACGAGGGCCAGGGCTACTGGATCGCGCGGCCGATGCCGGCTGCGGCGCTGGACGCCTGGCTGGCCACGCCCTGGCGCGGCGCCTGAGGCGCGTCCGCGCCAGCGCCGGCAGCAGCCGCCGAACCCGCGGCGACCGCGGGCGCGCGGTCGCCGCCACTGCTCAGCGGTGGCTCACCAGAACACCGCGTACAGCGCGATCAGGATCGCGACCACGCCGACCGCGCCGATCTTGAAGCCGAGCGTGGTGCCGTAGCCGACGTCGTCGGTGCGGATCAGGTCGTGCGCCTGCCGGGCCGGGGTCGCCAGCGACACCGCCACCGCCAGCACCAGCGCCGCCACGAACACCACGCCGATGCGGTCCATGAACGGCAGTTCCGGCCAGGCGAACTTGAGCGCGAACGACAGCACCACCGAGCCGATCGCCGCGGTCAGCGCGCCGGCTTCGTTGGCGCGTTTCCAGAACAGGCCGAGCATGAAGATCACCACCACGCCCGGGGTGAAGAAGCCGGTGAATTCCTGGATGAACTGGAACCCCTGGTCGAAGTTGCCGAGCAGCGGCCGCGCGGTGAGGATGCCCACCAGCACCGACGCCACCGCGGCGATGCGGCCCACGCGCACCAGCTGCTTCTGTTCGGTCTGCGGGCGGAACTTGGCGTAGAAGTCCAGGGTGAAGATCGTCGCCACCGAATTGATCTTCGACGCCAGCGAGGCCACGATCGCCGCCACCAGCGCGGCGAACACCAGGCCGAGCACGCCGGTGGGCAGCAGTTGCATCATCGTCGGATACGCCTGGTCGGGCTTGGCCAGGTCCGGCGCCAGCACCACCGCGGCGATGCCCGGCACCACGATCACCAACGGCATCAGCAGCTTCAGGAACGCGGCGAACACGATGCCCTTCTGCGCCTCGCCGATGTCCTTGGCGGCCAGCGCGCGCTGGATGATGTACTGGTTGAAGCCCCAGTAGCTGATGTTCATCACCCACAGCCCGCCCAGCAGCACGCTCAGGCCCGGCAGGTCCTTGTAGAACGGGTTGTCCTTGGACAGGATCATGTGGAAGTGTTCGGGGTGCGCGTTCCACAGGTGCTTGAAGCCGGCCAGCACGCCGGCGCCGTCGCCGATGCGCGACAGCGTCAGCCCGGCCACCAGCAGGCCGCCCAGCACCAGCAGGGTGACCTGCACGATGTCGGTCAGCGCCACCGCCTTGAGCCCGCCGTACAGCTGGTAGACCAGCGCGAACACGCCGATCAGGGCCAGCGCCAGGGTCTGGTCCATGCCGGTGACCTGGCTCACCGCGATCGAACCCAGCCACAGGATCGAGGTCAGGTTGACGAACACGTACAGCAGCAGCCAGAACACCGCCATCAACGTGCGGATCCACTTGCCGTAACGCTGCTCCAGGAACTGCGGCATGGTGTAGATGCCGTTGCGCAGGAAGATCGGCAGGAAGAACTTGCCGACGATCAGCAGGGTCAGCGCCGCCATCCATTCGTAGGAGGCGATCGCCAGGCCGATCGCATAGCCGGAACCGGCCATGCCGATGATCTGCTCGGCGGAGATGTTGGCCGCGATCAGCGAGGCGCCGATCGCCCACCACGGCAGGGTCTTGCCGGCCAGGAAGTAGTCCTCGGCGCTCTTGCTGTGCCCGGCCTTTTCCCGCGATACCCACTGCGCGAGCACGAAGATGCCCGTCAGGTAGACCAATACGATCGCCACATCCAACGTCGCCAGACCCACTGCACTTTCTCCCACGGGCCGCGGCCCTTCGCCTGTGTATCGATGAACCCGTCCCGGCGGGACGGCGCGTGCTTGCACCCGATACGCCGCGACCTTCGGCGATCAGGCGATAGAGACAGGCCTGCTTCGGAGGCAGGCTGTCGTGGGAGGGGCTTCAGTGCCGACTGACCTTGTCGGTGTACTGTCGGGGCTGAAGCCCCTCCCACAGGGGATTGCCGAGTTCTTGCCAATCGGGTGCCTGAAGGCAGGAGCGCAGCCGTGGGCGGTGCGGCCGCGCGGCTTACCTGCTCCGGCGGATCCGTCTACAGCGCTGGTGTTCCTGTCTTGCCACGCTTGCGTGCGTTTCAGCAAGCGACGACGCCGTTCGACAGGAACAGCGCCGCCAGTGCTCGCTCGGCGCGCGGCTCAGCGCACCGGGCAGTCGACCACGCTCTGCGCGTCGTTGCTGGCGCCCAGCGCGATCCGCGACAGCGACAGGTCCAGCGCGCCGTCGCTCTCGATCACCGGCAGCCGCTCCAGCTTGGCCACGTCGGCACCGGCGACGCTGAAGCACTTCAACGGCACGCCCAGCGCGCGCCACTCGCCCTTGGGCAGCGCCGCCAATGCCTTGCCCAGATCGACCTGCGCCGCACAGCCGGTGCCGCAACCCACGCCGATGGTCGTGCTGCCGCTCGTCGCCGCATCCACCTTCAAGGTCAGGATCAGCTGCACGTCGCCGTTGCTCTCGCGCGACACGTCCACCGGCTTGGGCAGCACCAGCGCCATCCCCGCCTTGCCCTTGCCCGACCACTCCAGACGGCGCGCATCCTCCTGCGCCTTGTGGTCGACCGCGGTCATCCTGAGCGACCCGTCGGCCAGCGCCGCCGGCGTGGTCACCGCCGGCAGGTTGGCCTGGCTGGCGCCCTGCAGGATCAGGTTGATGCCCGCCGCCGGCTTGCCGCGCTCGAAGTACACCCCGCCCACCGCCTGCGCGCCGGACACGCCCGAGACCTCGGACAGGCGGCTCAGATCGCCCTTGTCGGCATAGCGCAGGCCGTAGCCGAACGCGAACTGCGGGTTGTAGTTCTTCTGCCCGACGTTGTTGGCGTACTGGGTCGCGCTGCGCGGCCAGGAGAAGCTGAGCTTGCCGTGGAAATCGTACTGGACGCCGCCATCGGGCTTGCGCAGCAGCACGTCGGCGATGCCGCCGCCTTCCGAGCCCGGCAGCCACGCGGCGACGAAGGCGTCGGCGGCGTTGATCTCGCGGTTCACCCACAGCGGGCGCCCGCTCAGGAACACCGCCACCACCGGAATGCCCTCGGCCTTGAGCTTCTTGATCAGTTGCAGGTCGCTGTCGTCGCCGGGCTTGTACAGCAGCGTGGCGATGTCGCCCTGGAACTCGGCGTACGGGTTCTCGCCGAACACCACCACCGCCACGTCCGGCTTGGCCTGGTACTTGCCGTCGATCGCCAGTTCGGCGCTGCCGCCGGCGGCCTTGACCTGCTCCTGCAGGCCTTCCCAGATGGTGTTGCCGTTCGGGTAGTCGGCGCGCTTGGTGCCGGTGCCCTGCCAGTTCAGCGTCCAGCCGCCGGACTGCTTGCCCATGTCGTTGGCGCCGTCGCCGGCGACCAGCACCTTGCTCTGCGGCTTCAGCGGCAGCAGCTGCTTCTGGTTCTTCAGCAGCACCAGCGACTCGCGTACCGCCTGCCGCGCCACCGCGCGGTGCTCGGGCGCGCCTAACAGTTCGAACTTGCCGCCGAGCGGGCGCTGCGACGGCTTGCCGGCCTCGAACAGCCCCAGCCGCAGCTTCACCCGCAGGATCCGCCGCACCGCCTCGTCCAGCCGCGTCATCGGGATCTCGCCCGACTTGACCGCCTTCAGCGTGCTCTCGTAGTAGCCCTTCCAGCTGTCCGGCGCCATCAGCATGTCCACGCCGGCATTGAACGAGGCCGGGCAGTCGTCGTTGCTGCAACCGGCGACCTGGCCATGGCCGTTCCAGTCGCCGACCACGAAGCCGCCGAAATGCATCTGCCCCTTCAGCACGTCGGTCAGCATCGGCTTGTTGCCGTGCATCTTGACGCCGTTGAAGCTGTTGAACGACGCCATCACCGTCTGCGCCCCGGCGGCGATCGCCGGCGGATAGCCGGCACCGTGGATGTCGCGCAGCTGCTGTTCGCTGACCCGGGTGTCGCCCTGGTCCTTGCCGTCGGTGGTGCCGCCGTCGCCGAGGAAATGCTTGACCGAGGCGATCACGTGCGAGCCGTCGAGGAAGCCGGGCTGCCCGGGCACGCCCTGCAGGCCTTCGACCACCTTGCCGGCGAAGCTGGCGACCACCTCGGGCGATTCGGAATAGCCCTCGTAGGTGCGGCCCCAGCGGTCGTCCTGCGGCACCGCCACGGTCGGCGCGAAGGTCCACTCCATGCCGGTGGTGCGGGTCTCGGCGGCGGTGACCGCGCCGATCCTGCGCATCAGCTCCGGGTTGCGGGTGGCGCCCAGGCCGATGTTGTGCGGGAACAGCGTGGCGCCGACGATGTTGCTCTGCCCGTGCACCGCATCGATGCCGAAGATGATCGGGATCGCCGGGCCGTCCTTGCTTTTCTGCATCGACGCTTCGTAGTAGGCGTCGGCCAGCTTCAACCATTCCGCGGGACTGGCGTCGTACTTGCCGCCGGGATCGGAATTGCCGCCGGCCAGCACCGAACCGATGTGGTACTTGCGCACGTCGTCCGGGGTCATGCTGGCGATGTCGCCCTGCACGATCTGCCCGACCTTCTGCTCCACCGACATCTGCGCCATCAGCTTGGAAATGCGCGCCTCCAGCGCCGCATCCTCGGCCAGCGGCCAGGCCGGCGACGGCCACAGTTGCGGATGGATCGCCGGCGGCGCGGCGGACGCGGCCGCCGTTGCCGGAGCCGATTGGCCGGGACCGGCCGCGGCCAAGGCGAGCAGGCCCAGCGCAGCGGCAGTGGCCAGCGCATTGCGAATCGGCGCGGACACGCCAGCGGACTGTTTTTGCAAGGTCTTCCCTCCCAGGAACGATGAGTGCGGCGCCCGCCGCGCCACGGCCGGAGCGGTCCGGCACGCGATCAGGCGCCTACGCTTTCGTAATCGGCGAACGGTGTCAACCGACGGCGGGCATATGCCATGAACGCACTGGCATATCGGATTGCGCTATAGCGACGGAATACCTTCTTAGCAACAGCCTCTGCGCTAGGCCGCCTGTGGGGGCCTCACTCGCGCCCAACCGGCCCGGCAAAATTGCTGCAGCACAGCATCGCAAGGGCTCTCCATTGCGCAAACCCGGGCACATGCACCGTACCGTTCCGAAGGCGTTGCGGCCCGCGAGAAACCGGGCCGCAACGCCTGCAGCACGCTCTCGATCGTGGACGCACAGAACGCGAGGAACACGGACACGGCCGGCCAAGAGGGCTATCCGGCATTCCCGACGTTGCCGCTCAATAGAGCGCGAACAGGTTCCAAGGCCTGTCGCAGCACTCAAACGACTTCAGCCGGATCGAACCACACACCTCCCGCTTGCAACCGGCCTTGTGCGTGACGTCCGCCCAGACGATCACCGGCCCGCTCAGCAGACTAGAACTGCGCTTCCTTGCTCGTTGGCTTCAACGTTTGCCAACCCAAGTCGTTACCGATGCTGAGAAATCCTGTCCCACCAGACAGTCCTTGCGCCTGCATACCCTGTGCCTGCACGACCGAAGAATACTCCGCAAAGAAATCCGGTTTGCGCCATTGCGCGGAAATCGATTCGCGGCTGCCACCCAAGTCGTTATTCCAAGCAATGGCCTTTTGCGAATTTGGCGGACCGAATTTGCGCTTGAGCAGTTCCATCACGCGCTGCTGCGCCTCAAACCCGGTCGTATTGAAGCGCAAGGCGATCACGCGCCCATTGCGCAACAAAACCAGGCCACCCGCACCTTCCAAGGAAAAGGCGTCACCTGCGCCCGCACCTATCGACAGGCCGATGGGCGCAATCCACGCCGGGAACTCGGCCTCGGCGAACACCAGGTAGCCGTATTCGCCTGGTCCGAACTCGGTGTTGCCCACTGCCATGTTCGTCGTACCGGGCGCCACGCACAGACCTGTTGCGGGCAGAACGGCCTTTGCTGGCTCGGGTGGCGGGGTCGTCAGCTTGTTGAATGCCCTAGCACCCAATCCTATGTTGCGAGGGCGAGCAGGCGGGGATGGCAAGGAAATCTGGCAAACGGGAAGCGCGAGCGGCGCTCCCAACTTGATGCCGAAGATGTCAGGTTCCGCTGCCAACACCGGCGTGCAAGAAAGAGCGGACAGGAATACGGCAAGCGAACCGATGACCGAAGAGAAACGCATATGGCAGGCATCCATGCAGCGGCAGGGTAGATGCTGTCGAGTATAGAGGGCCGTTATGATCCTGACAGACTTGGCTGATTTCGAAAGCGCGCTGGCCAGCATGGCTGGACCCCGTGATGAGCGACTTCCAGCATCCCTGCGGTCGGGAAAGCCCACCGCACTACAAGATCAAGGCACAGCTCGACCCACTGGTATGCGCCAACTACAAGAACCGCTTCGGCGCGGCAGCGAGCTATAGCGCCTGCGATCTGGCGGGCTGCGATGGGCTGAGCTGGAATCGCCTGAAACGCAGCGGGGACGCAAGTCTCCGCCGCCGAGACGCCCTGTTGCGGTGGTGCGCCTCAGCCGCGCAACCGAGCCAGCACCGCGCGCGTCACTGGGTCGGCGACCTCGGTGGTTTCGCTTTGCAGCGCAGGCAGCAGCTGGCTGGCCAGTTGCTTGCCCAGCTCCACGCCGAACTGGTCGAAGGCGTAGATGCCCCAGATCACCGACTGCACGTAGACGCTGTGCTCGGGCGGCCGCCCGGATAATCGCAGTGCGGGTCGTCGCTGCCCTACCCGTTCGCCAGCGCCTCAATATGCGCCAGATAGCTAACCAGCGATTCATCGTGTTGCAAGCTCTTGATTCGGTTTGGCTCCGTGATCCCGCCAAAGCCCCTCCACCACACATTAATAATTAATTTAAATTAATTAAATTGAATTATTCTAGAAGCATTCATCCACCGTTGCGGGAAAATATTTCATTTCCTCCCTCGCCTGGGCACTACCATTCAATGCAGCAATTCTCAGCCAAACTAGCGCCTCAACCTTAGAACTACAATCCTCCTTGTCCTTGAGATCAAACCATAAATTATACTGTGCAGCAGGAAATTCCCTGGCCGCCGCAAACAGCTGCCAATACTGCGACCGTCTGCTGTCTTGTATAGAGATGAAATGAGACGCTAACCTATATGCTGCCGCCCCATCTCCAGCTTCAGCCTTTCCCATAAATTTACTCAATTGCCTAGCATCAAGAACCGCACCATTATCTAAGGCCCTCGCATTTTCATCCACTATGACTGGCTGCGGAGGTGGCGGAGGCAATACCTTTTCCTGACAATGCCCATTTACACTAAAGGCCACCACCAAGAGCAAAAATGATCGTCTAATTCCAAACATCACTTTCCTACCGGATAAAAATATATCCATTTCCCAGGCTTGGTTTTATCTCTTTTTCCATCAAGCGTTTTTTCATAACTCCCTTGATACGGAGAAGTTGGATTTTTAGCTGTCCACACATACGAATCAGTAGCCGGCACTGGGCGTTTCAAAACTTAGCCCTACTGTAGACCAGATTCAGCTCTTTATCGTACATAACCCATCGCTCACCGCCTATCTCAGGACACAAATAAAAAATCCCAACTCTGCCCGATGCGCGAGACCAAGCATCTTGAGCGAATCGGGGAAACCGACGCATCATATATTCACTTGACTTCTCCGGCACACTTATGGGCTTACAGGTCACCGGCAAGGCCAAACTCCCACTTCTTGGATTAAAAACCAGCCAAGACTCATTTGTATCAACGTCATGCGTCTCGCGGATATTTACCGCATCTTCAGGCAACCATGTCGGCAACCACTTGGATTCACCGATTGCCTTCCTCGATTCAGCATCATGGCGGTCAATATATTCCACACTACTAACCTCAAAGCAACCAGAAACCATGGCCACTAAAAATGTCAGCAGTAAAATTTTGCGGATATTCATAAATTCCAGCCCATCAAAAGGGAAAGTCACCGCCAGGCTTATAGACGCCACACATCCTTGAACAATTCCCGCCAGGATTTTCCCTTCCCGATGACCTGCCGAGCAGATTTGCCATTTGATCATCTGCCGAATCAGAGGGCTTGTCCCCTTTTACATTCTGATCAAACCACTCTCGACCGTCGCTTATACACTGCGCAGCAGCAGATCCACCCATGCCTTTTTGTGCCGCCTGGCAATTTGCCATACAGTGAAAGTACTTGTCTTGTCCTATCCATCCATTATGCCCCCCGCCTACCACATGAGTAGCTGACCACTGCTTGGCGTATTGCGAGCCAAAATCACCAGAACCTACAATATAAGCACCAGAAAAACCAAGCGCCTCCAAGGTTCTATTCACATAATAACGCCAATTTACAGTATACCCGCCAGTTTCCGTCGCAGTTATTCCTGGCTGAGAGTTTTGCAACCCAAGGGGGTCAATATAGCCCAACGGATTTCCATTCACATAAACATATGAATTGATGCCTGCGGCCAAGCCAATAGGGTCTTCACTTATGAATCGCCCCAACGTCGGATGGTAGTAGCGAGCGCGATAGTAATAGAGTCCGCTTACGTCGTGCTCTCGACCTGTATATTGATACGGATTACTGATACCTGTAGTTGTTTGGCTGGTCTGGCCGTAGGGGCTGTAGTCGTAGCGCTGGATCAGGGCACCGCTAGTATTGGTCAAGGCACGGGTGCTGCCAAGCGCATCGCTCAGGAAATATGTACGACCACTCGCCTCATTGCGTGAATAGCGTTTATCGATACCTGGACCGGTCAGAATTGGATTGACCGTACTGCCCTGTGTCTCCTGTACCGTGTCCAGTCCATCGTACAGGTACACGCTAGTTTGACCTGCTTCAGTCTTGCCAACACGTCGACTGAGTGCATCGTAGGCGAAGCTGGCGATGCTCGCCGCGCCCTGCTTGATCTCGACAAGTTGGTTGCGGGTATTCCAGACGTAAGTCCGCACCCCATCCGAAACCAAATTGCCGTTGGCATCGTAGCTCAGCGCTTGGCCATCAGCCTGGGTCTGGCGCTGGTTGTCGTCGAAGACACCGGTGCGCGCATTCGGCAGCATCTGCGGGGCGAAGCTGCCGGTCTGGGTGACCAGACGCCCGACGCGATCATAGCCGTACCCCAAATCCCCAAGCTCCGACCCGTCAGGCTTCAGCCAGGCGATGCCGGTGGTTTGATCGGCATTGTTGTAGGCATAGCCGGTCTTGACGCCGTTCGGCAACGTGGTTTCGGTCAGGCGATCGGCATCGTCGTACTCGAAGGATACCGTCTCGCTGCCCTGCAGCAGGGCGCTCAGGCGATCAACGACGTCATAGCGGTACTCCAATGCCGCCTGGCTGGCCGCGATCATCTTGGTGCGTCGGCCGACCGCATCGTACTCATAAATGATATTGCCTTGCGGGGTTGAGGCCTTGGTCACCTGATCGAACAGGTCGTACTCCCAGCCCAGGCTTCCCGATACCGAATCGACCAGCGAGATACGGCGATTGCCGGCGTCGTAAGTGGAGGTCTGAGTGCTTCCGTCTGCCTCGGTCACCACGGCCAATCGCCCAAGTACATCATAGGTGAAGGTCTTCTTCTGGCCCTTGCGGTCGGTGTAGCTGTCCACACGATCCATCGTGTCGTAGGTCCACGATTCGGATTGGCCCAGCGCATCGGTGCGGGTCAACGGACGATTGCGGTCGTCGTAGGTGTAGGTGATGCCGTTGCCGTGCGGCAACAGGACCGCCAGGACATTGCCGTTCTTGTCGTAGCCGATTTCGGTGACCTGGCCGGATGGGTCGTAGGCTTTGCTGACCCTGCCCAGCGCGTCGTATTCCTGTCGCGACGCATTGCCCAAGTCGTCCCGTGTACCGACCACGCGCCCCAGGATGTCGTAGCGCAGCCTCGTACTGCGGCCGAGCGGATCCACCATCCTGGACAGATCGTAGCCTTCGTACTCGAATGCGACCGTCTGTCCTATTGCGTTGGTTGCGCTTAGCGGGAGCCCCGCACCATCGCAGGTGAAGTGGGCACTACGGCCGCCGGGGTCGGTGACCGACGCCAGACAACGATTGGCATCGTAGGTCATCCGCGCGACCCGCCCCAGGGCATCCGTTGCCGAAAGAACATCGCCATCGCTGCTGTAACTGAACCGGGAAACGCGCGCCTGCGTGGTTCCTGCCAAAACGGTGATTTGAACTACCCTTCCGTCCGAGTCATACAGGTATTCGGTGCGCCGCCCGAGCGGATCAACGCTGGCCGTGGTCTGACCATAGGCGTTGCGCTCGAAGCTATGCGTCTGCTGCTTCTCGGTACCAAAGGCAAGGGTGTCGGTCTTCGGATAGAGACTGTTGGTATCGAAGACGACCCTGCGCTTGCTTCCGTCGGGGCTGGTGACCAGCACTCCGGTCGTGCCGCCGTCGACGTGTGCGTAATTGATGGTGAATACGCCGCCATCTGCCTGGGTCTGCTTGATCACCCTGCCGGTAGAGACGCCATTGACGATCTCGAACTCGTTCAGCAGCACGCGTTTGCCGCGGGCATCGGTGATGGACTGCATCCGATGCTGGGCCAGCGCATTGCTTTGGATCCGGGTCTGGTAGGCATAGGACTTGCTGCCGCCATCCGGATACCCCACCGTGGCCAAAAGGCCATTGCTGTCATAGGCATAGGTCCAGGTGTTGCCGGCATTGTCGGTCGCGGCCTTGATGCGGTTGCCGGCATCGTACTCAAGACTGAAATAGCGTCCGCTGGGCGACACGATGCGCGAGACCATGCCCGCGTCGTAGAGCAATGTGGTCCGGTTGCCATACCGGTCCTCCATCCAACGCAGACGGGTGTCCATGTAGCTGGAGAACTGCATGCGGCTGCCATCGCGCAAGGTCAGACGGAAACCTCGCCCCCACGGTTGCAGCGGATCCGGATCGTAGACCGACTGCAGGACGGCACCGGAAAATTGCGTGGTGGACCCCGCTTGCCGCCACTCGCCGCGTGGACCGGTGCCTGACGCACGATCGAAACGGATCGAGGCCCCGGTCGGCAGTACCAACTCGAGCGTATTGTAGGTTCCGCCAGGATTGTGGAGGTAATAGCTCCAGTTCGAGGCGGTACCGATACCGAAATCGCGCAGCTTCATGTCGTGCGGGCGGTAGCTGCGCGACAGGCTCAGCGGTACGACGTCGGCGATACTCAGGTCGGTTTCGGAATGGACGAACTCGCCGGTCTTCAGATCGATCGGATCTGCTGCGTTGGCGATGCCGCCACTGCCGGGTGTGCCGCAACAGTGCCCGTCGGGCGGCAGGCCTGGCTCGCTGGGCGGATCGTTGCTGGGAACGCTGTACATGCCGCCCATCGTCTGATGCAACGCAACGCCGGCTTCCGGGACGAAGTGCTTGCCGTCCGCGGACACCGTGCCCTTGCCGTAGACGCGCCATCCGTCAGTGGGGTCGTACATCCAGAAATTGGCCTGCGTCCCCGCCGCGTAACCGTCGTAGTTGGGGTAATAGACCTTGATGCCGTTGTCGGCCTTGGCATTCAGGCCGCGGATCTGTGCACCGCCAGGTTCGACAGTGAATGCCATCGGGTGGTTTTCGGTCACCGGGAATGGGGCGCGGTTGACCGGGGTCGGCACGATGGCCAGTTCGGTGACCAGGCGTCCTTTGCGATCGAGGACGACGGTGCCCTTGGGGATATGCAGCTGCAGGCCGGGAATATCCGGGTGGCCTACCACGATGTCCTGCTGGGTCGGCGATGCGATCCGGATCTTGTCGCGCGCGGCGATACGCGGCAGGTGCATCAGGTAACCCAGTTCGTTCAAGCGACCAGCCGCCACCTCGGTGCCGACCACGAACTGGCCGTACTCGACGCCCGCCGCGTTGGCGGAACTGCCATCGACGTAGATTTCCTGATGGCCTGCCGGCACGTCGAACAGGGTGAACCAGCCGTTGGCATCGGTGACGGCCAGTTCCTTGCCGATGCTGACCTCCACCCCGGCCACGGGTTGCTGGTCCACGCGCACCACGCGTCCACGCACCATCGTGACATGGTAGGTCGCGGCGATATGGGCGATACGCGCGTTGTGCTCGGGCTGCTGCGAGGCGCCGTAGATCCGCCAGCGGCTGTCGGTATTGTCTTGGCCGGGGTACCAGATGCCGTCGGCGAGCAGGCCGTGGGGGCGGCAAGGCCGGTCGCCGTTCGCGCATGCTGCCGCAGCCGTTCCGGTGCCGGTCGTCTGCACGACGGGCGCAGCGGCAGCGTCCTGGGCCGGCGCGGCCAGCATGGGCGCCGCGAGCCGTCCGTTCTCGTCGTAGGCGGCGGTGCGGAAATCCAGTGCGATCAGAGGAACGGCGTCCCCCGACGCACCACGGGCACCATCGATCATCAGGGTGTAGCGGGAATCCGGGAACAATGTCTGCCGCGGTTGCACGAACAGCAAACGGCCCTGCTCCACTGGCGCGATGCGCACCGCCACCCGCCCTTCGGGGCCGATCAAGGTGACCGTGCGCTCAGACAGGGTCGGCATGTGCAGCGAACGCGAGAAGCGCAGCGCGAGCCGTGTGCTCGGCGCCACACCGTCGGCCCCCTGCGTCGGCACGCTACCGGCAAGCCGTGGCGCTCCTGGTGGATCGGACAAATTGGCCGGATACGGAAGAAACCCACCGGCTAGGGGATCGAAGACCGCAGCGGTGGCGATACGCTGCGTGTTGGTGGACGCCGGCAACGCTACACGGCCATCGGCGAGTAGACGCGATTGCCCGTTGCCACCGCCCGGCAGATCCCCCGGCAAGGTGATGGCGCGACCGCTCGCTTCATCCCATACCTGCGCACCAGCGCCGCCACCGACGCCGCCGGCGAGCAACACGCGACCGTCGGTGAGTACCGTGGCGGTATGCCCGTAGCGCGCACGCAAGCCCAGCCCCGTCGCCGGCTCCAGAGAGGCGTTGGTCGGATCGAACCACTCGCCGTCGTCCTGCAAGCGGCCCTGGGCATCGCGACCTCCCCAGACGAGCACGCGTCCGCTCGGCAGCAACGTCACGCTGGCGTCGATGCGCGCGGACGGCAGCGCGATCTGGCGCGCTTGCTGGCCAGGCTGGCGATGCCGCAGCAAGCGTCCATCGGCTGCCAGCGTCAGTTCGCTCCCGTCGGCCAGCGTGATCGCACGCGATTGCCCCACCAAGACGGGAACCGTGCCGACACCGACCGCAGGAGTGATCGCCACCGACCAGACCGGTTGCTGGGATGCCGCCGTCGACGCCAGCGCGCCCAGCACCCCACCCAGGATCACGCTCTTCCATGCGTTGCTTAACCGCGTCATATGCTCGCTCCGCTCCATGCCTGCTGCCGATCTGCGTCCTTTCATCGGGATCGCGACGGTGTTCTAGGGCGTACTGTCCAAAGTGATGTCCATCGTTGCGGCGACGCCGTCGTCGGGGACGATCCGCAATTGATAGGTTCCGGTCGTCGGCAGCGCTGGAAAACTCAGATTGCTGGAGCCGGCGCTGGCGCTGAAGGATCTGTAGAACTGGCCGTCGGGCCGGTAGAGCGCGTAGGACACCGACCGGCCAACGGGCGTGGTCACCTGATTGGCGACACGCAGCAATACACCCTGTCCGGCTGTACCGCTGAAAGACAGCCCAGCTGTCTTGCCGTGCCGGTCCAACGCTATCGACTGCGTGACATCCCAGGCCAGCGACCCGACGACCCTGCTGGAGACCGAGGCAGTCAGCGAAAACGACTGATAGTCATCCGAGGGCACGACCACGACGCCGTAGCGTCCCGCCTGAGCATTGTCGATGGAGAACCCGCAGCCATACGTGTAGAAGCAATTCGTGCCGGTGGCGATTCTGCTGCCATCCGGGCGATAGAACGTCACATAGACCCAACCAAAGCCACTGCCTGCCAGCGCGATCTGGTTGAGCCCCAAGTCGAGTTTCTGCCCCGCCTGCGCATCGAACCAGAAGAAGCGGCCTGCACCGGGCTGACCCGCAGCGAACGGTTGGCTGCTATCCACGGCCACTGCAGTACCAGTGGACAAGGTGACGGAGGTGTCGACCGTCTGCCCATACTGGGGATCGACCACCACGCTGTACTTGCCGGCCGCCGGCAGGCTGCCCAGGCCGATCGCGGTGCCGGTAAGCGTCGACCCTGAAGTGAACAGGGTTCCGTTGGGCTGATAGACGCTGTAGTAGCTGATGCCGTCCACAGGCCTGGTCGCCTGGCCCTGCACCAGCACCGCGAGCTTGTCGCCAGCCTGACCCTGGAAGCTCAGCCGTGCATTCTGTCCGCGTCGTGCAACGGAGACGACAAGCGGCGTATCGCGCTGCAGATCCAGCGGAAGATCATTGGACAGCGTCACGTCGTAAGTCGCCGCTTGGTCTTCGCCTTGGCCGATCAACACCGCGTACTTGCCGGCGGCTAGGTTGCTCAGGTCGAAGTCGCAGCCGCCGCGTTCGACGTCGCAGTATGTGCCGCTTGCCAACGCGCTGCCGTCGGCTTTGTAGATGGACACAACCACACGTTGTCCCCCCGAGCCGACGATCTGCATGTCGCTGATGCCAAGTCCAAGGTTCTGCCCCTGACTGGCGATAAAAGAGAAGTGCTTGTACTGCGCCGGCAACCGGGTCACGACGTGCGAGGCAGGCCCATCGATCGGAAGCGGGCTTCCTGTGGAAAGCGTGATCTCCGATTCCAGCGGGCTTCCTGTCTGGCTGTAGACCTGGACGATGTACTCGCCGGACGTCGGCACGTTGATCAGATTGATGGCATCGCCGACCTTCATCGTCAGCGACCTCCACACAGAGCCATCCGGCCGCAACACGCTATAGCTCACATCGCGACCCACAGGCAGCGTCGTCTGCGCGGCGATTAGCAGCATCAGCGACTCGCCGGCCTGTGCCTGGAAGCGCAACCGCGCATTCTGGCCGTATCTGGGCAGCGCCAGATGCAATGGCTGATCGCGCGACAGTTGCTCCAGCAGCTCGGACGACAGCACCGCGCGGAACTTGATCGTCTGGCCCGCCGACGCCGGCGTCACCACGACGCTGTAGCGTCCGGCCAGCGTATTTCTCAGAGGGAACGAGCAGCCGTCTTGGACGAAGCAATTGCTGCTGTACAGCGTCGTGCCATTTGGACTGAAGATCGCAATATTGATGTAGTTCGCCGAATTGACTGCGATCTCCGTGATTCCCAGACCCAGATTCTGACCGGCCTGCGTCTCGATGGAGAAATGCACGCCTTGCCCTGCGGATGTCTGGTAAGTGCCGCCCGTGCCATCCAGTTCGACATTGCCATCCTGACCCGTGGACAGCTTCAGCTTGACCGACAGCAAGGCGCCCCCGGCCGGATCGACGAACACACGGTAATTTCCGGTCTCGGGGAGATTCGGCAAAGCCAAAATGGCGCTACCACCCGACGTCACCGTTTTCCACAGCGCCCCGTTCGGCCGATACACGGAATAAACCACATCGCGCCCTGCCGGGGTGGTCGCCGTTTCTGAGACGAGCAAGGCGAGACTCTCGCCGGCGCTACCGGCGAACGTCAGGCGCGCGTTCTGGGCAAAGCGTTGGATAGCCAGCGAACTCAACGCATCCTTCTGCAGGAACCCCGACACCTCGGTGGACAGCGTCGCCTTGAACGCCATGCTCTGCGAACCCGACTGCGGGGTCACCGTTACTCCGTAGTTGCCTGCGGCAAGATTCAGGAGATTGAACGCGCAACCGCCGGCGGCATAGCAAGTGGCCGTCGTGAGCGTGGAACCGTTGGGGTTGGCGATCTTGACGCTGACGTAGGTGCCGCTGCTCAGCGTGAGCTCGCCGATGCCCAATCCCAGGTTCTGCGAGGCCGACGCGCTGAAACTGAAGAACGTGCTCTGACCGGCAGCGGCCGTGTACTCGCCGCTGCTGGCATCCAACTGCAGCCCGCCCGCGGTTCCCGCCGTCACCAGCACTTTGGAGGACACGGTTGCGCCATGGCGCGGATCCATGACCAGGCGGTACGTGCCGGCGACCGGCATGTTCATCGTCAGGGTGCCCGAAGCGGAGACCGCCATCGACGACAAGGCTGTGCCGTCGGGTCTGTACACCCGGTAGTAGACCGAGCCGTTCGCCGGCACGGTGACCTGATCCGACACCTGCAACGCCAACGCATCACCGGCGTTGGCCTGGAACGACAGGACCGCGTTCTGCCCGCGCCGGTCGATGGCCACCTGACTGACCACGTCCCGCGTCAAAGCGAGCGCCATATCGCTGGACAGCGTCGCCTTGAAGCGCACCGTCTGCGTCACGGTAGCCGGCGCGACCACCACGCCGTAATGGCCGGCCACCAGATCCGGCAGATTCACATCGCATCCGTCATTGGCGATCTCGCATACCGCACCGGCTATCGGAGTTCCGTTGGGGCCGTAGATCGTGAGGTTGAGCGGGCCGCTCTCGTTCGACTGCAGCTCGCTCATGCCAAGCCCCAGATTCTGGCCGGCGGCTGCGGAGAAGGCGAAATAAACGCTGTCACCAGGCAGTTGCGTCTCGAATGCGCTAGCGTTGCCGTCGACGCCGCCACCGGCAGTCTGTCCGGCGTTCAAGCGCGCCTGCAGCCGCACGGTTTCGCCGAATCCGGGATCGACCAGAACCTGATACGTTCCGCTGGTCTTCGCCGTCACATAGGCCGTTCCCGCCGCGCGCACCGCCATCGAAGCGACACTGGTGCCATCGGGGGCGTAAACGCGATAGTACACATCGCGCCCTGCCGGCACGGTGACCTGGTTGGCCACCTGCAACGCGAAGGCATCTCCGGCCACGGCATCGAACGACAGGCGCAGGTTCTGCCCTCTGCGTAGCGTTTCGGCCACCACGTCCTGGTCCTTCGGCAGCGCCTGAAACAGATCCGACGACAGCAGCAGATTCAGGCGCATCGTACGTGCGCCGCTCGCGGCGGGCGTCAGCAGAACCTGATACATCGCCGATCGGGGAGCGGCGATGTTGAGCGCGCACCCGCTGTTGGCCTGATGGCAGTATTGATAGCCAAGGCTGACGCCGTCGGCATCGAACACCTGCAGCAGAACAGTACCCCAGCCAGCGGCGACCGGCGCCTGCTCGGTCACCGCCAGCCCCAGCTTGCTGCCGGCCTGCGCAAAAAAGGTGTACCGCTTGGCCTGCGCAGCCACCGCGGTGGCGACCGCCGTCTCGGCACCATCCAACATCAGCGCCTTGGCGCGTTCCACCGCCATTTTCCAGCTCGCCGAAGCCGTGCTTGGCGCAAGCAACAGCAGATATGTACCGCCGGCCTTCAATCGCGGCAGGTGCAGCGTCGGCTGGTCCGCGTTCACCGAGCCGCTGGCGATCTGCGTGTTGTCGGTACCAAACACACGATAGTTCACGGTCGCCGAGCCCAGCGACTGAAACTGCACGCTGAGGTAGTCGCCGGCCATGCCGGTGACGAGGACCGCGGCATATCTACCCGTGGCGGCCACATCGACCGCCGCGGCTTCCACGGCCAGGCGCGTCACGCTGGAGACATCGGCCGACGACACGCCCGCCGGCAACACCAGCACATCCTGGCTGCTCATCGCAGTGCCGTAGGGCGTGGTGACGGTGACCGGACCGCTGCCGCTTCTATCCGGCACCGGGAAAACGACGCTGGTGCCAGTCACACTTGAGAGGGGGACGGTCCTACGATCCAGCTTGGCGGCTGTCTGCCCAGCGACAGGCGACAGGTTCTGCCCATCGACGGTGATCGGCACGCCGGCGCTGGCGACCAACGGCGACACGCCGAGGATCAACGGCTGCCTGGCATTCGCATCCACCACGAAGCGTTGCGCGCTGCTCGCGCTCTGTCCGGCGACAGCGACCGAGACGGGGCCGGTGCTGGCGCCGGCGGGCACGAGTACCGTCAATTCGCGCGTGCTGGCCGCCACCACCGTGGCCGCTTGCCCGTTGAACGCCACGCTGTTGTTTGCCGGAACCGTGGCGAACCCCTGCCCCTGGATGAGCACGCGATCGCCCGCGGCGCCGCGCGCAGGGCTGAAGCCCAGCACCGCCAGGGTTCCGCTGGCCACACGCTCGACGGCGACGATATTGCCCATCGCATCGTAGCGGTAGCGCGCACTCTCCCCGGCGTCATTGCTTGCCGCAATCAAGCGCCCTTGCGCGTCATAGACATAGGAGGTGGCGATCGCGGCACAAGACAGGGACAGCAGGAAAAATGCCAGCAGCACCCTGCGAACGACCGGTTCCCGCCAGAAAAAGATGCATGAGCGCGTCAACCTCGCGCGCAAACCCACCGCCAAGCACGTCCTTGCGCTGCGACTTCCCATCGTCTCTTCCCTGAAAGACTGGCCACGTTGGCCGGCTGTCCCTTATGCTGAGCGGGCATCGCGCACTCGGCGATGGATAAATATCCAACTATTGGAATGGAGTCAATAGTGCTATGCCAGGGACGCACCGTCATCGCTCGGCAACATTGATGTGCGTGTTACTGGCCGTCTTATTGCTGTCCACCGGATGCAGCCCCCGCCAGGAGCAATCCGAACGCGCGAGGATCGCATTAGGCGCGGTGCTGTTCCACGATACGGATCTGAGTGCCGATGGCAGGACCAGTTGCGCCAGTTGCCATCGTGCCGATCGTGCCTATACCGATGGCGCATCGGTCTCCACGGGCACCGGCGGCCGTAAAGGCACACGCAATGCAACGAGCCTGCTCGACAGCCGCTTCATGTCGCGCTTTTTCTGGGATGGACGATCGGAAACGCTGGAAGCAGCTGTCGTCCAGCCACTGACCAATTCATTGGAAATGGGAATGCCAGACGACCAGGCCGTTCTGGCCACGATCGCGCGTAAAGCGGAATATTCTCCGCTAGTGAAAGCTGCGTCTCCCGGTCGCAAACCGGACATGAACACAGTCGCCGCCTCGCTCTCGGCATATATCCGCTCGCTGCCGGCACCGCCTACTCGCTTCGAAAAATATGCTGTGTCCGAAGGCGCTTCGGCTTACATGACCGAGGATGAAGTCGAGGGCCTGAAATTATTCTCTGGAAAAGCAGGCTGCACCGATTGCCATAAGCTCGGCACTTCCCCTGCCACGACGAGCGACAATCGCTTTCACCATGCAGGCATTGGCTTCAACCAGGTCGCCGGCAACGTCTCCGCCCTGCTCGACGCATTGGAGCAGCAGAAAAAGAACGGGAAAACACTGGGAGAATCCATCCTTTCCGACGTCAAGTTCGCCGAGCTTGGACGATTCGCGATCACCCAAGAGCCACAGGACCTAGGTGCTTTTCGCACGCCCTCGTTACGAACGGTAGCGCTCACCGCTCCCTACATGCACGATGGCAGCATCGCGGACCTGGCATCGGCGGTGGAGCACGAGGTGTATTACCGTAATCTCGCGCGCGACAAACTCATCAGCCTGACAGCGGAAGAGAAGCACAAGCTGGTTCTCTTCCTGACCGCCCTCTCCAGCACCGATGACCCGCCGGACTAGGAACCAGCATTCGCCGGGCTTGTTTCTGCCCCCACCACATCCACGTCCTGCTGGGATGCGAGTTTCCCATCCAAGGTCACTTCCAGCATGTAGCGTCCGGGCTTCCAGCCTTGCGCATTCTCGAAGCGGAATGACTGCACATGCGCGGACTCGTCGATAGATCGCTCGGCCACGCCCACCTGCTGCCCATCGCGCAGGTCGAGCAGTTTCGCCCTCAGCACTTGTCCGCGCGCGGCGCCTTGTAGCTTGACGTCCGCCAATATCGGCGCATCTGCCGTCTGCGGCTTGGGCATGCCGTTTTCCGCAGTGCCGAGCCTGACTTCGACGACGCTCAGCGGCGAGACCGTGCTCGCCGATTTTGATTCAGGCTCCTTCTTTTGGCAGGCCGCCGACAGCGCACCTGCCAGCAGAATTGCGACAACCGCTACAGCTTTTGGCTTGTTCATCCATTCACTCCCGTCGGACCGATTCCCGATACCACTTCCATGCGATAGGCCAATCATAAAGGCGGCACCCCGGCTTACGCCATCGACAAGATCGCCATGGCGTTCGCAACTCCGCTTGGGATGCCGCTTCGATCCGTCTCAGCCGCGCAACCGCGCCAGCACCGCGCGCGTCACCGGGTCGGCGACCTCGGTGCCCTCGCCCTGCAGCGCCGGCAGCAGCTGGCTGGCCAGCTGCTTGCCCAGTTCCACGCCGAACTGGTCGAAGGCGTTGATGCCCCAGATCACCGACTGCACGTAGACGCTGTGCTCGTACATCGCGATCAGCGCGCCCAGCGCCTGCGGGGTCAGCGCGTCGAGCAGGATCAGCGTGCTCGGGCGGCCGCCCGGGTAGTCGCGGTGCGGGTCGTCGCTGCCCTGCCCGTTCGCCAGCGCTTCGGTCTGCGCCAGCAGGTTGGCCAGCAGCGCCTGGTGGTTGATCGTGTACGGGTCGTCGTTGCGGATGCAGCCGATGAAATCGGCCGGCACCACGCTGGTGCCCTGGTGCAGCGCCTGGAAGAAGCTGTGCTGCACGTCGGTGCCGGCGCCGCCCCACCACACCGGCACGGTATCGGCCTGCACCGGCGTGCCGTCCAGCTGCACGCGCTTGCCCAGGCTCTCCATCACCAACTGCTGCAGGTAGGCCGGCAGCAGCGCCAGGCGCTGGTCGTAGGTCATCACCGCCTGCGTGGCATAGCCGAGCACGTTGCGGTTCCACAGCGTGGTCAGCGCGTGAAGCACCGCGACGTTGCGCTGCAGCGGCGCGGTCAGCGCGTGTTCGTCGAACTGCGCGGCGCCGGCCAGCAACTGCTCGAAGCCGTCGGCGCCGATCGCCAGCGCGATCGGGAAGCCCACCGCCGACCACAGCGAATAGCGCCCACCGACCCAGTCCCACATCGGCAGCACGCGGCTGGCGGCGATGTCGAAGGCCTTGGCGGCACGCTCGGGATTGGCGCTGACCGCGTACAGGCGCTCGCTGCCGCCGAGCCAGTCGCGCAGGATCTGGCCGTTGAGCAGGGTTTCCTGGGTGCCGAAGGTCTTGGAGATCAGCACGCCGGCGGTGCGCGCCGGATCCAGCGTGGCCAGCGTGCGCTGCATCGCCGCGCCGTCGACGTTGGAGACGAAATGCACGCGGAAGCGCGCGCCGTCGACCGGACGCAGCGCGTCGGCGACCAGGCGCGGGCCCAGGTCGGAACCGCCGATGCCGACGCTGACGATGTCGGTGACCTCGGTCTGCGCCAGCGCGTCGATCAGCGCGCGCATGCGCTGCTGCACTTCGCGCGCGCTGGCGTTGGCTGCGGCCGCGACCGGCGCGCCGCTGAGATCGCCGCGCAAGGCGGTATGCAACGCGGCGCGGCCTTCGGTGACGTTGACCGTCTCGCCGCGGAACAGGCGCTGGAACGCGCCGGCCACGTCGTGTTCGGCGGCCAGCGCGAGCAGCGCGTCGAGCGCGGCGCGGTCGTACTTCTGCCGCGCGAAGTTGAAGTACAACGGCCCGACCTGCAGCGCCAGGTCGTCGACCCGGCCGGGCTCGGCGGCCAGCAGTTCGGGAAGGCGCGCCCCGCGCAGGCGCTGGGCGTGGGAATGCAGTGCGTCGAAACCGTTGGACTGTGTCATGCGGCCTGCTTCGGGATGCTGTGGTTGGTATGGGTGATCTTGTTGGCGCCGTCCACGTAGACCAGGGTCGGCTGGAAGCGCGCGGCTTCCTCTTCGCTCATGCCGGCGAAGGCGGCGATGATGATCAGGTCGCCGACCTGCACGTGGCGCGCGGCGCCGCCGTTGAGCGAGACGATGCCGCTGCCTTCGTCGGCGCGGATCGCGTAGGTGCTGAAGCGCGCACCGTTGGTGACGTCCCAGATGTGCACCTGCTCGAACTCGCGGATGCCGGTGGCGTCCAGCAGCAGCCCGTCGATGGCGATCGACCCTTCGTAGTTGAGCTCCGAATGGGTGACGGTGGCGCGGTGGATCTTGGTCTTCAACAGGCTCAGTTGCATGCTTGCGGTGCTGCGGTGGGGAAAGGTGCGCAGTTTAGCAGCCGGGGGGTTAAGCGGCAGTGGCAGCAAGGCTTGGCGGCAGGTGTATGCGTTGTCCGCTGCGCGTCCCGGCATGCCGGCCGCAGGACATGATTTGGCTGCTCGATGCGGCAATGCGCGATGCGGGCGACGCCAACCGCGGCCGGCCGAGCGGCGGCTCCCGCGGCGTGGATAGCGTCGCCAAGCGGCGTGCCTGACGGCTTCGGACAGCGTCGGGGCTGAAGCCCCTCCCACAGTGCACCCAGCTGGCTCGCCGCACGCCCCTGCAAGAGCGGCTTCAGCCGCGACAAACGAAGCGGAAGGCGCGACGGCTTCGGACACATCGGGGCTGAAACCCCCTCCTACAGCGCACCCAGCTGGCTCGCCGCAAGTCCCGTAGGAGCGGCTTCAGCCGCGACGAACGAAGCGGCAGGCGCGACGGCTCCGGACACAGTCGGGGCTGAAGCCCCTCCTACAGCGCACCCAGCTGGCTCGCCGCACGCCCCTGCAGGAGCGGCTTCAGCCGCGACGAACGAAGCGGAAGGCGCGACGGCTTCGGACACGGCCTTGGCTGAAGCCCCTCCTACAGTGCACCCAGCCGATTCACAGCAACCCCCTGTAGGAGCGGCTTCACGAAGCGGCGCGCTCGACAGCCCCCTGTGGGAGCGACTTCAGTCGCGACGCGCGAAGCCTGCCGGCGATCCACCACCTCGACCGCATTCGACGCGGTGCCGACACCGACGCCGCGGCAGCCGCACCAGCCGCCGCTCAGAACTCCAGATTGTCGATCAACCGGGTACGCCCCAGGCGCGCGGCGATCAGCGCCACGCGCGGACCGGCCTCGTCCTGCGGCTCGCTCAGATCGGGCAGGCGCAGCACGGTGTAGTCGACGTCGAAGCCGGCGTCCTGCAACTGCCTGGTCGCCGCCGCCTCGGTCTCGGCGCGCGGGTTGCCGGCCAGGTGGCCGTCGCGCATCGCCAGCAGGGTCTGGCGGATCTGCGCCGCGCGCGGCCGTTCCTCGGCCGACAGGTACTGGTTGCGCGAGCTCATCGCCAAGCCGTCGGCCTCGCGCACGATGCTGCCGCCCAGGATCTCGATCGGGAACGCCAGGTCGGCGACCATCTGCCGGATCACCGCCAACTGCTGGTAGTCCTTCTTGCCGAAGGCGGCCAGGTCCGGCTGCACCTGGTTGAACAGGCGCGCGACCACGGTGCAGACGCCGTCGAAATGGCCGGGCCGGCAGGCGCCCTCCAGCACTTCGCTGACCCCGGGCGTGTGCATGCGCAACGCCAGCTCCACGCCCAGCGGGTACATGCTCTCCACCGTCGGCAGCCACAGCGCGTCGCAGCCGGCGTCCTCCAGGCCGCTGGTGTCGGCTTCGGGGGTGCGCGGGTAGCGGGTGAAGTCCTCGTTCGGTCCGAACTGGGTCGGGTTGACGAACACGCTGGATACCACCCGGTCGGCGTATTGCCGGGCCAGCATCACCAGCGAGAAATGCCCGGCATGCAGGTTGCCCATGGTCGGCACGAAGGCCACGCGCAGGCCCTGCCGCTTCCAGCCGGAAACGACGGCGCGCAGCCGGGCCAGGTCGGTGATGGTTTCGATCATTTGGCGTAGGCGTGTTCGGCGTCGGGGAAGGTGCCGGCGCGCACGGCGTCGGCGTAGGCGCGCACGGCGCCGGCGATGGAGCCGCCTTCGGCCAGGAAATCCTTGACGAAGCGCGGGCGGCGATGACCGCTGTCCAGGCCCAGGAAGTCGTGCAGCACCAGCACCTGGCCATCGCAGTCGGGACCGGCGCCGATGCCGATGGTGGGGATGTCGACCTCGGCGGTGATCCGCGCGGCCAGCGGCGACGGCACGCACTCGAGCACCAGCAGCGTGGCGCCGGCCGCGGCCACCGCCTTGGCATCGGCCAGCAGCTTGGCCGCGGCGGCCTCCTCGCGGCCCTGGATCTTGTAGCCGCCGAAGGTCAGCACCGACTGCGGGGTCAGGCCCAGGTGCGAACACACCGGGATGTCGCGCTCGCTGAGGAAGCGGATCACCTCCAGCTTGTGCCCGGCGCCCTCCAGCTTGACCATCTCCGCGCCGGCCTGCAGCAACCGGGTCGATGCGTCCAGCGCGCGCTCGGGGGTGGCGTCGGACTGGAACGGCAGGTCGGCCACCAGCAGCGCGCGCTGCAGCACCCGCGCCACCGCGGCGGTGTGGTAGGCGATGTCGTCCACGGTCACCGGCAGGGTCGAGTCGTGGCCCTGCACCACCATGCCCAGCGAATCGCCGATCAGGATCAGGTCCACCCCGTTGGCGTCGAACGCGCGCGCGAAACCGGCGTCGTAGGCGGTCAGCATCACCAGTTTCTGCCCGCGGCGCTTGGCCTCGGCCAGGGCGGGGACGGTCCAGGGTTTGCTGTCGGCGTGGCTGCTCATAAGCTCATGCGGTGCGGTGATAAGCCGGGCATTATCTACCGATTGGCACGATCCCGTCGGTTTCGATGCGGTCGCGTATGTCACGCACCGTTCCATGGCCGGGAATGGTCGCGTCCGCCGCGATCTCGGCCAGCGGCAGCAGCACGAAACCGCGCTGGTGCAGGTAGGGATGCGGCACCTGCAGCCCGGGCAGGTCGATCACCGCGTCGGCGTACAACAGCAGGTCCAGGTCCAGGGTGCGCGGGCCCCAGCGCTCGCCGGGGGCGCGCTGGCGGCCGTGGCGCCCTTCCAGCGCCAGCAGCGCCTGCAGCAGTTCGGGCGCCGGCAGCGCGGTGCTCAGCACGGCGGCGGCGTTGATGAAGTCCGGCTGCGCCTCATTGCCCCAGGCCGGGCTGCGGTACAGCTGCGAGGCGCGCAGCAGGCGGGTGTGCGGCAGCGTGTCGAGCGCGGCGATGGCCGCGCGCAGGGTCGCGGCCGCATCGCCGAGGTTGCCGCCCAGGCCGATGCAGGCCTGCACCGGCGCGGCGGAAAGCGGCTCGCTCACTCGGCCGGGGCGGCGGCATCCGGACGCCGGCGCCGGCGCCGGCGGCGCTTGGGGGTTTCCTCGCTGTCGGCCGGGGCCATCGCCACCTCGTCGCCGACGTAGTCGATTTCCGGGTCGAAGCCGCGCGGCGGCGGCGCGTAGCCGGGCTGCTGCTGCAGTTCGCGCCAGTAGGCGATATCGGCTTCGTGCTCGGCCGAGGCCGACTGGCGCAGGATCAGGAAGTCGAACGCGGCGCGGAAGCGCGGGTGCGACAAGGTCCGCACCACCCGCTTGCGCTGGCGCGAGGTGAAGCGCGACTGCAGCAACCAGATCTCCTGCATCGGCAGCGAGAACCGCCGCGGCAACGCGACCGTGCTCAGCTGGTGCAGGGTCACCCGGTCGGCGGCGCGGCGCTGCGCCTCCTCCAGCTGCATGCCCTGCTTCTGCAGCGCCATCAGCGCGCGGCAGTAGGCCGGCCACAGCAGCAGCGCGAACAGGAACGCCGGCGACACCGGCTCGTCGTTGGCCACCCGCGCATCGGTGTTGCGCAGGCCCTCGATCAGCATCCGCCGCAGCGCGCCGCTGCGGTTGGAGGCGAGCGCCGCCGCGCTCTCCGGGAACAGCGCGGCGAGCAGGCCGTAGCGCTCCAGGCCTTCGAAGCTGGCCACGCCGTCGCCGGACAGGAACAGCTTCAGCACTTCCTCGAACAGCCGTGCCGGCGCCGCTTCGGCCAGCAGCCCGGCCAGGCGCGGGATCGGTTCGGCGGTGGTCGGCTCGATCTCGAAATCCAGCTTGGCGGCCAGGCGCACCGCGCGCAGCATGCGCACCGGGTCTTCGCGGTAGCGCTGCTCGGGGTCGCCGATCATGCGCATCAGCCGCGCCTGCACGTCGGCGAAGCCGCCGGTGTAGTCGCGCACCGAGAAGTCCTCGATCGCGTAGTACAGCGCGTTGCAGGTGAAGTCGCGGCGCACCGCATCGTCCTCGATGCTGCCGTAGACGTTGTCGCGGACCAGGCGGCCGTTGTCGAGCTCGCGGTCGCCGCTGCCGTCGTCGACGTTGGCGCGGAACGTGGCCACCTCGATGATCTCGCGGCCGTAGACCACGTGCGCCAGGCGGAAGCGGCGGCCGATCAGGCGGCAGTTGCGGAACAGCTGCTTGACCTGTTCGGGGGTGGCGTCGGTGGCGACGTCGAAGTCCTTGGGCTGCAGCTCGACCAGCAGGTCGCGGACCGCGCCGCCGACCAGGTACGCGCCGAAGCCGGCTTCGCGCAGCCGGTACAGCACGCGCAGCGCATTGGGACTGATGTCCTTGCGCGAGACGTTGTGCTGATCGCGCGGGATCAGCTGCAGAGTGAACGGCACAGGAACTGGCGGGTTGATGATGGCGCTTCCGTATCGAGTTGCGGGATTGCCGGCGAGCGGCTAGCCCCATATACTAGCGCCCTGCAATCGATGCGACCAACCTGCTCCCTTCGTCTAATGGTTAGGACGTGGCCCTCTCAAGGCTAAAACAGGGGTTCGAGCCCCCTAGGGAGCACCATCGCCGCTTCGCCTGCAGTGAAAACCACAAAAGCCCCGCATCTGCGGGGCTTTTGCGTTGTGGGACCGTCCGAGGCGGCGCCCCGCACTGGGCGAGGCACCGCGCGCTGCGAAACCGGCCGTGGCCGCGATCCGCCCCGCCGACGGCCGTCTCGCCCGGAACCGGCGCGGCCTGGGCCGCGCCGGCATGGACTCAGCCTTGCATCTGCTCCAGCTCGCGGCCCTTGGTCTCGTAGACGTACTTGAGCACGAAGAACACCGAGATGAACGCGGCCACGGTGTAGATGCCGTAGGCGCCGGCCAGGCCGATGCTGCCGAGCAGGACCGGGAACGACACGGTGATGAGGAAGTTCGAGGTCCACTGCGCCGCGCCCGCCACCGCCAGGCCGGAGCCGCGGATCTGGTTGGGGAACATCTCGCCCAGCATCACCCACATCACCGGGCCCCAGGACATGTTGAAGAAGATCACGTAGACGTTGGCCGCGATCAGCGCCAGCCGGCCCATGCCCGGCGACATCGCCAGCTTGCCGGCTTCGTCCAGCGAGGCGCTGGCGAAGGCCAGCGTGACCAGCGCCAGCGACACCGCCATGCCCGCCGAGCCGACCCACAGCAGCGGTTTGCGCCCGATCTTGTCGATCAGCATCACCGTGATCAGGCAGGCGCCGATGCTCAGCGCGCCGGACAGCACGTTGATCAGCAGCGAGTCGCTTTCGGAGAAACCCACCGCCTGCCACAGCACCGCGCCGTAGTAGAACACCACGTTGATGCCGACCAGTTGCTGGAAGGTGGCCAGGCCGATGCCGATCCACACGATTGGGCGCACCTTGCCGGTGACCTTGCTGACCAGGTCCGACAGCTTCGGCTTGTGCTGGTCGGCCGCCAGCGAGGCGGAGATCTCGGTCAGCTTGGCCTGCGCTTCGCGCGGGCCGTAGAGCTTGGTCAACACCACCAGCGCGGCGTCGCGGCGGCCCTTGACCACCAGGTAGCGCGGGCTCTCCGGGATCGCCAGCAACAGCAGCAGGAACACCAGCGAGGGGAAGGCCTGCATCCAGAACATCCAGCGCCACGCGGCCTGGCCCAGCCACAGCGGCTCGGTCGAGGCGCTGGCCAGCTTGACCAGCAGGTAGTTGCTCAGGAACGCGCTGAACAGGCCGCTGATGATGGCGATCTGCTGCACCGTGGCCAGCCGGCCGCGGTAACGCGCCGGGGCGACCTCGGCGATGTACGCCGGCGACATCACGCTGGCCGCGCCGACCGCGAAGCCGCCCATGACCCGGGCGAAGACGAAGAACAGGGAGCTGTGCGCGGCGCCGGCGCCGATCGCCGACAGCAGGAACAGCACCGCGGAAATGATCAGCACCGCGCGGCGGCCGAGCCGGTCGGCCAGCCAGCCGGCGAAGAACGCGCCGAACGCGCAGCCCAGCAGCATCGAGGCGACCTCGAAGCCGGTGCCGGCGGCGCTGGAATGGAAGGTCTGCTTGAGGCCGTCGACGGTGCCGTTGATCACGCCGCTGTCGAAGCCGAACAGGAAGCCACCGATGGTGGCGACGCAACTGATGAGGATGATGAGACGCGTGTTCTCGCCTGCGCCATCGGCGTGGCGGTCTAGGGATACGCTGGACATTGAGTCACCTGGTGTCGTGCAGAAAGGAGAACGGCCATCGCGGGAAGAGACGGCACGGCCGGCGGTCGCGCGACCGCCGGCCGTCGCGCATCAGCGGATCAGGTACTGGTTGATCAGGTTCTCGTAGGCTTCCTGGCGGCCGCTGACCTGGGTCGGTTCACCGGCCTTGGCCGCGTGCGCCGCCAGGTCCGCCAGGGTGCTGCTGCCGGCGGCGAACGCCGCGCCGGCGCCGCTGTCGAAGCTGCTGTAACGCTCTGCGCGCCACTGCTCCAGCGGCGAGGACGTCAGCAGCGCATGCGCAACCTCCAGCCCGCGCGCGAACGCGTCCATGCCGCCGATGTGCGCCAGGAACAGGTCCTGCGGATCGGACGACTCGCGCCGCACCTTGGCGTCGAAGTTCAGCCCGCCCGGCGCCAGCCCGCCCTGCCGCAGCACCACCAGCATCGCCCCCACCGTATCGTACAGGTCGGTCGGGAACTGGTCGGTGTCCCAGCCGTTCTGCGGATTGCCGCGGTTGGCGTCGATGCTGCCCAGCAGGCCCGCATCGGACGCCACCTGCAGGTCGTGCTCGAAGCTGTGGCCCGACAGCGTGGCGTGGTTGGCCTCGATGTTGAGCTTGAAGTCCTGGTCCAGCCCGTGCTGGCGCAGGAAGCCGATCACCGTGGCGCTGTCGAAATCGTACTGGTGCTTCATCGGCTCCATCGGCTTGGGCTCGATCAGGAAATTGCCGGTGAAGCCGATGCTGCGGCCGTAGTCGCGCGCGATGGTCAAAAAGCGCGCCATGTTGTCCTGCTCGCGCTTCATCTGCGTGTTGTGCAGGCTGGCATAGCCTTCGCGGCCACCCCAGAACACGTAGTTCTCCCCGCCCAGCTCCACCGTGGCGTCGAGCGCGGCCTTGACCTGCACCGCCGCGCGCGCGACCACGTTGAAGTCCGGGTTGGTCGAGGCGCCGTTCATGTAGCGCGGGTGCGAGAACAGGTTTGCGGTGCCCCACAGCAGCTTGATGCCGGTGTCGGCCTGGCGCTGCTTGGCGATGCCGACCATGTGCTGCAGATTCTTCTCGTACTGGCCGACATCGTCGGCGTCCGGCGCCAGGTCGATGTCGTGGAAGCAGTAGTACGGCACGCCGAGCTTGGTGAAGAACTCGAACGCCGCATCGGCCTTGGCTTCGGCGCGGCCCAGCGCATCGCTGCCCGCGTCCCACGGATAGGCGCGCGTGCCCGGCCCGAACGGATCGGCGCCGTTGCCGCAGAAGCTGTGCCAGTACGCCACCGCGAAGCGCAGGTGCTCGGCCATGGTCTTGTCGCCGATGCGCTTGTTCGCATCGTAGACCTTGAACGCCAGCGGGTTGTCCGAGGCCTTGCCTTCGAACGCGATGCGGCCGATGCCCGGGAAGTATTCCTTGGCGCCGATGTAGACGGAGTTGCTCATGACGAAATCCTGGTGTGCGTTTGCGGGGGAAAGTGTGGGTCAGCCGGCGTAGAGCGGGCCAATGGCGTGCAAGTGTTTCAGGAAGGTCTGGTAGTGCGCCTGGTACTGCGCGCCGCGTTGCGGATCCGGCTGCGCCGACAGCGCGGCCTCGTCCTGCTGGTGCTGCAGCACCACCTCGGCCAGGCTGGCGCGGTCGCCCTGCGCGTGGCCGTCGGCCCACAGCGCCTGCAGCGCGGCGCCGAACGCGGCGCCCTCGGCCTGCGCCGGCACGTGCACCGGCAAGCCGAACAGGTCGGCGATGAGTTGCCGCCACCCTGCGCTCTTGCTGCCGCCGCCGGTGACGTAGATCGAATCGAACGCCAGCCCGGCGTCGACGAAGGCGTCGTAGCCGTTGCGCAGGCTGTAGGTCGCGCCTTCCATCGCCGCACGGTAGAAATGCGCCGGGGTGGTGTTGTGCAGGTCCATGCCGGTCATGCAGCCACGCGCGGCCGGCAGGTTCGGGGTGCGCTCGCCGTTGAAGAACGGCAGCAGCACCAGCCCGCCGGCGCCGGGCGCGGTGGCGTCGAGCAAGGCCTCGCCCTGCCCGGTCTTGATCCCGAACAGGCGCGAGATGGTCTCGGTGGCCACGGTGCAGTTCATCGTGCAGATCAGCGGCAGCCAGCCGCCGCTGGACGAGCAGAACGCGGCCCAGCGCGCGGCATCGTCGACCACCGGCCGGTCGGCGTACGCGAACAGCGTGCCGGAGGTACCCAGGCTCATCGTCAGCCGCCCGGGCACCACGTTGCCGGTGCCGATCGCGGCCATCATGTTGTCGCCGCCGCCGGTGGCCACGCGCACGTCGCCCGGCAGCCCCAGGGTCTGCGCCGCGGCCGCGGACAGGGCGAAGGTGGTCTCGGTCGGCACCAGCGGCGGCAGCGCCGCGGCCAGGTCGCGCTGCGGATCGATCGCCTGCAGCAGCGGCGCCGACCATTGCCGTGTGCGCACGTCCAGCCAGCCGCTGCCGGAGGCGTCGCCGAACTCGGTGTAGCGCTCGCCGGTCAGCCAGAAATTGACGTAATCGTGCGGCAGCAGCACCGAGGTCATGCTGGCGTAGGCCTCGCTGCGGTGCTTGCGCGTCCACGGCAGTTTGGAAGCGGTGTAGCCGGCCAGGATCGGGTTGCCGGCCAGTTCCACGCAGCGCTGTTCGCCGCCGGCGGCCTGCATGATCTCCTCGCACTCGCGCTGGGTGCTGGTGTCGCACCACAGCTTGACCGGCGCGGTCACCTGCCCTTGCGCGTCCACCGGCACGAAGCCGTGCTGCTGGCCGGAGACCGAAATCGCGCGCACCTGCGCGCGTTGCTCGGCGCTCAGCGCGGCGAAGCAGGCGACGATGCCGTCGATCCACCACTGCGCCTGCTGCTCGCGGGTGCCGTCGTCGCGGCTGATCAGTTCCAGCGCGTGGCCGTGCGTGGCGACCACGCGGCGGCTGTCCGCATCGTAGGCCAGCAGCTTGACGCTCTGCGTGCCGACGTCCAGGCCGATGTACAGACTCATTGCCGCACCAGCCGATCGTTGCGCAAACCCAGTTCCATCGTCGCTCCAGGGGAAAGATCGGCGGTCAGGGTCTGCCCGCCGTAGACCAGAGTGTAGTGCCCGCCGCGGTCGCTGCTCAGCCGCGCATGCTGCAGGCGGCCATCGCGCCACGCCAGATCGACCCCGGCCGCGCCGCGCACGCGCAATCCGCGCACCTCGCCGCGCGGCCAGGCCTGCGGCAGCGCCGGCAACAGCCAGATGCTGTCGCCCCAACTCTGCAGCAGCATCTCGGTGATGCCGGCAGTGCCGCCGAAGTTGCCGTCGATCTGGAACGGCGGATGCGCGTCGAACAGATTCGGGTAGGTGCGCTCGGGCGACAGCAGCATCGCCAGAATACGATGCGCGTGCTCGCCGTCGTGCAACCGCGCCCACAGGTTCAGGCGCCAACCGATGCCCCAGCCGGTAGCGCTATCACCGCGGATCTGCAAAGAGCGCCGCGCCGCGGCGGCCAGCTCCGGGGTGTCGCGCAGATTGATCTGGCTGGAGGGATGCAGCGCATACAGGTGCGAGACGTGGCGATGGTGGATTTCCGGGGCCTGCATGTCCCAGTCCTGCTGCCATTCCTGCAGCTGCCCGGCACGGCCGATCCGGTCCGGCGGCAGCTGCGCGCGCAGTTCGGCCAGGCGCGCGCCGAAGGCCGCATCCACGCCCAGCAGCTCGCCCATTTTGATGCACTGCGCAAAAAGATCGCGCAACAATTGCGCATCCATCGCCGGGCCGGCGCACAGTGCGGCACCGAACGGATGCTGGTTCTCCGGCGACAGCGACGGGTTGGTCACCATCGCACCGGTGTGCGGATCGCGCACCAGGGTGGCGACGAAGAACTCGGCCGCGCCCTTGAACAGCGGATAGATGCGTCGCAGGTAGGCGCGGTCGCGGCCGTAGTCCCAGCGGTCCCACAGCTGCTGCAGCAGCCACACCCCGCCCATCGGCCACAGGCTCCACTTCACGCCGTCGATCGGCCCGGCCTGGCGCCACAGGTCGGTGTTGTTGTGCACCACCCAGCCCGGCGCGGCGTACATCGCCCGCGCGGTGCGGGCACCGGTTTCTGCCAGATCGAACAACATGGATTCCAGCGGTTCCACGCATTCGTGCAAGGCGTTGGCTTCGCTGGGCCAGTAGTTCATCTGCGTATTGATGTTGATCGTGTACTTGCTCTCCCACGGCGGCTGCATCAGGTCGTTCCAGATGCCCTGCAGGTTGGCCGGCTGGCTGCCCGGCCGCGAGCTGCTGATCAACAGGTAGCGGCCGTACTGGTGGTAGAGCGCGGCCAGCGCCGGATCGTTGCCGTCGGCGAAGCGCTGCACGCGTTCGTCGGTGGGCAGCTGCGCGGCGTCGCTGCTGCCCAGGTCGATCGCGACCCGGCGGAACAGCCGCCGGTGCGCGGCCAGGTGCCGCTCCAGCAATCGCGCGTAGGGCAATGCGGCCGCCTTGCGCAGCTGCGCGGCGCTGAGCGCGAGCGGATCGCCGCCGACGTCGTCGTAGCGGCGGTAGCTGGTGGCCGCGGTCAGCAGCAGCACCACTTCGTCGGCGCCTTCGATGCGGATCCGCCCGCGCTCGACGCGGGTCTGGCCGCCAGTGGCCTGCGGCAACACACGCAACGCAAAGCGCAGCCCGCCCTCGATGCCGGCGAATCCGGCATTGCGCCCGGCGTACAGCAGCGCGCCCTGCTCGTCGCTGACCTCGCCCGCCTGCGGACTGTCGATGCCGATGCGCAGCGAGATGCGGCCGGGTTTGTCGCAGGACAGCCGCACCACGATGCACTGCTCGGTCGACGAGACGAACACCTCGCGCAGGTGGGTGGCGCCGCCGGACGCGAAGCGGGTGCTGGCCAGCGCCGTGTCCAGGTCCAGTTCGCGCCGATAGCCGTCGATGCCGTCGGCACGGTCGTAGTCCAGCAGCAGGTCGGCCAGCGGCTGGTACGGCATCTGCTTGCGCGGGCGCGACAGCATCTTCGCGTCGGCCAATGCCTCGGCCTCGGCATAGCGGCCAGAGAAGATCAACGCACGCACCTGCGGCAGCGCCGCCAACGCCTCCGGCGAGGTCGCATCGTAGGGCTGGCCCGCATACAGCGTGTCTTCGTTCAACTGCAGGCGTTCGTGGGCGATGCCGCCCCACACCATCGCACCGAGCCGGCCGTTGCCGACCGGCAGCGCCTCCACCCACTGCGTGGCCGGGCGCGGGTACCACAGGGTCAGCGCGGCCGGATCCGCAGGCGCTGCCGCAGTCGCGGCCGCGTCCGCGGCCGCCGACGGTGTGCGCTCGGCGGCCGCGGCTGCGCCGGCCGCGACCGGCACGGACAGCCCGGTCACCAGGCCGGCGCCGATCGCCTTGCACAGTTCGCGGCGGGTCAGCGCGATGCTCATCCTGCCTCCCCGCGCGGATGGGCGTACGCCGCGGGCATCACTTCGCCTTGCCCTTGCGCTTGGCGCCCTTCGCCGCCTTGCGCGCCACGCTCAGGCTCTTGCCGCTGTACTGCACGCTGGCGTCGGCCTTGGGCTCCAGCGCGCCGGTCTCCTCGCGCACGCCGTCGACGAAGCGCACGTTGATGGTGCGCTTGGCCTGCATGCCCGGCCAGTTGCCCTGGCGTGCGCCGATGGTCAGTACGCCCTTGGCCTGGTTCCAGCTCAGCGGAATGCGGCTGAACTCGCCCTTCTCGTAGCCATAGCCCTTGCCGTCGTCCTCGTACAGCGAGAACTGGCCGTCGGCGCCGGTGTAGACGACCACGGTCAGCGGCGCGTTCGGCACCTCGTCCACGTATTGCTGCACGGTGGTGGTGGGCACGATGGAACCGGCGCGCACGAACAGCGGCATGCGCTGCAGCGGCGCGGCGGCGTCGATGCGCTGGCCGCCTTCGTAGCGCTTGCCGCTGTTGAAGTCGATCCACGAGGTACCGGCCGGCAGGTAGACCTGGCGCGAGGTGGCGCCGAAGCGGGTCACCGGCGCGACCAGGAACGCCGGCCCGAACAGGTACTGGTCGTTGATGTCGGCGACCTTGGGATCGTTGGGGAAATCCATCGGCAGGCCGCGCATCATGCTGCCGTCGCGATGGTAGGTGTCGCCGGCCAGCGTGTAGACGTACGGCAGCAACGCATAGCGCAGGCGGCTGTAGTACGCCATGCTCGCGTAGTACGGGGTGCCTTCCGGGGCGATGTTCCAGATCTCGCGGAACGGGAACTGGCCGTGCGAGCGGAACAGCGGCACGAACGCGCCGAACTGGAACCAGCGCGTGTTGAGTTCGCGCCATTCCGCCTGGTGCGCCGGCTCCTGGTCCTCGTAGCGCTTCTCCACCGCGAAGCCGCCGATGTCGAAGGTCCAGTTCGGCAGGCCCGACATGGAGACGTTGACGCCGGCGGAGATCTGGTCGCGCATGTCGTCCCAGCGCGAGACGATGTCGCCGCTCCACACCGCCACCGCGTTGCGCTGGGTGCCGGCATAGCCCTTGCGCGAGAGGATGAACACGCGCTTGCCGTCGGCGGCGCGGTCGCCCTCGTAGACGCCGTGGGTATGCGGCAACGGGTAGGAATTGAAGAACTCGGTGGACGGCCCCAGCGCGGTCGGCGTGGTGCGCGCCTTGCGCTCGCCGATGTCCAGGTTGGAATGCACGTCCGGCTCGTCGGCGTCCATCCACCACGCGTCGAAGCCCTTGCTGTTGAGCTTGTCGTTGATCTGCCGCCAGTAGATCGCCTGCGCGTCGTCGGAGTACGGGTCGTAGAACGAGTTCTTGTAGCCCTTGCCGATCCAGTCCAGCTCGCCGACCTCGACGTTGCGCTTGTACATGTGCCCGGCGGCGTCGAGTTCCTTGTAGTTGGCGGTGGTCGGATAGAACTTGGGCCAGATCGAGATCATGATCTGCGCGTGCATGTCGTGCACCGACTTGACCATGCCGTCCGGGTCCGGGAAATGGGTCTTGTCGAAGTCGTGCGAACCCCACGCGTTCTCCGGCCAGTACGACCAGTCGAGCACGATGTTGTCGATCGGCAGCTTGCGCTTGCGGTACTCGGCAAGCGCGCCGACCAGTTCGTCCTGGCTCTTGTAGCGCTCGCGGCTCTGCCAGAAACCGTAGGCCCACTTCGGCAACAGCACCGCCTTGCCGGTCAGTTCGCGGTAGCCGGCGATGACCTGATCGGCGTCGGCGCCGGCGACGAAGTAGTAGTCGATCATCTGCCCGGCCTCGGACCACAGCGACAGGTCCTTGGCTTCGGCCGCCGGCAACGGGTCGCGGTGCAGCAGCGCGATGTAGCTGGGGTCGATCAGGTCCCATTCGACCTTGACCTTGTGGCGCTGGCCCGGCTGCAGCGCGAGGGTGAATTCGTTGTGCCACGGGTTCCAGTTCTGGCGCCAGCGGTCGACCACCAGCTTGCCGTCCACGTACAGCTTGGCGTACTCGCTGGCGTACAGCGAGAAGCTGTGCTCGCCGCCGCTCTTGGCTTCGATCTCGCCTTCCCAGGTGACCTGCATGCGGCTCTTGTCGCTGGGCTTGGCCTTCTTCGGGAACTTGCCCAGGTCCTTCAGGTACTGGTAGTTGAGCTCTTTTTCGCGGCGTTCCAGCACCTGCTTGCCGTTGACCGAATAGCGCGCGGTCAGCGCGCCCGGCTTGCCCTTGGCGTCGTACAGCTTCAGCGACGCCGGCAACGGCTGCAGGCCGCGCGGGTCGCCCATGCGGGTGATCGAATTGTTGTCCCACAGGATGCCGTAGTTGCGGCTGGACACCAGGTACGGCACCGCCAGGTCGATATTGCTCTGCAGCAGCTCGACGTTGCGGCCTTTCTGGTTCATCCAGCCCTGCTGGTGCTGGCCGAAGCCGTAGAAGGCCTCGTCGTCGGGCGAGGCGAAGCGCTGGCGCGTGCTCAGGTAGGACTTGCCCTCCACCTTCAGCGGCGCGAAGCTGCGCCCGCCCGCCACTTCCGCCAGCAGCGGCTTGCCGCTGGCATCGGCGAAGCTGACGTGGCCGTCGACGGTGGACACCTGCGCGGTGACCTTGGCGGTCTTGACCCGCACCGTGCCGCCCTGCTCGTCCAGCTGGAACGCGGTATCGCCCTGCACCGGCACCCGCATCAGGCTCGGGGTGCGCTTGAAGTCGCCGTCCGGATCGGCGCTGACGCGGATGATGCCGCTGTCCACCACCTGCAGGCGCACCGGCGCGGCGCCCTTGGCGCTGGGACGCACGGTGACGCCGTCGGCGTCCTTCTTCACTTCCTGCGCGTAGGCGCCGGCGGCGAGCACCGCCAGCGACAGGGCCAGCAGGCGCGGCAGCGGCTTCAGCGCCAGGCGGACGGGACGGTTCGAGTTGTGCATGTTCACTCCCTCTGTAGCGGATGACGGCGCCGCACGCTGGCGGCGCCGAGGTGTCAGTAGGTGGCCAGCTTGATCTTCAGCAATTGCGGCCTGTCGGAGAAATTGACCCCGTAGTCGGTCTGGTCGCCGTTCCAGTTGCGCTGGAACCGCCACTGCTCGCCATCGTAGAAGCCTTCCTCGACGCGGTCGTAGACCATGTTGGCGGTGGCCTCGCTGGCCGGATGCAGGGTCACCCGCACGTGGTAGCCGGTGACCAGGAATTCGTCCGGGCCCAGCTCGGCGATCAGCGCCGCACCGCTCGGCTCGGGATTGCCGGGCGGCGTGCCCTTGAACCAGAACTGCGGCACGCCGTAGGTGATGGTCGCGCTCCAGCGCTCGTTGAGCCGCAGCTCCTGCACCGGCTGGCCCGGCTCCTCGGCGGTGCCGTGCAGCTTGCCCTGCGAGGCGGCCTTGGCGAACGGGCGCATGCCCAGGCTCACCGACTTGAAGCCCAGCGCGAACGGCGCCATGGTCGGCTCGTCCACAGTCTTGGCGCCCAACGGCCAGTTGGAATACCCGCTGTAGTCGATGCCGAAGGTCGACCAGCCGATGCCGTCATGGCCCAGCGTCGGGTACAGGTAGCGCGCGTACTCCGGGCGGTTGCCGGTCTCGGCCACGAACAGCGCGTTGTCCGGGCGCGCGTAGCGGTCCAGCACCGTGGTGTACATGCGGTACTCGGGCATGTAGATGTCCGGGGCCAGCAGGTCGATGTGCGGCGCGGCCGCCTTCCAGACGTCGAGCACGTTGTCGGTGGGGCCGCCGCTGGCGTACTGGCCCGGCTGGCCGGGATTGAACGGACCGCGCAGCGCGGCGTTGACGTACATCGGCAGCGGGTATTCGGCCTTGCCGGCCGCGGCCACCTGGTCGATGAAGCGGCCGATGTGCCAGGCATGGAAGAACTCGTCGGCATCGGCGCCGAACACCTGCGCCCAGGTGCCGGGCTGCCGGCCCAGTTTCTGCAGCAGCGCCTCGGGCACAGGACCGTCGAAGGCCTGCTGCGCCAGCGGCGAGAAGTCGCGCACGCTGCCGTAGGTGCCGGGTTCGTTCTCCGGCTGCACCATGATCACGGTGCGCTGCGGGTCGGCCTGCTTGAGGTGCTTCATGAAGGCGACGAAGGCCTTGCGGTCGGCCTCCAGCGTGGCCGGCGCCAGCGGCGACAGCGAGCCGATGTGCTTGCCGTCGCGGGTGACCACGCGCGGGAAGCGCGCGTTGTCGGTCTTGACCCAGTGCGGCGTGTAGGCCGGGCCGTTGTTCTTCCAGGTGCCGAACCACAGCAGCACCAGCCGCACCTTGCGCTCACGCGCCTGCGCCAGCAGCGTGTCGACGAAGGAAAAGTCGAACGTGCCCTCCTCCGGCTCCACCTGCTCCCAGGCGATCGGCACCTGCACGGTATTGGGACCGAGGAACTGCATCGCCGGCCATACCTGTTCCAGCGCCGCCGGGTAGTTGCTGGAATTGTTGACCTGCGCGCCGAGGATCAGGAACGGCGCGCCGTCGACCAGCAGCGTGTGCTTGCCGTCCTTGCTGACGAACTGCGGGATCGGCGCCTGTTGGGCCGGCGCAGGCGCAGGTGCCGGCGCGGCGCCGGGCTTGGCCGTGGGCGCGCCGGCGGCAGCATTGGCGGCGGGCGGCGCGGGCTGGTCGGACTGGCACGCGGCCAGCGCCAGCGACAGCGCGCAGGCCAGCAGCGGACGCCAGCGCGGGGCGGCTGCGCGAGTGCGCGGAACAGGAAATCTCATGCGGTCAGCACTCCGTGTCACCAGGTGTCGGTTCGGAAGGGGGAAACAGGCAATTGTTCGCGGTTGACCAGGTTGGCCTCGGCAGGGTTCTCGCTCCAGGCGTAGCGCAAGGCCTGCGGCTGCGCCACCTCGGCGCTCTCGACCAGCACGCGGTCGCCGTCGATGCGCGCCTGCGCCGGATGGAAGCGGCGATCGGCCCCGGCGACGCTGAAGCCCAGCAGCGGGCCGCCGCCGCGCACCGCCAGCGCGCTGCCCATCGGATCGAACTGCAGCCTCGCCGTGCGCCCATCGAACTCGGCGCGGCGCAGCGTCGGCGCGCTGTAGACCAGCGCGTCGCCGTAGGCGACGTGGCGCGCGGCCAGCGCCAGGCGATGGCCGACGTCCTGCTTGTTGGTCGGATGGATGTCGCCGGGCTCGCCGATGTCGATGGTCACCGCCTGCGCGGTCGCCGGCAGCGCCAGGGTCTTGGACTGCGACTCGCGCAGCAGCGCCCACGGACTGAGATCGCCCTTGTCGGCGCCGGCGCGGAAGTTGGCCAGCTGCACCCACAGGAACGGCAGCTGCGGCTGTCCGCGTTCGGTGCGCCAGTGCCGGATCATCGCCGCGAACTGCTCGCGGTAGCGCAGCGCGCCGCCCGCGTTGGCGTTGCTCTCGCCCTGGTACCAGATCACCCCCTTGAGCGGGAACGGCTGCAGCGGATGGATCATGCGGTTGTACAGCAGCGTCGGCTGCTGGTTGCGGCTGTCGTCCAGCGCCACCACCACCTTGGCCGGACGGAATGTCCAGCCCTGCAACGGGCGCCGCGCGCCCTCGCCCGCCTGCACGAAGCGCTCGGCGTCGTCGCCATGCAGGCCGCCGCCGCCGCTGAGGTCGGTGACCCGCACCGCGACGTGATTGACGCCGGCCTGCAGCGCCGCCGCCGGTACGCGATACACGCGCGGCAGGTTCCATTGCTTTTCGGTCTGCCCGACCGGCTGGCCGTTGACGTAGGTGACATCCGAATCGTCGATCTGGCCGACGCCCAGGGTGACGCCGGCCTTGGCCTCGGCGGCGCTGAGGGTGAACGAGGTGCGGTACCAGGCGATGCCGTCCATGCCGTCGTAGCCGCTGGCTTCCCAGTTGCGGTCGACCGGGATGCGGTCCCAGTCGCTGTCGTCGAGGTCGGCCGCGCGCCATGCCTCGGCGCCGTCCTGCACCGCCGGCCAGCGCGCGATGCGCTGCCGCACCGCGGCCAGGGTGCGCGCATCCCTGGCCTTCATTTCGGCGACGCTGCGCGCGGTCTGCGTCGCATCCATGCCCAGTGCGGACGCGTCCATCCACGCCTCGATCGCGCTGCCGCCCCAACTGCTGTCGACGATGCCGATCGGCACGCCGGTGCGCTGGCGCAGTTCGCGCGCGAAGAAATAGCCCACCGCGGAGAACGCGCCGGCGTTGTCCGGCGTGGCGGCTTTCCACTCGCCGCCGGCCAGTTGCCGTTCCGGCTGCGCCGACCACGACTTGGGGATCTTGAAATGGCGCAGTTGCGGATCGGCGGCCGCGGCCACTTCGCGCGCGCCGTCGCGCGCCTGCGCCAGCGGCCACTCCATGTTGGACTGGCCGCTGGCCAGCCACACGTCGCCGACCAGCACGTCGCCGATGCGGCGCCGCGCACCGTCGCCCTCTACTTCCAGCACGTACGGGCCGCCGGCCGCATGCGTCGGCAGTTGCGCCTGCCAGCGCCCGTCGCCGTCGGCGACGGCGCTCGCCGCGGCGCCGTCCAGGCGTACCTGGATGCGCGCGCCGGGCGTGGCCCAGCCCCACACGCGCATCGGCACATCGCGCTGCAGCACCGCGCCGTCGGCGAACAGCAACGGCAGTTCCAGCTTCGCCCAGGCCGATGCGGGCAGCATCGCCAGCGCCAGCGCGGCCAGCCATTTCGCGGTGGGAGGCAGAGGGAGGGTCATGGCGTCGATCCTGTGCTGTTCGAGACGGAGGGATGCGGACGCGGCATCGCCACGCCCGCGCGCCGGCAGGCGTCGTTGCTCGCCGGCCGCGCCATCAGGCCGCTGTGCCGCCGACTATCGCGCATCGCCATAGAAGATGCCTCGGCCACCGGTGGCGAAGTAGACGCGGCCGATCACGCGCGGGTCGCCGGTGACGGCATAGGGACGGCCGAAGCGGTGCGCGTCGTCGTCGATGCGCCGCCAGCGCCGGCCCTCGTCCTCGGAGCGGAACAGCCCGCTGACGCCATCGACGCTGCCGGCGAGGAACAGCATCGGCGGCGTGCCGTCGCGCGGCGCGCGACCCAGGCCCAGCGAACGCGCATCCACCTTCGCCAGCACCGCGAGCGTGCCGTGTTGCCAGCGCATCACGCCGCGGCTGGGGCTGGCCAGGTACACCACGCCGGCGCGCAACGGGTCCGGGCGCAGCTGCGGGCGGGTGCGCTCGGCGTCCGCCGGCACGCCGATCCCGACGCCGCTGTCGCGGAACCGGCGACCGCCGTCCTCGCTCAGATAGAAGCGCCCGCTGGCCGCATCGACCGCGTACCAGCGCTGCGCATCGACCCGGTCGGCCTCGATCAGCAGCGTGCCGGAGGAACCTTCCACCCGTTCCCAGTGCCGGCCCCAGTCGTCGCTGGCCCAGGCGCTGCCGCCGTTGCGCGGCGACCAGATCACGCGGCTGCCGTCGGCGTTGATGGCGATATGCCCGGCGCCCTCGCCCGCCGGCGGTTCGCTGGCGAATGCGCTCCAGCTGGCGCCGCCATCGCGCGACCAGGCGGCGCGGACCTCGCCGTCGCGCCGCTCGCGCAGCGTGCCGCTGCGCACCACCAGCTGCGGCGCCTGGCCAGCGGCATCGATGCTCTCGCCGTTGGTCAGCCGCGGCCCGGCGAACTGCGACTGCGCGCGGTCCAGCGTATCGTGGCGGAAACCGTCGATGTCGCCGAGCGCGCTGAGCAACGGTGCGCCCTGCGCCGGGCTCAGCAGGTCCAGCGGCACCGTCTCCTCCAGCCCCGCGTCGGCGAACCACCACTGCACCACGCCCTCGGCCGCATCGAACGCGCGCAGGTTGCGCGAGGCCCAGACCCCGTAACCGGTGACGAACCAGGCGCGGTCGCTGTCGAACGGATCGATGGCCAGCGACGCCATCCAGTGCGGGCGGGCCTGCGCGGTCCACGGGGCGGTGTCGTGGGCGAAACGCGAGCGCGGGAACATCGGCGCCCAGCGGCGTCCGCCGTCGGTGCTGCGGTAGATGTCGTCGCCCGGCGTGTAGCGGCGGAAGGTGCTGGCGATCAGCGTCTGCGGCTGGCGCGGATCCACCGCCACCGCACCCCAACCGAAGCCCGGGCCGGCATGCGGCTGCGGCACCGGGCTGATGTCGGTCCAGCGCTGCGCGGCTGGCTCGTATTTCCAGACCGCGCCGTCGGCCATCAGGTCCGGGCCCGGCTGGTCGCCGTAGCTGAGGTAGTAGATGCCGTCGCTGGAGCGCACCATGTGGCTGGGACGCAATCCAGTGGGCTGCCCAGGCACCGGCTGCCAGCTACGCCCGCCGTCCTCGGACACGAACACGCTGCGCTCCTGCGTGGACACGCCGACGTAGATCCGCTGCGAAGCGCCGCCGCCGGCGGCGCTGGCAGGGTCGAACACGACGAAGGCGATACCGACCTGCTGGCGGCGCCCGGCGTGGTTGACCGCGCTGGCGGCCGCGCTGGTGGCGACTGCCGGAAAGGACGTCACCCGCTGCCAGTGCACACCGCGGTCGTCGCTGCGCCACAGCCCGGCATCGCGCGAACCGAGCAGCAGCACGCGGCCATCGTTCGGATCCACCGCCAGCCGTTCGCCATTGCCGCGGCCCAGTTCGTTGCCGCCCAGCTTGAACGGCAGCTCGGTGCGCGCGAAGCTGCGCCCCTGGTCGTGCGAACGCAGCAACGCGGCATTGCCGGCGCGCGGGTGCAGGTAGGTGCCCGCGGCCAGGTACAGCGCCTGCGGATCGTGCGGATCGATCGCGAACGCGTCGATGCCCATCAGGTTCTGGTCGTCGGCACCGAGCCAGTCGGTCAACGCGACCCAGTGCGCGGCCGCCGCATCCCAGCGGTACGCGCCGCCGACGTCGGTGCGCGCATACAGCAGGCCCTGCTGCGCCGGATGGAACAGCAGGCCGGAGACGAAACCGCCGCCGCCGATGGCGACGCTGCGGAACTGGTACGGCAGCGGCGCCGCGGCGAGCGCCGGCAAGGCGCTCCACAACAGCGCCAACAGCAGCAGCGTCGGCCATGCCGAGCACGGCCGCACCGAGCGCTGCAACGTGCCCGGCAACGCATCAGGTTTCAGCACGCGATGTTGCCGCATCGTGCGTTGCGCTCCGATTGCAGCCGACGGCGAGGCCATCGGCAGGAACTCCCCCGCCCCGGGCGCGCGCGGCGCCGGAGCGGAGGACCGTGCCTGCGCCGTCCTCAGAAGCTGGCGCGCAGGGTCAGGCCGTAGCGACGGTCGTTGATGACGAAGTCGCGGTAGCGCGATTCCACGCCCAGGTAGCTCTCGTTGCGGGTATCGAGCAGGTTGACCCCGTCCACCGACACCGACCACACATCGTCGATGTTGTAGCGCACCGACGCGTCCAGCTGGCCGAAGCCCTTGTTGTAGACCGGCAGGTTGCCGGTGCCGTTGCCGGCCGTGGTCACCAGCCAGTCGCTGCGCCAGTTGTAGGCCACGCGCGCCTGGAAGCGCGACAGCTCGTAGCTGAGGATCAGGTTGTAGCTGTTCTTGGACAGCCCCTGCAGCGGCACCGTCAGCGCCTGGCCGTTGGTGTCGGTGGCGGTCGGGCTCGGCGCCTCGCTGTCGACGTAGGTGTAGTTGGCCTGCAGGCCGAAGCCGCTCATCCAGCCCGGCAGGAAATCGAAGAACTGCGTATAGCCCAGTTCCGCGCCCTTGATCCGGCCGTCCTTGCCGTTGACCGGGCGGGTGATCTCCCAGGTCTGGCCGCCATAGACTTCCTCGAACACAGCCTCGGCGATGAAGCCTTCGACCTTCTTGTAGAAGACCGTGCCGTACATCATCGAGCCCTTGCCGAAGTACCACTCCAGCGCGGTGTCGAACTGGTCGGCCTTCATCGGCGCCAGGTCCGGATTGCCGGCCGACCCGGTGCGCCGGGTCACGCCGTCGCCGCCGGTGGCTGTACCCAGGCTCAGGTTCGGGTTGAGCCGGTTGAGGTCCGGGCGCGAGATGCCGCGCGAGGCGGCGAAGCGCCACTGCAGGGTGTCGGTGAGCATCCAACGCAGGTTCAGGCTCGGCAGCACGTCGGTGTAGGTCTGCTGCACGTCCACCGGCAGCAGCCCGCCACCCTCGGCGTCGGTGCCGGTGCGCACGCCCTGCGAATCGACCTTGGTGCGCACGATGCGGATGCCGATGTTGCCGTCGAACGGGATCGCGCCATCGTCCACGCCGAAGCGCAGCACGCCATAGGCGGCGTAGGTCTTCTCGCCCTGGCTGTTGATGTTGTTCGGCGCGAACACCAGCGGCGAGGCGCCGAACAGCGCCAGTGTCTGCTCGTAGTTGCCGACCAGTGCATCGGAAGCGGTCAGCGTCGGGCCGAACGCGCGCGAATCGCCGCGGAAGAAGTCGGTGATCGGGTTCTGCACCAGCTCCGCGTCCGGATACTGCGAGAACGGCGCACCGATCGGCATCCAGCGCCATACGTTGCCCTTGTTCTCCGCATCGCGGTCGGTGTAGCGCACGCCGGCCTTGAAACTGCGCGCGAAGCTGTCGTCGAACGCCAGGTCCATGTCCGAGCGCCAGGCGAACTCGGTGGCCTCGTTGTCGTCCTGGTTGTCCAGGTGGAACTTCCAGCCGCTGTAGTTGGCCGCGTCGGCCAGGTAGCCCTGGTTGCCGCTGGCGTCGGTCACCGACAGCCGCGGCAGGTCGCCGCGGAAGTCGATGGTGTAGAGCGGCACGCTGGCCATGCCGGTGCCGACGATGTAGCGGGTACCCTTGGTGGTGGCGTCGATGTACTGGAAATCGGTGCTCAGGGTCAGGTTCGGGGTCACCGTCCACTTGGCGCCCAGCGAATAGTCGGTGGTCACCGACTTGCGCCGGGTCAGGCTGGTGTTGGAATCGGCCGGGGTGTTCTGGAAGGTGCCGCTGACGAACTCGTTGCGGTCGTTGACCACGATGTCGTCGAAGCCCTCCATCGCACTCTGCCCGCTGTAGGCGAAGAACGAATAGTCGTGCCAGCTGAAGTCGTAGTCCGAGCGCAGCACCTGCGCGGTGACCTCGACGTCGTCGTTCGGCCGCCACTGCAGCGCGAACGCGCCGGTCTTGCGCTTGCGCTCGCCGACCGTGGTGTTGATGCCGGCGCCGTGCGGCACCGAGATCTCCTGGCCTTCGTAGCCCGGCAAGTCTTCAGTCTGCGTGTACCACGGCTCGACCGAGATCGTGTCCTGGCGGAACGGGCTGGTCTGCTGCGAATAGTTCACCAGCAGGCCGATCTCGCCGATGCCGGTCTGCCAGCGGTCGCTGTACATGCCCGAGAACGCCGGCTTGCTGTCGTCGGCCAGGTCGTAGTGGTTGTACTGCACGCTGCCGGCGATCTTGCGTGCGTCGTAGTCGAACGGCAGGCGCGTGCGCAGGTCGACGGTGCCGCCCAGGCCGCCTTCGATCATGTCGGCGGACGGGTTCTTGTAGACGTTGACGCCGGCCAGCAGTTCGGCCGAGACGTCCTCGAAGCTCAGCCCGCGGCCGTCGTTGGCGGTGAAGATGTCGCGGCCGTTGAGCTCGGTGCGGACCTGGGTCAGGCCGCGGATGGCGATGCTGCTGCCCTCGCCGTAGTTGCGGGCGATCTGCACGCCGGAGATGCGTTGCAGCGCCTCGGCGACGTTGTTGTCGGGCAGCTTGCCGATGTCCTCGGCCACGATCGAATCGACCAGTTGCTCGGAATTCTGCTTGACCAGCTGCGCCTTGGTCACGCTGCTGCGGGTACCGCTGACCTGCACCGTGTCCAGCTGCGTGGTGGCATCGTCGGCCTGCGCAGGCGGGGCCTGCTCGGCTTGCTGGGCCTGCGCGGCGGATGCGGCGACCAGCGCGGCGACGGCCAGGGCGATCGCGGAACGGCGCACGCCGCGGTCGGAAACAACACGGGTAGAACGGAGCGCCACGGTCCGCGCAAGCGGACAATGGCTATGAGACGCTGACATGGTGCTTCCCTCCCAGGACACATGTGCAAACGGGTTCGGCGATCGCGCCAAGGGCGACGTCGCCGTGTCTGATTGTGCGGACGCACCTGCTTGATGGGTGCTGGCCGCAAGTCCGGCGCGACGGGGTGCCGCAGCGCGCATGCGATCCAAGAAGATCACGACTCGGTCACGAGAATAGGGGCCCGTAGACATGCCATCCAATGAAATATTCACAGTTAGCTATACGTTTTCCACATACGAAACGCCGGTGCGTCTGTGAATCGCGGCATCCGCCGCTGCGCCGGCGTCTCCCGCCGGCTGCGACGCCGGCGCCGCCACAAAAAAGCCCGCATGCTCAGCGCATGCGGGCCTAGGGAAACGCCTTGGGCGGCGCCGCTTACCAGTTGGCGCGCAGCACCAGCGAATAGCGGCGGTCGTTGACGAACCAACTGCGCGTGTACAGGTGGGTGTCGACTTCGCCGTCGGCATAGGAAGTCGGCCCCATCAACACCTTGGTCACCGTATTGGTCAGGTTGTTGGCCTGGATACCGAGCTGCAGGTGCGGGGTGAAACGATAGAACGCCGAGGCGTCGAGCTGGCCGTAGTCGTCCGACCAGGTCGGCAGCTTGGTCGCCACGTCGCTGGCGGTCAGCAGGTAGCGCGAACGCCAGTTGTAGGCCAGGCGCACCGACAGCGGTCCCTTCTCGTAGATGCCGGCGAAGTTGTAGCTGCGCCGCGACAGCCCTTCCAGCGGCAGGCTCACCCCGGTGACGGTGGTCTGGGTATAGGGATCGGTCGCGGAATTGACCCCGCCGCTGCTGTCGACGAAGGTGAAGTTGGCATTGACGCCGAAGCCGCTCAGCCAGCCTGGCCACGAGTCGAAGAACTGCGTGTAGCCGTATTCGAACCCGCGGATGCGGCCCTTGGCCATGTTGTACGGCCGCGTCACCAGCCAGTCCTGGCCACCGTAGCTCTCGGTGGTGGTCTGGGTGGAGAAGTAGTCCTTGACGCTCTTGTAGAACAATGTCAGGTACATCATGTCGCTGGTGTCGAAATACCATTCCAGCGCGGTGTCGTACTGGTTGGCCTTCATCGGCTTGAGGTTCGGATTGCCCGCGGTGCCGGTCCATCTGGACACCGTGCCGTCGTCCTCGGTGGTCGCTTCAAGCAGCAGATACGGCTGCAGCTGGGTGTAGTCCGGCCGCGCCATCGCCTTGGATGCGGCGATGCGCCACTGCAGCGCATCGGAGAACTTGAAGCGCATGTTGAAGCTCGGCAACACGTTGGTGTAGCTGCCCTGCGCGTTGTTGGGGAAGAACTGGCCGGTGTACTGCGCCTTGAGCGCGTCCGACGCTGCGGTGGCCGACAGGTCGGGGAACTGGCCGTAGCCGGTCGCCTCGGTCTTGGTCTGCACGATGCGCACGCCGACGTTGCCGTCCACCGGCACGCCCAGCGCTTCGTCGTTGCCGAAGTACAGCACCGCGTAGGCGGCCTGGGTACGCTCGAACTGGCGGTTGGTGTCCTGCAACTGGTACTGGTCCGGCGCCCAGCCCCAGCCGCGCAGCGCCACCAGTTGCTCGATCAGCTTGGAGGTGCCGGCATAGTCCTTGACCGCGGCATTGGTGGGGAAGTACAGGCTGTTGGGCACGCTGATCTTGCCGCGGAACAGGTTCGAGTACGAATACAGCTGCGAGGACGCGGGCGAGTAGCTGGCCAGGTCGGCCAGGCCGGTCCCGTTCGCGGTACCGGGAATCATCGCCCAGTTGTCGCTGATCACGCCCCAGTTGTAGCCGGAATTCTTGTTGGTCTGGGTGCGGTCGGTGGCGCGGATGCCGGCGCGGAAGCTGCGCAGCCACGGATTGTCGTCGTAGGTGTATTCCAGGTCGAAGCGCGTGGCCAGTTCGCGGCCGCGGTTCTTCGCCAGGTGGTCCATCGCCGCGCTCCAGAAATAGTTGGAGGGGTCGGAGGTATAGCCGGTGTCGGCGATCGACACCGCCGGGTACTTGCCGCTCAGGTCGAAGTTCAGGCCCGGCAGGTAGATCGAGCTGAACAGAGTGAAATCCAGTGCATCGCTTTCCGACCGCACCAGCTGCATGTCGCCGCGCACGGTGAGGTTGCTGGTGAGCTTGTGGCTGAAGCCGCCGGACAGATCCGAAGTGGTGGTGCTCTGCTGCGCGTAGCGGTTGTCGGTGTAGAAGCGCACGCCATCGTTGCCGGTGATGTTGCCGCGCCAGGAACTGGACACCGGCGAGCCGCTGACGAAACGGCCATCGGCGTCGTAGGTGAAGGTGCTGCCGGGCGCGGGACTGACCGCGTTGGTGTCGTCGTTGAAGAACGCCGCGCGCTCCTGCCAGTTCATGTCGTAGGTGGAGCGCATGTACTGCACGTAGATCTCGGTGTCGTCGCTGGGCCGCCACTGGAACGCCCCGGCCACGCCCTTGCGCTTGCGTTCGAAATCCAGCTGCCGCCAGTTGACGCCGCCGGGCACGTAGACCTTGTCGAAATCGGTGCCGGCCAGCAGCGCCGGATCGGTACGGCGCACGAACGGCTCCACCTGGATGCCGTCGCTGCGGGTGGCCAGTTCCGAATAGGCCAGGTCCAGCATCAGTCCCATCTCGCCGACGCCGGTGTTCCAGCGATCGCTGATCAGGAACGAACCGGACGGCTTGTAGGTCTTGCTGAAGTCGCCGTAGTTCTCGTCGGCGGTGAAGCCGATCACCCGGCCCGGCTGGTCGAACGGCATGCGCGTGCGCAGGTTGACCGTGCCGCCGAGGCCGCCTTCGATGATCTCGGCCGACGGGTTCTTGTACACGTCCACGCCGGCCATCAGTTCGGCCGGCACGTCCTCGAAGCTGAGTCCGCGGCCGCTGGCGGCGCTGAAGCTGTCGCGGCCGTTGAGTTCGCCGCGCACCTGGGTCATGCCGCGGATCATCACGCCGCTGCCTTCGGCGGAGAAATGGTCCGGGTCGTTACGCGCCATGAAGTGGTCGATGGTCACGCCGCTGACCCGCTGCAGGGTCTCGGTGACGCTGCGGTCGGGCAGCGCGCCGATGTCCTCGGCGCTGACCGAGTCGACGATCTGCTCGGCATCGTGCTTGATCGTCTGCGACTTGATCAGGCTGGCGCGCACGCCCTTGACCTCGACCGCGTCGAGCTGGATCACCGGATCGGCGCCCTGCTTCCTGGTGGCATTGTCGGCGTCCTGCGCCAGCGCTTGCGCGCTCAGCAGCACGCAGATGCTCAGCGCCATGGCCGAGCGACGCAACACGCGGGTACTGCGAACCGCTGCGGTCGGCGAGGCCGGACCACGGTAATGACGCGATGACATGACGCTTCCCTCCCAGGAGACATGCATACACGGATGACGGCCGCGCAAGCGCGACGTCCTTCAGGTTGTGACGGCGGCGCGCCATGGCCCGCTGCCGTATCGCTGGCGCGCCGGCGCGCCCCCGGTAAATGGGTGACGCGACACGGTCTGGTCACGATCGGCCGAGCCTAGGAGTGGCTTCTGCGTCAAGCAAATGAAATATTCACGCCAAGCTATGTCTTTTTCGACTAGCTGAAGACATGAATTTGATAGCACGGCGGTCAGCGATGCACGCCATGGTTGCCGTGTCCGTCATTGCCGCCGGCCATGGCGCCTTCCGATGGACGCGTCCTCGCCGCGATCGGTCGAACGACCCTGGCCCTGTTCGGGTTGCGACGGGCGACCGTCATCGCGCAACGCCGCCCGGCCGCTCAGCCCGGCGCGCGCTCCGGATACAGCCGCTTGGCCGCATTGCGCAGCGCCAGCAGGATGCGTTCGGCGCCCGGCGGCAGCATGTAGTCGCGGCGGCGGATGATGCCGAACGACTCCATCCGCACCCCCAGCGCGATCGGCAGCACGGTCAGCAGCTTGGCCTGCACGTACGGCGCCACCGCGTCGGCCGGCAGCGCCGCGAGCAGGTCGCTGCCGCGCAGCAGGCTGGTCATCACCGGCAGCGACGAGGTCTCGATGACGTTCTGCGGCGTGGGCACGCCGTGCTCCAGGAACATCGCGTCCAGCCGCGCACGCAGCACGCTGTCCACCGGCGGCAGCACCCAGCCGTAGCGCGCCAGGTCGGCATGGCGCAGGTCGGTGCGCGCCGACAGCGGATGCCCGGCGCGCGCCACCGCCGAATGCGGCTCGTCGGCCAGCGGCTCGAACTCCAGTTCGTCGCCGCCGTACGGGCCGAGGATGCGCCCGATCACGATGTCGAGCTGGCCGTCCAGCAGCTTGGCCACCAGCGGCCGGCTGTAGTCCATCTCCACCCGCACCAGAATGCCGGGGAACTCGCGCTTGACCTCGGCGATCGCCTGCGGCACCAGGTTGGTGCCGGGATTGACCACGGTGCCGATCGAGACCTGGCCCATGCGCCCCTCGCGCAGCGCGGCGATCTCCTCCTGCGCGCGGCCGATCTCCGACATCGCCGAACGCGCGCGGCGGATCAGCACCTGTCCGTACCAGGTCGGCTCCACCCCGCGCGCATGCCGCTCGAACAGCTTGACCCCGAGCAGATCCTCCATTTCCGCCAGCAGCTTGGAGGCCGCCGGCTGGGTCATGCTCGCCGCCTCGGCCGCGCGCAGCACCGAGCGGTGCTCGTGCAGCTGCAACAGCAGCAACAGGTGCCGGGTCTTCAGGCGTGCGGCGTTGAACCAGGGATTGGCGGAAGCGGTCATAGCGGAGCGAGATCCTGGGGGAAGATGCGTATTCACCAACGGAATAGCATATGTCTAAAATTTCATTTGCCGAGCATATCTCACACGCGCAGGCTATCGAACAGTCGCAGCTCCGGCCGCGATCCGTCCCACCGCCACACCCGCCTCGTGAAGGCGCCGGCGCGCCGCGCCAGCGTAGATGAGCAGGACGATCGGCCAGCGCAACGGCCGATGGCGCCCGCCAGTTCGTCGCCAACGGGACGGCCGCTCGACTGCGCGCCGCTGCGGCCGTGCGATGACGGCGTCGCGGTGGACGCCCTCCGCTCCACGCCCGTTGCCAGGTAAGCCGATGTCCGCCGTCTCCCCGTTCCAGTTCCCCCTGATCGCGATCCTGCGCGGCATCGCCCCCGACGCCGCGCTGGAGCATGTCGGCGCGCTGGCCGACGCCGGCTACGACGCGATCGAGATCCCGCTCAATTCGCCGCGCTGGGAAACCAGCATCGGCGCGGCCGCGCAGGCGTTCGGCCAGCGCTGCTGGATCGGCGGCGGCACGGTGCTGAAGATCGCCGACGTCGATACCCTCGCCGACCTCGGCGCGCGCTTCATCGTCACCCCTAACACGCGCCCGCCGGTGATCCGCCATGCGGTCGCGCGCGGCCTGCAGGTGGTGGCCGGCTTCGCCACCGCCACCGAGGCGTTCGACGCGCTCGATGCCGGCGCGCAGATGCTCAAGCTGTTCCCCGCCGCCACCTACGGACCCGGCCACCTGCGCGCGCTGCGCGCGGTGCTGCCGGCGACGGTGCCGCTGTTCGTGGTCGGCGGGGTCAGCATCGACACCCTCGGCGATTACCTGGCCGCCGGCGCGATCGGCGCCGGCATCGGCGGCGAACTGTACCGGCCCGGCCAGGCGCTCGCGCAGACCCAGGCGCAGGCCGCCGCCTTCCGCCAAGCCTACTTGGACCACGCATGAAGATCGTTCGCCTCACCACCTATCACGCCGCGCCGCGCTGGCTGTTTCTGAAGATCGAGACCGACGAGGGCATCACCGGCTGGGGCGAGCCGGTCATCGAAGGCCGCGCGCGCAGCGTCGACGCCGCGGTGCACGAGCTGGGCGGCTACCTGATCGGCAAGGATCCGTCGCGGATCAACGACATCTGGCAACTGCTGTACCGCAGCGGCTTCTACCGCGGCGGGCCGATCCTGATGAGCGCCATCGCCGGCATCGACCAGGCGCTGTGGGACATCAAGGGCAAGGCGCTGGGCGTGCCGGTGTACGAACTGCTCGGCGGGCTGGTGCGCGACCGCATGAAGACCTACCGCTGGGTCGGCGGCGACCGCCCGTCGGCGATCATCGCCCAGATCCAGGGCTACCGCGAGCTGGGCTTCGACACCTTCAAGTTCAACGGCACCGAGGAGATGAAGCTGATCGACGGGCCGCGCGCGGTGGACGCGGCGGTGGCCAAGGTCGCGCAGATCCGCGAGGCGTTCGGCAACAGCATCGACTTCGGCATCGACTTCCACGGCCGCGTCTCCGCGCCGATGGCGCGCGTGCTGCTGCGCGAACTGGAGCCGTTCAAGCCGCTGTTCGTCGAGGAGCCGGTGCTGCCGGAACTGGCCGAATACTATCCGCGCCTGGCCGCGGCCACGCCGATCCCGCTGGCCGCCGGCGAACGCATGTTCTCGCGCTTCGACTTCAAGCCGGTGCTGCAGGCCGGCGGCCTGTCGCTGCTGCAGCCGGACCTGTCACATGCCGGCGGCATCACCGAGTGCCTGAAGATCGCCAGCATGGCCGACGCCTACGACGTCGGCCTGGCCCCGCACTGCCCGCTCGGCCCGGTCGCGCTGGCCGCCTGCCTGCAGGTGGATTTCGTCTCGCACAACGCGGTGCTGCAGGAACAGAGCATCGGCATCCACTACAACGAAGGCGCCGACCTGCTCGACTACGTGATCAACAAGGACGACTTCGCCTGCGACAATGGCGGCAGTATCGCCGCGTTGCCCAAGCCCGGCCTCGGCGTGGAAATCGACGAGGAGCGCCTGCGCCATGCCAACCAGAACCCGCCCGACTGGCACAACCCCGTCTGGCGCCATGCCGACGGCAGCATCGCCGAATGGTGAACCCATGAGTGCAACCCGATCGCCCGCGCACACCGCCACGCTGGCGGTGGACAGCCGCTGCATCCACGGCGAAGGCGTGGTCTGGTGCGAGCGCCGGCAGGTGCTGTTCTGGGTCGACATCAGTGCGCGCCAGCTGTGGCGGCACGATCCGGCCAGCGGCGCCACCCGCCACTGGAACCTACCCGACCGTCCCGGCTGCCTGGGCCTGTACGACGATGGGCGCCTGCTGCTGGCGCTGGCCAAGGGCGTGTACGCGGCCGATCCCGATGCCAGCCCCGCCGACGCCACCGAACTGCCGCTGCACAAGCTCGCCGAGCTGGAGCCGGAGCGCGACGACACCCGCAGCAACGACGGCCGCGCCGACCGCCACGGCAACTTCGTGTTCGGCACCATGAGCGAACGCGCCGACCAGGCGCCGGTCGGCAGTTTCTACCAGTGGTCCACGCGCCACGGCCTGCGCCGCCTGCCGCTGCCCGGCGTGGCCATCCCCAACGCGATCTGCTTCAGCGCCGACGGCCGCACCATGTACTACTGCGACTCGGTGCGCCCGCAGATCCTGTGCTGCGACTACGACGCCGCCAACGCGCAGACCAGCAACAGCCGCGTCTTCGCCGAACTCGAACATCCCGACGCCGAACCCGACGGCGCCATCATCGATGCCGACGGCCACCTGTGGAACGCGCAATGGCGCGCCTGGCGCGTGGTCCGCTACCGGCCCGACGGCAGCGTCGAGCGCAGCGTCGCGCTGCCGGTCAAGCACCCCACCTGCCCCACGCTGGGCGGCGCCGACGGCAGCACGCTGTACCTGAGCACCTCGCGGATGGACCACAGCGACGACGAATTGGCGCGCACCCCGCAGGCCGGCGGCCTGTTCGTGGCCGCGGTCGGCGTCGCCGGGCTGCCCGAAGGACGCGTCGCCAGCGCATGATCGCCATCGATTGGGGCACCAGCAGCCTGCGCGGCTACCGGCTCGCGGCCGATGGCCGAGCACTCGAACAACGCCGCAGCGACCAGGGCATCAGCGCCTGCCAGGGCCGCTACGCCGCAACCCTGGCGGCGCTGGTCGACGACTGGCCCGGCGACGTGGTGCTGTGCGGCATGATCGGCAGCCGCAACGGCTGGATCGAACTGCCGTACGCGCCCTGCCCGGCCGACGCCGACGCGCTCGCCGCGGCCATGCAGCCGCTGCAGGATCCGGCGCTGCCCGGGCGCACGCTGTGGTTCGTGCCCGGCGTGGCCAGCAGCGCCGAGGCGGTGCCGGACGTGATGCGCGGCGAGGAGACCCAGCTGATCGGCCTGCTCGACGCGTTGGCGCAACAGGCCCAGGACGCGCACCGGCACAGCGTGTGCCTGCCCGGCACCCACAGCAAATGGGTCGACTTGGAACACGGCCGCATCGCCGCCCTGGCCACGATGATGACCGGCGAGCTGTACGCGCTGCTGCGCCAGCACAGCCTGCTGGCGCGCCTGATGGACGCCGACGACGCACATTTCGACGCGGCCGGTTTCGATGCCGGCCTGCAGCGCAGCGGCGAGCCCGGCGGCCTGCTGCACCATCTGTTCGGCGTGCGCAGCCTGGGCCTGTTCGAGCGGCTGAGCGCGGCCGCCGCGCCTTCCTACCTGTCCGGCCTGCTGATCGGCCACGAACTGCGCGCGCGCCTGCCGCTGGCGCCGCAGGTGCACCTGATCGGCGGCAGCGGTCTGCTGGACCGCTACGCGCATGCGCTGCGCGCGCTGGGCAGCCAGGTCCACACCCACCCCGAAGACCTGGCCGCGCGCGGTTTGTACCGCCTGGCGCAACGCCGCGGCGGCATCGGCGATTGATCTTGGCGCGGCCTGGGCCGCGTACCGGACCTGCGGCACAGGCTGCCGCGCCGCGGCCTGGCAAGCCGCTCCGGCGCCGGCCAACGCGCATTCTCCACGCACCGACGCCGACTGCTTTAGAATTGCGCGGTTAATCGCCGGATCGAACCATGCCTTTTGTCGTCACCGAAAACTGCATCAAGTGCAAATACACCGACTGCGTGGAAGTGTGCCCCGTGGACTGTTTCCACGCCGGCCCCAACTTCCTGGTGATCGATCCGGACGAGTGCATCGACTGCACCCTGTGCGAGCCGGAGTGCCCGGCCAACGCGATCTACCCCGAGGACGACGTGCCGGCCGGCCAGGAAGGCTTCGTCGCGCTCAACGCGGAACTGGCCAAGGCCTGGCCGGTGCTGACCACGCGCCAGGAACCGCTGCCCGACGCCGCCGACTGGGACGGCAAGCCGAACAAGCTGCCGCTGCTGCTGAAGTAACGTTCCACATCCCGCCCGGCCTCGGCCGCGCACAGCGCGCTGCCCTGCCCCGCGCACACGCTGCCGGGCCGCTCCGGCCGTTACCGCGGGACTCGCGTTACCCGCACCGCCATCGAGTCGCTTCAGCCATCACCGCGGCGCTTCGGCCGCCGATACAGGCCGGCGCATTTCCCCATCGACGCCACTAGCGCTTGTTGTGGGAGCGACTTCAGTCGCGACGGGCCTTCCCGGTAAAGCCCGTCGCGACTGAAGTCGCTCCCACAGTCTCGCGGTCAAGCACCAGCGCCGTCTGCGCAACGCTTTTACCTGTCCCCAAACGAAAACGGGCGCCCTGCGGCGCCCATTTCGTGTCACTCGTCGCAACGGCCGGCGCGAACGCCGGCCGGCGACGTCGGCTCAATGGCCGAGCTTGGCCTTCAGCGCCGCGATCAGCTTGACCGGCGCTTCGCCGCTGGCCGGCATGCCGCGCGGATCGACCGCCGACACGTAAACGCCGGATTCGACCGCGACCACACGGACCAGGAAGTTGCTGCCTTCGTAGGCCACGTCGTAGGAACCCAGCACCTGCGCGCGACTGGCGATGGTGACGCCCTCGATGCCGCCCAGCGCGTCGCCGACCTGGCCGAACACCTGGTCGCGCGCGCCCGGCACCACGAAGCCGCTGTTCGACGCCGCCGGCGCCTGGCCCGGCGCGCTGCTGGCGCCTGGGCGCGGCGCGGCAGACGCCAGCGCCGGCACCTTCATCGCCGCCGAGGTATCCGGCGTGGTCAGGTCCGGCGGCACTTCCAGCGGACGCATCTCGGGGGCCAACGCATAGTCGCCGCGCGGCTTGCCCTTGTGGAACCAGCTGCAACCGCTGGTGGCCGCGACCATGGTGGTCGCCAGCACGGCGGCCGACAGCACGCGGACGTAGGGAACGGAAGCACGCATCGATAAATCTCCTGAGGTCAGGCCGCGAGCGTTTCGCGGCTGGATAGTTCTTCCAACGCGGCTGCGTCGGTGGCGAGACGGTCGGCCGTGGCCTGGTGCGCCGCGGACAGCGGCAGCAGCGGCAGCCGCAGCCCGTGGCCGATGCCGGCGCGCTGCAGCAGCGCCTTGACCGGGATCGGGTTGGATTCGATGCCGCAGAACGCGTGGAACGGCTGCAGCCGCGCGTCCCAGGCCTGCGCCGGCTCGGTCTGGCGTGCGCGCGCCAGGTCGCACAGGCGCCGGTAGGCGGCCGGCAAGGCGTTGGAGGCGACCGAGATCAGCCCGTCGTAGCCGCCGAGCATGGCCTGCGCGGCGCTGCCGTCGTCGCCGCTGAGCACGGCGAAGCGGTCGCTGCGCAGCGCGACCAGCGCGGCGATGCGCTGCGGATCGCTGCTGGCTTCCTTGATGCCGACGATGTTCGGATGCTGCGCCAGTTGCGCCACCGTCTCCGGCAGCAGGTCGCAGCCGGTGCGCCCGGGCACGTTGTACAGCACCACCGGCAGGCCGCCGTGCTCGGCCACCTGCAGGTAGTGCGCGAGCAGGCCGGCCTGGGTCGGGCGCACGTACGGCGGCGTCACCACCAGCGCGTACTGCGCGCCGTTGGCCGCGGCGCGGCGGGTCAGCGCGACCGTCTTGGCGGTGCCGGACAGGCCGGTGCCGGCCAGCAGCGGCACGCGCCCGCCCAGCGCCTGCGCCGCTTCGCGCAGGATCAGGTCGTACTCTTCGTCCAGCAGCGTGGCCGCCTCGCCGGTCGATCCCGCCACCACCACGCCCTGCACGCCGCCGTCCAGCTGCCGTTTGAGCAGCCGCTGCCAGGCGTCGAGGTCGAGGTCGCCATTGCCCTGGAAGGGCGTGGCCAGGGCGGTGATGATGCCGGAGAGGGACAAGATGCCTGATGCTCGCTGTGAGAGAGGGCCGCGTGCGGCCTGCACGGACGGGATTCGTCCCGCATGTTACTTGCGGCCCGAAAGCGCGGGCAAGTATGCTGCATACTGCGCCGAGCGACCGCCCGGACGCCGTTCAGCCTTACGCAATCCTACGCAATGCCGGAAGCCCCTTTGACCGACACCACGCCCCGGCCCGCGCCGACCGAAAACCACCTCCTGATCAACGCCTATACGACGCATCCGGAGTCGCCGCTGTTGCCGGTGACGCGCCGTATCGCCGACAGTGGCTGCAATCTCGTCGATGCGCGCCTGGCCACGGTCGGTCGCGACGTGTCGGTGACCGCACTGGCGACCGGCTCCTGGGACGCGGTGGCCAAGCTCGAGGCCATGCTGACCCGGCTCGACCGCGAGGAAGGCATGAAGCTGGTGTGGTACCGCACCGGCGCCAAGCAGGCGCAATCCAACCTGCTGCCCTACATCGTCGAGGTCATCGCCGCCGACAAGCCGGGCATCCTGTTCCAGCTGGCGGACTTCTTCGACCGCCAGGGCATCACCATCGAGAACCTGCAGAGCACCCGCTACCGCGCGATGCAGACCGGCGCGGAGATGTTCTCGGCGCAGGTGACGATCGGGGTGCCGGCGAACATGCACATCGCCGCGCTGCGCGACGATTTCCTCGAGTTCTGCGACCACCTGAACCTGGACGCGATCATGGACCCGATGAAGTTCTGAGCCGCGCTGGACATCGACGCAGGCGAACGCAGATGATGGCGATGCACGCGGAGGACACCCGATGAAGGACGGCGACACCCTGGACCGCACCACGCTGGCGTTGCCGCTGGCGTTGTCCGGCGGCGCCAGCGCCACGCTCGGCGACTACGCCGGCCGCTGGCTGGTGCTGTATTTCTATCCGAAGGACAGCACCCCCGGCTGCACCACCGAGGGCATCGACTTCAACGCGCTGCTGCCGCAGTTCGAGCAGGCCAACGCCGCCGTGCTCGGCGTCTCGCGCGATTCGCTGAAGTCGCACGACACCTTCTGCGCCAAGCAGGGTTTCCGCTTCCCGCTGGTCAGCGACGCCGACGAGGCCCTGTGCCGCGCCTTCGACGTGATCAAGGAAAAGAACATGTACGGCCGCCAGGTGCTCGGCATCGAGCGCAGCACCTTCCTGATCTCGCCCTCGGGCCGGCTGCTGCGCAGCTGGCGCAAGGTCAAGGTTCCCGGCCACGCCCAGGCCGTGTACGACGCACTGCAGGCCGCCGCCCAGCAGTGATCATTCGCGCTTCCCGCACGCCGCATCCCCCTGCCCCGCGCAGGCGGTGATGGTCTGTCCCTGTCCCCTTCCCAGGAATCCACGATGACCCGAGGCAAGCGCATCTACGTGCTGGATACCAACGTGCTGATGCACGATCCGACCGCGCTGTTCAAGTTCGAGGAACACGACGTGTTCCTGCCGATGCAGGTGATCGAGGAGCTGGACAACGCCAAGAAGGGCATGTCCGAGGTCAGCCGCAACGCGCGCCAGGTCAGCCGTTTCCTCAACGAGCTGATCGAAGGCGCCGGCGCCGAGCAGATCGAGTCGGGCATCCCGCTCAGCCATCCGCAGGGCATCCAGCTCAAGAGCAGCGGCAGCATCGGCCGGCTGTACTTCCAGACCCGCCCGGTCGAGCCCGGGCGCAGCTTCGGCACCGTGGCGCCGGACAACAAGATCCTGGCCGCGGTGCTGGCGCTGCGCGAGGACGGCCCGGAAACGCCGGTGATCCTGGTGTCCAAGGACATCAACCTGCGGATCAAGGCGGCGATCAGCGGCCTGATCGCCGAGGATTACGAGAACGACCGCGCGCTGGACGATTTCAGCCTGCTGTACACCGGCGCGATCGAACTGCCGGAGGACTTCTGGCAGAAGCACAACCAGGACCTGCGCAGCTGGAGCGACAAGGGCCGCACCTGCTACGAGATCGCGCTGGCCGACGACGAGGACTGGTATCCGAACCAGTACCTGTACCTGCCCGGCGACGACGAGGTCGAGCTGCGCGTGGTCAAGGTCAGCGGCGAGCGCAAGGCGACGCTGGCGCTGGTCGACGATTTCCGCAGCGGCCAGCACGCGGTGTGGGGCATCGCCGCGCGCAACCGCGAACAGAACTTCGCGCTCAACGCGCTGATGGACCCGGAGATCGACTTCGTCACCCTGCTCGGCACCGCCGGCACCGGCAAGACCCTGCTGGCGCTGGCCGCCGGCCTGGCGCAGACCATGGACCAGCAGCGCTACCGCGAGATCATCATGACCCGCGCCACGGTCAGCGTCGGCGAGGACATCGGCTTCCTGCCCGGCACCGAGGAAGAGAAGATGACGCCGTGGATGGGCGCGCTGACCGACAACCTGGAAGTGCTGACCCACAACCAGGAAGGCGGCGCCTGGGGCCGCGCGGCGACCAACGACCTGCTCGCCAGCCGGATCAAGATCCGCTCGATGAACTTCATGCGCGGGCGCACCTTCCTGTCGCGCTACCTGATCCTGGACGAAGCGCAGAACCTGACCCCGAAGCAGATGAAGACGCTGATCACCCGTGCCGGCCCCGGCACCAAGATCGTGTGCCTGGGCAACGTCGAGCAGATCGACACCCCGTACCTGACCGAAACCACCTCGGGCCTGACCTACGCGGTGGATCGCTTCAAGGCCTGGCCGCACAGCGCGCACGTGACCCTGCGCCGCGGCGAGCGCTCGCGCCTGGCCGATTACGCCTCGGAGGTGCTGTGAGCGCCGCCGGCGCGCGCCTGGGCGGCGCGGCGCTGGCGCTGGCGCTGGCGCTGCTCGGCGCGTGCACCACCACGCGCGGACCGGCCAGCGTGCCGACCGCGATCAAGGCCGGGCAGTCGTGGGTCGTCACCCGCAACAGCACCGCCGCGCAGGTGCTCGACACCTGTTCGCGCGACAGCCCGGCGCGCCACGACGGCGCGGTGAGCGGTTACTGGGCGCCGAGCCTGGAGCAGATCGCGCAGCTGGAAACGCGGCTGGCGCAACTGCAGCCGAGCATCGCCGAGCCGGCCAGCTACGACCGCCAGTACGTCGGCATCCTCTACCGCGGCCAGCAGGCGATCTACGTCAACGCGTTCAAGCCGAACGACGACAGCGATCTCGACCCCAGCGTCGATGCGGTGCGCGTATGCGGCGGCGGCAGCGGCTTCTGGGGCGCGGTGTTCGACCCGGCCAGCGGCAGCTTCTCCGAGATCGCCGTCAACGGCGCGAAGTAGGCCACAGCGCATGCGCCGGCCGCCTCCGTCCAGCCCGTCGCGCGCGGCGCGCCGGTGCGGCGCCGGCGCATGAACTTCGAGCTGCCGCGCTGGGCCTGGGCGTTCGCCGGCGCGCTGGCCTGCGTGGCCGGCATGGTCAACGTGGTCGGCTATCTGGGCTTCGAACACCAGGCGGTGACCCACCTGACCGGCACCACCACCCTGCTCGGCGCGGCGCTGGCTGACGGCGACATGCGGGTGATCGGCAACCTGCTCGGCGTGGTGCTGGCCTTCCTCGGCGGCGCGGTGCTCAGCGGCATCGTGGTGCAGGACAGCCGGCTGCGGCTGGGCCGCCGCTACGGCGTGGCGCTGGCGCTGGAAGCGCTGCTGCTGCTGGCGGCGATGCAGGCGTTCAAGCAGCAACAACTGGTCGGCGCGCTGCTCGCCGCCGCGGCCTGCGGCCTGCAGAACGCGATGACCACCACCTACAGCGGCGCGGTGGTGCGCACCACCCACCTGACCGGCATGTTCACCGACCTGGGCATCGGCCTGGGCCAGGCGCTGCGCGGCCTGCCGCTGCCGCGCCGGCGCATCCGCCTGAGCCTGCTGATCATCGGCGGCTTCCTGCTCGGCGGCGTGCTCGGCGCCTGGGCCTATCGCCGCATCGGCTTCGATGCGCTGCTGGCGCCGGCGCTGCTGACCGGGCTGGTCGGCACCACCTATGCGCTGCAGGCCCATTACCGGCGCCAGCAGCGCTGAACGCGCGGTCGCCAAGCCGCGGCCGACGCTGCACAATCGGCGCATGAGCGAACCATCCGTCGTCTCCGCATTGAGCATCGCCGGCACCGACTCGGGCGGCGGCGCCGGCATCCAGGCGGACCTGAAGACCTTCGCCGCGCATCGCGTGCACGGCGTGTCGGCGATCGCCGCACTGACCGCGCAGCACACCCGCGGGGTCAGCGCCGTGCACGTGCCGCCGCTGGCGTTCCTGCGCGCGCAGATCGACGCCTGCTTCGCCGATTTCGACATCGCCGCGGTCAAGCTCGGCATGCTCGCCAATGCCGCGGTGATCCATCTGGTCGCCGACGCGCTGGAGCAGTACCGCCCGCCGTTCGTGGTGCTGGACCCGGTGATGGTCGCGACCAGCGGTGCCAAGCTGCTCGAAGACGATGCGCTGGATGCGCTGCGCAGCCGCCTGTTGCCGCTGGCGACGCTGGTCACCCCGAACACGCCGGAAGCGCAGCTGCTGCTGGGCCGCACGATCGAGAACGCCGACGATGCCGAGCACGCCACCGCCGCGCTGCTGCAGGCCGGCGCGCAGGCGGTGCTGCTCAAGGGCGGCCACCTGGCCGAAGGCCACCGGGTGATCGACCGCTACGACGACGGCGTCAGCCGCAGCGAATTCAGCCATGCGCGGCTGGCGCTGCAGGCGCACGGCACCGGCTGCACCCTCGCCTCGGCGATCGCCGCGCAGCTGTGCCAGGGCCTGGCGTTGCCGGTGGCCTGCGAAGCGGCGATCGACTACGTCGCCCGCGCGCTGCAGGGCGGCTACCGCCCCGGCCGCGGCGATGTGGTGGTGCTGGACCACTTCGGCGCAGCGCGCGGCGCATGAGCGTGCAGGCGATGACGGACCAGGCGCTGCCGGCCAGCGCCGGCGACGGCCATCGCTGGAGCGTGCTGACGCGCATTCCCGCCGCGCCGCGCCAGGCGCTGCTGTGGCTGCCTGCGCTGGGCGTGGCCGCGCGCCACTACCTGCCGTTGGCCGAGGCGCTGGCCGCACGCGGCGTGGCCGTGTTCCTGCACGAATGGCGCGGCAACGGCAGCAGCACGCTGCGCCCGTCGCGCGCCTGCGACTGGGGCTACCGGCAACTGCTGTGCGAGGACCTGCCGGCCAGCCACGCGGCGCTGGCGCAGCACAGCGCGCTGCCGCTGACCGTCGGCGGCCACAGCCTCGGCGGGCAGCTCGCCTGCTGCTACGCCGCGCTGCATCCGCAGGCCTTCGCGCAGCTGTGGCTGGTCGCCAGCGGCACGCCGTACTGGCGCCATTTCGCCGCGCCGCGTCGCTATCTGCTGCCGTTGGCGTACCGCCTGATGGCATGGCTGGCGCAGCGCCAGGGCGTGCTGCACGGACGCCGACTCGGCTTCGGCGGCACCGAGGCGCGCGGCCTGATCGCGGACTGGACGCGCGTGGGCCTGAGCGGTCGCTATGCGGCCGCGGGCATGAGCGCCGATCTGGAAGCGCGGCTGGCGCAACTCACCGCACCGGTGCGCGGCGTGCTGCTGCAGGACGACTGGATGGGACCGGAAACCTCGCTGCGCGCCTTTGTGCGCAAGCTGGCGCCGCGCAAGCTCGAGGTGCAGTCGCTGGATGCGGCGCAACTGGGCGCCACGGCCGACCATTTCGCCTGGATGCGGCGGCCGGCGGCGGTGGCGCAGGCCCTGCTCGGCGCCGCAGGATGAATTTTTTCCGCGAAGGGCATTGACGGGTCCGGGGGACTCGGTAATAATTCCGCTCCTGACGACGCGCCCGTAGCTCAGTTGGATAGAGTACCTGGCTACGAACCAGGCGGTCGGGAGTTCGAATCTCTCCGGGCGCACCAGTCAGATGAAAAACGACAAACTCGGTTTGTCGTTTTTTTTGCGTGTCCGCCGGCCATTCGCGAGCATGCGACCTACATCGCCGCGCACGGCCATCGGCCTTTCCGCGCATCGGCGCACGCCGGTGTAGACGGATCGGCAGAACTCGGGAATAATCCCGCGCCTGACGACGCGCCCGTAGCTCAGTTGGATAGAGTACCTGGCTACGAACCAGGCGGTCGGGAGTTCGAATCTCTCCGGGCGCACCAGTCAGATCAAAAACGACAAGCCTGCGCTTGTCGTTTTTTTTTGCCTTTCGATTCGCTGGTGCCCGCACTGCAAGCGCTTGCGCGCAGCCGCTTACGCAGCGACCTTGCCGCCGATGCCCGGCGCCGGCGCTGCCGTCCCGCCACCCAGCTCGATCACCGCGTAACCCGCCGCGCGCCATGCATCCAGGCCGCCGCGCAGCGGCACCACGTCCTCGTAGTGATGCTGGCGCAGGCGCGTGGCCAGCACCGCCGCCGATACTTCGTTCGGACAGGCGCAGTAGATGACGATCTTGCGATCGCGCGGCAGCGCCGCGACGATGGCGTCGATGCGGCGATCGTCCACTTCCATCGCGCCGGGAATCGCATACGGCTCGAGCGTGCGATAGCCCGGTGCGCGGATGTCCAGCACCATCGGCGTGGCCTCGCCCTGCATCAGCGCATACAGCTCGTCCACGTCAATGCGCAGCGTCTCCATCGACTTCAGCAGCGTATGCCGGCGCCACGCGCGATAGCCGATGTAGAGCACCAGCAGGCCCGCCAGCAGCAGCACCGCGCGCGTGCCGAGCAGGCTCAACCAGTCCAGCACGTCCTCCACCTGGTCGGCGAACGCCAGGCCGAGCAGCAAACCGCAGCCGGCCCACAGCGCCGCGCCCAGCGCGTCGTAGCGCAGGAACGCGCCCGGCCGCGCCCGCATCGCCCCGGCCATCGGCACCGACACCATCGACAGGCCGGGCACGAACTTGGCCACCGCCAGCACGCGCACGCCCCAGCGGGTGTAGAAGCGCTCGGTCCGCTTCATGCAGGTATCGCGCGACAGCGACAGGCGGCACAGCGACTGCAGCGTGCGGTTGCCGTAGCGGCGCCCGGCGCCGAACCAGACCAGATCACCGATCAGGCTGGCCGCGATCGACACCGACAACGCGGCCAGCAGGCTGCTCCAGACCGCGCTGCCATCGAGCAGTGCATAGGTCGCACCGACCAGGATCAGGGTCGGCAATGCCGGCACCGGCAGGCCCAGCGACAACGCCAGCACGTTGACGAAGACCAGGCCCAGGCCGTAACGCGCGATCAGTTCCTGCATGGCCATGCCCGCGCCGGGGAGAAGAAGGGATGCGGCATTATCCTCCGGTCATCGGCGTGCGGCGCGCACGACGGCGCATCACCGGCGGAACAGACCCGCCCATCGGGCGCTCACTCCAGCCGCGACTGCAGCCGCGCCAGCCACGCCTCGAACACCCCGGGCTGGCGCATGCGCGCGCGCCACCACGCCAGCGCCGCGCCCTCCTCGCCGCTGCGCCACGCCAGCTGGAACACCTCGTCCGGCTTCGGCTCCTCGACCTGCTTGCGTACCAGCGCGCCGCGCGCCAGCGCCGCCCGCGCGTAGGGCTCGGGCAGGAACCCGAAGCCCAGCCCGGCCAGCTGCAGGCGGTACTTGCTGGGCATATCCGGCACGGTCAGCGTGTCCTGGCCGAACAGCAGCCCGACCGTGCGCGGCAGCAGCCGCCGCGCCGAATCGGCGACCGCGACCGCACGGTGCTCGGCCAACTGGCTGCGGCCGAGCGGCTCGACCGCCTGCGCCAGCGGATGCGCGGGCGCGACCACGAACACGAACGGCAACGTGCCGAACGGCTCGGCGACATAGCCGCCGCCGCTGGGCCCCTCCCCGGCCGCGCCGACCAGCAGGTCCACGCGCCGGTCCAGCAGCGCCTCCCAGGTGCCGGACAGCGATTCCTGCACGATCCGCAGCCGGGTCTGGTCGGCGACCGCGTAGAACGCGGCCACGTCCTCTGCCAGGCAGTCCGGCGCGAACACCGAGTCCAGGCCCAGCGCGAACTCGGTCTCCCAGCCGGAGGCGACGCGGCGCACACGCAGTTCCAGATCGCTGGCCGCGCGCAGCAGGTGCCGGCCCTCGCGCAGCAGCTCGGCCCCGGCCGCGGTGAGCGCCACCTTCGGCCCCAGCCGCGCGAACAGCTGCACACCCAGGTCCTCCTCCAGCTTGGCCACCGTGTAGGAAATGGTCGACGGCACCTTGTACAGCGCCTTGCCGGCCGCCGAGAACGAGCCGCGGCGGTCGATGGCGTCGAGGATCTGCAAGGCGTCGAGGCTGATCTTGAGCATTCGAATTTTTCGATGATAGAGACCGAATCTATCCGTTTTTCAAATCCGGGACCAGTGCGGATACTTGTCCTCACCGCAAGGCAGCCACGAAATCCAACCGATATCGCCGCCGCCCTGCCTATCGATCCACTTGCACATACCGCCACTATCAGGAGCTTCTCATGCTGCAGATCCGCCCCAGCGACACCCGCGGCCGCGCCGAGCACGGCTGGCTGTCCTCGCGCCACACCTTCTCCTTCGGCCACTACCACGACCCGCGCCACATGGGCTTCGGCCCGCTGCGGGTGATCAACGAAGACCGGGTGCAGCCGGGCCAGGGCTTCGGCACCCATGCGCACAGCAACATGGAGATCCTGTCCTACGTGCTCGACGGCGCGCTGGAACACAAGGACAGCATGGGCAACGGCTCGGTGCTGCGCTACGGCGACGTGCAGCGCATGAGCGCCGGCTCCGGGGTCAGCCACAGCGAGTTCAATCACTCGGCCAGCGAGCCGGTGCACTTCCTGCAGATCTGGCTGATGCCGGAACGCGCCGGGATCGAACCTGGCTACGAGGAAAAGCACTTCGCGCCGGAGACCAAGCGCGGCCAGCTGCGCCTGATCGCCGCGCCGCAGGGCGAGGACGGCGCCGTGCGGATCCACCAGGATGCGCGCATCTACGCGGCGATCCTGGACGGCGACGAGCGCGTCGACTACCCGCTGGCCGACGGACGCGGCGCCTACGTGCAGGTCATCCGCGGCGCGCTCACGGTCAATGGCCAGGCACTGAAAGCCGGCGACGCGGCGCAGGCCGTGGACGAGGCGCAGCTGCACTTCGCCGATGCGCAGGACACGGAATTCCTGCTGTTCGACCTGCCGCGCTGAGCTCCGTAACGCGCGCCTTTCCGCAAGGCGAGGCGCGCAACGGAACAGACCCGCCCTCGCGGCGGGTTTGTCCGTGCGCGTGATGCGCCGGCGACGCGCTCGCCGGCGCCCGCGCAGCCCTACCCGCCTGGCGCCAGATCGGCACCACGCTGCCCAGTGCGCCGCCATGCCATAAACAAAAAGGGAGACGCCAAGCGCCTCCCCACCATGAATTTATATAACGCATGGGGGCTTGCGGCAAGGCCCTGCGCTTCATGCAGCATCGCCGACCTGTCGATACGGCAGGGAACCGGAGCAACGATGATGGACACGCAGACGTACTACCACGGCACCAAGGCCGACCTGCAGTTGGGCGATCTGATCGAGCCCGGTTACGCCTCCAACTACGGCAAAAGGAAGCCGGCCGCTTTCGTCTACCTGACCGCCACGCTGGACGCGGCCATCTGGGGAGCCGAACTGGCCATGGGCGAAGGTCGCGGCAGGATCTACCTCGTGGAACCCACAGGACCGATGGAAGACGATCCGAACCTGACCGACAAGCGCTTCCCGGGCAACCCCACCAAGTCCTATCGCTGCCGGCAACCGTTGCGCGTCCTGGGCGAGGTCGCGCAATGGGAGGGCCATTCCCCCGACAGGCTCAAGGAGATGCACGATCACCTTGAGCAACTCAAGCAACAAGGGATCGAGGCGATCGACTAGCTCAGCGCTGTTCGGCCACGGGCACTTTGCCCAGGCCGACGCGGTTCGCGGCGCGGCTTGCCCTGGCAAGCTGCAAGGCCGGCGCCCCTGGCGCCTGCAGGATCGACGCTTGAAGCGCCTGCATTCGGCGCCCTGAGTTGGAAGTGACCAGTATTCCATCCAGTCACAATTTGCCAGCCCGACTGCCCGCCGATAAAGTGCCCGCATGAGCATCGATACCGATAACCCGGCGCCCACGCGCGGTCCCGGGGACCATGAGGTCCGCGACCAGATCGTCGCCGCCGCGACCGAGCACTTCAGCCACTACGGCTACGAGAAAACGACCGTGTCCGACCTGGCACGGGCGATCGGCTTCTCCAAGGCCTACATCTACAAGTTCTTCGCTTCAAAACAGTCGATCGGAGAAGCCATCTGCGGCACCTGCCTGCGCGGCATCGAGCAGCAGATCGAGGCGGCCATCGCCAGTACCGACAGCGCACCGGAGCAGCTGCGGCGCATGTTCCGCGTCGCCGTGGAAGCGAGCGTGGAGCTGTTCAATGAGGACCGGAAGCTCTACGAGATCGCCGTCGCGGCGGCCTCCGAGGGCTGGCCCACGGCGGTGGCCTACGAGGCCCGCGTGGGTGCGCACCTGCAGAAGATCCTGGAGCGGGGCCGGGCCGCGGGCGACTTCGAGCGCAAGACACCGCTGGACGAGGCGTCTCACGCCATCTATCTGGTCATGCGCCCATACCTGAATCCATTGCTGCTGCGTCACAGCCTGCAGTACAGCGAAGAGGCGCCGACGCGGCTCTCCAGCCTGATCCTGAGAAGCCTGTCGCCTTGATCGCAAGTTAGTGACTATTGACAATATTGGTCACTAGGAACAACATTCCGGCATCGATAGTTCCTCTTCGGGTTCTTCCATGCCGCGGCACCGTTCTCCAGGCCTGCTGTCACTTTCCCTACTCTCCCTGGCCCTGGCCGCCTGCAGTGGCAAGCCGCCGCCGGATCCCAGGACCGAGCCGCCACTGGTGCGGGTCGAGGCCGTGCGTGCCGGATCCACCGAGACCCGTTCCTTCACCGGCACCATCCAGGCACGGGTGCAAAGCGACCTAGGCTTCCGCGTCTCCGGCAAGGTGCTGGAGCGGTTGGTGGATGCGGGGAAAGACGTAAAACGCGGCCAGCCGCTGATGCGCATGGACCCGGCCGATCTGGACCTGGCCACCAGTGCGCAGCGCCAAGCGGTCGCTGCCGCCAGGGCGCGCGCGACGCAGGCCGGCCAGGACGAGGTGCGGTACCGGAAGCTGGCCGCGAGCCAGGTGGTTTCGCAGTCCGCGTATGACCAGATCAAGGCCGCGGCGGACACCGCGCAGGCGGAACTGCATGCCGCACAGGCGCAGGCGGCGGTGGCCGCCAACGCCAGTGGCTATGCGACGCTGCTTGCCGATAGCGATGGCGTGGTCGCCCAGACCCTGGCCGAGCCGGGCCAGGTCGTTGCCGCCGGACAGGTGGTGGTGCGCCTGGCCCGTTCCGGTCCGCGCGAAGCGGTCGTGCAGTTGCCGGAGACAGTGCGTCCAGCGCTGGGTTCCACCGCCACGGCCAGCATCTATGGCCGCTCCGGCGCCCCGGAGACTGCGCGCCTGCGGGTGCTGTCCAGCGCGGCCGATCCGCTGTCGCGCACCTTCGAAGCGCGTTACGTGCTGGATGCGCAAGAGCAGCCGCCGCCGCTGGGCGCCACGGTGACGCTGCAGCTGCCCAACCAGGGCGCGGCGGCCGGGGCCAGCGGCGTGCTCGTCCCGCTGGCCGGGCTGAGCGACAGCGGCAAGGGCCCGGGCGTCTGGCTCATCGACGGTCAGCCGGCGAAGGCGCGCTGGCGGCCGGTAAAGGTATTGCGCATCGGCGATGACAGCGCATACGTGTCCGGCAACCTCAAGGACGGCGACCGCGTCGCCGCGCTGGGTGCGCACCTGCTGCGCGAAGGCCAGCCGGTGCGGATTCTGGAACGCGCGGCCGCCGCCCGTGCCGGAGTGCCCGCACCGTGAGCGGCTTCAATCTTTCCGCGCTGGCGGTGCGGGAACGTTCCATCACCGTGTTCCTGATCCTGCTGGTGTCGCTGGCCGGCATCGTCTCGTTCTTCAAGCTCGGCCGCGCCGAGGATCCGGCCTTCACGGTGAAGGTGATGACCGTCGTCACCGCCTGGCCGGGCGCCACGGCCCAGGAAATGCAGGACCAGGTGGCCGAGAAGCTGGAGAAGCGGCTGCAGGAACTGCGCTGGTACGACCGCAGCGAGACCTTCACCCGCCCCGGCCTGGCATTCACCACGCTGAGCCTGCTGGACAGCACGCCGCCTTCGCAGGTGCAGGACGAGTTCTACCAGGCGCGCAAGAAAATGCAGGACGAGGCGGCGAACCTGCCGGCCGGCGTGATCGGGCCGATGGTCAACGACGAATATGCCGACGTCACCTTCGCCCTGTTCGCGCTGAAGGCCAAGGGCGAGCCGCACCGTGTCCTGACCCGCGATGCGGAGACGCTGCGCCAGCGGATCCTGCACGTGCCCGGCGTCAAGAAGGTCAACATCATTGGCGAACAGCCCGAGCGCATCTTCGTCGAGTTCTCCCACGAGCGTCTGGCCACCCTGGGCATCGGCCCGCAGGACGTGTTCGCCGCGCTGAACGGGCAGAACGCGCTGACTCCGTCCGGCTCGGTGGACACCAAAGGATCGACGGTATTCGTCAGGCTCGATGGCGCCCTGGACGAGCTGGACAAGATCCGCAACACGCCGATCGTGTCTGGCGGCAAGACGGTCAAGCTGGCCGACATCGCCACCGTCAAGCGTGGCTATGAAGACCCTGCCACCTTCCTCATCCGCAACGGTGGCGAGCCTGCGCTGCTGCTTGGCGTGGTCATGCGCGATGGCTGGAATGGACTCGACCTCGGCAAGGCGCTGGACGGCGAAATGGCGGCGATCAACGGCGAGCTGCCGCTGGGCATGGCGCTGAACAAGGTGACCGACCAGTCCGACAACATCAGCGCGTCGGTCGACGAATTCATGGTGAAGTTCTTCGTGGCGCTGGTGGTGGTGATGCTGGTCTGCTTCGTCAGCATGGGCTGGCGGGTCGGCGTGGTGGTGGCCGCCGCGGTACCGCTGACGTTGGCGGCGGTGTTCTTGATCATGGCCGCCACCGGCAAGAACTTCGACCGCATCACCCTGGGCTCGCTGATCCTTGCGCTGGGCTTGCTGGTGGACGATGCCATCATCGCCATCGAGATGATGGTGGTGAAGATGGAAGAAGGCTTCAGCCGCGTGGCCGCCTCGGCCTACGCGTGGAGCCATACCGCCGCACCGATGCTGTCCGGCACGCTGGTCACCGCGGTCGGCTTCATGCCCAATGGCTTCGCCCGTTCCACGGCCGGCGAGTACACCAGCAACATGTTCTGGATCGTCGGCATTGCGCTGATCGCGTCGTGGGTGGTCGCGGTGGTGTTCACGCCGTACCTGGGCGTGAAGCTGCTGCCGCAGCTGAAACAGGTGGAAGGCGGCCACCAGGCGATGTACGACACGCCGCGCTACAACCGCTTCCGCCGCCTGCTGAACGGGGTGATCGCACGCAAGTGGCTGGTGGCGGGTTCGGTGGTGGTGCTGTTCGCGCTGGCGATCCTCGGCATGGGCGCGGTGAAGAAGCAGTTCTTCCCGATCTCCGATCGCCCGGAAGTGCTGGTGGAAGTGCAGATGCCGTATGGCACCGCGATCGCGCAGACCAGCGCGGCCACGGCCAAGGTCGAGGCCTGGCTGGCCAGGCAGAAGGAGGCCCGCATCGTTACCGCCTACATCGGCCAGGGCGCTCCGCGCTTCTTCCTGGCCATGTCGCCGGAACTGCCCGACCCCGCGTTCGCCAAGATCGTCATCCGCACCGACAGCCAGGAAGAGCGCGAAGCATTGAAGCACCGGCTGCGCACGGCAGTGGCCGCAGGCCTGGCACCGGAAGCGCAGGTGCGCGTGAGCCAGCTGGTGTTCGGCCCGTACTCGCCGTTCCCGGTGGCTTACCGGGTGAGCGGCCCGGACCCGGACGTGCTGCGCGGCATCGCCAGCCAGGTCGAAGCGCAGCTGCGTGCCAGCCCGACGATGCGCACGGTCAACAGCGACTGGGGCGCGCGCACGCCAGCGCTGCACTTCAGCCTGGACCAGGACCGCCTGCAGGCGGTCGGGCTGAGCTCCAGCAGTGCCGCCCAGCAGCTGCAGTTCCTACTGAACGGCGTGCCGGTGACCACCGTGCGCGAGGACATCCGCACCGTGCAGGTGCTGGCGCGTTCGTCCGGCACGACCCGCCTGGACCCAGCCAAGATGCAGGATTTCACCTTGACCGGTGCAGCGGGGCAGCGCATTCCGCTATCGCAGATCGGCACGGTGGACATGCGCATGGAAGAACCGTTGATGCGCCGCCGCGATCGCGTTCCCACCATCACCGTGCGCGGCGACATTGCCGAGGGCCTGCAGCCGCCGGATGTTTCCAAGGCGATGACCGCCGCGCTCGCGCCGCTGCGTGAAACGCTGCCCAAGGGCTACAGCATCACCGAGGCCGGCGCGATCGAGGAATCCGGCAAGGCGATGGCGGCGATGCTGCCGCTGTTCCCGATCATGCTGGCGCTGACCCTGCTGATCATCGTGCTGCAGGTCCGCTCGATGTCGGCGATGATCATGGTGTTCCTGACCAGCCCGCTTGGCCTGATCGGCGTGGTGCCGACCCTGCTGCTGTTCCAGCAACCGTTCGGCATCAACGCGCTGGTCGGCCTGATCGCGTTGTCCGGCATCCTGATGCGCAACACGCTGATCCTGATCGGGCAGATCCACCACAACGAACATGAAGGCATGAACGCGCGCCAGGCGCTGGTGGAGGCCACCGTGCAACGTGCGCGGCCAGTGATCCTGACCGCGCTGGCAGCCGTGCTCGCCTTCATCCCGCTCACCCACTCGGTGTTCTGGGGAACCCTGGCCTACACCCTGATCGGCGGCACGATCGCCGGCACGGTGCTGACCCTGGTGTTCCTGCCGGCCATGTATTCCATCTGGTTCAAGATCCGCGCCGATGCGGTGCAGGAAGCGAAGTGATGCGCACGGCCAACAATGCGCGAACGCGGGTAACCGGCATGAGCGGGAGCAATCGCGCCGCATCCTCTGTAGTCACAGCGCGGCTCGACGAAGCATGAATCCACATACCATTAAACCAACACAACAATCGCCAATTCCCTGCACCAATCTTAAGCGCCAATCGACTTTGGTTAGGCTATTTACCGCAAAACGGCATATCCCTTGGGACAGCGACCATGGAAAAAGCCGTTGACCAGCTGTAGTCATGAAGATTTGTCTGGGCAATCACGTCATAGCCTGCTTTTTCGAGTTCCGCTGCCCAGGCGTCTGCGGGTTGCTCATAATTTGACGGAACAATGGACCGAAGTTGCCCCAGCAGCATTGGCGCAAGAAAGCCTCCGGCTACAAGCGCAGCGTTCTGGCCATACTCAGATGCAGCGCGCTCATAGCGCTGAGCGAGCGACTTGTAATAGACCAGGCTTCCAGATGTAAGCGCCGGAACATCGAATTCAACAATGACAAGCCTTGCCACATGCCCGGCCAAGGTTGCCAATGCCTGCTCACGCGCCTTCGTCTCGATTGATTGGAGCGCGAATGTGGATTGAGCCAGATCCCAGCGATCTTCCGCACGGATATCTCCGACAAACTTCTCCAATGTCATACGATGCCCGCGTGCAAAAGGCAGAGATGCAGTGAGATTGCCCAAAAGCACGTCGTTGGGCTCAACAACGTCAAGCCGACCAAGCACGTGCACGCTGGAAGTGATCGCAGGGATCAGCGCCATGCCGTCACCCGCGCCGATATCCAGCAACGTGCTTGGCCGAACAGCGTCGTAAAGCTTGGCCAGATCGGCGCTGACCGCTGCGTACAGCGCCAGGTTGCCCCCACCGCGAATGAATACTTCAAAGGCGCGCGGTTCGTCGTAGGCGTTGCGGGAGCCCCCATGATTGAGAACATCGCTTAACGCACGACCCATGATGGATCCTTGCTGCGCAGCGCGCTCAAGAAGGCGCTTACTCTCTGCGACGTCTTTGGAACCGATGGCAAGCAACGCATCGGCAAGATCGTCACCAGAGGCAACGTCATTCATACTTTCCCACCTGATTTTTGGCCTGAAGGGAGGCGTGGCTTGGGGCAACAAAGGCAAGCTGGGTCATGGGTTGGATCGGCGGATACACAACTCGGCCTGCCCGACGCGCTGCTGACCTGCTCCGTGTTCCTACGAGCGACAGCGCCAGGGCAACGCCTCTTCTAAAACGTGATGCGTGAGCTGGGGAAGTTGCCGAAGCCTACCATGCTGGCACGTAGCCGCTCGACCCGTGGATGCGCGTGGAGACGTGGCAAACCCTTTCATCGCTGGGCGCGCAACGCCTGCAGTTTGAGACCGCAATGCTGGCGCTCGCGAGAGCACCATGGTGAAGTGATGCTGCATCACATTGAGGCGATCCATACATGAGCACAGTTTGCCGAGGCCATCGGCTTCTATCTCCACAACACGCGAGCATGACCACCGCCATGGAACGTATCCATTCCATCCGAACTCTGGTGCTTGCCTCGCTTGTGGCCATCTCGCTTGCAGGATGCGCGGCAGGTGATCCCGTCGCGAGCCGGCCTATCGAAGGCCCTGTGCGTCTGGGAGAAATTGCAGCGGTCGATGGGCCCAGGGTGCGTCCCGAACGCGTCATCGAGGACAGCCGCTGTCCGGCCGACGTTCAATGCATTCACGCTGGACGGCTGATCGTCAAGGTAACCGTGCTCGGTGGCGGCTGGTCCAAGCAGATTGACCTCACGCTGGGCGTCCCGATCCCCGTTGCCGATGGCACGTTGACGTTGGTGGACGCTACCCCCAAGCCCATCGAGGGGAACGCCGCGGCATCTGCCGCTCGCTTCACCTTCAAGTTTCAGGGCGGCCGCTAGCCAAAGCGATCGACTGTTCTGAACACGACTTTTAGTCAACGCGGGTGACTCGCTATCGCAATCCTCCTTCGTGCAGCGTGCCTGTCTGCGGCAAACTGAAAGCATGGATACGATTCGGACCTACCGTCCTGACGACTTCGGCGCCTGCCTGTCGCTGTTCGATGGCAATGTGCCGGCGTTCTTCAGCGCTGAGGAACGCCCTGACTTCGTGCGATTTCTAACGCACCATGCCACTGTCTGGCACTACCAAGTCATTGAGCGCGCGGATGAAGTGATTGCATGCGCGGGCTACTCAATCAGCACGGACGGCACGACGGCCAGCCTCTGCTGGGGCATGGTCCATCCGAAGCTGCATCGGCAAGGCTTGGGGACAATGCTGCTCTTGGCTCGGCTGGAAGCCCTGCGCCTGAGGCCGGACGTCGCGCAAGTCGTGCTGGACACCAGCCAACACACACAGGCCTTCTACGCTCGCTTTGGCTTTGTGGTGAAGCAAGTAGTGCTAGATGGCTATGGTGCGGGCCTGGACCGGTGGGATATGGCGCTCGACCTGAAGGCGCCGGCATAGCGCTGCTCAGAGGACTGATGACAGCTAGATGTGAAACGCCGGAACTGCCGAGAGCGCGGGCGAGTTCACCCTGACTCGGAACGCAATGAGCAGGCTAGCGAGGAGCATCACTGCCGCGGCAACAATGAGCACTGCAACGATGCCCCCCAGCCCGAACACCAGACCGCCCAAGGCGGCCCCCGCCGCGATGGAGGACTGCACCGCGGCGACCACCATCCCGCCGGCACTCTCGGCCTGATCGGGCACCGCACGCGCGACCCAGCTCGACCAGGCAACGGGCACACCACCGAAGGCCAGGCCCCAGAGCGCGACAAGGATCGATAGCCCGCCAACGCCCACCGGCAACAGGACCATGCCGAGCGCGGCTACGCCCACCAAGGCAGGCATGATCACCAAGGTGACTTTCAAACTGCGCTCCATGAGCCAGCCGGCCAATAGTGTGCCGACGAAGTTCGCCACGCCGAATCCGAGCAGAATCAGCGCCAGGCCGTCAGCGCTCATCTGCCCCAGGCTCTCCAACGTTGGGCGGATATAGGTAAAGAGCGAATACTGACCGGTGTGCGCCAGGACGCAGCCCAGCATTCCGACCGCAACGCCTGGCCGGCGCAAGAGTCCCACCACCGACTCTGGGAGTGCCGCCTTGCGCGGGGCCATTCGGGGCAAGGTGAACCACTGGAATACAAAAGTGAGGCCCCCCACCGCCGTCGCAGCCCAAAAGGCGCTGCGCCAGCCCAGCAGGCCTCCCAGGTAGCTCCCCAAAGGAACGGATACCACCGTGCCGACCGCAATCCCGCTGAAGATGATGGAAAGCGCGCGAGGCACGCGCTGTGGCGGCACCAACCGCATGGCCACGGCCGCTGCCATGCTCCAGAAACCGCCCAGCGCCACGCCCAGAAGGACGCGCATCATCAGCAGGACGCCCATGCTGGACGACAACGCCACCAACGCGTTGGAGAGGATCATCAGGCCCGTGAAACTCAACAGCACCAGGCGCCTGTCTATCGAACGGGTCAGCCGAGGCACAAGCAAGCCAGCGAACAGGGCCACCACAGCAGTGACCGTCACCGCTTGACCGGCCAGCGCCTCCGACACACCCAGATCCGCCGCCATGGGCGTCAACAGACTGGCAGGCAGATATTCGGCCGTGAGCAGCCCAAAGACACCCATGGCCAGCGAAAACACGGCCACCCATGCCGATGAAGATGGCTCCCCGCTACCCCATGCCACGGAATCAGGCGTGTCTGCGGCATCAACTACGTCATTCCTCATCAAAGATCCCAGTGCAATCGTGCAGCCGAGAGTCTATGGAGCCGAGTCAGGATGATCTATGATTGTCTGACCTGTATTTTTGATCGAAACCCCTGTCCGCCTCAATAAGCCACGCTCCACCCCAGCCCACCGATCTGATCAGTCAGCTGCTGACCGGCATGCGGTTACATGGCGTCCAATACCGACGCATTCAGACCGGGCCGACCTTCGGGCTTGGATTTCCCCTGAAGCCAGGGCATGCCTACTTCCACTACTTGGCGGTGGGCAATGCGATTCTTCGTGGCGCGGACGGCAGCCAACACCGTCTATCCGCCGGGGATGTCGTGCTTGTTCCCCGCGGAGAAGGCCACGCGTTGTTGTCTGGCGAGGACCATCCAGTCCAATGCTTGGAAACGATAGACGCAGCCCCACTAGGCGACGCGGTGAGCGGGATAGACACCTGCCCGAGCACACATGCCGTACCAAGCGCTGTGCTCTTCCATGGATGCATGGTGTTCGATCTAGGTGGCATGCATGGGTTGAGCAAGTTGATGCCGACCGTGATGTTGGCCGATGGCAACGCCGCTCAGTTTCCTGGGCTGTTGCCGATGGTCGACGCGATGAAGCGCGAAGTGTGCTCCGGACGTATTGGATTTGCCGGAATACTCGCCCGGCTGGCGGACGCAGTCGCCGCCATGATCGTCCGTGACTGGGTCGAGCGCGGTTGCGAAGGAGCATCAGGCTTGGTCATGGCCATGCGCGACCCTCGTCTATCGCTGTCGTTGCTTGCCCTACACAGAGATCCCGGGCGCGATTGGACCGTCGAAGCACTGGCTGCAGAATCAAACGTCTCACGATCCGTGTTTGCCGATCGGTTCCAGAGCGTCATTGGAACCGCGCCCCTGCGTTACGTGACTGAGCTGCGAATGCAGTTGGCAAGTCAGTGGCTGACCCACCAAAGCCTATCAATAGAGGTCGTGGCAGAGCGTCTTGGCTATGCGTCGCAGGCAGCATTCAGTCGCGCCTACAAGCGCGTCATGGGGCACTCTCCTGGCGCGACTCGGCGGGAGCGCCGCTTGGCCTCGCCATAGGAGGCCGCCGCACTGCCTTCGAACCATCGCCTCCCGCTTCGCGGCTCATCGCCGCTGCGCCGTCGGTGCTTGACCAGCCTTGAGCGTGGGCACGTCACTATCCGAGCCAGGGCCACCCTAACCCCAGACCAGTGTTCGTTCCACGCCCTCAACCGAGCCAGGAGCGAAGGCGCCCGGGCTGCACAGGTGATCTCGCAGAGGTAGCCGGCCCGCTCCTTGAAGCTCACGGCCAAAGCGTCGCAATACCATGCGAGCCGCTAGTGCCGGGTTGGCACCCTCGTTGAGCAGCTCAAGCGACGACTGCCCTCCAAGCTCCTTAAGAGCTCATCCAGCTCCGACCCCATGCTGCCGTTCCTGATGACTGCAAAGGACTGAGCTACGCGCTGCTGCACCAGCAGCGCGTAGCCAAGCGCGGCGCGATCGCACGTCGTCCCAGTGCTCCGTTTGACGACCTTGCGCCCGAAGCGCGCCTGCAAACCGGCCGGATGCGCAAACGAACGTAGTAGCGGCCGGTCTCGCCGCGGGTGAGGTAGTGCGCGACTCGCATGGAAGTGTCCAAGCGAGTGTCCAAGGTCGGGAAAAAGAAAAACGCCCGCAAATCGTTGATTTGCGGGCGTTTCCTTGACACTGGCGGAGTGAGAGGGACACAATTTAGATTCCTCTAACCCATTGATGCCGATCGTCTTTTCCCACCTAGACACCCGCAAATTGTGTCCAAGGGATGGTCCTGCGTCCGGGATCCTAGCCGAGGCGGAATGCAATGTGGATCCCCAGAAGTCTCATCTGAAGCGCGATGCCATGACGGCATGGTTCGTCCGTGGCATCAGCACGGCTGGTCTGAGGTGCGGTCTCCGTCCTTGAGACCAGCCGCAGGCAGCCTTGGGCTTCACAGGAGATAGCCATGACTCGCGACGACGATTTGATCCGGACCCTCATGCTGGTGCTTGAACAGGCAAGCGGCTATGTCAACGACAGCTTGGTGGTCGAGGGCTATACGAGGGACCAAGTTGCTTACCACCTGGGCCTGATAGTCAGGGCAGGCTTTGCCGAGGGGCCACAACCCCACTACTCATCTACCGGAAGTGATCCCACCATTCCTACGAGTGTGGTTGTTCTGCGCCTCTCTCCCGCTGGACATGACTTCATTGCAACCCTGCGCGATGACACCGTGTGGGCGAAGGTCAAGGACCGCTTAGCGAAGGTGGGCGGGTCAGCGAGCCTGGAAGTCATTGGCCAAGTGGGAGCTTCCGTTGCCAAGCAGATGCTTGGCCTTTCATAAGAAGCAGGAGTTGCTATGACGCAACCAGCGCGCCGCACCGGCGATGCCGATCCTTGACCGTCATCTGACCCCTTCTAGGCATCCATGGACATAGGAAAGCCAACTTTGTGGCACCTATTAATATTTGTGAAACAGCGCAGGAATTTGCGCTTGCGGTATGGCGGCTTGGTGCTTGGATGAGGGCTCCCCCACAGGCTCCAAGGAGCAACAATGCAATCCGAACTGACCCTTCATATCGCCAGTCGTCTCATCACCGGGCTCCTTTGCCAGGAGCGGCATTGCCGCCTGCCCGACCGCATCGACGACATCCGGCACGCGCTGGACGTGGCCGCCGAAATGCTGCGCCAGCACGGCGGAGGCAACGCCACGCCTTCCGTCCACGACTATGCCCCGCCCAAACCCGCGCCGACGCTGCCACCATCATCGCCACCGCAAGCACCGCGCCTGCAAGAGATTCGAACCCGGGAGGCGATCGTGGTGCGCGACATGCCGTCCGTAGAAGAGTGGCGCAAGAACCGCCGGCGCAAGGAAGCCCCGGATCCGGTGGCGAACAAGAAGAAGCCGACGCTTCACTGAAGCTCAGATCCGCCCCAACAACAAAGTGCCCCGCAAGCGGGGCACCGTTGTTTCAGTGGAGGCGTGGGCGCGGTGGACGGGGCCCACTCGGCGCACGGTCCAGGGCCGGCGGGTCGTAGAGCGGATCCGGTTGGGTGTCCTGCCCGCCAAAGACCAACGGTCGGTCGAGCTCAAGGGGATAGCGCTCAAGCATCTCCTGGCTCCAGGCTTCCAGATGGCGGCCACTCTCTCCTGCCTCCTGCTCACAGAAGGCTTGCTGCTCCGGTGTTACCCGAGCCCGCGCCGCGGCCAGCTCGGCGGTCCGACTTTCCAGGGCGCTCAAGCGCCGGCCCCGCCTCTGTTTCCAGTCCTTCTCCGTCCAAGACGTGCCTGGCTGAGGATGGTTGACGGTGAACTCCTCCCAGGCCCGCTCTGCCATGTGATGGAGCCTGGAGGCTCGCCGCTCGGCCTGCAGCCGGCGCGCGAACTTCGCCAGGCTTGCTTTGAAGCGGCGCAGTCGCTGGACCAGCTCCCGCAGGTCCGAGCGGAGCCGGGTGCTATCGGCAAAGGCGGCGGCCCGCTCCGTCGCCCAGGCCATCAGCTGCCGGGTCGCATGGAGGGTCCGTGCCAGGCTGTGGTCGACATGCTCGGCCCACTCGTTGGCCGCTTCGGCGAAGAGGGCCTGGACGGAGACCGGCTCACGGCGCGACGCCGCCCCGTCTGCCTCGTCCATCAGCCCCAGGCCCCGGGCGATGGGCGCCATGCTGCGGGGCATCTCGATGTGCCCTGCCCCTCGGCCCAGCGACAGGGAGAGCACCGCCGGAGGACGGCGAGCCTCGCGCTCGGCATGCGCCTGGCTGTGGCCGTCGGGCACCGGCATGGCGCGCCCTTCCTCTTCGAACACCGCGATGAGCTTCTGGAACGTCTCTTCGTTGGATTCTTCAATCCGACGGTTGGCGGCCGCGCGATCGGAGACACCGCCCCGCCGCTGCAAGGCGGTGCCGTTCTTCCCGACGTGCCGAGTGGGCTCGCGGGAAAAGACGGCGGCCGCCGTCACGTCACCCCGAGCAAGCGCATCGTCGGCCTGTTCCTTCAGGCTGCGGTGGTCTACCTGGATATCCAGGTCGGCGGCCTTGAGGTGAGCGTTGATGCTGGAAGCAATCAGCTCGCGCACCCACTCGATTTCTGCCCTGCCCGACGGCCCGCCGTCCAACTCGCGTGTTTTGTCTACGAGACCGTCCGGCCCGATGCGGCGCGTCGTGGCCAAGACGTGGACGTGGTAGTTCAGGCCATCCCGCGAACCGGGGCTGTGGATGCTGGCCTGGGCCGCGAAGCCATAGCGGCCGACCAGGGCACGGGTAACCTCCATGGCCAGCGCCGATCGCTGCACCTCGTCGAGCTCGTGGGGCAAGGCGAACTCGAACTCACGCGCGACCGTGGCGTCCTTGCGGCGCTCGGCCGCCTCGGCCGCCGGCCAGAGCTGAGCGGGGACGACGGCCCAGTCCGGCGCGTCCTCGGGGGCGATGCAGCGCGTTTCGACCACGCCGTCCCGGCGGCGGTAGTCGTGCCGCTGCCCTGTCTTCTCGTCCTCGAGAAGCAGGCCGGCACGGTAGGCAGCGGCAGCAATGGACGAATGTCCCTTGGCGCGGCTGAACGTCTTGATGTTGGCGTGGTAGATGGCCATGAGGCGGCGGCTCCGAAGCAGTGGGGTTGCTTGGTTTATGCCTCGGCTTTGGATTTTCGCAAGCGCCGCCGGCGCTTGGGGTTCAAGGGGCAACGCCCTTTGCGCACGCGTTCCGTAGGAACGCCTAGGTGCGCTCTTGCTTCTTTCTTTTAAGTCTTGTTTTTCAGATCTTTTCGATTTCGAGGGAGCCCAAATTTTCAAGCCGGCACGAACTTGACGCGAGCCATTTCTTTGGTTGACTCGTAAGCACGCAGAGGAGAAATCAGATGAGCGCGACAAATCAATACCACGACCGAATCCATCGAGCTACAGAGCGGCTAGCGCAGCTTCAGGCGCGCGAACTTTTAGCGAGTCAACGTCAAGCGGTGAAGGCGAAGGAAACGCAACGACGCGAAGAAGCCAAGAGACGCACGCGGGTCGCAGAGCTTGTGTTTTTAGCCGGTGCCGAAACGCTGGAGGATGCTGAGTTGGTCGGCGCGCTGTTGAGCCATGTAGAAAGCCGCAATGACCATGATGTCCGCAACCAAGCACGCTCGCGCGGGACCTTGCGGCTGACAATGGCAGACGCAGAAGACAGCCCAATCAGGCACTGACTTGGCTCTTCAGTGTTCGCACTTGCTGGCGGTCTCCGAGTTGCAGCCGTCTGAAAGTTGAGCTAAAACATGTTTGCCGGTCGCTGAGCGTCGGTGTTGTGCCCGCATGCCAAACGGCTCCGGGTGCCCGAGGTCCACCCAATGGGGGCGCGGGAATCGTCTTTTGATTCCGGAGCCTCCCATGAGCAACAAACGCCTCAAATCCCTTCGCGCCAAGGCCTTCCAATCCCAGTCCGGCCGCTGCTACTACTGCGACCTGCCGATGTGGCGTTCCTCTCCACACGAGTTGGGCCTTCGACCACGCTCTGCTGGCCCGTTCCGATGCACGGCCGAGCATCTCGTGGCTCGCCAAGACGGCGGGAAAGACGTGGTCGGCAACGTCGTGGCTGCCCACGCGGCTTGCAACCGCCGCCGGCACAAGCGGTCTGCGCCTGTGCCTTCAGCTACTGACTACCGAACATTGGTGCAACGTCAGCTGGCGAAGGGAAAATGGTGGCCGCAATGGATTCACGGGCTAGGCATCGGTGCCCCATGACGTCGAGCCCTCACCTGAGACGCCCTTTCTCCAATCAATAGGTGTCAAAAGTGAGCCGATCCATACGGGCGGTGCGTTGACGCATATAGCGGGCCATGGCAGCGGCAGCACAGGCAACCAAGTCGCTGTCTTCCCATGCCCCAACCCCCACTGCGCTCAGGGCGGTGATGACGCAGAGGTTCGTCGTCGCCACCGAATTGACTGTGGCCTGAAACAAAATGCCTGCCGGCACGTGGGCGCCGATCTGACCATTAGGATCCTGATACATAGCCCGGATTGCCTGTTCGCCATGGACCAACCCGCAAAGCGGATCCCACACATTGCTTACGGTGTGGGCCAGCTTTTGGGGCTCCTCGTCCTGACCTATCCGTGCAAGAGTCGTTTCGACGTCGGCGGCCAAGTCCTTCAATAAGATGGCCACCCACTTTCCTTTTTCATTCTTTTTCCGGGGCCCTCGGTCTTCCTGAAGAAAGTCTTGAAACTGATCCTCGTCGGCGAGGAACTGGACAAACACCGCTCGCAGGAACTGCTCAATCTGCGAGCGATGCATCCCCAACGCCACGGCCGGCAGATCGATGGGATGGGTTTCTAACAAGAAGAGCAATGCGCGGCCGTAGTCCATCGATGCCCGCAGCAACTGAAAGGCCGCCCGGTGACGCTCGCTGCCCGTCGGGATGCCGATCCGCGAGATGCACCCCATGTTGGTCTCTAAGCTTTCCCTGGCCTCCATTGCTTCTTGAGCAATGTCTTGCGCTGTGGGCGATCTCCGCTGTCGAACGGATGACAGCACGGCTTGAATCCCGCTTGTTAAAGGGTGCTCGGTCATGCCATTGGCTTGTCGTGTGGACACTCCAGCAGGTGCCTCAACGCTGCGGCCCGGTCCTCCCAGCGATCCACATTCCACGAGGGGTGGTAAACCCAAGTCATCCACGCCACACCATTGCCGTAATCAAGTGCCCACACATGCCGCTCCTCCAAGTAGCGCCGCCGGCGCCCTTCTGAGTTGACATGGCGTGCATGGAAGACGGGCTGATCGGAGCGCTCACCATGCTCGAACATGCGCCAAGCGGTCCGGCCGAGCACCAGGATCACCTCTGGCTGGAGGATCGGAAGAATGGCGCTTACCAGAACTTTCCCGCCGTCCTTGAAGTCAGAGCCCGGCGGGCGATGTCCTGCTGCGGTGCCAGCGAAACGCTGGGACAAGTTGCAGAAGGCGACGCGCTCCCAAGCCTGCGCTGCATCGGAAAGCGCTGGTGTGCCCTTGCCCGTCAGCAAACGATCCAGCTCGTCGAAGAACTTTCCCCCGCCCTTCCGTTCGCAGGTCTCCATGTCCCCGAACGTGTCACGGGTGAAAGGCCGAGTGAGGGCGGGGTCGTCGGTCCACCCGTCTTCGCGGTAGTGGGACTCGCCCAACAGCAGCACACGGCGCCCCCCAAAGCCCTCTAGATACCGGCTGCCCACGTAGGGCACAAAGGCCACCGCGTCTGGCCAGTCTTCAAATTTCAACGATGCGCTGTCTTCCATGATGGAGTCTCCTCGGTCCTCAGATCCTGCTTAGTCGTAGTCAATGCGGTCTTCGCCACTTGCCCAGGTTCTGCGGCCCACAAGCGCGCGACTTCGGGGAATAGGCGGACCAAGAGCGCGTCCCAGGATCGATCAGGCGCGAACGTGCTTTCGCCCTTGGCTAGGCTGGCGAGCACGCTTTTCATTTTGCCTTGAAGCTTTGCGGTCCGATCCTGCGGCAATACAGTCTTCAACTGGCCATGCGCCCGGAGCATGCAGCGGTAGAACCATAGGCTTTTAGGCCAAACCTTGTGGGCATGGTGTCCTAACTCGGCCAGCGTCTCAAAGCCAATGCCAATGGGCCGTCCCTGACCGTGCTTGATCGAGTAGCCGATCACCAACAAGCGCTCCAAGTCGCCGTTCCCCTTGGCATAGAGCGGCAGCGCGATCCCGACTTGAGCAAATGAGCAGCGCAACTCCCCCCATCTGCGATCCCGTTCTTTGTAGTCGACGAGCTCGCCTCGGAGCATGGCCACGTAGAACGTTTCGAAAGTCTCCCGTCGACGGCCCCACACCTGCTCCTCCTGCCAAGCCAACCGATCCGTCTGTGCTTGGGCTCTATGCCGTTCGTAGTCGAAGGCGTAGGCCCGGGGGATGCCGCGGCTGCAGGTGTCGAATATGAGCTTTTCGAACGGGATTTCATGACGCACCTCCACGTCGCGGATCGTGCCGTTCTCCAGGCGCGGCTCCAACCAAACGCCTTCAAGGTAGAAGCGACCCTCGCGTTGGGAGCGGGCCACGGTGGCGGGGGTGACCCGAAACGCGTTGCGGTTGTTGGCGAAGAACAGGTCGTCTTCGGACAGCCGGAACTGCTCCAGATTCAACTCCTTGAAGATCCAGAGCATGCGCCCCCCGTTCTTCCGGTAATGCCTCATCCGCTCGGCGATGACGTGAACGAACGTCGTGGAGAGCTGGATCTCAATGGCCCACTTCTGGCCGTCACGCTGCGTCTGCACGTCGGGCTGGCGCCACTTCACGCCGTCGATGTCCCACCACCGTTCTTCCAGTTTGGTCTCTTGGAAGGACGGGTCAGCTTCCAAGCTCTCACGCACCCATCCCTTGAACGCCTTGTGGAGCGCGCCCTCCTTACACAACCCGAACCTACGCGCCACGATGGCTTGGGGCGAGTGCCCCTTGCGACCGGTGCACGTTTCCCGATGGCGGGCCGTGAGGTGATCGAAGTAGAAGCGAAACTCGCTTCGGGCACGGATGGCTTTGGACCTCACACCCATGGCGTCCTGGCAATGAGGGCACGTGAACCGCGGGGTGCCGTCGAGCACCTCCAACTCCGCCGCCAGTCGCCCATCCCGAATAACTTCCCCGTAGTCCCGACCGTCCATGAAAGCATCCAAAGTCAGGCACTCGCCACTGTCCCGATCCCAGACCAAATCATGGGAGCGCTTTGAAGCTGGCACGTAAAGGACGGTCTTTTCCATGCAGCCACTTTACCCGTGCAGCGTATCGCGAGGGGAGCCGTGGCTACGGCTACAACCGAAACTGATAGCGACAAAGGCCAGGGTGAGCCCGGCCAACGGATCATGGACGCGGAGGACACACCTACGCCACTCACACAGCAGCAGTATCCCTGATCGCCACCAGCGCCAAGTCATGTCCCGCGAATGCATTTTAGAACGCTGGCGCTCATAAGGTCGGCATAGCAACGAAGGCAGCGGACCTCTTTTGATAGAGGTCTTCCGCCACCTGGGGCCACTCAATAAAGTCGTGCACCGGAACGCCAACCCACGCATGGTAGACGCACGGCATTGCGGGGATGGCTAAAACCAGCCAAGGCGTCCATGCATGCCATTGCGCAAGGGCCGCGATGCCGGAGCCGGCCATGTTCCAGTCCAACGCCACCAACGCCACACCGACCCAGCCCGCTGCCACCAGGGCGTGCCACCTCCCCTCGTCAATCGCGCGCTCCGCGAGTTGCTTCTCCACCGCCTTCGAGCCGGCCGACTCGGCCACTTGGGCCAACGCCTTCTCGGCCTCCCACCGATGGACATACCGCAGCGGGTCTGGGTTCTGCGGTGTGTCGCCCCCCCCCAGCCAGTGCTGAATCTTGGGCACAAACAGTTCCAGCACGGCCATTGCGGAGGAAGAAATCAACCCAGCGCCCACGGTCATCATCACGCTATAAGCAAGGACCAATAACAACCAGGGACCTGGGCGCGAGGCAATGTCGTTCCACTCAAAGGCCCACAGGTTGGATCCCGTCATCAACACCAGGAACACATCCGCGAGCGCAGCAAACGCCAACAATGCGAGAGCAAAGCGAAAATCGCGCACCTTCTCTAACAGGTTCAACTTTTCAACATCGAAAGCCATGGCAACAACTCCAAGGGTAGCCCACCCACCATGCCCCAGCGATGTCTCAATAGCCGCGACACCTTGCGCTTATGGGAGCGTCCACACCCACTCTGGGATGCCGTCGACAATGCGTCCTGTGGGGGCTGCTCCCACTCGCACAAACAGCTTTTTTCATAAGCCAAGGAGTGCTTGCGGACTCGGAAGACGATCTTCACCACCCCAAGTTCGCGCTGGGCTGCCTCAGCGAAGCCACGCAGAAGCGGTTCGCCGAACCCCTTCCCCTCCAGCTCTTTCACCACTGCAAAGTGCCCGACAATTGCGGTCGTACCTTCAACCACCCACTCGTGGACGTAGCCGGCGTGCCGCCTAGCGAAATAAACGTAGAGGTTGGGCGATTGTTCGGTGGCATTTCGGAAGTGCTTCAGCCCACGCCCCCCCGAAAGACACGAGCGTAGTTCAAGAACCGCTCCTCTAGCTCTTGCCGCATCTTCTTGGTTCCCCATGCTCGCCGCTGGCGCCACTCCCACATTCTTAGATCCCTCCCCGCATCCGCTCGGCAATCCAGTCCATCCAGCCCGACTGCGCGGCCGAGGAGTTGGCCGCCAGGGGCCCACGGCCAGGGATGACCTGAAGTGCGTCAGCCTGGGCACGGGTCTGCGGAAAGAACGGGCCGTTGACGCCGAGCACAAAGTGATCGCCTTGGATGGCAGCACACATCCCGCAGTGGTTAGCCCAGTAGATAGTGTTAGCGGTCCCCGAGCGCCCGGGCTTGAGCCACGGGGCCACATCTCGCACGTGTGCCGCCACCTGATCTTCCAGGGCATGGATGTAGCGCAGCGTCGACGTCCCACCCGCCTCAGGCTCGTCCTCGGGCTTCTTTATGTCCCCGGTATCAATGAAGGAAGGCACCCACACGGTGATGACGGACGTGGCTTGACTGCACTTCCAGCACGGCATGGTGGACAGCAGGAAGGCATAGCTGGGTGCGGTGAACGTGAGCTCGGTCATACCTGGCCTGCGGCCACGTGACGTTCCAGCTCAGCTGCGAAGTCCACACCGTTCAGGCATGCAGCTAGGTCACTTGCACACAGCGCTCGCCCGTCGCTACGAAGGTTTGCCACGGTGTGTGCCGCCAACAAAGAGGCAGACAGCATCTGCAGGCGATTACGCCCTCCTTGCTCCCAACCAGGCGGCAGCGCCTGAAAGACCGCCAGCGCTTCCTTGCCCGATAGGTATTGCATGCAAGAAAGCCAAGTCCATTGAAGGCCGATTTCCTCGCGCAAGCGGCGCCCCATATCTTGCGGGTCGATCCTCTCCTCCACCAAGTCGAGGAAGAGTTGTCCGGCCACGATGGCCTTCTTCTGCGGTGGGATCTTGGCTTTCCGCTTTGCGGGCCATGGGCTTCTCATGCGGCTTTCCTATGCTCGTAAAAGGTATGCTGCTCGTCGTCCAGCAATTCGAACAGTTCTTCCTTGCCGCCCCATTTTTTAGTTTAGCGACGCTTGCGCATTCTCGGGCTTGAGGTTGGCGACGGTTCGGTCATCTCCAGCAGAGGCTACTTCAGGCCAGTCTCGTCCTAAATTTTAACAACATATATAACGGAATTTTCCGGAATTTATTCCGGTATCAAGCATGGAATGGTGAAATGGCCGCATCAGCATCCCCAAAATGAATCGTGAAGTAGTCGTCGTCCAAGCCATCCATCTCTTCTATCTCTATCCCGACAATCATCCTCCCTTGAGCCAAAGCATCGGAGAAATAGCTTGCTATGCTTGGTGATCCTGGACGTTCATGCGCGATGATGAATTCCTTTTGCGTCACGGCACCAGAAATAAGACCCATTAAACCACGCGAAGAAATACTTACTTTACTCACATTACCACCCTCTACTGTCAATTGATACGCCCCCATTTGACTGTGACCAACACCAGGCTCTAGGCATCTCCGAATTGCGTTATAAGGCGCCTTCTGCGGCGCAGGAAAGTGCTTCATAGCCCCGCGCATCAACCCATCCAAAAGAGCATAGTTCTTTGAAAATTTGTCGCCGGGCAGCTCCCTACCCTTCACACTGACGTTGAACCTTAGCTTCCGATACGTCTTTGGATCCAGGGCCGTTCTACGCTCCTCTACACTTATCAAGGCGACAGCGTCTATGCCAGAGTGCTTCGAAAGGAAGTGATCGACGATTTGAAGTGCACTATAGGTTCCGGGCGTCCGTGACGAGGAAGAAATATTGTGCAAAAGGGCCGAGTCACCATCGCAAGCGACCAAAAGTTTAAGCGCCTGCTCTGGCGCGCCAATGAGCTGATCCTTTTTAGCCTTCAGCGCCTTATAAAGCGGATTCTTCTCCCGAGAAGCCGCAACGTCGTAGCTTAGATAACTGCCTGTTACGGAAGATGCACTCGGATCATATGCAATCGAAAACCTCAAGCTCTCGTCTACTGGCTTGTAAACGTGCTGCTCTTCTGGCGCTTGGCGCACGCCATAAAGCCAAGCGGCAACTTCAGCGCGGAGAAGTTCGATCAACTCACCGCGTTTTGGAAGAGCCAGTTGCATCCTGCCATCCCCATAGCGGCCAATACGTTCTCCTTCGACCTTATAGCTTAGCTTTACCGGGTCGACGCCATGCTTTCGCGCGATTTCGGGGACCGTCTCAAATAGAACATCCACCGGATTTTGCTCATCCAGCCCCTTGTCAGAGACAGCTAAGACATCTCCAGAAACAAGCAACACTTCTCCGTTCGGAGAAGAGTATGTCAACTCAAGGTCAGGCCTCCTGCCACTTGGAAGCGGGACTTCGTGCCTAAGCTTAGCCTCTTGGGAGAACGCGTCCAAAACGACTACCTCCCACATCGCTGGCAGCCGGTTCCAACCGGGCGCATTCAGCCGGCTTACAATTTCCACAATTTGGTTTTCGGACAAGACTCCCTTAAGGCGATCGATCCGCTTTTGTAAGTCGCGTCGGGCGAAGACGAAGTTAGTCATTGCGTGATCTTCCCCTTCAAAGCCAAAAAGTTCGATTGATAGGTCCTGCAGTCATCATTTTGCCAGTGTCATCCAAAGGGCCCGCCCCTGTTCTGAGCTGATATCAGAGAACTGATTGGGATCCCAAGAGTGATGGGTCAGCAGGAGGCCGAGCTCCGAAAGAAGCTTCAGGCATCGGTCGCCAAAATCAAAGATTCCTTGGTATGTCAGGTTCAGAGTGCTGATGTCGAATGGTTTGGGCTCTTCACCCAACTTCTGCATCTCCCAGTGCGCATGATGCTTGTCTCTAAAGGTCCTGACGCTAATGGCTACAGGATCTATCTCCAGTTCCTTCATGGCTTGACTGACCGCGCTCCATCTCTCATCGAACTGGGCCATGTTTTCGTCACGATCTCGCTGGCGCCACTCCTCCCTGGTCCCCTCGCTGACGTATTCCGTGGGGCTATCCTGAAAGGAGTCAAACATGCCGCCATAACTTGTGCGGTAGTGCTCCCGTATCCCGGGCACCTGCAGTTTGCGCCAGATGTTGGTGAGGCTGCCAGTCTTGTCCCCCTTATCAAGGAACAAACGAGCCAACTCGCGGATGAGATCTTGGCCAAGCAAAGGCGTCAAGTGGTTCCAAAGACCTGCGCCTAGGGTCTTATCAAGCTTGGTCTTCATCGCCGCCTTCACCTCTTCATCGAGAACCAAAGGCTTGAGCAAGTATGCTCTCTCGTCTAGGAAATGCGCCTCACTGGTCAGAGCCCGAATGAACCCATCGATCTGTCGGATGCGGTTCTCCAGCGTGTCTACGTTCGTCATCGCCGCCTCAAAATTTTCTTTTCAGCATCCACAGGCACCCTGTGGAAGTTCACATTCAAGCGTTTGATGAGCGCCTTGGTCTTCCTGCCAGGTGCCCTTGGGCACACAAGCACGGCCTCACCGTTGGGTATCTGGCGTGTCGCCAACTGCTCGGCGCGCAGGAGGGCCCGGTATTTCACGCACTGGTAAACGCCACGCATGAGCTCATCCTCCGAGCACTTGCTGGTCTTCACTTCTACGGCCAAACGCCGACGAGTATTGTCGAACAACACGTCCAGCCGGTCGCCACTGCTCAACACCGCTTCGTTTGTGCCAGCCTCAAAGACACCGAAGTCAAGCAGTTCCTCGGGATGCTCTCGCACCCAGAGCTTCAGCGCCTGGTGCTCGGCACTCTCTGGGCCGCCGCCGGCCTGGACTCGTGGTAGCGGCAGCACCTCGCCCTGGTCCGCCTGGACTTCGCCAGCCGCGGGTTCCAACCGGGCCACACCCAGGGCCGCAGCGATCTGATCCCATTTGCCGTAGTGGTAGACCGCATTCATGGCGGCATCGAGGTAAGAGAGCCGGTCCGCGGCCATGCCGGCGCCGTTGTCCCCGAAGAAATAATAGGCAATTTCATCGGCCCCTGTGCTGGGATAGCCGGTTTCCTTGCTCACCACGATGGTGTTGATCGGAGGAATACGCTCCCCGTGCCACTCGGGCTGCTGACCGAGTAGTTCGATGGCCTGGCCAACGGCGCCAATGGCTGGGCCGTATACCGTCTTGCGAGCCTTTGGCTCGTGCCTGAACTCCGACTCCAGTTGCTCGGCCAACTCGCCGTAGAAGATAGGCCGGCCTTCCTTCGCTCGGCGAATCAGGATCGGGAGGATGTCGGCCACGACCTGGATGCGCCAAGGGGTATTGGCGAGGGGAAGCTGGGACCAATCGAATTCCATGAGTGTCCATCCTCTAAGGTCTGAAGCACGCTCTACCAACGCGCAAGGTCTCTCTGTAAGCGACCTACCCCGCAACAAGTCGCCACAGGAGCAACAGGCCTCCCAGGATCAACAGGGAGAGGCATCCACTTTTGGAAGAAGACGCCGGGCGTGCTGCCGGCGGCGAGGGACGGGGAGGCAAGGAACGTGTAGGCGCGTGCCGCGGAGGCGCAGAGACCTGCGGGGTTTGACGCTGCATCCCGGTTAGAAGTTGCTGGTTGCGTGATTGAACGGGAGGTGGAGAGCGTGGTTGAGGCGGCGGCAACTTTGTTCCGGAAGATCCCTTAACCCCCATATCGACGAGGATGTCGCTATTGCGGGTGTTGCTGGCCGGCACACCACCAGCAACTGGTCTTCCAGCCACGGCAAGACGGAACCTGGCGTCCTTCTCGGGTAACTGCTGAAGCTGGCCAGGTGCCGTGATAGTGATGGATAGGCTGGGGTAACCACTCTTGTTGTAGGGAGGATTCACCAAGCCCGCCACGGACACCCAGCGCCCTACCCACGATGCGTCAGGAACATGCGGTTTAATTGCATCAATGCCGTCCACCCAAATTGTCAATCTAACCGATTCCCCTCTCCAATCCGAGAAATTAACGAAGACGTATGGCCTCTTGTTCTTAGTATTGGTCCATCCATTTTTAACCGAATGGATCTTTCCCACTAACTCGACGCGATTGCCCACCATACCCAGCACCTGAGCATAGTTGGTGGCATCGCAAACCACGTAGGGCCCCTGATAAACCACCACCGCATTGTTGGGACGGATGGTGATTGGTCCGATCGGGATTCCCTTGCCTTGTAGGAAATCCGCCAGTGACGGAATGCCTGCAAAAATGCCCGCTGCGACCTTTCCCAGGTTCTCAACGTGTGACTTGAGTCCAGCAATAGCCACCGCTTCTTGGAACACAGCGGAAGCGCCGGGGTTGATAAAATCATTGCGGCGAAACACTACAGCACTGGGCTCGGATCGGGACGTAGCCCAGATCTTCGGCGAAGCCATCAGCGCTTGAAGTGCGACGTCTAGTGTGAGGAACGAAAATCGATCCAGCGTGGGACTGAAGTTATTTGCTGAACGCTGAGGATGCTGGAAATTTAGCTGTCCCAACTCGGTTGCTTTAGCCCCGTTGAGGGGCTCAACGAACATACCATCGTAGTCAATCAGCTGGACGGTGGCCCCATCTGCACTGACCATGACGTTTTCCGGCTGAATGTCGCCGTGAGCAAGGTTGTTGTTCTCAAGAAATGCGGCCAAAGCCGCTAAGGCGCTACGCAACTTCCGGAGCGCTTCGATGTTGCGATGCTCGGCTTCGAGGAACTCGGCCAGCGTGCGCCCGCTGGCCCAAGCCATCTTGACGATGGGATACGCATTGCCCTGGATACGAATGCCGTTGGGGTTGAACTCAAACGGCAAGAAGTAAGGGCTATTGAGCTGCTTCAGACGAGCCGAAATCGCCTGGTAACGACGTTCCAGTTCGCGCGATTCCTTGTGAAAGCAGCGCAGCGCGAACTTCTTGGTGCCCACTGTCACTGTGTAGGTCAGCGCAAACCCGCCGCAAAGTGCCAACGGTAGTCCCAGGCCTGTGGTTTTCAGCTTTCCTTGCTTCAGCTCTGGGTCTTGCAGGACAAACTGCGGCGACTGAAGGGCCTCGTTGTATTGCTCCAAGGATGGGTAAACCATCGTCAAACACCCTAAGACCGGGTAACGGAAACGATGACCAATGTAGAGTCATCGCGTCGAAGGCGTCCGGCGCCGCGCTCCCGATCCACCAGTTCCACAAGCTCCTCAACCTCTCGGATTCCACAAAGCGCTTCCAGTGCAGATTGGTCTTCTTTTTCTTGATGGGCCAAGAGCCAAGCACCCAATGCATCGGTCATGCACAGCAGCAACCGGTAACCTTGCTCTTCGTAACCCCATTGCCAAATGCTGGCTTGCTCGTCGCCCGCAGCGTTCAAGGAGAGGCGAGTCGCTAAAAGCAAGGGCTTCTCTTGGAACTGCTCGGAATGTATATACGGAGCAGAAGCCAGCAATTGCCCCCCATCAACCCACACCGCCAAGCTGTCGCCCGCCGCGGTGATTTGAACCACGTTCCGTTCGGGATGGTCCTGGGCGATAAGGAGCGTCGCAAAGCTGCCGCGCTCGTAGGCAGCCGCTTTGGACCAAGAAAGGCGGCTAGCGTCATGCAAAGCTTCATAGCCCTCCAAGCAACTGGCTACAGCCTCCGGTGACAGCTCTTCTTCCATCATCCGGTCTACGAGCAACCGAGCCCAGTTCCGAGCGTCGAACGACTCTGATGCTCCATCGGACACCACCACACGGCCCCGCTCTGGGTCCGCGAGATAGGCATCCTCGTTGTCGTCAGGCGACTCAACGTGCTTGGGCACAGTCCCCTGAAAGAGGAAGGTCAGTGCCATAATCAGCGCAGCTGCGCAGCCCGGGTTCCAATGTCGAAGAAGTCCACGATCTCGGTAATCTCGCCGTTGAACACAAACCCCCTGGACTCCATCGTGGCCTTGATGCCCTTCTCCTCCGCGACCCTCTGCAAGTGTGGCGGCAAGGCGCTAGACATACGGAACAGCAGCTTGGCATAGGCGTCGCCCAAAGCCGCATCAGAGGTCGGGAACTTGACCGGATCGCTGCCGCTGGTGCTGACATGAAGATTGAACAGCAGCACATTGCCATCGTTCGTGCTGATCTGCTGGAGTTGCTTCGCCAGCGCCTCCGGATCGCCATCTGTCGACTCGCCGTCGGTGACATGCAAGACGGTCGGAGGATAGCTGTCAGGGTGCGCATCGCACCAAGCCACCAGTTGCTCCGCCGCGGCCGTGATGGCCGTGCACATGGGGGTGCCGCCCGATGCCTTGGCTTCAAACCATACCGGGAACTTGATGGATTGGTCGACCAAGCCGCCGGCACCATCGTCCACCCGCTTGGTGCGATTTTCCACCCGAAGCGGGTTGGCTTCGATCTGGGAGATGGGATGGAGCACGGCTGAGGCAAGGCCGCCTGTCAACCCATTCTCCGCGGAGCTGCCCATGTAACCCAGCACGCCGACCTCAAAATAGTCACGGGTGCCTTCGGACTTGGTGCATCGCGTGATCAGGGTAGCGAGGGTCCGATTGAGCACGTCTGCCACGAATTGGGCCTTTGACTTTCCATTTCCCATCGTTTCCTGCATTGAGCCGGACTGGTCGACCAGGAAAAGAAAAGCGGTCGGACTTGTTCTGCTGATCTCGGCGGTGTAGCTCATGGATATCCTCTACGCTGGGAAGATGGGGTATGGACCACCTCACGCCGATAGCGCGAAGTCCTTCCCCTTGAGCCATCATGCCGTGCGACGAATCAAATCTCCATAGCTCACTCGAAAGTCATAGGTCAGATTTTCCCCACCCTTAGTCCTATAAAATTTGTCTACAAAATTTTCTTGCCTTTGGATATGCAATGCCTTAAAGGGACGCGGAGCCGATCAAATTTTTTTCTCTGACCGTCCCCAGCCGCAATACGAAGATAGCGACACACCACCATCCGGAACCGGCATCAAGGTCTCCATTGTGAAGTTCCTATGGAACGATTGGTTCAAGGATCGACATCCACGCCGATTCAAAAGGGGCGGATAAGATGATGCGCGACCTCATCAAGCTCTACCCGAGCAAGCACGACCAAGAGTTAATACAGGCTTTTAAGGGAAGTAAGAGCGTCACGAAAGCGCGCGTCCATTCTCTTCCCACTGATCAGGCAACGCGTCGATCGCAGCCTACGCCTCCTGCCAGGGCAGGTATTGAATGCACGTCATGCAGGACCATTGGAGCGCCACTTCCTCGCGCAGACGCCTGTCGGCAGCCCTCTCGTCGAGGCCTCCCTGGGCACTGTCTAGCAACACATGAGCGGCCGCGATGGCCTCTTCCTATGGGGACAGGCGCCCCTTCTTCTTCGTAAACAATGCCTGCATATTCAAGCCTTCGGTTGTGGAGAGCGCCAGTGTTCGAGCGCCTCTAGGAAACTTATGACACCGTCCTTGCCCATGGAAAACGCTTGGGCCAAGGGCATGGTGACGCCCGACTGGGCAATGCGGTCGCGAAGCGACTGAACCCTTTTTGCCCATACAGTATCCAACAGCGCCAGGTCGCAGTAGTCCACCGCATCCACAGCATGCATTAGGTCGATAGCGTCGTTGCGCGTGAACTTTGCCTTTGGGTCGAGCACTACAACTCGCAGCAGTTCCCCGGAAATAATCTGCTTGCGGCTGCGGCCATCCTTGGGATGCGCTGCCTTTGCTCGGCTCCGGTAGGTAAGAAGCTGCCGGCTTTGAGTCATGGTCACCACCAACTTATCAGCGATTTCGTCCAAGGCCTCCGCCATTTCCATTCGTCGTTCGTGGGCCAACTGGAAGACTCCACTGAAGGCGCCAATGAACGACTGCGCCTGCGCCCACCGGCGCGAGAAGTAATCCATGTTCCGATGATCGGCCGGTGGTGTCGCGCGCTTGGCGGGGTCAGTCTCTCCCCGACGATCTCGCATATCAGCCGGATCGCTCCAAAAGAAGTAGACGTGAGGCACTACCTGAGCAAGCAGCCTTTCCGCCCGCTCAACGTGACGGGGATCGGCGAAGTGCGCGAATTCGCTTATTGATAAGGACGAGAGCAACCAAGTGCCACCGTGCGCTTTGAGGCTTTCCGCGAACCTTGCGGAGAGTTCGTCGCTCTTTGCAATCTCGCGCACACCGCATGTATCGAGGTAAATGGTCGGCGACTCAAAGCGCTGCGTCCAGGCAACGTCATCGCCGTCGAAAGAAAACGAGATTGGCATATTCCATATTCCCTATAATTAGCATCCCAGCCCATAAAATCAGATCCAACGAGATGCTCGACCGTCTCTAAGAACGGCATTGAAAGCCTCACCGATTGCTTGTTCAGTCTCTTTTATTTGAACAAGCGCATGCTTTAGTTTTTCATGCATTTCATCGTCGCCGGCCTGATCGGATGTTTCTGCGAAGAGCCTCCACATTGTATGTAAACGAGTGGTTTGCGAAAAAGCCCAAGCCAGTCGATTTGATGTGAACTGCCCGAACACATCGGCCTTATCGAAGAACTGCGTGGGAAGCTCAAATTTAACTTGAAAAGCCTTTTTTGCAAAATCTCTACGCGCCTCCTGGCTATTTATAAGCCCTAAGAGTATCGACTGATCTTCAGCTGATGGAACAACCAGCGTTCTGAACTGAGCGATTTCGATTTGAGCTACGCCAACCGGCGTGGTCATGATCTGCGCGAGAAGGCGACGAGTAGCAGTCCTTTCCTTGCGACGACGCCAACCATCGACCATCCATATCATCAGTGCGATTATGGCGGCCACAGCGGTCCAGTCGATTCTTGAGCCTTCGCAAATCCACATGACGCCGCCGCTCCCATTTATCTATATGACCGATTTTTCAAAAAGACCTGCTAGGTCCTATTTGAACTTGTGTATTTTGTTGTTGACTCATCTCTAGCTGCTGCTGGCGCACCTGATCCTGCTTAATGACCTCCGCCTGCTGCAGGCTCTGTTCCGCCGGCTGCTGCGCCGCCTCGCGTCCATCAACCCGGGCATGGAACATCGGCAGCTTGTCGCCAAACGGCGCGTAGACCGCCAGCACGTTCTCGGCCCCGTCCTTGCCCAGCGCGCCGGTGACCCGGTCCACCCGCTTCACCAATGGGTCTTCGGTTTGCTGCTTGTAGAGCGCAGCCGTGACGTTCCGGCTCTCCTCCTCGTTCCAGTTCCCTGTTCCGCTGACCCAGGAATGGATGGTCTGGTAGGTGGGATGGTCAGGGTGCGCGGGGTTGTCGGCCAGCATCGGACCCTGCGCCCTCTTCTCCTGAGCCGGTTCGGCCTCCTGCTCCTTGCTGCGGCCTGGCGCGGTGACCGATACCGCGCCCAGCGTCGGCACGCGCGCCATGGCGGGCTGGCCCAACTCGGCCTTGGCTTGGCGCAGTTCCTCGGAGGTGGTCACCGCGACCTGGTGGGCCATCCCGTCCTGGCCGACCTGGTAATGGGCAATCGGGCTGTCGTAGCCGTATTGCCCCTGCTCGTTCGGCTTCAGCTGCTGCATCGTAGGACCGGTCAGGCCTTCCGCCTCCTTCGTTCGCTGGGTGGCGAGCTCCACGGCCTGCAGGTTGTTCTCCTGGGCGTTGAGGTCGATGCCGGCGGCCCGGTAGCGATGCAGGAGCTCGTTGTGCTCCATCTGCGCCGATGTAGGCGCGGGGCGAGCCTCAATGGCCGCCAGGGTTTCCTGGGCGCGCTCCAGCGACGGCTGGCGCATCTGGTTCGTGAGCTCCAGCTCCACCGCCAGGTTGCCGGCGGCCACTCCGCCCTTGCCCGCCCACTGTCCCTCAGCAGTGCGCTGGTAGATCTGGCCGTCGTGTCCCTGCACATGATCCTGTTTGGCCCGAGCGCTCTCCACTGCCGCCGGCATCCCCACGCCGTAGTCCTGCCCGCACTGGGCGGCATGGCTTTCCAGGTAGGCCTGGGCGATGGCCTCGCGGCCGGTGGCGATGTTGTTCTCGATGCACCCCAGGGCTTCCTGGTTCAGGCGCAGCGCCTGCGCCGGGGTAGCGGTCTGCGGTGCATAGACCCCCTGATCGTTGGCGCCCGTCACGCCGGTCTTGACCTGGCGCTCCCAGGACTCGGTGGTCGGATTGCGATGCCAGTTCTGGTTGTCCAACCCAGTTCGATCGCCAGGCTGGGCCGGCAGGTTAAACGGATCCTGCGGTGGAGGCGCTTTGCCCAGCGCGAACTCGGCAGCCTTGGCATTTGCCATGGCGCCCAGCTCCTGAGACTTGATGTAGCTGGCTCCTACAGGTGCCTGTGCGGGCCTGTCGCGCCCGTCGGGCGTGCGGTCGAATGCGCCTTGGCGCTCCCAATCCCGTCCGTTGAACTGCCAGTCCACCCCCGCCTTGTCGGTCTGGTGGAAAATGTCGCGGTTGTCTTTGAGGTCGACGGCCTTGTCGAAGGCCTTGCTCATCAAGACAGCGTCGCCCACCACCAACGCCGCGGGCACAAACCCACTGCTGCTGCCCAGCGCGGCCGCGGTGGCCGCGCCGCCGGCCCAGCCGCCCGCGTTGCGCGCAATGGCGTGCTGAACCTCCGACTGCGCGGCGGTGGTGTTGCCCTGCTCCATCAACGCCGAGGCGGTGCGTGCCGTCATCACCGCATCCGCGCCCGTGGCCAGGAGACCGCCGGCACGGGTCAGGCCGCGGGCGGACGCCTCGCCCATCAACAGTTGCATCGCGACTTCGCCACGCTGTCCGCGCGGCACACGGAGGTTGCGTGCGGCTTCTTCGCCCAAGGTGTTCTCGACCACAGCAACGCCGCCCGGCGACATGGTCAAGCGGCCGTCGTGGTAAGCGCTCGAAATGGCCTGGGACAGCCCATGGCGCTGAAGATCGAGGTTGCCGCCTCCCAGCAGCGGCTGTCCCGAGCCGTGTAAGTGCTGCAAGGTAGAAACGATGCGGCCTTCGTTGTGTGTCACCCCGCTCCACTGGCGCGCATTGGCGCTGGCCTGGCCGTATGCGTCCAACTGCGTCGCGTTTTGGACGGCGTAGCCGTTCGGGTCACCGAAGAATGCCTGGGTGACAGCCCGCGTTTGGTCCATCGTCTGCCCCAGCGCAATGTTCGTGCGCAGGTCGCCATTGATGAGCGCCACCTGCGCGGTGTCGCTCAATCGCTGAACCTTGAGGGCCACTCGATCTAAGGCGTCCGGATCTGCCCTCAACGCCGCCTGGCCATCCTTCGTGGCAGCCAAGTCCTCCAGGGCATCCTTCAAACCAAGGCCATATTCCTTGATGGGGCGGCCCGTATGCGGCGTAACCCCGATGGCGTGAGCAAGTGCCTTGTCGTTGGGCAAATTGATCAGGTTGGTGGCCGCATCCTTATTGAACCGCCCGGAGTCCACAAGCGCCTGCAGCAGAGGATCACGAGTAAACGCCTGCTGCTCGATGGCGTGGTGCGGTTGGAAGAGGGGCTTGTCCGGCATGGCCTAGGATCCTTCCTTGTCGCCTGGTGGAATCAGATATCCGATACGTCAATGAAGGAGATGCCGCTGGCTTCTGCGTCGTCGGGTATCCCGGCATCGTGAACCGCCTCCTTGAACTCTCGATCGCAGAACACGGACGGGTTGAATGGCACCCGGAACACGTGCGACTCCCCCAACACCTCATGCCGGAAGGCAAGGCTGGCTCCCCCACCCAGAGAATAGAACTTCCCACGCACATACTCGTCATCGACCTTGACCTTCAGCCGCGATGACTCTTCGTCCAAAGCATCCAGCTCTCGAATCACGTCGCACAGGAAGTGACGTGGGCCCTTGATGCCATCGACCAAGCGGTAATCCACCTCGGTGAACGCAAAGGCACTGGGATCAACCGAGCACATGACGTCATGGAGTCGCTCGGACACCAACCAGTAACCGCCGAACCCTGGCTCCAGATCACGAGGTTCGGGGCCTGCGCTGGGGTCATAGGTCATCTGCGGTTGTTCGAGCATTGAAGGAAAGCCGCCTTCTTCTGGACGCAGGATCACACGCGGTGGTGACAGCACCTGACGGAGGTTGTCGAATCTCACGCCGCAGGGCTGCCTGTTGCTCTCCATGTCCGATACGACCATGTAGAAGGCACCCGGCCTGGGCTGATTGGTCATCGTTGTGTCCATGCGTTGCGTCCCATCCACCTGGGTATGGTCTCCACCTCAATCGGGCAGAGTCTACCGCCCCCCCCACCTTGCATCGGCAGCCGATTCAGTATAACAGTGACCTTGCACCGCGCCAGGGGCAGCCCGATCGCCCCACACAATTTTTCCGATGGCGCTTGCGACTTGCCTTAGTGTTCCCAGCATACGCAAATACCACCGCCAACAAAAAAGGTCGATGTCGATCATCTGTCTTGTTCGGGGATTCAAGGGCAGGCAAAAAGCAGGAACCACTCATGCGATCCGCACCACCCAAGCACTCAAGACAATCAGTGCCAACAAACATCAGTGAGGAGCATAAGCATGACTCGCAAGAACGATCTGAGGAGCGCATTGGATACCGGCGAGCAACTGGCGTCGGAAATCTTGAAACGACGCAAACCGGCAACAGCCCGGCGCAAGGCGGCCATTAAATCCGCTGACGTCAGTGCCTATGCCAAGGAAGCCTCTGCCTCAATCCGGTCCGGCATCAGCATCGGCACTTTGATCGCAGAAGGCGACTCCTGGTTTGACTACCCCTTCAATGACATCTTAAAAGGCCTGGAAGATGACTTCGGCTATGACGTAGAGTCCGTGGCCAAAGCAGGCGACCGGGTCGAAGACATGGCCTATTCCGGATCTCAGCTGAACGATCTGGTGCGTCGTATCGAAAAGGTAATTCGTCGCGGAGATACCCCCAAAGCCATCCTGCTCTCCGGCGGCGGCAACGACATCGCCGGGGAGATCGAATTGGGCATGCTGCTCAACCACGCAAACTCAAACATCGCAGGACTCAACAACAAGGTCATCGATGGGGTGATCAATGAGCGCCTGCATTACGCCTATGTCAGCATTCTCTCAGCCATTACCAAGGTTTGCACCGATATGCTGGGCAGCCCTGTGCCCATCGTGCTGCACGGCTACGACTACCCCGTGCCCGATGGGCGTGGATTTGCCGGTGGATTCTGGTTCCTACCCGGCCCGTGGCTCGAGCCCGGCTTTCGCTTGAAAGGCTATATGGCCATGCCCCAACGCCTGACCCTCATGCAGGAGATAATCGATCGATTCAATGCCATGCTCCAATCGGTAGCCAAAAGCCGCGAATTTCCGCATGTGCACTACTTGAACTTGCGTACGACCTTACAACCCAACGAAAAATGGTGGGCCAACGAGCTACACCCGACCAAAAAAGGATTTGCTGCGGTTACAGCCTTGTTCGCGGCCAAGATTGCGCCACTCTGAGCGTTCGCACTCAGCGGGAGCCAAGACCACCACATTCAAGGAAGGATTGCCGCCATGCCGATTGACTATGTTCCAAACGACCCGCGTGCGTCCAAGTTCAATACTGCACGCACGCAACCCGCTATAGCAAACCGTCCCGCCAAGTCGGCGCAGTTGCGCATCGCCAACCTACCCAAACAGAGCCCCTACCCAGTCGGCACCAAGGAGTGGTTGGCATGGCAGGTGCGCGAGTCCTCTTATCGGGCCTTGGCGGTGTTCGAAAAGATAGATGGCCCTCTGGCGAAGTGGCCTAGGTCCAGCGACTTCAAAACCCTGGAAGTGGTATTGGTGCTGGGTAACCAGGCCAATGCTTACTACGATGGCCATAAGCTGGTGTTCTGCCAAGTTAGGAAGGCAGGTAAGCTCCACTACACTGGCGCAAGCACCGATGTCGTAGCCCATGAAACAGGACACGCCATCCTTGATGCGTTGCGACCGGACCTATGGAGTTCGAAGTATCTGGAAGTGGCGGCTTTCCACGAATCCTTCGCCGACTGCATCGCCCTGCTTGCCGCTCTGGCCGATACCGATATCCGACGCGATCTCGCCCGCCCCAAGGTGCTGGATAAGCTCAACTATGTTGAAACCTGGGGCGAGCAGTTAGCATGGCTGGCCGGTCCGGGCAATTCACCCCGACACGCCCTCAATAAGCTGACTTGGCACATGCCAACCGCGAACGACGAATTTCACGATTTTGGGCAGATTTTCACCGGCTGCTTCTACGATCTGATCCGCCTTCTGTTCGCGGCTGCTAAGACCAAGAATGAAAAGACGCTGTGGAATGCAACTAAAAAGGCCGCACAGCTGCTGTTCTCCGCGGTTCGCAAGGCACCGGACACACCGCGCTACTTTCAGGCGTTAGGCCGAGTGATGGATATCGAATCTGCCGGCGATGCTAGCCTGCAGGCGGCAACGCGGGCTGCATTCGCCGCGCATGGCTTCATGTTGGGCAGTGCCGCCATTCTCAGTCCCAAGTCGCGGTTAGCCGGAGCCATTGTAAGTGCCCCCAGGAATCGTTGGGTGCCCAGCGATGATGCCATAACGGATCTGCGAGGTCGAACCGGCTTAAAGACGTCTGTGCCGATCGAGCTGCGCGCATTGCAACTAGGCGGCCGTGAATTGATCGAGGCCAGCTACCCACGCACCATCAACATCACCGGCCTTGGAGCGGACTACCTTGAAGGCGTTCAAGCCATCACACCCGAAGGCGTGCTGCTGGGACGCCTTTCGATGGCACCCGCGATACGCGCTCTAACGCCTGCCGATAAAGAGAGCGTAGCCATCATGAGTGCGTTACCGGACTCGGTGGCTACCGAGAATGAAGTAATGGAATTTGTCGGCAGCCTTGTCCGAAGCAACCAGATCGCTCCAGCTCCTAATCGCGCTCGTCATTTCTCGGCTATCTCAGCTATCGCTACAGACCTTTCGCCGGAAGAGGATGACGAGGCGCTGGCTCACGTAACCCATCAAGTAGTAGAAACTCCCGACGGTGGACGCGTGTTGGAGCGCTTACGCTTTGCTTGCCAGTGTCGTGCGCATAAAAAACTCGGCGCCTAAGGGCGCTGAGTTGTCAAATGGCTGAAAAACGACGACGAACTAGAACCTCGCCGTCCACGCCTTCGACGACAACATGTGTCACGCCGGGCTTGAGAGGCTCCGCTCCTATCTGGAGCTGGCCAGCCTTCTCCAAGGACCGCCTGAATAGATCCAGTTCCTGCTTCTTGGGCAGCTTGGCGACGGCTCGTTTTTTTGTCGGCTTGGTGACCATGGCAAGAAGTTACCTCTATCGCTGAGCAGCAAATTTCCGCTATTGACAATATAGCACAATTTGTGCTTTAAGGCAACAACCTCACTCGTGTTTACCTTCAAATGGCGGCATTGACTCCGTCAATGGACTTGAGGCTCAAGCTGGCAAAGCATAAAGCCCCTCATAACTATGCATCGACACTAAAGCTGGTCCGTTTTCCATTGGCTTAACGCTTTGCCGGCTGCCACCCTGCCCGAGCTGCCTCCTCGGGACTACAGAACATGCGCTCGCCGCGGCTCAGGTCGATGCTCGTGCGCTCATAGTCCCGCTGCCCAGGCACGTGGTAGATCTTCTTGCCCTGACGGGAGATGTTGCCTTTGATGCGGCATCCGCTCGGCGCCGGCTGCGTGGCTACCGGCTCTTGGCGTGCGACCTGCTCCCGCTTGCTGCGGCGGTAGTCCGCGGGCATCTGGAAAGGCCCTTGCCAGAGGTTGCGCCGCTGCTGGCGCGCCTCGGCTTCGTCTGCGATGAATGCCGTCGCGTATTGGCGATACGCGACCGCCCAACCGGAGTTCACCATCCAGCGGTTGACCGACTGCCCTTGGACGAAGCACTCGGCTACCACTCGGCCGTAGCGGTCCGTGTCCTTGGGTTGGCAACGAACGGTCTTGTCCAGCACATAGCCGTCCAGCGCGGCCGCAGACCGCCGGCCACAAGGCCAAGAGCGCCCTTCCTTGGTGGTGCATTGCTGGGCGCTTTCCGGGGCATCGACGCCCCACAGGCGGATGCGCTGCTTCGCCACCGTGAGGGTATCGCCGTCCGTGACGGTCGCACGCCCAACCCACTCTGCAGCCACACCAGAAACAGAGAAAAAAGCCAACAGCAGAACCACCAGACCGTTCAACACCATCAACAACGACTTCCTCTAAGCGAACGCTCGGGCTCCGAGCGCCAGTTCAAACAGGGTCCGACACTTTAGCGGAAGTGGCAAAGGGGCACCGACCAACTCGCCATCCTTCAATCCCGACTTGCGTTCCTGATGTGGTCACCGTCGGTCTCCTTTACGACAACGAAGGTGCTCACCAGCCAGCCGTATGCATCGCTGAGCGCGTCAGCAATGTGCTCTTCGCTCTCGCATTCGACCGTGGCTTCCATCGGCAACGCGGGACGCTTGCCATCGGTCTCCCAGACAATCCCTCGCACGTGAAACGCTTTCATTCCTGCTCCATGGATGTGCATCTGCCTTGGCAGTCTAGCCTCGGCAGACCGCATAGGTGAAGAGGTGGGCTATGCCCACCCCCTGCTGAGCAAACTGGTGTGCTGCCGACCACCGATGACCAGATGGTCGAGGACTCGGATGTCCAGCAGACCCAAGGCTTTCTTCAGGCGCTCGGTGACCTGGCGGTCGGCTTCGCTGGGCTCCGGATTCCCGCTCGGATGGTTGTGGAAGAGGATGACGGCGACCGCATTGAGGTCCAGGGCACGCTTGGCGACGACCCGGCTATGGACTTCGCAGCCGTCGACGGTTCCAGTGAACAGGTGCTCGGTGGCCAAGATGTGGTGCTTGGTGTCGAGGAAGATGCACCCGAAGGCCTCGTGCGACAGGTGGGCGCAGCGGGCGACCAAGTAGCTGCCGGCTTGCTCCGGGCTGCGGATCTGGCCCTGGCGCTGCAGGCGCTGCTCAAGGATGTGGGCTGCTGCGAGCAAGATGCCCTCCTCGTCCATCTGGAGTTGGTATTGGGCCTTCCGGTCTTGGGTGCGCTTCATCGGTTCTTCTCCACCAGCGCGTTGTGCGCCTCGTGGGAACCGGCAGGCGAAGCGTCCGGCCCTACCGCACCCGGGAGTGAGCACCGCGGCAGCGGCGCGCAGCGAAGGGCCGGAACAGAGCGCCAGCGTCGAGGAGGAGGCCTGTCCTTGCGGTCGGGACAGCGAAGCTAAGGTCCCTTTAAGAGGCCCAGCGCTGGTGAGAGCAAGCACGCTGCGCCAGCCCTGCCGGGGGGCCTTGGACCATGCAGTGGATGGGTGTGCGCTGACAGGAGTGCTGCCGTGCGGATGCGGACGTCGGCACTCAAACCGCCCCGTGCCTAAACGGCATTGCCAAGCCAGCCCAATCTTCACCCAAGCCATACCGGTCTGCGCGCAGCGTGGCGGTGCCCACTCACGGGCACTCACTTACTGGTGGAGTTGAACATGGACAAGAATCGCACCGAAGGCGCCAAGAACCAGGTCAAGGGCACCATCAAAGAAGTCACCGGCAAGGTCACCGGCAGCAAGACGCAGGAAGTCGAAGGCAAGCTCCAGAAGGGCGTCGGCAAGGTGCAAAGCGAAGTCGGCAAGGCGCGGGACAATGCCCGCGACTGAGGTAGGTATTCGACTCTCCCGACCAAAGTCGGGGGAGCCTTAAGTGATGGGCCGGAGCGAACCGCTCCGCACCATTAAAAAATAAACTCACACAATGTCATTGCTCCCCGGATTTCGTTCCTGCCACCCAATCAATCGGGGTAGAACTGCGCAATGTATTGAAGGCAAACCGTGCGGTAGACGTCCTGCTCGATGTTGTTGAGCTGACTCATGTTCGGCGCACTACGCGTGGGAACGATGGCGTGGTGAGGGCCGACCTTCCCGTCGTCGAACGCCCGGCAGTGGATCCTCGGGTCCGCTTGACTGGTCAGCCCAATCAGGTCCGGCATGGCCCTGGCAATGGCCCAAAGAATTTCCGAGGCGTCACTGTGCTGGCTAACGGGAAGGTAAGAGCACTTGGAGAGTGGGTAGGTGATAAAGCCTTTTTCGTAAAGCCCCTTGGTGACCTTCTGCACTTCCGGCACGCCGATGCCGTGGCGGTTGCTGATGATCGCCTGGAGCGCTGTGGCATTAAACGGGAGAGTGGCATCTCCTTTGGCAGGCTCGTCTGAGGTTGAGACGGATGGCCGGCCACGCTTTTGGAGGGAGTTCCCCACTTCAACGAGAAGCTTGCCAAGGCTGCTCAAGTTCGCATCATCAACCAGCACCGAAATAGCCACAAGATTTCCAGCTGTCACAAGGGGGATCAATTAAAGCAATATTCAAGCACCTGTCAATTTTTAAGCTAACAAATGCGCAGAATGCTTGGGCAGCACCGTAGTTATTCCAAAAATACTAACAACCATGGTGAGCCTTCGCACAAGCAATTTATAAAACTAGTTTTTGACTCGTGGATGTTCCGGTAGAGCAAGCGCCCCGTCATGGCGCTTCCGCAAGAGCACCATGGTAAAGTGATGCTGCATCCCATTAAGTCGATCGATATGCGCTTGGCTCGCTAGGCGTTAGCTCTATCCCCACAACACGCGAGCATGACCACCGCCATGAAACGAATCCATCTCGTCCGAACACTGGTGCTTGCCTCGCTTGTGGCCATCTCGCTTGGAGGATGCGCAGCAGGTGGTCCAGTCGCGAGCCGGCCCATCGAAGGCGCCGTGCGGCTGGGAGAAATTGCGGCGGTCGACGGACCCAGGGTGCGTCCCGACCGCGTCATCGAGGACAGCCGTTGCCCAGCCGACGTCCAATGCATTCAGGCCGGACGGCTGATCGTCCGGGCGACCGTGCTCGGTGGTGGCTGGTCCAAGGAGATTGACCTCACACTGGGCGTCCCGGTCCCTGTTGCCGATGGCATGTTGACCCTGGTGGATGCTACCCCCGTGCCCGTCGGCAGCGAGACCGCCGCATCCGCCGCTCGCTTCACCTTCAAGTTTCAGGGCGGCCGTTAGGGTTCCCGTCGGATGCGCCAAAGGGGCAAGCCCAGGAGAAGCCGGACTCCTCATTGCTCGGCTGGGTCTTCGTAAGCGCCTCGATCCCAAGAGCGATAGCGCCAGGGCACCACATCTTCTAAAAACGTGATGCGGGGACTTGGGAGGTTGCCGAGCCCTGCCAGGCTGGCACGCAGCCGCTCGGCATGAGCATCGGGGACAAAGAGCCAAGGCCTGACTACCCAGTCCAGCGGCACACCGCTATCCCGAGCCAATGCCGCCCTAACCCCAGGCCAGTGTTCGTTCCACGACTTCAACCGAGCCAGGAGCGAAGGCGCCCGAGCTGCATAGGTGATCTCGCAGAGGTAGCCAGCCCGCTCCTTGAAGCTCACGGCCACAGCGTCGCAATACCAATGCGGGCCGCTAGTGTCCGGGTTAGCGCCCTCGTTGAGCTGGATGCAGCACTGGCTGTTGACGAACAACGCACGGTCCGCCCGGAGGAAGTCCAATACCACGCCTTCAAAGTGATCCATGCTTTAGTTTTCTATCAGACATAGGCTCAATCCTACGTCTCATCTTGGCATGGAGACAGCTCGAGGCGCTCCGACGCGGGGCAGCCCTCACTGCATCTCAATTCCAGCACCGCCAAGTAACTAAAACAGAATAAACTAACCAATATTAGCTAACATTTAACTGGCGTTCATTTTAAAATTGAGCTATTTTCAGTTTTTAGCTAACTAATTAATTTTAAACACTACAGTAAAGTCTCAACGAAGAGCCACCCTCGCCTGTCTGAAACCCTTGCCGCATATACGAGCAAGAGTAATTTGTGAGGTTAAGTTGGGCCATCAGCCATGGCTTAATTTGACCCCGCTCCGGCAATGCCTGAGGTGATGATTGGAGGCGCAGAAAAACTCCGATTTTGGATTGACGAATTTTGAGGCCGACGTATCAAGCTTCCATCTACCGATGGAAGCACAGCAATGGCAAACGACCTCACCAATGAGCTACAGAAATACAACGACCACCCCTTCGGCGAATTGACGTTTGGCAGCGTCCGAGTCGGCCGCGTCACGTTCAACAACGTGCGCCTCCGAGGACGCGAGGCCCTCATCGGCCTGGAAGAACTTCTCCAAGCCGCCTGCGAGAAAACGCAGCGCATCCGAGTCCGGAAGGACGGCACCCGATATCCAGAACCTCTGCCCATAGCCACGCCCGGCCGGCAGCTGTCGGAAGAGATCGCCGACTACCTGCGCGACATGACCCGCCGCAACCTGCGGCCGCGCACCATCGAGGCCACCGCCCGCACGCTGGGCCTTCTGCAACGCGTCTGCGGCGACATTCGGGTCTCTCGCATCGACCACCAGCACATCTACCGCCTGTGGGATCTCATCCGCTGGGCTCCCCCAGGCGCGGCTTCGGATGCAGAGCTCAAGTCCTTGTCCGCCGAAGACCTGATCGTGCGCGGCCAAGCCATCAAGGTCGAGCCGCCGGCGCCCGCGACTCTGGAACTGCACCGCCGCTTCCTCGCCACGTTCTTCAGCATGCTGGTCAAAGCCAAGGCCATTCCCGTCTCACCGATGGAGCCCTTCCGCGAAATAAAGAAGGACTTGCTCCAGGACACCAGCAAGCCCGACCGCCTCTTCAGCGACGAGGAACTGCAGCGCATCTTCGACCCAGGCAACTTCATCCCCTGGGCCAAGAAATGGCCGCACCGGTGGTGGGGGCCAATCATCGGGCTCTATACCGGTGCCCGAGTTGGCGAGGTGGCCCAACTCAAAGTGGCGGACATCATCCAGGAGCGAGAAATGTGGTGCATTTCCATCCGCAAGACGATCGACGAGGATTTGGCCGGCAAGGTTGGCACTCGGAGCCGCCAGAGCCTCAAGGGCGACTCCGCAGTGCGGGTCATTCCCCTGGCCCAACCGGTTCTGGATGCGGGCTTCCTCGACTTCCTGGAAGACATGAAGGCGTGCGGCCACCCCCGCCTATTTCCCCACTTGTCCGCCGGCGTGAACAAGAAGACGGGGGAGACAAACTCGCGCTACAGCCAAGGGCTGCTCAACCAGTTCAGCAGCTACTTGAAGGATCTCGGCTTCCCGAAAGGAGTCGGCTTCCATGCATTCCGCCACACGATCGCCACCGAGCTCTACCACCGCGACGTGCCCCAGGAAGAGGTCGCCCTCATCACCGGGCATTCGCTGAGCAAGAAGGTGCCGGTCCTGCAGGACTACTACCTACACAAGCGACCGGACCGCATCCGGGTGAAGCAAGCCAGGGCCTTGGAGTTGTATCGGCCTTCGGTTGAGTTGCCGAAGTATCAGACGGGACAGTTCAAGGAGCGACTTGGCAAGGACGCGAAGTTCTACCCGTAGTAGAGTTGAGTCCATGTGGCAGGCAGAGAGCCGCTTCTGCCTGCTCATTTGCTCAACCTGGTTACCTCATCAAGGAGTGTGCGAGCGGAGATGGACGGCCTTTTTTCACAAGCGACACCCCTACTGATGTTCCTCCTCCCGGGCTTTCTATCAGCCTGGATCTTCTACGGCCTCACCTCACACCCGAAGCCAAGCCAGTTTGAGCGCACGGTCGAGGCTCTGGTGTTTACGTTTGTCGTTCAAGGCGCCACGAACCTAGTGAAGATTGGGTTTCTTACCTGTGGAAAGATATGGAGCATCGGGCCTTGGACCAATGATACCCAGACCATATGGTCGATCGTGGCAGCCACTGCTCTAGGGATAGGTGTCGCAGCCGCAGTCAACAAAGACACGTTCCACTCTTGGCTAAGACGCTGGGGATTCACCTCTCGAACGTCACACCCAAGCGAGTGGTTCTGTGTCCTAGACTCCAATCCAGCCTACGTCATCCTTCAGCTACAGGACGGCAGACGCCTCACCGGATGGCCAAAGGAGTGGCCCGTGAGCTCTTCGACTGGACAGTTTTACCTGCAACAACCTGCTTGGATCACTGAAGAAGGGAGTGTTGTGGACCTTGCGACCCTTGATGGCATAATCATCCACGCAACCGATGTCCGTTGGGTGGAAGTATTTCCTAAGGAGACGATTGAAGATGACAAATCTGCGAAAGGGATCTAACCCGCCGCCGCCCACGAGGCAGCATGCCTTTGATAACGCCAACCCACCCACCCGCAGCGCGCGTCCAGCACCACCACCGAACCCGCCGCCGCCGCCAAAGAAGCCCTGACATTCACTTTAAAGCCCCGCCATGGGGCTTTTTTGTGCACAGCGAGAAGGAGCGCGGTGCGCACTGAGTAAGCAGCCATCCCGTCATTGCATGAGATACAGGCGTGACCTACAACCAACTCGCCAAACTCGCCGCTTCCTTTGGGCTCAGAGATTCAATCGTCCACATCTGGGCATATGGCCTTCACGTCGGCTACGATTTCCTTCTTCCGTCAGACTATCGGCATTCGCGGCCGGGGTTACGCGAACAGATAAAGCCGCACGTCCATGAATTCTACCTGGACCTCTACCTCAGGGAGGTGCTCCTGCACGCAGGCTCCTCCAAAAGCGCGCACTCGTCCCTTCGAGATTGGAAGGATCTAGGAAAGCTCCACAATGCCATCCATGCCTACAGCGATTTCAAAGCAAGGTGCGATTTAGACATCTGGACGACGTTACATCGAATCGGACATCAACAATTTCCGCACTTTGATCGCTTTCGCCCCGCATACCTAGGGCGTTACTGGTCCCTCTACAGGCGCGGACGCCTCTCAAATGTTGTCCACAACGCGCTCGGCCTTTCGACCGAAGACTATTTCTTACTCGCCAGCGCGATGCATGCCCTCTTCATGCTAAACCATGAGGTTCCGCTTCTTCCCCAACTAACAGCTCTCGGCTTGGATCCTGCGGCGGTGGCCGCGAGAATAGAAGCGGTGACCGCGACGCCAAAGCAGTTGCGTGAGCGCTGCATAGAGGCAGGGCGATATGACTCATCTTGGGCCTACACAATCAACCCGATCATAGCGACACCGCTCATTCGACTCCGCGCCGATGTCCCTGACAGGTTGGTATGCCCGCGCCCGCCACTACTTGGCAAACGACTGCTGGCCGGCCTCTTTTATGACCTCTATGGTGCGAGCGGCTTCGCCCAGGCCTACGGAGACGCTTTTGAAGACTTGGTGGGAGATTGCTTTAGTCATCTTGCTGGCCAGACGAAAGCATATCGCCCCACCCCGTATACGGCGGGAGGCGCTGAACGCCACGGCAGCGACTGGGTTCTTTATGACGTCACCACGACAGTTTTCGTGGAATGCAAGACCATGCGAATGCCAGTCGCGGCCCAACTCGCGGCAAGCCCGGGCGACCTTGAATCCGGCCTAAGACGTTTGGCCCAAGCAGTCGTCCAGAATTACCGCAACATCCTGGACGTCGTGGCGGGTCACACCGTAGTCAAGCGAACCAACGGTTCGATCTACTCGCTCATCGTCACACTAGAAGAGTGGACCATCTTCAGCCCTAAGGCATTTGAGGCGCTCGCAAACCTTGTCGAGCAAGAACTCGTTGAACGCGGGATGGACCTTAGTCTTCCCTACCGCTACCCCTTCTCCATCATTGGTTGCGCGGCACTGCCTCAGATGGTCGATTCCATCAGCAAACATGGGCTGTCCATCTTCAAGCAGAAAACCTCTTGTCGCTTCAAGGACTACCTGTTCCCGCAGTTTTTAAGTGAGGCCAACCTAGCTGCCGAAGGCACATCTGCGGCGATGTTTAATCGCGAGTGGGAAGAACTCATGGGACGGCTCAAAGCCCGCTTCCCAATACCACAATCATAAGGTTAATGCGGAATCACGCGACCCACTCGGACACGTTCAATCTTATAGGTCTTAGCTTCGGCGCTCCACGCGAACCAGGAACTCGCAGACTCGCTATGGACATGAAACGCTTAAGTGGAACCAAAAGGCTTATGCCACAGCCGAGCCTTGTCAAGGCTCAGCGCGTCCCCCTCTCCTGCCCGCCCCTGCCACTCAGCAGTCCGCCTGCGGTTCAACAACCCTACGCGGCAGCCCTTACAGGCAACTCGAGTCAGGCGCGTCGATGACACAAGTTTTGCTTTTGTCCACTACTCGCCCCCAATCACCAGCGGACCCACTACTTCGTCACTATCCTGCCAGTTGATCGCCAAGCGGATCGGATACTTTATCTCGATGGCCTTGGGAAAGTTTCTTGCCGACCAGCGGACATGCAAGCATCCTCTCGGCTCATCTTCATTTTGAGGTAGGCATAGGATGACAGGAAGCTCTACTCTACGGATCTGATGCCGAAAATCCTCGCATGTTCCCTCAACAGACTTGCACATCAGATCGTCTTTCTCTTCGTAATCCCAATATAAGCCCTGAAGATCGCGAGCCTCTGGTGGCATTCGAATGAGGTCATGCATGCTGCTTAGATGCTCAGGCAAGGCGGGCTGCCTCAGCATACTAAGGCGTTCCATTTTTGGCGGCCTCGGCAGAACTAGGCGAGGCGAAGATGTATAGAACTCGTCCTTCAACACATGATTAACCAACATCATTGACCCTTCAACCCATACTCTGACCGATAGTCCCTCCGCTGGAGCGCCACCTGAATTGCTGACGGCAAGGGTCAAATCGAACGAGCCATGGTAGAGATTGAGTCTTGCTGGCTGTCTCTTCAGATGCTTCTCGACCTTATTCCACCATTCGCGTCGTTCGTGCTGATACTTTTCGATCGCTGCTGCTCTGGTCACCGTGACCTGCCCAGGGACACTAGTACTTTCTTCCGGATGCCGTCGTTCTATAACCTGCATCGCGTCGTCAAGGAACTCTTCGGACAATGGGCGATAACGGCAGATGGATCCTTCAACCCGTTCGATCACCTCGCCCTTACTGACCAGTTGCACCTCAAGCTGCGGTGAACGCTTGCTCAAAGTCCTCAACTCATCCTTAAGCTTAGCGATCTCCTTGTCTCGATCATCAGTCTCGGGATCGAGAAGCCAAGAGTCAGGAATCTTCCGGCAGGACAAACCAACGGCCTTGGCCATTCTTCGCGGCAACCGGTCGTTGCTCAAGAATGCAAGGTCCCCAAACATCTGCTGAAGAGCGACGGCTTGCTCCACAATCCTTCCATCGGCCGTTGAAAGATCTAAGACGGTCGACTTCTTTCGTCCTGAGTCCAAGAAGGGTGCAAGCCGCCATACAACTTGCGGCCCACTCTCTTTGACCACTAGCTCCTCAAGCTCGTCATCAATCAGGGGATCCAACTTGGAAAATACGTCACGCGCACGTCTGGCCGGGCGAGTGTTGCCATTGGCTTTATGGCGATCGAGCTCCCCCATGACTTCGTCAAGCAAAAACAGCTCGACTCTTACCGCATCGGTCAAATCCTGCCAAGGCAACTGCTCTGCCGTCTTAGCCTGGAGAAAGAAATTTGTATCGGGGGCATAACGTTGAATTCGGTCCATCCCCTATTCTCACCCTCCCAAGAGCTGGTTTCCAGCAGTTTAACAAGGGCATGGAGGGTGAGGACCTTTAGCGTCATTGGTTCTGACATACGGGCCACCCAGTTCTTGGCGGAGCGCTCCATCTCAGCTTCATTGCCGTTAACTACAACAAAGGGCGCATCACGGAAGGGCGATGCGCCCTTAAAAAACCTCTCAGCCAACCTCCAATACCAGCCTCACTTCTTCTTGCTTGGCCCGCGGGGCGGCGTCTTAATGGTTTCCACTACAGAGCCTTGCTTATCACGCTGCGCTTCTTTGACGGGCTTGAATTTACCCGTGCCTGCATCTCTCCCAATCTTCTTCGTAGCCATTCGCCGCTCTCCTTGATGAAGGAAACTACCGAATTTCAACGTTTGATCTTTTTCAACAACCAACGCGCTGCTTCCGCGCGCTCTTCTGGCGACAACTCATCTAGCGCCAAAATTACGTTTGCAGTGTGGTCATCCCCCGCCACCAGGTAGGCCATTGGCACACCCAGCGTATCGGCCAGCTTGCCTAACCCATCCAAATCAATACCGCTGGTTTCGTTCTCGTAGCGATTGACCCGGCTGCTGGCCAACTTCTTATCCAACCCCATCAGCACCCCCAGCGCTCGCTGGCTCGGGATGTCGCGCAGTTCCCGAGCCTGCTTGAGGCGGGCTGCAAAGAGAGCGCGTGGGGAAGCCTTCGGCACGTGAATGAAAGTTGAAAACTGGGTCGGACAGCATGACTTGGTCCTCCTCTGCATGGCAGACTCTTCATGAAATGTAGCACTCTCCAACCACAGACAGGGGATTTCATGAAGACCGCACGGATCGCAGGCACCGCCCTGCTCGCAGCATCGCTGGCCGTCACGGCCCAGGCCCAGGACGCCCAGCCCCAGAAGCCTGGCTTCTTCCGGCAGCTCGGCGGCAGCCTCAAGGACGCCGGCAAGCAAATGGTCGGCATGAAGCCGAACGCAGGCGGCAAATCCACCGCTCAGGCCGGCGGTAACGGCAGTGGTCCCATCTACACGCCCCTCAGTGGCACCGGGAAGCTTCCCGGGCTGTTCAAGGGCGACAACCACCAGGCCGCGCAGGCAGGCCGCCTGGAGTGGCCCCGGGTCGCGCTGACGTTCACCGAGTGGGGCGAAAAGCTGCCGTGCTGGACCGTGGAAGCCCGCATCTGGACGGGCCCTGCAGCCTCAAGCACGGAGACGTTCCGGGCCTGCGCCGACGCCCCGCTGACCGAGACCGACGCTCTGGGCGAGACGGCCGAGCTCAACACGTCTGCCATCTGGAAAGGGAGGGACACCCTCAACGGCATTCGCGTGCCGCCCAGCAAGCCCAACACGGGCGCTCAGCGCTCCACGGGTCCCAACCCGCCGGCCCAACCCTTCGTGGTCAACGTGAGCCGTCCTGGTGTCGCCGATCGCGCCGTCGACGTCGCCCTGCGGGTGGCATGGGCCTCGGGCTTCCTCCAGACCGCCGACCTGCACCCGGGGGCCAGCGGCCTGCTGACGCCCTTCAAGGACAGCCGCCTCTGGATTGCTGGCTTCAAGCCGGACGGGAACCGCGACAAGTAAGGCCCCCCGCCTCGCCAATCCTACCCACCCCTCAGCAAAGGAACGACATGAAAAAAGCATGGATTGGCCTGGTCGCGTTGACCACGGCCCTGGGCCTCACCGCCTGCAGCGGCAAGCCGTCAACCGACGACGCCAAGGAAGCATTCGTCAAGCTGCTTCAACAGAGTGGCGCTGGCCAGGTCACCGACATCCAGAACTTCGAACTCACCGGCTGCGTGGAAGCGGAGGGCGCAGACGGCTACCGCTGCGATACCCGCGGCCAAGCGGTGCTCAACATTGAGGGCCGGCAGGTGCCGATTCCGCTGAGCAAAAACCTGCGCTACGTGCGGGAATCCGGAATTTGGAGGGCCTACGCGAAATGAAGACCAACCCTGACCCGATGGCCGGCACCCCGGTGAATGCTGCGGCCGGGTTCCGTGGGGACGGCGAGCCACGCGCCGCCTCCAGGAAAGTCATGACGCCCCACAACCTTTTCTTCTGGTGGTTCTCGTGGACCCTGCTCCTGCTCGGGCCGTTTGGCTTCATCGTCGGGCCGCTGATGGCCCGGCGCGGCCTGCGGAAAGCGGAGCGGCTCCATCCGCAGGAGGCCTACGCAGCTCGGCAGCGCGACAAGGGGTTCACTGCTGGGCAGTGGTGGGTCATGACGCCGCTGGCTCTGATGGGAGCCTTCTGGATTTTCTCTCTGCTCAGCGGGCTGCCGATGGTGTTGCTGGTGCTGTGGGTGCAGCTGACCAGTTGAAGCCCATATGCACGGCTCAGGCCAAGAGCCCCGACGGCTCACGCCTACTGCCCCCCTTAGCCGATGGTTAGGTGGGGCAATGAGCTCACTCGTGAAGGAACAGCGTATCGAGCTTCTGCGCGAGAATCCCTTTTTCAACCAGAGCCTCACACCGATCCAGAATGAGCCGCCGCAGCTGCGGACTGGTGCTCCTGTAGCCGAACTTGCGAGACGCGTAGTGAACCAGCTCTTCGGGTTTAGCGCCCAAGTTCTCCCTGACGATTCCAACCACGGCGACATCCACTTCGCCTGGTGGCAAAAGCTCCGGACGGCGCAACGACAGCGAAGATACTTGGCTCCGATCGCGGACCTTCACCTCCCTGCCCTGGACCATCAGGAAAGCGCCATCGATAAGCCCGACGGTTCCTTGGCTCGCTGCCAAAGCAATGCCTTCATCAACTGCCTGCTGGATACGAGACCCCGCACGCTGCAAGCCCCAAAGCGTGCGTAGACGAGTCACCACCTCGCTTTTGTGGATGGGTCCCTCCACATCGACAATCTGAGTGACCAACTGCGCCATTTTTCCGGCCGGGCACATGTGAAGCTCAAACTGGGTGCTCGGGACGGCGAACTCGGCCTCAACGTATGCATCAGCCGCAGGCAGCGACTCCACGCCAACCAGCCCGATTTCTACGAACTCCCCTCTTTCCACCGACTCAAACTCTACGGGCACAGCACGACGCACAGGACTGATCTCCTTGTCGAAAGCATCAGGCTCCGCCTTGGCCGCCTCAATCGCGGCAATGAGCCTCTCCAGCTCTGCGTCGGGCCGATGGAACCAATCCGAACTCCAGATCCGGTAGACCTGCCATCCCTTGTCTCGAAGGACGCTCTCCCTCAATCGGTCGCGGTCCCGCGCACTCTTCGCATCCCGGTAAGACTGACCGTCGCACTCGATACCTAGGACGTAGCGGCCAGGGCGCTGAGGATCAGACACAGCGATGTCAACGAAGAAGCCTGCGATGCCTACATCCGTATGCAGGTCATACCCCCGAGACCTCAGTGCCGCTGCCACTTCCTGTTCGAACACGCTGTGCTTCACATCCCGTGCTTCCACGGCGGTGTTCAAGCGACCTGTGCGGGCGTAGTGGAGGAAGAGCTTCAAAGCCAACGTGCCCTTCCCCTTGCCACGCTCCGGGTCGATGTCCTCGTCAGAGATGGATGAAAACACCTCACAACGGGACTTCGCTCGGCTGATGAGCACGTTCAAGCGCCGCTCGCCGCCATCCTTGCTGACCGGGCCAAAGTTCATGGTGACCTGGCCGAGGCTGTCACGGCCATAGCCGATAGAGATGAAGATGACATCGCGCTCGTCGCCTTGGATGTTCTCAAGGCTCTTGACGAAGAACGGCTCGGAGGGATGACCAGCAAAGAACCCTTCCGTCTCAGGATGCTGCCTGCGCAGAACCTCTAGCTCGTCGAAGATGGCTCGGCGTTGCTGTGTCGAGAACGTCGCGATGCCGAGCGACAACTGAGGCGTCGTCTGAGCGTGCAACAACGCCGCCTGAGCCACCGCTTTGGCCTCCTTCGGATTGGTGCGCGTAAAGCCACGGTCGTAGACAGCTTCCGAGAGATGGTGGAAGCGCAGCCCCACACCCGCCTCGCTGTTGTAAGGGCTCGGCACAATGAACAGACGATTGTTGTAGAACTGGCTGTTCGACACCGCGATCAGAGATTGGTGGCGACTACGGTAGTGCCAACGCAACATGCGTTCTGGAAGCCCTCGTGCCCTACAAAGGCCGAGAATGCTCTCGACGTCCGCTGCCTGCGCACCGTCTTCGTCTTTGTCTGTGTCCGCTCCATCCCCCATGGCCTTCGCAAAGAAGCGGGTTGGCGGCAGCTGTCGCTCGTCTCCCACGATGACGAGCTGCTTAGCGCGAGCAATCGCACCGAGCGCGTCGATCGGCTGGACCTGGCTCGCCTCATCGATCACCAACATGTCGAAATCCAAGGCTCCCGGAGGCAAGAACTGAGCAACAGAGAGCGGGCTCATCATGAAGACGGGCTTGAGCGCCTGAATTGCTGGCGCACACTGCTGCATAAGTTGGCGAATGGGCTTGTGGCCCTTTTTCCTGGCCATCTCGCCCATCAGCACCGCCGTTGGACCGGTGGCGCCCCCTTGGCGTGGAATCTGCGAGTGATGGGTCTTAACCACCTGCCAGCGGGCCAGGTTCATGCGCTCGAGGTCCAGCTGCGCAAAGTTAGCGACTACCTGGGATTGTCGCTGGCCGTCGAAGTTTGCAAGCGACCGGTCTCGTTGCACCATGGCTTGAAGAACAGCCTCGTAGTAGGCGAGCTCAAATGTGCCCTTTGCGTCGCTGGGATCCATGGCGCCCTGACTGAGCTCATCGACAATAGAGCCTAGCCCCTTCTTCCGAGCATCGTTCGCGATCGCAAGATAGGCACCCCAGGCTCGTAGCCCTTCTGGGTCCGCCCGCCAGCGTGCAAGCTGGGTCGCCAAAGCCGAGAGTGGTGCCTGATTTGGATCCCGGCTGACGTCGGCGCTTCCCTCGAACTGAAGGCTGACGAGAAGATCCAAGAGATCGCTCGACAGGCGGCTTCCCGATTCGATGGACGCCTCACCCGCACGAAGCAACGCCTCCGGCTCGGCAGTTCTTGCAGCCAAGGCGCGCAACTCCGTATTGGCCAGCATCCAGCCCGCAATCCCACGCAGATCCCCCACTTTGGAAGCCAGTCCCTGCCAAAGCAGTCCAAACGCTTCCTGGCCCTCATTGGCGATAGCCTCGAAAGCTGCACGAGCAACCTGAGCCTCCCGGATGCGATCGATGGTTGAGAGCGCCCGTTCAACGGTCATCTCCGACGAACCCTGGAGCAGGAGCGACTGCGAATATGCGTCCTGCCATAGCGTCGTCTTCTCTACCAACAAGGTCAAAGGCACGCGCTTGACCACGACCTCCCCAGCCCAGGGATCCCGGTTGGCTGTCAGAAATTGTTCGTGTATGGGCGACAGTTCCCGAGAGATTTCCTCCAGCATCGGCTTAACGCGCCTGGCAATTTCGGTGGCGAGCACCTTATCCCCGATGTCCGCCAAACGTTCTCGGACGCCGCTCCCCAGTGGTCGCAGGGTGCGCATCCAGGCGACCACTCCCCTCAGGAAAGAAGCCTCGGATCGCTCCCGCTGCCAGTTGGTGCCGAAAGCTTCCAGCCCTTGTGCGTCGCGCTCTGCAATCTTCCGCTGAGCCGACTTAGCATCCAAAAGCACGTCCAACGAGCCGAGCATTTCCTCGGCTGGAAGCTTGGGTGACGAAAGCAAGGAGCGAATCAACTGATTCGAGCGACGCCAATCGCCGCTGAAGAACCGAAAGATGCTGGACCCACGAGTCGCCAAGTGACCTCGAGCTGTTTCGAGCTCAGCACTGTCTTTGCCCCAGGCCGACTCGCGGAATGTGGAGGCCAACGTGGTCTTGGCCTGTTGCACGGTCTCAACGGCCACGACGGTTTCTTCAACAACGTCGACGCCTCGATCCCATATGTGTGCCACCAGCGCGTCTCGATCGAGTTCCGGGACACTGGTTGCTCGCTCAGCGATGGCCACCAGCCGCATCGCGAGATCCAACGTGAGCGGCTCCTTTTCAGACAGGAGCTGACTCAAACGGCCCAGGTCTGGCGTGATGCCTTCCAGCTTGGTTTTGATCGCTGCGAGGACTGCTACTTCCTGCCCAAGAACGAATGAGGGCAACAGGCCTTGCAAGCGTTCCTGGGTTGGACCCCAAACAACATCCAGCGCCTGCTTCTCAGACAACGATATGGCCTCCGCAAGAGAACGCTGTGCGGCTTCCAATGCGTCACACTGAGCGGCAATACGCTCGGGTTCTTCCCAAATCGCTGAAGTCAAGGCGCTGGCGCCAATGCGAGGCGCCTCCACCAGCGCACGCGCCCGGCTCACGGCGCTACGGACATCATCGAAGCGTTCCGGCGACGGCAGGTCAAGCGCTTGATGGAGGCTGCTTGCAGCGTCCCGCCATTGCTCCAAGCGAACGGCCAAGGCAGCGACCAGCTCAATCAAGCGATCCCGCTCATTGGGGAGCAGCGCATCATTCCCTACCCCGCTCCACGCATGCTCGGCCGGCACGCCAATCTCTCCAATGCGCTGCACCAACTCCTGAAGCACAAGGTCCCTCACTTCCTTGTCGTGCGGAGCCCACTCCACAGGCCCGTCTAAAACAAAGCGTTGAGTCGTCAGCCCTTGCCGGCGCAGTCCGACCAGATGGCCAAACACTTGATACGGCGTCAGCTCGGACGGAAGGAGCGGCAAGTGCATGCGATGAGCATGAGCGTTAAGCACGTCACGCCGCTCAGTGAGCTGCTCAATGATGGGTTTGGTGTTCTCCCGCTTGGGATCGCCAAGGCTGAGCGTTTGACGGAGCTCTTCCAGCAATGTTCGCTTATTGGCTTTGTTGCTGTGCAGTTCCAGGCACGCCACGCCGACACCGACATGATCCAAGCGGCGCTTCACGACTTCCAACGCGGCCATCTTCTCCGCAACGAAGAGCACCTTCTTCTTCTCAGCAATGGCGGCAGAGATGATGTTTGCGATCGTCTGAGACTTGCCCGTTCCTGGCGGCCCTTGCACCAGGATGCTGTTGCCCCGCAGAACGTCATGGACAACAAGTGCCTGTGACGAGTCACAGTCGACAACGTGAAGCATCTTCTCGATAGAGATGATTTCATCGACGTTTGCGTCTTCGCTAGTGATTTCTGCGCCGGGGAACCCATCGGTCACCACGCCACGAAGAGACGCAATCGCCTGCATGCCGCCAGAGCTCTCCCACACCGCCGGATCCAGGTCGCGATACATCATGAACTTGGCGAAAGAGAACAAGCCAAGAACAGCATCGTTGGGGCAGACATCCCACCCGATGCGTCCTTCCGCCATCTCCTTCACAGAACCGATATACGCATCGATATCCAGGGTTTCGAATTCCTCAATGTTCGGCAAACGCAAGCCAAACTCGCGCTGCAAGAACAACTGAAGAGAGAGGTTCGCCTGGATGTCATCCCCGGACCACTTCAGGTGGAACTTCTCACCCGCTGTGCTGCGTTCGAGCTGGACAGGGATTAGAACCAGTGGCGCATAGCGATCAGTCTGCGGTGTAGACGTAGCACGCCACTTTAGATAGCCAACCGCAAGGTAGAGAACGTTGACGCCCTGCTCTTCTTGGAGGGTTCGTGAATCTGTGTAGAGGTCCAGCAAGCGCTTCTGCAACCCCGATGAGGTCAGCCTGGTCGACAGGTTGGCATCCCAGTGACTCAGGACGCGCCCTTCTTCGTCCAACTCGAAGTCAGGCTGCTCAACCAACGTCGGATCTTCCAGCTCATCCTCGAGATAGGTAATAGACTCAGATGGCAGATCGCCCAGTTCTAGACCCTCATCTTGCCCTTGCTGTGAAGAGTCTTGCTTGCCTGCGACGAAGGTGAAACGCTTGCCGTCCACGACCAAGGTTTGATACATGGCCTTGGCGAGTTCGTTTACGACCTCAATGGTGCGAGCACGGCCGCTGCGCGGCGTATGAAGAAGCCGATTGCGCGTAGACAAATCCAAGAGCTCAAGCCTGGCCCTCTCGATCTTGTCCTTCAGCGTTCCGCTGCCCCGAAGGGAGGAAGTCTCTTCCGTGCTTTGCACTGACACCTGATCCATCGCAATCCCTTCTGTGGAAGGGGGCGGAGGTGCCAACCAAACGCAGCGGTCGAAGTGCGCCGCCCCGAACGGCCCAGCCCTATAATGCGCGCAACGCCCCGCGCAATCCATACCGGGGCAAGCTGCCAGCGGGGGCGTATGGGCGAGCTTCGGAGCACCGAAATTTACTGGGTCGTGTCCAGCTACATCGGCGTGGAGGGCGGCTACCTTGGCGATTTCACCTACCGGACCCACAAAGAGTTCTACAGCGCCTACTGCGACGTGGACCTGGACCCGGAGGCTTTCCCTGGCAATACGACTCGCGAACGCTTCATCGCAGTCTTGACGGCGGCGCCTTCGCTCACACAAGCGGCGATCTTGCGCGGGATAGCAAGAAAATATCCTCCGGGAACCGAACACCAGCGGACCACCTCCGCTTATCAAAAGCTTCTCGCGCTGGCAAAGCGCTGCGCCGACGGCCTATCGGTAGAGGCCGTCAGCCCGCAAATCAGTAGCGAGCTGTTGCAGCGCGCCTTGACCGATGCGGCCACATTGATGGGCACGAGTGGCCCAACGCATGCGGTAGACCGCGTGCACACCGCGATGCACGCTTACCTCAAAGCGGTCTGCAGAGCCCAGGGCATCGAGATTCCGCCCGGCGCAACGATCACAAATCTATTCAAGTTGCTGCGGCAACAACACCCTCGCCTCAGTGATCTTGGCCCACAGCCCGACACCATGATCAAGGTGCTCACGTCCCTGAGCAATGTCATGGATTGCCTCAATCCAGCTAGAAACAACGCAAGCTTGGCTCACGCGAACGATGAGCTGCTTGAGCGCGATGAGGCGTGCCTGGTCATCAACTCCGCACGCACGATTTTTCAATACCTGGACGCGAAGCTTCGCTAACGACCAAGCAGAACTTCTCGCCGGCTGTCGTCCTCGCATGCCGCCGTGATAGCGACAGGACCGTGGCAACTGCAGAAGCGGGTCAGGCAGAAGCGTTTGCTTCACGGATGTTACTACCTCGAAGCATCTAGCTAACAATCGCCAGCACATGGAGCTTGGTCACAACTTGGCCAATCCGCGGTTGACCCCGGCGGCGCTCTGTTAGATATCTGTGATCACCGCGTGCCACTCCGTGGCAAAGGGGCGCGGTGGCTGTATCCCCCACCACACTGACCAACCGAGTCAGCTCTCGCTGTCTGCTTCACCTCCGTCAACTCGCGCGTCCCTCAACAGGCAACGGCCTCGTTCCTTGCCCGCGGGGTTCGTGCGTCCCCAAAAAACACATGGAGATGTGCCGCTATGCGATTCCGGATCTTCCTCGCCGTATTCTTGCTCACCACGTTCAGCGCTGCAGCGCAGGCCCAGGTCGTCACCCTCAACAAGGGTGGCTACACCCTGACCTACGATTGCACCGCCCACACGGCCACGCGTTACGAATACTCGCTCAACGCGGACACCGGCTCCGCGGCTCGCCCGTCCGATTTCAACCTCGACACCACACTCCCGAGCGGCTGCGGCGGCCAGACCTCCACCAAGTCCTACGCCAGCGTGCGCTCGGGCTACGACCGCGGCCACCTGGTCACATCCAACCACATGGACTACAACGCGACCTACATCGTTCGCGCCAACCTGATGTCCAACATCGTGCCGCAGGTGTCGGGCTTCAATCAGGGGATCTGGGTGCAGGCCGAGAACGTGGCCGAGTGCTACCGCGACATCAAGCCGGTGAAGGTCTACGGCGGCGTGGTCTTCGGCGACACGTCGAACGACTACTTCCTGTCCAGCCACGGCATCCGGACACCGGAATACTTCTGGAAGACCATCATCACCACCGACCCGAGCACGGGCGCTGAGAAGGCCATCAGCTGGATCATCCCGAACGAAACCGGGCTGGGTGCGCTGGACGACTACATCGTCTCGATCGCCGACCTGGAAGAGCTCATTGGCGCCAGCAACGTGGGCATCACGGCCTCGGCTACGGTGAAGAACATGCTGCCGGACTCGACGTGGGCGCTACCGAGCAACTGCGATCTGAGCTGAGCACGCGCCGGCTTCGCAGCGCGTTTCCTCGAAAGCCCTGGGTCACCACCTGGGGCTTTCTCTTTGCTCCCGTGGGGTAGCTCCAAACAGAGACCCGCTCAATCGGGAGCGTCCGCTCAACTGGTCGCGTCGCCCTTGAGCACGAGCAGCGGCTGCTTCGCGGCTGAGCCGATCGGCAGGCGGGATTCGGCGCCAGGAGTCACGACAATCACCGTGATGACGTCATCTTGAAGCGAGTTGATCTGGACAAATTTCAACCCCGCTTTCTCGAAGACGTATGCCTTGAACAGCGGCGACAGGCTGACGTTTTCCTTGCCGGGCGGCACGCGCTCCCCCATGCCCTCGATGACGTCGGCCGGGCTCAATGCAGGCTCCGCTGCCTTGGCGAGCGGGGACAACCCGGCGGCCATCATGGCCACGCCGATAGCTATTCCGGAGAAGGTTTTCATCGGTCGATCCTTGAGGTGTGCGGCCTAATAGACGCTACTGCTGGGCCGAAGGAGCCGCAAGCACCGCCCAAAGGCGTGGAAAAACCGTCTACAAGATTGGACAAATGCACCCCGAAGTCGCTGCCTCCAGCGCCTCGCTGGTCGATCTCGAAAGCCGCAATCCCGATCACGCGAAAAGCAAAGGCCCCGCATGCGGGGCCTTTGATCGTCGGCGCTTGAGTGGAGGTTCTGGCCTCCGTCCCCCTAGCCATGGCGGGTGAAGTGGCCTGGACGATGGGGCCAGTTTGGATTGGTGAGCTTTAAATACCTATCAGGTGAATTCGCACAGTGGCGTCAGAAAAACCTGAGAAGCACGACCCTTTCATTGGCTGAGCATGCATCGCCAGTCCGCTCCTACCCCTCTAGGCCCCCCGGACGATTCAAAGTTCTGATCACGTCAACAATCCTTTTTGGCTGGGCCACCGAAAAACCCCAGCTCGACCCATAACGCCAAAGCGCGCACAGCAATTTCTAGCGAGTGACTGTCTTCGTATTTGCCTAGACGCAGCGCCGCCAGTGACTGGACATCGGGCGGCATCATGATCGCCGCTTTCTTCTCACCCTTAACTCTCTTCTTGAAGACCAAGCTAAACTGCATTAAAGGCCAGTATCGAATGGTCGGCCACATATAAGTCAGGTATATCCGAGTGAGGGATGAAGGCTCCATCTGCGCCGAGATCTTGGCACCATCGCTTCCTACGCCAGAGAAGCGAAGCAACCCATCCTTTTCGCCGGCAACAGATAGCCCAATTTTCGCAAAGGCGTCCCTCGCCACCTCATTGAATATCTGCTTTCGCGCAATAACCGATTCCCCTCCTGTCAAATCGATAGCGGTTCCACGCGTGACGACACAGAGATTCTCAACCTCTTGTTCGACGCTTTCTTGATAGCCCCGCAGATGTGCAGATAGCATCTGTCCGAATTGTTCGGGAAAAAAACGCATGAGCAAATTCCGCTTTCGCAAGAAATCGAGAATAGGATCATCCAAGATAAGCCTAACAGCCTTATTCACCTCATCCCGAGAAGTGGCTTTCCCTTCCGCAAGTCGAAAGCCAAGCTCATTATCCCGTTCCTTAGCGGCAACAAAAAGTTCCGGAGAAGACTGATTTTCAATAAATTTATGGTAGCTATCGGGCCCAAAAATAGTCGCCGCGAGAGCCATCTCACCTTGAATACTAGAAAATCCCCGATCGACGAAAATTTCGTCAATCGGAGCTAGGCTTAGCTTTTCGTTTGAAATTTGCAAATGAAGATCTCTTATTTTTCCGGATACAACCGGTTTCCGAGTGTGGGCAACACATACCAAGGAGAGACGTTGTTCATGTCCCTCAAGGAACGATCAATCTCTTGACCCAAGGGGTAATCCACCAATTTCGCCCTATAAAAAACCAAGCCAGTATTACCAGGGTGCGTGTCGTGATAGAGGTTTAATTCATAGACTTGACGCAGAAATCCCCTGCCAACCTGGATGGTTCCAAGATACTCGCCTTCGCTGAAGAGCCCGCTGGTCGACTGACCGGCAGTCCAGCCGGTGCACATCTTACTCTTCTCGTCTGTGATGGGCCTGTTCGCAGATTCCAAGTAACGAGCTATCTGAGGCTGTGCTATCCGGCGGTACAGCTCTGCGTTATCACGATTCGAGATTGGCTTCAACTCAAAGACAGTCTTGCTGAATGGATCATAAGCGTCAGGGCGGCCGCTCCCAAAGGTCCCCAAATACGTGTCGTTGGCACCGTATCCCATGCTAGTGACTTTTGCACTAAAAAGATAATGAGCCGCTGTCCCCACCATCAGCTTACTCCACCAGCCGGGGACCTCATCACCCGCCCACTCCCACTCCAACCCAAACGGATCGGCCGCCGAAAACGGCTGAGAACCGGCATAGCTGAATGTGGAAATACCTCCATCTAGCCCTATTGGATCGGATTGAATGTAACGACCGCTAACCGGATCATAATCCCGAAATGCGTTTTGATTAAGACCACTGGCGGAGTCATACAGCTGACCCGGATAGCGCATGTCCAGAGAAAATCCAGCCCCGTCCATGTCCGGATCTTCGTTTGGAGGACTCACCCCAAAGGACTCGCCCATCAAATCCCACTTCCATACCGCCTTATCCTGCGCAGGATCAATGACGACCCGTGGGGAGCCGAGATGATCTGCCTCCACATACTTCAAACGATTGGTTGAAGCACTGCTGCCTTGGAGCAGACCAACCGGTTGGTCGTCAAGCCAGATCGCTTGCTGGATGGCTTGCCCGGCACCATCGAAGTCACCTAGCCAATGACCCGCAGGATCGTAAAGCCGGTGAACTGCGCCACTTGCAGTGGTGCGCTTCACCTGCTGGCCATGCCCGTTATAGACGTATGATCCACGCACGGCACCGCCGGATTTGGATTCGGACATCCGACCAGCGTCGTTGTAGATGAACTCTTTCGAAGTTCCCCCAATCGAAGTCGTGTTACCAGAGCTGTCGTAGGACCGCGCCTGACCAGCGATGCTCGATAGCCGATTGGTGTTTGCCTGATACGAGTAGGCCTGGTTTCCGGCAGCTGTTAACAGCCCGGAACGATTTCCAACCGCGTCATAAGAATAGGACTCGATCGAAACGCCCGTCGCGCCGTCTCGGAAGTGCGCGAGTCGTCCTACCCCATCGTAGTCCAGCGTAGCGCGCTGCGCCGTTCCGGCGGCATATCCAAGCCCAACCAAGCGTCCTGATGCGTCATAGCTTAGGCCGACGTCAATGCCGCCGTTCCCAGCGTCCCTGATCGATTTCGCTCTATAACTGCTGTCAAAGGTCCGCGACAAAGCTCTGCCGTTGCCGTATGACCAGCCGGTAGCGGGTCCGAAGGGCGCGTAAGTCACATCCTCAACCAGCGTTTCCACGCCGAAGCTGAGCATATCGACACTGAGCGCGGATACACGCCCCTGCGGTCCGTAGGCATAGTTAACGATTGAGCCGTCTGGATAGGTTCTCGAAGATATTCTTCCCGTGGCGTCGTAGGCGTCTACGAAACTAAGAAGCGTGCCGTCACTTGCAGTGAAAGACGTCCGCACTAGGTCTCCGAAACTGTTATAGCAGTATTTCGTCTCGCCACTCTGGTCCAGCATACGACTTAATCTTCCCACGGCGAATGTCTCCGCCTGAGCGCAGCTATTCTGCACTTCGTCATACACATACTGGATTAAAGCGTCGCTACCGGCCTTTACTGAGGTCAGACGGTTGAGCGCATCAAAAGTTCGGGTTGTAACGACTCCACGCGCGTCAGTGGTCTCAATCCTATTGCCCGCAGCATCTACGCCATGTGTGGTAACGCCAGTGTCCGGGCTCTCAAGTCCGACAGAATCACCCAGCGTATTGAACGAGTAAGTTGTGGTCAGTCCGTTGGGATCCTTCACCGAGTCCAGGTTGCCCAACGGATCGTAATGGTAGTCTGTTTTCTGATTAAGACCCGTCGCGTCCTTTACAGCCTGAGTCAGTCGTCCTAACGCATCGTAGTGCCGTTCATCGACTATGTTCAAGGCCGACGTGGTAGAGGTCAGCCGCCCCTCTGCGTCATACCCCAACTCGGTGGCGTTGCCATCATGATCTGCCTGGGTCACAGCCTGACCCAACGAGTTGTAGATCGTGGAATTCTGACGACGCACCACGTTGTTGCTGTCGGTTACGGTCTCCTGGATACGATTTCCATCGTTGTCCAATGTGTAGGCAAGCTGTGCCCCGGAATTGTCAGTAACCTTTATCAGGCGCCAAGCGGCGTCGTAGTCGAACTTTCTCCAAGTGCCATCCGGGCTTGTAATTTTCTTAACTTCCCCGGTTGGCCAATACTCATATAGCGTGACCCGATCATACGATGACGCCGCGCCTTGGGCCCGAACGGTGACGGAGGATATGTTGCCTCTCGGCGTATACGTTGTGAATGTCACAACCCCGTTTCTGTCTTTGGCTGATGTCACGCGCCCCATTGGGTCGTAAGAAAGCATCTCGGTGCTTTGCCCCAGAGCATTGACCACCTTCCATAGATCGCCCTTGCGATAAGAGCAAGCACCACCGGTCGAGCAAGAAGGATCGTCGGACGCATAGTAGAGATACTGCGTGACATCGTTCACATCGAGGCGCGGACCATCAATCGCCTTGAGCAGCCCCAAAAGCGGGCAGTTGCCAGCCGCTGCAACATCCGCAGCCTCACAGTAGGAGTAGATGGTGGTTCTTTCTCCCACCCCGCCTGCACCGATCTGGCTTGCCGCTATCAGTTGGAGCCTGCCATTTCTGATGAATTCGGTTGACCCGCCACCATCCTGCACGCTCGCCACGCGATTTGACTGGTCCATGATGCGTTCGACGACAACACGCTCTGACGGCGTCCCCGCAGCCTCGGTTCTGCTCTGCAAGCGGTAGCTCGTCCCATTTACGGACTCTGACGAATACTCATAGTTGGTCACGATCCCCGATCGACTAGTCGATGAGGATAGGCGCCCCGCGTTCGGGCTATTTGTGCCGAAATATGAATATGCCCGCGTTCCCGCCGAGTCAGCGATCGAGGTTATCTGCCGAGATCCTCCCACCGTGGTAATTGCGTAGGTTTCAACTTCACCCAACGCATTGGTGACCTGAGCACCACTTGGCGTGTAGGTGATGGAGGTCGCCCCGACACCGCCCGCCAGGTTGCTGCTTATTGCGCGCCCCTTTGCATCATAGGTGAATGTGCTTTTTCTTGATCCAGACTCGTCGGTGATTCCAGTCAAATGGCCTGGGAAGCGGCTGTCCTCATAGTGGTAGACGCGTGAGCTGCCGTCGGGGTATGACACCGACTGGAGGATCCGATCCGCATAGACGAAGGTCGCCAAGACCACCCCCGAGGATTCGATCGACGTAATCAATGCACCGCTCGAATCGTCGCTATACTTATATTCTATATACCTACCCTGCCCAGAGTGGATCTTCCAGAGCCTCGAGTATTGGTCATACTCGTAATTGAGAGTCTGTCCGTTTTCCTGGACAAACGACTGCAAGCGTCGACTCTGGTCAAACTGATAAACTCCCGAGGCCCTTCTCAGATCCCAGCCCGTGCTCGACGAGACCAATACATCTCCGCTTCCGTCAGTGGCAGAGTAGCTCGTGCTGTCTACTGGCGCGAAGGTGGTTGTGTAGCCCGCACCATTGACTAGGACGGCGCTAGCTGTGGTTACGTTTAGTCTTAATCTATGACTGTCCGACCAGCCGGGACCGTAGGCGCCAGCCTGGGTTGAGTAGCCCGAGTGGTAGGATCGAGTTAGGTCGATCCAGGCCAAACTTGCGTCACTCTCCTGCTCTACTTGCTCCCCCGTCTTGATATCGCAAGGGTCGCCTACCTGGGCACTCGGCGCGCCTTTGTCAGCTTGGCATTCGGATTTCTGGGTGACGATTGATGCGACGGCCCATTCGTTTACGCAGCCGCCGAACGCGTTCTTCCAGTTGGTAAAGTATTGTTGCGGCGGACAGTCGTAATATCTAGTCCGCACAAGTTGCATGTCATCTTGCCACAGCTCGCAATCCTCTCCTGAGTAACGTGTCAAAGTGTAATCTTTGTTCTGCGCCTGGCCTCCGTTCGTGCCATCAGAATCGGTCATATACCAGTCACTGGTTAACTGGATACTCGGATATGGGCACGTCGGCTCATTGGAGTATGTTATATCCAGCTGCTCTTGCAGTGCTTCCTGCTCAGTTGGCCAAGAGTTGGACATCTGATAGGACCATTCTTTATCATTGGGTTGCTTTATCCCAATCCAATAATTGATCTTAATGAGTCCTTGCCCCACATCCTCAACACCCCTTATCTCTTTAACATAAGAGAATATCCCATCATAAAATGATACGGGCACGGGAATAGTCGAGATGGCCGCCTCAGCTTCTTGCTGTGTTTTGTATATGCCAACTTGCTGTCCGTTAAAATCATAAAGAGTGAAAGTCTGATCACTCTCTTGCGCTAAGCCCGTCTGAGCGACAAGCAAAAGCATTAATGAAATGACAGTCAATGCCGCATTCTTGATCTTGTTCATCGCAACTCCTTTTTGCGAAGTGCCCCGTTCGATCAATTGAGATCGATAGAACAGCGCTCCTAGCAATCCATGCCATTCGGCGGGCTTAACCGCCTCTAGTGTTATCACGCTCGCGCTCGAGGATCAAGTGACCATTGTCGCATTACGAAGCGCCACACAGCCTGTCCGCAAAAAAACCCCGAGCTGATCGGGGCTTTTCGTCTACCACCTGCTGAGAAGATCAGCCCGGATACTTCGGGAACTTCTCGTCCGGGTGGCTAGCCTTCCACTGCTTGTAAGCCGCGGTGCCCTCCCAAGCCGTGAAGGCGCGCGGAGGACGGCCACGACCGCTCCAGGTCTCGTGGGTATGGGGCAGCCAATACTTGGGGGCGACTTCCTTCTTGGCCTGGGTCGGGGCAGCCTTGCGGCCACGGCCAGGGCTGCTGGCGCCAATGGCCACCGCCAGCTCGGCCTTCTGCTTCGGGGTGAAGTAGTCGCTGTATTGGCTCAGCAGGCCCGTGATTTCCGCGACAGCGGCGGCGGCCTGTTCTTGGCGGAGAGCCTGCTCCTGCTCTTCAAGCTTGCGGAGCTGCTCTTGGATCTTGGATTTAGCACTGGAGATGGTTGCGAGAGACGATTGGGTCATTGGTAATTTGACAAAGCCAAAATTCGATCTATTAAAGCCTACCCGCACTGAGAGATGGCTGCAATGACAATCGAAGAGTTCTGGAATCGCGCCTTCTTGGCTGCCTTAACGAGGCTCCCTGTTGAACAAGCGAGAGCTGAGGCCGACGCTGCCACTGATGTATGCATACATCAGTGGCAGAGCAATATTTATCGAGATGCCCCGTTGCGCCCATCAAGGTGGCAGGACCAACAAATCGGAAGTATCCCTCGAATTTGGCCCGTCGGAAGCAAGGTGACTACCGCCTCGGAGTCAAATCCAACCTCGGCGGCAGCGGATTACCAATCCTCTTAACATCAGCGGGGATCATTGCGCCAGTTGACAAAGCCAAGGCCGTGCTCCATGCCAGATTTAATGAAGAGCATGAAAACAAAGCAACTGAATTTGAGCTTTGCAGGACAAGGAACCTTCTTGGGGATTTAAATATGATTCCATTTTTCCCATAAAATAAAACTTCATACACTGAAATTCCAGCCAAGGCATCTACAACCCCCAAACTCACCAACTCTTCAAATACTCCTCTTTCGAATCCCTCATATATCTCAAAATCAACCTGAGCCTCATCATCTACAAGCTTCTGGCCCCAGTCCCAATCTGTAAGCATCCCACCTGACTGCAACTTACGGTAGTGCTTTATGATTTGAAAGGGAGAGTGAGGCGCCACCATCCATTGATTGCAACTAAACTGATCAAAGGTGGCAGCGCCCGACGTATCAATCTTTCTAATTTCCAGGCCTACACATTTTTCATTTCCGCTACCACTCATTAATCACCTCGCGCCTTGGTCATCATGATTTTCCTAATACTTCCAATTTTAACTCGTGGGAAATGGACCAATTCATCGCCGGATGGCAGGCCTCAGCCAGCGCCCTCGGACTGAACTCCGTCTCATACGCATGGGCATGCTCCTGCCGGTCCGACAGCTCATGCCCGGTGTATTCCTCCCGCATCTCTCGATGGACCCCAGCGGCTTTCAGCGCGCCGATGACGGTGTCCCGGAAGCTGTGGTGCCCCACCCTGCCACCTCCACGCGCCTTGATGCCCAGCTTGACCAGGTAGCGTGAGAAGGCGTGCTGGGTCCGGCCGGCCGGACCGTTCTTGGCGTCGAAGCTGAGTTCGGGGAAGAGCTTGGTCTCGCCGGCGGCCTTCAGGCGCGCCACACGCTCCCAGAGGCCCAACTTGATGAGGTCCGGGTGCACGGGGGTCTTCCGATCGCTGGCATCGGTCTTAAGGCTTTTGTCCTCGCCCATCCAGGTGAAGTGGAAGATGGGGATGCCGTCCTCCTCTCGGCAGTCCTCCAGCTCCAACCGGGCCACCTCGTTGGAGCGTGCGCCGGTGTAGAGCAGGATGAGCGGGAGCCACCGCGCCGCGTCGCCCTTCAACTGCTTGAAGTTCTCCGGGTCGAAGATGCGCTTGACCTGGTCCGGGGTGAATGCCTGCGAGCCATGGCTCTTCGCCCGCTGCTTCTTCAGCTGCTTGGGCACGGAGGCGTGCCCGGAAGCCGGGTTGTCGCCCTGGGGGTAGTGGCCGGCCGTCTGCGCCCACTTGATGAAATCTGCGCAGGCCGAGAACCGGTTGGTGATGTAGGTGATGACCCGCTTCTGCACGGTCTCATGTAGGAACCACTCCGAGAAGTCGGTCCGCGTCAGTTCCTTCAGCATTACCGGCTGCTTGCCCTTGCCCTTGCGCTGGCTCGCCAGGAAGGCCTCCAGGTCCTTCAGGGCCCTGGTTTTCTGAACGATGGTCTTGGCGGTGTTCTTGCCCTGGATGCTGACCAGATACTTGTCGCGCGCATCTGCGAGGGTCAGGCCGACAGGGCGAGCCTCACCGATGGGCTTGACGACCCTGCGCGGCGGGAATGGCGCCAGCGCGGGCACCGAGTGCTGCGCCGCCAGTTGCTTGAACAGCGACAGGTCCTTGTCGTCGTTGATCTCCACCTGACCGAACGAGGCCCCGCCCGGCAGCTTCACGTCCTTGAGGATCAGCTCGAGCGACGACGTGCCCTCCAGGCTCCTCAAGAGCTCATCCAGCTCCGATCCCATGCTGCCGTTCCTGATGGCTGCGAAGGCTCGAGCATAGCGCTGCTGCAGCAGCAACGCGTAGCCAAGCGCGGCGCGATCGCACGTCGTGCCGGTGCTGCGCTTGACGACCTTGCGGCCGAAGCGCGCCTGCAGATCCGCAGGAATGCGCAAACGAACGTAGTAGCGGCCGGTCTCGCCGCGGGTGAGGTAGTGCGCTACTCGCATGGAAGTGTCCAAGCGAGTGTCCAAGGTGGTCGAAAATAAAAACGCCCGCAAACCATTGATTTGCGGGCGTTTCCTTGACACTGGCGGAGTGAGAGGGATTCGAACCCTCGATAGAGCTTTTGACCCTATACTCCCTTAGCAGGGGAGCCCCTTCAGCCGCTCGGGCATCACTCCGGATTCATGCGTTGCGGATATTCCGCGACCGGGCGCGAAGGATAACGGTTTGTAGGGTCTCAGGTAAACCCTTTCGACGCATCAATCGGCAGATTGATCGCCATGGCCGCCGCCGTGCGAGGTCGGCTCATCGCCGCGCTGGATGCGCTGATAGATCTCTTCGCGATGCACCGCCACATCCTTCGGCGCGGTGATGCCGATGCGCACTTGATTGCCTTTGACCCCAAGCACCGTCACGGTGACCGAATCGCCGATCATCAAGGTTTCGCCTACCCGGCGAGTCAGGATCAACATGTTTTAAATTCTCCAGGGAACCGGTGATTCCCACCGGTACGGCGTCCGACTCGGGCGCCCCATAACGAAAGGGAAAAGAAGATCGATGTTAAGGGAAGCCGCGCCCTGCCAGCAAGGCAGTGCGGCTTCGTGTTCAGGGGAGATGTTGCTTGACCCAGTCGGGTACGCCCTCGAGCGCAAGGGCAAGGGCGGGCCCGTCCTCGCCACCACCCTGGGCGAGATCCGGGCGGCCGCCGCCCTTGCCCGAGATCTGACCGGCGATATGGCTCAGCAGTTCCCCGGCCTTGACCCGGCCCATTGGGCTGCCGTTCACCCCGGCGACCAGGGCGGCCTTGCCCTCGCTGGCCCCGGCCAGCACGATCACGCTGTCGCCCAGCTGCTGCTTCAGGCGGTCCATCGCATCGCGCAACGCCTTGGCATCAAAGCCTTCCAGGCGCACCGCAAGCACCTTCACCCCCGCCACCTCGACCGCCGCGGCGGCCAGATCGGCGGTGGCGCCGGAGGCCAGCTTGGCCTTCAGTGCCTCCAGTTCGCGCTCCAGGCGCTTGTGCTTGTCGCCCAACTGGCGAATCTTGTCGACCACGTCGCCGGCGCTGCCGCCGACCAGCTCGGCCGCCTCGCGCAGCTTGGCTTCTTCCGCCGCGACATGGTCCAGGGCGCCCTGCCCGGTCACCGCCTCGATGCGGCGCACGCCGGCGGACACGCCGCCTTCGCTGGTGATCTTGAACAGGCCGATGTCGCCGGTGCGCGCCACATGGGTGCCGCCGCACAGCTCGGTGGAGTAGTCGCCCATCCGCAGCACGCGCACGCGCTCGCCGTACTTCTCGCCGAACAGCGCCATCGCGCCGAAGTCCAGCGCTTCCTGCATGCCCATGTGATGCACTTCGACCGCATGGTTGGCGCGCACCTGCGCGTTGACCTTGCGCTCGATCACCGCCAACTCTTCGGCGCTCATCGGCTGGAAGTGCGAGAAGTCGAAGCGCAGCCGGTCAGGGGCGACCAGCGACCCCTTCTGCTGCACATGGGTTCCCAGCACTTCGCGCAACGCGGCATGCAGCAGGTGGGTGGCGGAATGGTTGAGGATGGTGGCGCCGCGGCGGTCGCTGTCGACCTGCGCCGACAACGTCGCGCCGATCTGCAGGCGGCCGCTGCGCAGCTGGCCGACATGGCCGTGGAACTGGCCGGCGAACTTCTGTGTTTCCTCGACCTGGAACAGCACGCCGTCGGCGCTCAACTGGCCCAGATCGCCGACCTGGCCGCCGGATTCGGCGTAGAACGGGGTGCGATCGAGCAGCACGATCGCCGCATCGCCAGCCTCGATCGACTCGACCGGGCGCCCATCCTTCAACAGCGCGACCACGTTCAGCGCATCGGCCTGCAAGGCGTCGTAGCCGAGGAAGCCGGTGGGCGCGAGCTGCGCCACCAGGTCGGCCGGCAGCGAGGTGCCGCCGCCGAACTTGCCGGCCGCGCGGGCAGTCTCGCGCTGGCGCTCCATGGCGCTGTCGAAACCGGCCATGTCCACGTCCATGCCGCGCTCGCGCGCGATATCCGCGGTGAGGTCCACCGGGAAGCCATAGGTGTCGTACAGGCGGAACGCGTCCGCACCGGGGATGCTGCCATTAGCGCGGGCGGCGATCTCGTCGAAGATCTTCATGCCGGCGTCGAGGGTCTCGGCGAAGCGCTCCTCCTCGGCCTGCAGCGCCCGCTGCACGGTGGACAGCGCCGCCGGCAGTTCCGGATACGCCTCGCCCATCAGCTCGGACAGGGTGGCCGCCATCTTGTGGAAGAACGGCTGGCGCACGCCCAGCATCCAGCCATGGCGCAGGGCGCGGCGGATGATCCGGCGCAGTACGTAGCCGCGGCCTTCGTTGGACGGCAGCACGCCATCGACGATCAGGAACGAGCAGGCGCGGATATGATCGGCGATCACGCGCAGCGACTTGTTCTCCAGGTCGGCCATACCGGTCAGCTCGGAGGCATGGCGGATCAGCGTCTGGAACAGGTCGATCTCGTAGTTGCTGTGCACGTGCTGCAGGATCGCGGCCAGGCGCTCCAGGCCCATGCCGGTATCCACGCACGGCGCCGGCAACGGCACCAGGGTGCCGTCGGGCTGGCGGTCGAACTGCATGAACACCAGGTTCCAGATCTCGATGAAGCGGTCGCCGTCCTCGTCCGGCGAGCCCGGGGGGCCGCCGGCGAGGTGCGCGCCGTGGTCGTAGAAGATCTCGGTGCACGGGCCGCAGGGGCCGGTGTCGGCCATCTGCCAGAAGTTGTCCGAGGCGTACGGCGCGCCCTTGTTGTCGCCGATGCGCACGATCCGCTCCGGCGGTACCCCGATCATGTCGCGCCACAGCTCGTAGGCCTGCTCGTCGGTGTGGTAGACGGTGACCAGCAGGCGTTCCGCGGGCAGCTTCCAGACCTGGGTCAACAGTTCCCAGGCCCAGGCGATGGCTTCTTTCTTGAAGTAGTCGCCGAACGACCAGTTGCCCAGCATTTCGAAGAAGGTGTGGTGGCGCGCGGTATAACCGACCGAATCCAGGTCGTTGTGCTTGCCGCCGGCGCGCAGGCAGCGCTGCACGTCGGCCGCGCGCACATAGCTGCGCTTCTCGGCGCCAAGGAACACGTCCTTGAACTGCACCATGCCGGAATTGGTGAACAGCAGCGTCGGATCGTTGCCCGGCACCAGCGGCGCGGACGGAACGATGGTATGGCCCTTCCCGTTGAAGAACTCGAGGAAGTCGCTGCGGATCTGGGAGGTGGAGAATTTGGCGGGTGCGTTCATGGGCTGGCTATAGACGAGCGGACGGATTTCCGGGCGTACCCCCTCAAGATGAGGGCGTGCGGAAACCGGACAAGACAATCCGCCAAGGTTAGCAGGCCCAGCCCGCTCAGTCCTCCGGCTCGTAGCGCGTGGCCGCGCGGATGCTGTCGCCGTCGAAACCGCGCCGCGCCAGCAGATCGGCGGCCTTGCGCCGCTGCTGCAGGTCCACCGGCCCGGCCGCGCCGAAGCGCCGCTGCACCAGATCGCGGGCGTTTTCGGTCCAATCGCCCTCGAATGCCGCCATCGCCGTGGCGACGGCCTCGCTGTCCAGGCCGTGGGTGCCCAGTTCGGCGCGAATGTGCAAAGGCCCGTAGCCGGTATTGGCGCGGCTGCGCACCAGCAGTTCGGCGAAGCGGCCATCATCCTGCCAGCCCTCGCCCGCCAGGCGCTCCACCGCAGCAGCAGCGGCGTCCGGCTCCACGCCGCGCACCCGCAATTTGCGGGTCAATTCCTTGCGCGAATGCTCGCGGCGCACCAGCAGGCCCAAGGCCTTCTGCAGCGGCGTCTGTTCCGGCTGCCGGCGGCGCCGGCGCGGTTGCTGTGCTTGTTCGTCGTCACCCATGCAGGCTCACCGCCACGATCATCAATGTGCCGTCCTTGGCACCTGCCCTCCTGGCTTGCTCAAGACTGCCGAGGGAGACGAGCGGCACTGACTCCACCGCTCCCCCGGCAGAAGACCATCACGCCTCGGCGTCGGCGTCGGCATCCTCGGCTTCGGCCGCGCTCGGCGCGATTTCCGTAGGCTGGAACTTCTCGCGCAGCTCGCTTTCCAGCTTCGCCGCCACCTGCGGGTTGTCGCGTAGGTACTGGCGCGAATTGTCCTTGCCCTGGCCGATGCGCTCGCTGCCGTAGCTGTACCAGGCACCGGCTTTCTCGACCAGTTTGGCTTCCACGCCCATGTCGATCAGCTCACCTTCGCGACTGATGCCTTCGCCGTACAGGATCTCGGTGATGACCTGCTTGAACGGCGGCGCCAGCTTGTTCTTGACCACCTTGATCTTGGTCTGGTTGCCGATGATCTCGTCGCCCTTCTTGATCGCGCCGATGCGGCGGATGTCCAGGCGCACCGAGGCGTAGAACTTCAACGCGTTGCCGCCGGTGGTCACTTCCGGGCTCTGGCCCGGCATCATCACGCCGATCTTCATGCGCAGCTGGTTGATGAACACCACCAGCGTGTTGGAGCGCTTGATGTTGCCGGTCAGCTTGCGCAGCGCCTGACTCATCAGGCGGGCCTGCAGGCCCGGCAGTTGGTCGCCCATCTCGCCTTCGATCTCGGCCTTCGGGGTCAGCGCGGCGACCGAGTCGACCACGACGATGTCGACCGAGCCCGAGCGCACCAGCATGTCGGCGATTTCCAGGGCCTGCTCGCCGGTATCCGGCTGCGACAGCAGCAGCTCGTCGACGTTGACGCCCAGCTTGGCCGCATAGATCGGGTCCAGCGCATGTTCGGCGTCGATGAACGCGGCGGTGCCGCCCTTCTTCTGGCACTCGGCGATGGCCTGCAGGGTCAGCGTGGTCTTGCCCGAGGATTCCGGGCCGTAGATCTCGACCACACGGCCCTTCGGCAGGCCGCCAATGCCCAGCGCGATGTCCAGCATCAGCGAGCCGGTCGGAATCACTTCCACGGCTTCGATGACGCGATCGCCCATCCGCATCACTGAGCCCTTGCCGAACTGCTTCTCGATCTGGCTCAGGGCAGCGGCGAGCGCGCGCTTCTTGTTCTCGTCCATTTTGGTGTCCTTCGGAGGTGAGGGTGATTTGCGGGGTAGGTTCAATTTAGCGGCCAGGTATCGCACAGGCTGAGACGGTGTGCGGCGATGAAAAAATAATCCGTCCGAGCCCGTGTACGACAGCGGCGAATGGCGATGTACCAGGTCGGAAAAATCCGGCTGGCGGTGTAGTGCATTCCTTGCTCGCGCAAGGATTTCAGCGGTTGGGCCGCAGCAGCCCGCAATACAGGCCTTCGATCGCGAAGTCCTGGTCGGGCAGGACCTCGATCGGTGCGTAGTCCGGGTTGCGCGGCAGCAGGCGGATGCGGTCCTTGCCGATCTTCAGCAGCTTGACCGTGATCTCCTCGTCGATCCGCGCCACCACGATCTGCCCGGAGCGGGCGTCGCGGGTGCGGTGCACGCCGATCAGGTCGCCGTCGAAGATGCCTTCGTCGCGCATGGAGTCGCCCTGCACCTTCAGCAGATAGTCCGGCGCCGGCGAGAAGAACACCCGGTCCAGCACCACGAAGTCGTCCGAGCCGATGTCCGCCCCGATCGGCAGACCGGCCGCGACCCGCCCCAGCACCGGCAGGCGCAGGATGTCGGCGCTGTCGACCTGCGGCGCCGGCGCCGGTGCGGCCGCGCCGGTCACCAGCCGGATCCCGCGCGCCTGGCCCGGTATGCGACGGATCGCGCCGGCCTGCTCGAGGGCTTCCAGATGGTATTGGGCGGCGCGGACGCCCTTGAAGCCGAAGGCGCGGGCGATCTCGGTCTGCGACGGCGGTGCGCCGTCGTGTTCGATGCGCTCGGCGATCAGGTCGAGGATCGCTTGCTGGGTTTCGGTCAGTTCCATGGTTAGTAGTAATACTACTAAAAACGGAAATGGGCAACTGGTGTGTGCCTGCGCAGGGCGTCCGGCGACAGAGCGGATCGGGCGAGCGGCAGGAGTGGAACCTGCCGCGCTTCAACGGAGGCGGGCGTCGCCGGCCAGGTTTGGATCGGCGATCAGGCTGTGTGGATCAACCGAAAACGCAGCCACGCGCCCCACAATGGCCGGCAAATCCTGGATCGACGGCCGCTCGCGACCAACCAGGCATCAGCCACGGAGATCATCGCGGCCGCGCACCGCACCGGCCCCTCCCGTCGGCGCACCCCGCTCCGCTCAGCGGCCGCTGCGCCAGATCGAGATCAGGATCCATACGCCCGACAGCGCCGCGCCGATGAAGCCGCCCACGCCGATCGCCAGCAACCAGCGACTGGAGACGCCGCCGACGCTGTTCATCACGATCGACGAACCGATGATCAATGCCGCGGTGACGATGCCCATGGTCAGCCGGTTGGCGGCACGGTTGACCTGGTCGCCGAAACCCTTCAGCGAGGTGGTTTCGACGTTTAGCTGCAGCCGCCCGCGCCGCGCCGCCTGCAGCAGACGGCGGGTATCGCGCGGAAGGTCGCCGAGCAGTTCCAGCGCGCCGAGCACGGTGCGGCGGCCGCGCTTGGCCATCGCGCGCGGGGCGAAGCGCTGCAGCATCACCCGTTCCAGGTACGGCGCCGCGGCGCCGGCCATGTCGAAGTCCGGATCGAGTTGGCGCCCTACTCCCTCCAGGGTCAGGAAGGTCTTGATCATCAGCGCCAGGTCGGCCGGCAGCGCCAGCGCGTGCTGGCGCAGGATCGCGGTGACGTCGCCGAGCATCGCGCCGATCCGCAGTTCCTTCAGCGGCACGCCGCGGTACTGGTCGACGAACCCGGTGATCTCCAGCTGCAGCCGCGCCTCGTCGATCTCGACGTCGCCGTCGGTCCATTCCAGCAGCACGTCGGCGACCGACTCGGCCTCCTGCGTGACCAGCCCGTGCAGCAGTTGCACGACCTGGTAGCGGCGCTGCTCGGAGATGCGCCCGACCATGCCGAAATCGATCACCGCGATGCGCTCGCCGGGCAGGTAGAAGATGTTGCCGGGGTGCGGATCGGCATGGAAGCAGCCGTCCTCGAGCACCATCTTCAGCACGATGTCGGCACCGACGCGCGCCAGCCGGCGCCGGTCCAGGCTGGCGGCGTCGACCCCGGCCAGATCGCGCCCGCCGATGCCGGCGACGAAGTCCTGCACGTTGAGGGTTTCGCAGGTCCACTGCCAGTGCACGCGCGGGATCACGATCTCGTCGTGGCCCTGGAAATTGGCGGCGATGCGCTCGGCATTGCGGCATTCGCCGGCGAAGTCCAGCTCGCGCCGCAGCGACAGGGTGAACTGGTGCACCACCTCCGCCGGGTGGTAGCGCTTGAGGTCGGCCGCACGCGCCTCGACGATCTCCGCCAGCCGCGCCAGCAGCCGCAGATCGGCCTCGATCACGTCGCGGATGCCGGGGCGGCGCACCTTCATCACCACCGGCGTGCCGTCGTGCAGCCAGGCGCGGTGGGTCTGCGCCAGCGAGGCGGCGGCCAGCGGCGCTTCCTCGACCTGGGCGAAGATCGCCGACGGCGCTTCGCCCAACGCTTCGATCAGCTGCGGCAGGATCTGTTCGTAGGGCAGCGCGGGCGCCGCGTTCTGCAATTCGCCGAGTTCGTCGATCCACTCCGGCGGCAGCAGGTCCACGCGCGTGGCCAGCACCTGGCCGAGCTTGACGAAGGTCGGGCCGAGGTCCTGCAGCGCGCGTCGCACCCGCTGCGGCGCGGACATGCGCAGCATCTCCTCGGCGTTGTGCCAGTGCAGCAGGCGCCCGGCGCGCTCCAGCACGTCGGCCATGCCGATGCGGCGGACCACGTCGCCGAATCCGTAGCGGATCAGCACCGAGGCGATTTCCTGCAATCGCCCCAGGTCGCGGACCGTGCTCAGCGCTTCCCACATCGCGGTCGCCATCTAGCCGCCGGCGCTCACAGCAGCGCGCCGAGTCCGCGCAGCGCCGCGGCGACGGTCTGCCGGCGCACCGCGTCGCGATCGCCATCGAAATGGAACAGCTGCGCGCTGGCGTAGCCGCCGCGCCGCTTCCAGCCCACCCACACGGTGCCGACCGGTTTGTCGGCGGAGCCGCCGCCGGGACCGGCGATGCCGGTCACCGCCACCGCGATGCTGGCGCCCGAATTGACCAGCGCGCCGGACACCATCTCGATCACCGTCTCGCGGCTGACCGCGCCATGGTGTTCCAGCGTCTGCGGACGCACGCCGAGCAACGCCTGCTTGGCTTCGTAGCTGTAGGCGACCATGCCGCAGTCGAACCAGTCCGAGGAGCCGGAGATATCGGTCATCGCCTTGGCGATCCAGCCGCCGCTGCAGCTCTCGGCGGTGACCAGGCGCTCGCGCGTGGTGCGCAGCTGGTCGCTGAGCGCAGTGGCGAGCTGCAGGAGTTGCGAATCGGTGGGGACGTTCATGGCGCTGCTCGGGAAACCAATGCGCTTTGTAGCCCAATTCGCTACGGCTGTCGCGCCTGCGCGGTGCGAGGCCATGCGTGGCTTCAGCGATGGCGCGCAAGTCGAGTGTCTGCCGCTTGTGGGTCAGATACAACCTCGCCGGCATGGCTGCGCCAGCGTTGTCTTCGCGGCGCAGCGAAGAAAAACAGCGACGTTCCGATTGAGAGAACGCCACTGCAGGAGCGGCTTCAGCCGCGACCGGCGCTACCGGTACGGCCTGTCGCGGCTGAAGCCGCTCCTACAGAACTTGCGCAAGCTGTAAACAACCGAGCCGAAGATGCACCTCTGCGAGTTGGCGACAACGTCATCCGCACGCGGCGACTAACGCTGCTGCCACTCCTCTTCCTCGCGCGGCGGCAGCAGCGCGCGGATCGGCGCTCCATCGGCGCTGGCGGCCAGACGTTCGGCCTCGGTGATCGGGATGTCCACCTGCAGCAGCCAACCGTCCTCGTCGGCCTGCTCGCTGCGGATCACCTGCAACTGGTGCAGTTGCGAGCGCAGGCGGCCGGCGCTGGACGGCAGGCGCAGGCTGCCCTGCACGTGCTGCAGGCCCAGGCGCTGGCCGAGCACGCTCTGCAGCAAGTCCAGGCCGCGTCCGTCGCGCGCCGAGATCCAGACGCGCTCGCGGCGCGCGGCGTCGGGCACGCCGTCCTGCGCGTCGTGGCGCACGTCGGCGCCTTCGATGCGGTCGATCTTGTTGAACACCAGCAGCTGCGGCAGATCGCCGGCACCGACCGCGTGCAGCACCTCGTCAACCTGGGCGATGCGCTCCTCGCGCAGCGGGTCGGCCGCATCGACCACATGCAGCAGGAAGTCGGCTTCGCGCGCTTCGGACAGGGTCGAACGGAACGCGGCGACCAGTTCGTGCGGCAGGTTGCGCACGAAGCCGACGGTATCGGCCAGCATCGCATTGCCGCCGGGCAGCGCGATGCGGCGCACGGTCGGGTCCAGCGTCGCGAACAGCTGGTCCGCAGCGTAGGCCTCGGCGCCGGTCATCGCATTGAACAGGGTCGACTTGCCGGCGTTGGTATAGCCGACCACCGCGATCCGCGGCAGTTCGCTGCGCACCCGCGCACGGCGCATCTGAGTGTGCTGCACCTCGACCTTTTCCAGCCGCTTCTGCAGCTGCTCGACCCGCTTCTGCAGCAGGCGGCGGTCGGTTTCCAGCTGGGTTTCGCCGGGGCCGCGCAGGCCGATCGAACCGCCGCGCTGGCGCTCCAGGTGGGTCCAGCCGCGTATCAGCCGCGTGGCCATGTGCCGCAGCTGCGCCAGCTCGACCTGCAGCTTGCCCTCGTGGCTGCGCGCGCGCTGCGCGAAGATGTCCAGGATCAACCCGGTGCGGTCGATCACCCGCCGCTCCAGGTATTTCTCCAGATTGCGCTCCTGGCCCGGGCTCAGTGCGTGATTGACCAGGATCAGGTCGGCACCGGTGGCCTCGGCCGCGGCCTTGACCTCTTCCAGCTTGCCGCTGCCGATCAGCGTCGACGGGCTCGGCTTGTCGATGCGCGCGGTCAGCGTGGCGGCGATCGTGGCACCGGCGGAGCGCGCCAGATCGGCGAACTCCTCCAGCACGTCGTCCTCCAACGGCCCTCCCGCGTAGGGCTGGATCAGCAATGCATGCTCGCCGCGGCGGGAACGGTCAAACACCCGCGGCTCCGTTCTTCAACTGCGTGCTACTCGGCTTCGTCATCTTCCGCACTGCCACCCTCGTTCTGCTGCACATAGCCACCGCCCGGTCCGACGCGCACGTTGCGCGCGGGCACCACGGTGGAAATGGCGTGTTTGTAGACCATCTGGCTCACGGTATTGCGCAACAGCACCACGAACTGGTCGAAGGACTCGATGGTACCCTGCAGCTTGATGCCGTTGACCAGGTACACCGAAACCGGCACCCGTTCGCGACGCAGCGCGTTCAGGAAAGGATCCTGCAAGGATTGCCCCTTGGACATGCTTCACTCCCGTTTATAGTTTTTATGTGCCCGGGTCGGCACTGCAGCTCCCCTGCCGTGGCCCGGACCGCCGATGTTACACAACCGCGGGCACAAGCACAGCGCGGCGCGTAGCCAATCAGCCAAGAAAGTCCGCCACCGCCCCATCCAGACGCGCGCCGTCGCGTTCGGGGTCGAACCAGCGCGCGTCCAGCTCCCCGCGCAGCCAGGTCAGCTGCCGCTTGGCCAGCTGGCGGGTGGCGAAGATCGCGCGCTCGCGGAACGTCGCCGCATCGCTGGCGCCGTCCAGGTGTTCCCAGGCCTGGCGATAGCCGACCGCGCGCACCGCCGGCAGCTCCAGCGGCTGCGCCGCCTGGCGCATCGCCGGCAGCGCGCGCAGCGTGCGTACCTCGTCGAGGAAACCTTGCATCAGCATCGCGTCGAAGCGCAGTTCGATGCGCCGGTGCAGCAGCGCGCGCTCGGTTGGCGCCAGCACCAGCTTCAGCACCCGCAACGGCAGCCGCGGCGGCCCCGGCTGCGCCTGCCATTCGCTGATCGGGCGGCCGCTGAGCTGGAATACCTCCAGCGCACGCTGGATGCGCTGGGCATCGCCGGGCCGGATCCGCTGCGCGGCCAGCGGATCGACCTGCTGCAGCTGCGCATGCAGCGCCGCCCAGCCTTCGGCCTGTCCGCGTGCGGCCAGCGCCGCGCGCAGCTGTGGATCGGCAGGCGGCATCGGCGCCAGGCCTTCCAGCAGCGCCCGGAAATACAGCCCAGTGCCACCGGCCAGGATCGGCAGACGGCCGCGGGCGACGATCGCATCCAGCGCCGCGCGCGCGTCCACCGCGAACTCGGCGGCCGAATACGGTTGCCACGGATCGCGCAGGTCCAGCAGATGGTGCGGCACCCGCGCCAACTGCTGCGCATCGGGCTTGGCCGCGCCGATGCTCAAGCCGCGGTACACCAGCGCCGAATCGACGCTGACGATCTCGCCGCCGTAGCGCTCGGCCAGGGCGATCGCCGCGGCGGTCTTGCCGGACGCGGTCGGGCCCATCAGCGCGATCGCGCGCGGGCGCCGGTCCGCCGCCATCAGTCCTCGTCCGGCCAGCGGATCGCGGCGGGCGCGGCGCCGGCGCGCGGCAGCGGCACCGCCGCCAGCGCCTGCCAGACCTTCAATGCGTCCACCGTGGCGGCGACGTCGTGCACGCGCAGCAGCAGCGCGCCGCGCTGCGCCGCCAGCAGGTGCGCCGCCACCGACCCGGCCACGCGCTGCTCCGGCGCGGTGCGTCCGGTCAGCTCGCCGATGCTGCGCTTGCGCGACAGCCCGGCCATGACCGGCACGCCGAGTTCGACCAGGCGCGACAGCTGCGCCAGCAGTTGCAGATTGTCGGCGGTGCCCTTGCCGAAGCCGAAGCCCGGATCGACCAGCAAGCGGCGCTTGTCGATACCGGCCATTTCCGCGGCGAAGATGCGCTCGGCCAGGAACCGGTGCACCTCGCCGACCACGTCGTCGTAGTGCGGCGCGCTGCCCGCGGCGTAGGCATCCTCGGGCATGTGCATCAGCACCACCGGCACCTGCAGCTGCGCCGCCGCGTCCAGCGCGCCGGGCTGGCGCAGGGCCTGGACGTCGTTGATCATGCCGGCGCCGGCGGCGACCGCCGCACGCATCACCTCCGGCTTAAAGGTGTCCACGCTCAACGGCAACGCGGTCTGCGCCGCCAGCCGCTCGATCACCGGGATGACCCGCCGCAATTCCTCTTCCACCGGCACCGGGGTGGCGCCGGGGCGGGTCGATTCGCCGCCGATGTCGAGCAGGTCGGCGCCCTCCTCCGCCAGGCGCAGCCCGTGCGCGACCGCGGCCTCCACCGTCGCATGCGCGCCGCCGTCGGAGAACGAGTCGGGGGTGACGTTGACGATGCCCATCACCCGCGGGCGATCCAGCAGCAGGCGGCGTCCGCCGCAATCCAGGCTCGGCGAAGTGTCGAACATCAGCAGTGCTCCTGGTGGTTGCCGCGATGCACGGGGATGCTGTGCGTGTCCTTGCTTGCCACCGGCGCAGCAGCGCGGAGCGTCGTGGCGACCGCGGCGTTGGCAAGCGGCGGCAGCGAAGGACAAGCGAGCGATGGCATAGGCGGACAGTGATAACGGAACGCCATTGTCGCCCAGTCGCAGCGCCTACGACGACCGGCGGCCGGGATGCGCCAAAAGATCGGCCGGAGCGATGCTATCCCTACGCCGGCTGCCCACCCTGCACCGCTAGAGGTGCAAAAGCAGACAACAAAAAAGCCAGGGATCGCTCCCTGGCTTTTTTCGGACGGACCTGATCGCGCTTAAAGTTGCTCGGCCGGCCCGGCGATCGGCGGCAGCGGCCGCGAATTGCCCTTGTCGTTGCCGCCGTCCTTGCCGGACTTGCTCCAGCCCACCGGCGGCGGCGGATCGCGGCCTTCCATGATCGCGTCGATCTGCGGCACGTCGATGGTCTCGTACTCCAGCAGCAGGTTGGCCATCACATGCAGCTTGTCGAGATTCTCGGTCAGGATCTGCGTGGTCTTCGCATAGGCCTTGTCGAGGATCGAACGCACCACTTCGTCGATGCGCCGCGCGGTGTCGTCGGACACGCTCTTGTGTTGGGTGACCGAGCGCCCCAGGAACACCTCGTCGTCTTCCTCGCCGTAGGCGATCGGCCCCAGCTCGTCGGACAGGCCCCACTTGGTGACCATGTTGCGCGCCATCTTGGTCGCGCGCTCGATGTCGTTGGAGGCACCGGTGGTGACCTTGTCGGTGCCGAAGATCAGCTCTTCGGCGACGCGGCCGCCGTACAGCGAGCACAGCTGCGACTGGATCGCGACGCGGTTGATCGAGTACTTGTCGCCTTCCGGCAGGTACATGGTCACGCCCAGCGCACGCCCGCGCGGAATGATCGTGACCTTGTAGACCGGATCGTGCTCCGGCACCAAGCGGCCGACGATCGCATGGCCGGCCTCGTGGTAGGCGGTCAGCGTCTTCTCTTCCTCGCTCATCGCCATCGAGCGGCGCTCGGCGCCCATCAGGATCTTGTCGCGGGCGCGGTCGAAGTGGTCCATGCGGACTTCCTTGACCGTCTCGCGCGCGGCGAACAGCGCCGCCTCGTTGCACAGGTTGGCCAGGTCGGCGCCGGAGAAACCCGGGGTGCCGCGCGCGATCACCATCGGCTCGACGTCGTCGGCCAGCGGCAGCTTGCGCATGTGCACCTTCAGGATCTGCTCGCGGCCGCGCACGTCCGGCAGGCCGACCACCACCTGGCGGTCGAAACGGCCCGGGCGCAGCAGCGCCGGGTCCAGCACGTCCGGACGGTTGGTCGCGGCGATCACGATCACGCCTTCGCCGCCCTCGAACCCATCCATTTCCACCAGCAACTGGTTCAGGGTCTGCTCGCGCTCGTCGTGACCGCCGCCCAGGCCGGCGCCGCGGTGACGGCCGACCGCATCGATCTCGTCGATGAAGATGATGCACGGCGCGTGCTTCTTGGCCTGCTCGAACATGTCGCGCACGCGGCTGGCGCCGACGCCGACGAACATCTCGACGAAATCCGAGCCGGAAATGCTGAAGAACGGCACCTTGGCCTCGCCGGCGATGGCCTTGGCCAGCAGCGTCTTGCCGGTACCGGGCGGACCGACCATCAACACGCCGCGCGGGATCTTGCCGCCGAGCTTGGTGAACTTGGTCGGATCGCGCAGGAAGTCGACCAGCTCGCCGACCTCTTCCTTGGCCTCGTCGCAGCCGGCGACGTCGGCGAAGGTGATCTTGATCTGGTCCTCGCCCTGCAGCTTGGCGCGCGATTTGCCGAACGACATCGCGCCCTTGGCGCCGCCGCCGCCGCCCTGCATCTGGCGCATGATGAACAGCCAGAAGCCGATGATCAGGATGACCGGCAGGAAGTTCAGTACCAGCGACCAGAAGCTCGGGCCGTTGGCCGGCTTCTGCCGGGTCATCTCCACGTTCTTGCTGTACAGCACGTCGACCAGCTTGTCGTCGCGCGGACCGTAGACCGTGCTCTCGCTGTTGTCGCTACGCTTGAAGCGGATCGCCGTGACCGACAGCCCGGTGTCGTCGGTGAAGTCGACCGACTTCACCCGCCCGGAATCCACTTCCTTGAGGAACTGGGTGTAAGTCACGGTGTCGTTGCCGGCGCCGCCGGCCAGGCGCGGTGAGAAGCTGTTGAACACCACCATCAGCACGACGGCGACGACTACCCACAGCAACAGATTCTTGGTCAAGTCGTTCATCCTCATTGGCTCCGGTGTCCCTTCAACTCGTTCTCGATGCGTGATGCGACGGGTTCAGCTTACTTGATCTGGGCACGCTTGCCCTGCCCGAGGGCATAGACCTCCGGCGAACGCTTGCGCGACGCCGCCGGTTTGCGGATGGACACCTTTTCGTAACGGCGGCGCATCTCGCGGATGTAGTCGTCGGACCCGACGCCCTGGAACAGCTTGATCAGGAACGCCCCGCCCGGTTTGAGGTGGGTATCGGCGAACGCCATCGCCAATTCGGCCAGATGCATCATCCGCGGCTGGTCCACCGCATCCATGCCGCTTTTATTGGGGGCCATATCCGACAGCACAAGGTCTACCGGGTTGCCGCCTAGCATTTCCTCGAACTGCGATAGCACCTCCTCCTCCCTGAAGTCGCCGTGAAGGAACTCCACGCCGGCCAGCGGCGGCATCTCCAGGATGTCCAGCGCCAGCACCCGGCCGCGCTCGCCCAGCGACTTGCGCACCTGCTGCGACCAGCCGCCCGGCGCGGCGCCGAGATCGACCACCAGCATGTCCGGCTTGAGCAGCTTGTCGCGCTGCAGCAACTCTTCCAGCTTGTAGGCGGCACGCGAACGCATGCCTTCGGCCTGGGCCTTCTTCACGAAGGGGTCGGCGAAATGTTCGCGGAGCCAGCGTTGGCTGCTTTTGCTGCGGGTTGCCATGGGATCGCGGTCGTGGTGGACGGCCATGATACCCTGATCGCCCTTGGCAACCCCGTTCCCGCCTGCATGTCGATCAGCCTGACCCCGTCCCAGAACCGCTTCCTGCGCGGCCTGGCGCATGACCTCAAACCCCTGCTGCAGATCGGTGGCAAGGGCGTCACACCGGCCTTCCTGGCCGAACTGGACGAGGTGCTGGAGCGCCACGAACTGGTCAAGGTGAAGGTCGGCGGCGACGACCGCGAGGCCCGCGACGCGAGCATCGCCAGCCTGGTCGAGCAATCGCACAGCGTGCTGGTGCAGCGCATCGGCCACACCGCGATCCTGTACCGCCCGGCCAAGGAAGACCGCCAGATCGTACTGCCACGCGGCTGATCCAACTGCCCGGTGACATCATGCAGCTGACCCAGGACCTGCCCGACTACGCCTACACCCTGCGCATGGCCGACGGCCGCCAGGCGAAGGTGAACGACCGCTTGCTGACCCGCAGCTTCATCCTCGCCCCGGACACTCTGGTCGAGCACTGGGACGCGCCGGCCGCGGCCGAGCTGCAGCCGCAGCAACTGCAGCCGCTGCTGGAACTGAACCCGGCGCTGGTGATCCTGGGTACCGGCGAACGCCAAGTATTCCCGCCCGCCGCCGCGCTGGCGCTGTTCCTGACCCGCGGCATCGGCATCGAAGTGATGAACAACGCCGCCGCCGCCCGCACCTACAACGTGCTGGCCGCCGAAGGCCGGCGCGTGGCGGTCGGGTTCCTGCTCGAAGGCTGAGCAAGGCCGCGGCCGCCCGCTGTGCGGGCGCGCGCCTGGTCTTTCAATTTCAATCTACCGGCGCGCTGCGCCGGGCCGGGGATCCGCCCAACGAACGACGTGCCGGTTACTTGCTGGGCAGATACAACAGCGGGTCGACCGGTTTGCCGTTGTAGCGGATCTCGAAGTGCAGCATGTCGCGCGCGGCGCCGCTGCGGCCCATCTCGGCGATCTGCTCGCCGGCCTTCACGTTCTGGCCTTCGTTGACCAGGCGCTTGCGGTTGTGGCCGTAGGCCGACAGCCATTGCTCGTTGTGCTTGATGATGATCAGTTCGCCGTAGCCGACCAGGCCGGCGCCCGAGTACACCACCACGCCGTCGGCGGCCGCGCGCACCGCCTGGCCGCTGCTGCCGGCGATGTCCACGCCCTGCTTGGTGGTCTCGCCGACGACGAAGCGGCTGACCACCGCGCCTTCGGCCGGCCAGCGCCAGTTGAAGCCGCTGCTGACCGGGGTCGGCGCCGCGACCGGCGGCCGCGCGACGGTTCCCGCGGAACTCGGCGGCGGCACCACTGCAGTGCTACCGGGTCGCGCCACGACCGCGCCACCACCAGCGCCCGGGGGATACAGCTTCAGCGACTGCCCCGGGTAGATCGTGTACGGCGGCGGCAGGCGGTTCCAGGCGGCCAGGTCCTGCGGGCTGATGTTGTTGACGCGGGCGATCGCGTACAGCGTGTCGCCGCGGCGCACGCTGACGCTGACCCCGGGCTTGGGCACCGAAGGACGCGCCACCGGTGCGCCGGACTTGCCGGGCGCCCCGGACGTGCGCACCACGGTGGCGCTGCTGCATGCGCCCAATCCTGCTGCCACCAGCAACCACACGCTGCAACGCAGGCCGTTACGCACCACCCGATCGACGCTCATCCGTACTTCGCTCTCCATAGGACCCACACCACCAGCAGCGCCAGGACCGCCATCGCGACCCAACCGAGCGGTTCGATCCAGCGGCGCAGCGCGGCTTCCGCGCGCGGCCCGCCCAGGCGGATCGCGCCGGCCACCAGATACACGCGCTTGCCGCGGCCGACCAACATGCTCGCCAGGAACGGTAGCAGCGGGATTCCCACGATGCCTGAGGCCCAGGTAAATATCTTCAGCGGGATCGGCGTGAAACCGGCCAGCACCAGCAGCCAGAAGGCGCGCCACGGCGATTCGGCGACCACTTCGCGCAGCTGGCTCACCTGCGCATCGATCTTCTGCGTCCAGCCCAGCCATTCGATCAGCGGCTGCAGCGCGGCGAAGGCGAAATGGCCGAGCATGTAGCCGACCAGCGCGCCGGCCAGCGAGCCCATCAGGCTCAGCGTGGCGAACCACAGCGCACGCCGCGGCTGCGCCAGCGACATCGGCGCCAGCATCACCTCTGGCGGCACCGGGAACACGATCGCCTCGGCGAAGCTGAGCCCGGTCAGGAACGCCGGGGCGCGGCGATGCCGCGACCAGCCGATGGCGCGTTCGTACAACGGCCCGAATATCTTCATCCAACGCAACTCCACTGATTCAATCTGGGGTGATTCAATTCAGGCTGATTCAATTCAGCATGATTCAATCCAGCATGCCCGACAGCAGCGGGACGAAGGTCACCGGCGCCAGGATGTCTTGCTCGATCCGGCCGTCGGCGTCGCGGCGCAGGCGCACCAACGATTGCGACGAAGGGCCGCCGACCGGCGCGACCAGGCAGCCGCCCGGCGCCAGCTGCGCGACCAGCGCATCGACCAGCGCCGGCGCCGCGGCGGTGACCACGATCGCATCGTAGGGGCCGTGCTCGGCCCAGCCGATGCGGCCGTCGTCGTGCTTGCTGCGCACGTTCATGCCGAGCTGGCGCAAGCGCTTGCGCGCCTGCCGCAGCAGGTCGCCGATGCGCTCCACGGTATAGACCTCCAGCCCCAGCGCGGCCAGGATCGCGGCCTGGTAGCCGGAGCCGGTGCCCACTTCCAGCACCTTCTTCGGCGCCACCTCGAGCACGGTCTCGGTCATCCGCGCCACCACCCACGGCTGCGAGATGGTCTGGCCATGGCCGATCGGCAGCGCGGTGTCCTCGTAGGCGCGCGAGGCCAGCGCTTCGTCGATGAACAGGTGCCGCGGCACGGTGCGCACTGCGTTGAGCACGGCTTCGTCGCCGATGCCGGCCTCGCGCAGGCGCTCGACCAGGCGGTCGCGCACGCGCTGCGAGGTCATGCCGATGCCGATCGCTTCCGGTTGCAGGCGCAGCCGCGGGGTCATGCCGGGTTGTCCAGCGCGGCGGTGAGGCCGCCGACCCAGCTGGCGACCGTCTCCAGCGCCTGGTAGCGGGTCAGGTCGACCTGGATCGGGGTGATCGAGATGAAGCCGGTGCGCACCGCGTGGAAATCGGTGCCGGGGCCGGCGTCCTGCTCGCGGCCGGCCGGGCCGATCCAGTACACGGTGCCGCCGCGCGGGTCCGGCTGCGGCAGGCACGGTTCGGAGCGGTGGCGGTTGCCGAGCCGGGTGACCTCGAAGCCCTTGATCTCGCTCCACGGCAGGTCCGGCACGTTGACGTTGAGGATGGTGTCCGCCGGCAGCGGATCGGCCTTCAGCCGCGCCACGATCTCCACCGCGGCGCGCGCGGCGGTCTGGAAGTGCTTCGGCTCGTGGTTGTGGGTGACCAGCGACATCGCCACCGCGGGCAGACCGAGGAAGCGGCCTTCCATCGCCGCCGACACGGTGCCCGAATAGATCACATCGTCGCCCAGATTGGCCGAGTTGTTGATCCCGGACACCACCATGTCCGGCTCGTCCTCGAGCATGCCGGTCAGCGCCAGGTGCACGCAGTCGGTCGGGGTGCCGGCGACGCTGCAGGTGTGCGGGTCGATGCGCTTGATCCGGATCGGCAGGTCCAGGGTCAGCGAGTTGCTCGCGCCGGAACGATCGCGGTCCGGTGCGACCACGGTCACCTCGTGGCCCGCGCCGCGCAGTTGCTCGGCCAGCATCTTGATGCCGGGGGCGTCGACGCCGTCGTCGTTAGAAACCAGTACGCGCATGGTGCTCCTCGGAAACCCCGGCATGATACCGGATGCATCCTGCCAGGTCGCTGACAGCGCGCTTGCGTGACGGCGTCGGCAGGTTAGGCTGTGCGCATGTCGCAGCCCGAAGACGAAGATCCCGCCGCCCTGTTCCGCGCGGCGATCGGTGCGGTCACGCCGATCAACGCGACGCCGCCGGCCAACGCCAAGCCGCGGCCGAAGCCGCGCGCGCGCATGGCCGAGCGCGACGACGCCGAGGCGCAGAGCGAGTTCCAGCGCCTGTTGCGCGACAGCGCGCCGCTGGAGGCCGGCGACGTGGCCAGTTACCGCCGCGAGAACGTGCCGGCGCGGGTGTTCCAGCGCCTGCGCCGCGGCCAGTTCTCGGCCCAGGACGAACTCGACCTGCACGGCGCCAACGCGGCGCAGGCCGAGGCGCTGCTGCGCCAGTTCATCGCCGAGGCGCACGCGCACGAGTACGGCTGCGTGCGCATCGTGCACGGCAAGGGCCTGCAGTCCGGCGGCATTCCGATGCTGAAGAATCTGGTCGACCGCCTGCTGCGTCAGCGCAACGACGTGCTGGCGTTCCATTCGGCGCCGCCCACGCAAGGCGGCACCGGAGCGATGCTGGTGCTGCTGGCGCGGCGCTGACCTAGGGCGTGTCATCAATCCCCGAGCAGGCCCGCGCCACTCTTGCGCATACGTGCGCGGGCAGGGAGAGGGAGAAAGTGAGTTACAGCGATGACACGGCACCGCGCGCGCAAGAGCGGCCCTGCGGGTTGGGCCTGTCAGGCCGCCAGCCGGCGCCGCGCGGCTTGACCTGACCGCCAGTCAGGCGCTGCGCCACGCAGCACCGACTGGCGACCTGACAGACCCAACGCGACCTGCTCGGCAATCGATGGCACGCCCTAGCGCCGCGCCGCTCATTCCTGCGCCGCCGGCTCGGTCTGCGCGCCCTGCCCCGCGTCGGCGATCTCGCCCAACTCGTGCAGCACCGCGGTGGCGTAGCTGCCCGGCGGCAATGCGAAACGCAGCTCCAGCGCGCCATCGTCCGCGTCCAGCCAACGCCATTGCAGCTCGGCCGCGCGCAACCGGGTGGCTCGCCGCTCCTGTTTCAGGCCTTCGCGCTCCAGGCCCTCGCGCAGACGCGTCGAAGTCGCATCGCCCAACGCCGCCAGCTCCAGCGCACGCGCCGCATCGGCGCTGCGCAGTTCGCCGGCGCCCCACAGCGGCGCCGATGGATGGATGTCGAAGCGCTGCAGCCGTTCGGCCAGTACATCGGACCAGGGCTCCGGACCGAACACGCTGCGGCTGCCGTCGAGCAGCCATACCTCGCCGTCGAGCGCGACGTCCCAGTTGCCCGCCGCCACGCGCGCGGCCAGTACGCGATTGAACAGCTCCGACCGCGCCGCCGACAACAGCAGCGAACGCTGCTCACGTCGGACCCTGCGTCCGTCGAACATCGCCAGCGCGGCGCCGACGTTGCCGCCGTCGCGGCCGAAGCGCTGCTCGCCGAACCAGTTGGGGATGCCGCGCGCGCCGATCTGCGCCAGCCGCGCCTCGATCGCGTCGCGCTCGCCGCGCACCTCGCGCAACACCAGCACGAAGCCGTTGCCGGCCAGCGCACCGCGCGGCAGCTTGCGGTTGTGCCACTGCGCCTGCAGCACCTGCAGGTCCTCGCTGTGCAGCGCCTCCAGCGCCGGCGCCACGCGCTTGGGCAGGTGCACCGAGAAGCGCTGGGTGGTGACCGCGTGGCGGTCCTTCATACCCGCGTAGCCGATCGCCATGTCCGCCACGCCGGCCCATTGCGCCAGGCGGCGCGCGGCGAAGGCGGTGTTCATGCCGCGCTTGCGCACGGTCAGCAGCAGGTGCTCGCCCTCGCCGCTGGGCTCGAACGCGGGCAGTTCGTCGACCTGAAAGTCTTCGGCCACGCTGCGCATGCGCGCCTGCAGCGGCGCGGCGCCGAATGCGCGCGGCAGGTCGCTCACAGCGCCACCAGCAGCACCGCCGCCTGCGCCGCGATGCCTTCGCCGCGGCCGGTGAAGCCGAGCTTCTCGCTGGTGGTGGCCTTGACGCTGATGCGGTCGACGCCGACCTGCAGCAGCGCGGCCAGGCGTTCGCGCATCGCCAGCGCATGCGGGCCGACCTTGGGCCGCTCGCAGATCACGGTGACGTCGGCGTTGCCGAGCTGCCAGCCGCGCTCGCGCAATAGCTGCTCGCAATGGCTCAGGAACTGCGCGCTGTCGGCGCCCTTCCAGCGCGCGTCCGACGGCGGGAAATGCTGGCCGATGTCGCCCAGCGCCAGCGCGCCGAGCAGCGCGTCGCACAGCGCGTGGATCACCACGTCGCCGTCGCTGTGCGCGAGCACGCCGCGTTCGTGCGCCACGCGCACGCCGCCGAGCATCACGTGGTCGCCCTCGCCGAAGGCGTGCACGTCGTAGCCCTGGCCGATGCGGAAGGGGGGAAGCGCGGCGTTGTCGGCCATATCGATCCTATGTGTGAGTGCCGGCGACCGGTCGCATCGCCATCAGGCGCGACCGTTCAACGCGAGCACGAATGCCTGAAATTCGGCGGGCGGCGCAGACCCGGAACCGGAATCGTCCTGCGCGCCCCAGGCCGGGTTGAGCCAGTCGTCGTGCACCACGCTGGCGACGACATCGCGCAGCGCCACCGCTCTGGGCGCGCGCGCGAACGGCAGGCGTCCATGCGAAGACGAGACCAGGCTGAAACGCAACTGCCGCACCTGGCGGTCGTGCCAGCAGTAAAAGGTCATCGCCGGTGCCGCGGCGTCGATCAATGCGGCATGCCGGCTGGCGGCGACCGCCTCCACGAAGCGCGTCACCGTCTCCGTGTCGATGCCTGCGTTCTGGTCCTCGCGCGGCGAGAACGCCCACAGGTTGGCCTGCGCCTCGCGCGCGATGTCCAGCGGGTCGCGCACGATCGCGTCGCATTCGGCCAGCTGCAGCCACGCATGGGCGACGGACGCTTCGAACCTCATCACCCGTTCCGCTGGAACAACGCGAACTCGAAGCGCGCCAGATCCGCCGGGGTGGTGACCTTGAAATTGTCTTCGGCGCCCTCGACCAGCAGCGGCCGCAGGCCCAGCAACTCCATCGCCATCGCATCGTCGGTGACCTCGACCCCGGCCGCCGCGGCCTGTTCCAGCGCCCGGGTCAGCTGCAGGCGCCGGAACAGCTGCGGGGTCAGCGCGCGCCACAGCCGCTCGCGCGGCTCGGTGGCGTCGATGCCGCCATCGTCGCCGGCACGTTTGAGCGTGTCGCGCACCGGTGCGGCCAGGATCGCGCCGACCGGATCGCCGCGCCCGGTTTCCAGCAGCCGGTCCAGGTCGGCCAGCGCCAGGTTCGGCCGCGCCGCGTCGTGCACCAGCACGAAATCATCCGCCTTGACCGTCTCCGGCAAGGCCTCCAGCGCGGCCAGCACCGAACCGGCGCGACTGCTGCCGCCGACGCAGGTCAGCACCGGCTTGCCGGCCACGTCGGTCCAGCCCGGCCAGTCGGCATCGTCGGCACCCAACGCGACCATCGCCCCGGCCACCGCCGGATGCGCCAGCAAGGCCTGCAGCGCATACGCGATCAACGGCTGCCCGCCGGCCTGCAGATACTGTTTGGGCACGGGACTGCCGAAGCGGGTGCCGCGACCGGCGGCCGGCACCACGGCCCAGACCGTGGCCATCAGGGTTGTTCGCTCGGCGCAGCCGGCGCCTGCGCCGGCGCGCCGTCGGCGGCCGGCGCGGTCGACACCGGCGCATCCTCGACCACGCGGTAGAACTTTTCGCCCGGTTTGATCATGCCCAGTTCGCTACGCGCGCGCTCCTCGATCGCCGCCTCGCCGTCCTTGAGGTCCTTGACCTCGGCGGCGAGTGCGGCATTGCGTTGCTGCAGGCCTTCGTTATCGCGCTTCTGGTGCTCGACCTGGCTTTCGAGCACCAGGACCTCGCCGGAATTGCCCGGACCGAACCAGAAACGGTACTGCAGCCACGCCAGCAGTCCCGCCAGCACCAGCAGCAGCCAGCGCCAGTTGCGCACGGCTTACCGCTTGAGCGAGACGAATGCGTCGCGCCCCGCGTAGCGCGCGCCGCTGCCCAGCGCTTCCTCGATCCGCAGCAGCTGGTTGTACTTGGCCACGCGGTCGCTGCGGCACAGCGAGCCGGTCTTGATCTGGGTGGCGGTGGTGGCCACGGCGATGTCGGCGATGGTGGTGTCCTCGGTCTCGCCGGACCGGTGCGAGACGATCGCCGCGTAGCCGGCCTTGTCGGCCATCGCGATCGCTTCCAGGGTCTCGGTCAGGGTGCCGATCTGGTTGACCTTGATCAGGATCGCGTTGGCGGTGCCGGACTCGATGCCCTGCCTGAAGATCTTCGGGTTGGTCACGAACAGGTCGTCGCCGACCAGCTGTACCTTGCTGCCGAGGCGGTCGGTCAGCAGCTTCCAGCCGGCCCAGTCGTCCTCGGCCAGGCCGTCCTCGATGCTGACGATCGGGTACTGCGCGGCCCAGTCGGCGAGGAAGTCGACGAACTGCTCGCTGGTCAGGCGCTTGCCCTCGCCCACCAGGTGATACTTGCCGTTGTCGTAGAACTCGCTGGAAGCCACGTCCAGGCCCAGCAGCACGTCTTCGCCTGCGGTGTAGCCGGCCTTGCCGATCGCCTCGAGGATGGTATCCAGCGCTTCCACGTTGCTGCGGAAGTCCGGCGCGAAGCCGCCTTCGTCGCCGACCGCAGTGGACAGGCCATGGCCCTTCAGCACCGCCTTGAGCGCGTGGAAGATCTCGGTACCGGCGCGCAGCGCCTCGGAGAACGAAGCGGCGCCGACCGGCAGCACCATGAATTCCTGGAAATCGACGTTGTTGTCGGCATGCGCGCCGCCGTTGATGATGTTCATCATCGGCACCGGCAGTGCCACGTTGGCGGTGTTGGCGCCGGCCAGGTACTGCCACAGCGCCTGCTTGCGCGAAGCCGCCACCGCGTGCGCGTTGGCCAGCGAGACGCCGAGCAGCGCGTTGGCGCCCAGGCGGCCCTTGTTCTCGGTGCCGTCGAGATCGATCAGGCGCCGGTCCAAGCCCTGCTGGTCGGCCGCGTCGAAGCCCTGCAGCGCGTTGGCGATGGTGGTGTTGACGTTCTCCACCGCCTTGCGCACGCCCTTGCCCAGGTAACGGGTCTTGTCGCCGTCGCGCAGCTCGACCGCTTCCTTGGTACCGGTGGACGCACCCGACGGCACCGCGGCGCGGCCCAGCGAACCGTCGGCCAGCGTGACTTCCGCTTCGAGCGTGGGATTGCCGCGGGAATCGAGGATCTCGCGGGCGTGGATCTTGGCGATAGTGGTCATAGGTCCGATCGGTTACCAGTAAGGGGGAAAGTACACCGGAAACAAGCTGCCGGATTATCGCCGCACACCGCCCCATTGCCAAATCGCACGGGGCTGAGACGCGCGACAGGCCGGCCAGTGCGCCGCTAGGCCCTCAAGCCCAGCAGCGACACGCCAAACAAAAGCGCCAACACCAGCAGCAGCGCGAGCGCGATGGCCGCTGCGGCAGGTTGGCGACGTAGCCAGAACGCCGCCGGGCTGGCGATGAGGCACGCCACGGTCAGCAGCGCGCCCACCACCAGCGTGACCAGCATCGGGATCCGCGTGGCCTGCATTGCATGGCTGCCGTCGCCCGGCATGCCGATGCTGGCGGCGACCAGGAACGCCATGACGGCCAGACAGGCCCAGGCACCGATCGACAGGGCCAACGCCATCCAGCCCCAGGGCCAATGGCGCCAGTGCCAGCGCTGCCGGCGCGACGCCGCCAGCGCCCACGGGTCGGACGTCATGCGAAGCGCGCGAACCCGTGCTTCTTGGTTACCGTGTCCAGTTCCATCAGCGTTTCGAGCAGCTCTTCCATACGGTCCAGCGGCCAGGCGTTGGGGCCGTCGGACAGGGCCTTGGACGGGTCCGGATGGGTCTCGGCGAACAGGCCGGAGATGCCCACCGCCACTGCGGCACGCGCCAGCACCGGCACGAATTCGCGCTGGCCGCCGGAGCTGCTGCCCTGCCCGCCCGGCAACTGCACCGAATGGGTGGCGTCGAACACCACCGGGCAACCGGTGTCGCGCATCACGCTGAGCGAGCGCATGTCGCTGACCAGGTTGTTGTAGCCGAAGCTGGCGCCGCGTTCGCAGACCATGATCTGCTCGTTGCCGGTCGACTTGGCCTTGTCCACCACCGGCTTCATGTCCCACGGCGCGAGGAACTGGCCCTTCTTGATGTTGACCGGCTTGCCGGCGGCGCAGACGTTCCTGATGAAGTCGGTCTGGCGCACCAGGAAGGCCGGCGTCTGCAGCACGTCGACCACCGCCGCCACTTCGTGCATCGGCGTGTACTCGTGCACGTCGGTCAGCACCGGCACGCCGATCTGCTTCTTCACCGCTTCCAGCACCTTCAGCCCTTCTTCCAGGCCGGGGCCGCGGAAGCTGGTGCCGGAGGTGCGGTTGGCCTTGTCGAAGCTCGACTTGAAGATGAAGTTGATCCCCAGCCTGCCGGTGATCTCCTTGAGCTTGCCGGCCACGTCCAACTGCAGCTGCATCGACTCGATCACGCACGGGCCGGCGATCAGGAACAGCGGCTGGTCAAGGCCGACTTCGAAGTCACACAGTTTCATCAGGTCACCTATTGATTTGAGCCCCTCTCCCGGCGGCGACCGAAGGAAGTCCCGTGGGAGAGAGAGGTTGGGGTGAGGGTACGGGCGAAGCCTCGTGGAATTTGGGTACGCGAGGCTTCGCCCGGACCCTCATCCGGCGCTTCGCGCCACCTTCTCCCGATGGGAGAAGGAATTACGCCCGCGCTTCCTTAAGCAACTTGCCGCCGGCCTTCTTCTCGCGCGCCGCGCGCACAAAGCCGATGAACAGCGGGTGGCCATCGCGCGGGGTGGACAGGAACTCCGGGTGCGCCTGGCAGGCCAGGAACCACGGGTGGGTCTCGCGCGGCAGCTCGACCATCTCCACCAGCGTGTCGTCCATCGACTTGGCCGAGACCACCAGGCCGGCGTCCTCCAACTGCGTGCGGTAGCGGTTGTTGAACTCGTAGCGGTGGCGATGGCGCTCGGACACCACGTCCTTGGCGTAGAGCTCGCGCGCCAGCGTGCCCGGCTTGAGCCGCTGTTCCTGCAGGCCCAGGCGCATGGTGCCGCCGAGGTCGGACTTCTCGTCGCGCTTCTCGACGTCGCCGGTGGCGGTGCGCCATTCGGTGATCAGGCCGATGACCGGGTACGGCGACTGGCGGTCGTTCTCGGTGCTGTTAGCGCCGTCCAGGCCGGCGACATGGCGCGCGTAGTCGACCACCGCGGCCTGCATGCCGTAGCAGATGCCGAAGTACGGCACGCCGTGCTCGCGCGCATAGCGCGAAGTCAACACCTTGCCTTCGAAACCGCGGTCGCCGAAGCCGCCGGGGACCAGGATACCGTCCACGTCGGCCAGCGCCGACAGGTCGCTGCCTTCCAGCTCCTGCGCCTCCAGCCATTTCAAGGTGACCTTGGTGCGCTGGCGCAGGCCGCCATGCTTGAGCGCCTCGCCGACCGACTTGTACGCGTCCTGGTGGTCGACGTACTTGCCGACCACGGCGATGGTGACCTCGTCGAGCGGATGCTTGGTCGCGTCGACCACCGCTTCCCATTCGGACAGGTTGGCCGGGCCGACCTTGTCGCGCAGCTTGAACTGGTCGATGACGATCTCGTCCAGGCCCTGGCGGTGCAGTTCCAGCGGCATGCCGTAGAGCACGTCGATGTCGGCGGCGCTGATCACCGCGCGCTCGGAGACGTTGGTGAACAGCGCGATCTTGCGCCGCTCCGAATCCGGGATCGCCTTCTCCGAGCGGCACAGCAGCACGTCGGGCTGGATGCCGATCGAGCGCAGTTCCTTGACCGAATGCTGGGTCGGCTTGGTCTTCAGTTCGCCGGCGGCGGCGATGTACGGCACCAGGGTGAGATGCATGAACATCGCCCGTTCCGCACCGCGCTCGGTGCGCACCTGGCGGATCGCCTCCAGGAACGGAAGCGATTCGATGTCGCCGACGGTGCCGCCGATCTCCACCAGGGCCACGTCGAAACCGGCGGTGGCTTCGTCGACGCAGCGGCGGATCTCGTCGGTGATGTGCGGGATCACCTGCACGGTGGCGCCGAGATAGTCGCCGCGGCGCTCCTTGCGGATCACGTTCTCGTAGATGCGGCCGGTGGTGACCGAATTCTTGCGCGACAGGCGGGTGCGCACGAAGCGCTCGTAGTGGCCCAGGTCCAGGTCGGTTTCGGCGCCGTCGTCGGTGACATACACCTCGCCGTGCTGGAACGGGCTCATCGTGCCCGGGTCGACGTTGATGTAGGGGTCCAGCTTCATCATCGTGACCGACAGGCCACGTGCTTCGAGGATGGACGCAAGCGAAGCGGCCGCGATGCCCTTGCCAAGCGAGGACACTACGCCGCCGGTAACGAAGATCAGGGGGGTCATGGCTCTAAGGCCTCCCGGAAAGCCATAGTTTAACGGGTGAAGCCGATTTGCCCAAGCGCTTTCGGACGAATCGACCGCACATAAAGAAAAACGCCCCGGCGGCAACCGGGGCGTCGCAAGGCAAAACAGGGCGCGCGATCAGGGCTTGCGCGCTTCCTCTTCTTCCTCTTTCTTCGGCGCGGCCGCGTCCTTGCCGGCCTTGTGCTCGGCCGCTGCGGCGGCGCGGCGCTTGGCCTTGGCGTCGGCTTCGGCCTTTTCCTTCGCGACCTGCGCCTCGTAGGCGGCAGCGCCGGAGGTGGCCGGATCGGGGCTCTGCGCCTGGGCCATCGCCACCGGGATGGCCACCGCGGCGGCGACCAGCGCGGCCAGGGTCAACAGCTTGCGAACGTTCATGGCGTACTCCTTGGGTGAGGCTGCAACGACAATGGGGATGCCGCCGCGGTTTTTCCAGAGCCAGGCTAGCCCATCGCCACGGCACCGGCCCTGAACACCGGCGACGTGCAAAAAACCGCCGCAGACCGCACACTTTCCGAATCTGCTTCGCGCCACCTGTTGAGACGCATGAATACCCGCTACAACGCTGCCGACATCGAAGTTCTCTCTGGCCTGGACCCGGTCAAGCGCCGGCCGGGCATGTACACCGACACCGCCCGCCCCAACCACCTGGCCCAGGAAGTCATCGACAACGCGGTGGACGAGGCGCTGGCCGGCCACGCCCGGCACATCGAGGTGACCCTGTTCAAGGACGGCAGCTGCGAAGTGTCCGACGACGGCCGCGGCATGCCGGTGGACATCCATCCGGAGGAGAAGATTTCCGGCGTCGAGCTGATCCTGACCCGGCTGCATGCGGGCGGCAAGTTCAACGACCGCAACTACACCTTCAGCGGCGGCCTGCACGGCGTCGGCGTCAGCGTGGTCAATGCGCTGTCGAAGAAGGTGGAGCTGTTCATCAAGCGCGACGGCAACGAATACCGGATGGAATTCGCCGACGGCTTCCCTGCGTCCAAGCTGGAGATCGTCGGCAGCGTCGGCAAGAAGAACACCGGCACGCGCCTGCGCTTCTGGGCCGACCCCAAGTATTTCGACACGCCCAAGTTCGCGGTGCGCGCGCTGCGCCACCTGCTGCGCGCCAAGGCGGTGCTGTGCCCCGGGCTGACCGTGAAGCTGCACGACGAGGCGACCGGCGAGCAGGACACCTGGTATTTCGAGGACGGCCTGCGCGATTACCTCAAGGGCGAGCTGGCCGAGCGCGAGCTGCTGCCGGCCGACCTGTTCGTCGGCAACCTGAAGAAGGACCGCGAGATCGTCGACTGGGCGGTGGCCTGGGTCGCCGACGGCGAGCTGGTGCAGGAAAGCTACGTCAACCTGATCCCGACCGCGCAGCACGGCACCCACGTCAACGGCCTGCGCAGCGGTTTCACCGACGCGCTGCGCGAGTTCTGCGACTTCCGCAACCTGCTGCCGCGCGGCGTCAAGCTGGCGCCGGAAGACGTGTGGGACCGGGTCACCTTCGTGCTGTCGCTGAAGATGACCGACCCGCAGTTCAGCGGCCAGACCAAGGAACGCCTGTCCTCGCGCCAGGCCGCCGGCTTCATCGAAGGCGCCGCGCACGACGCCTTCAGCCTGTGGCTGAACCAGAACGTGGAAACCGGCACGCGCATCGCGCAGATCGCGATCGACCGCGCCAGCGCGCGGCTGAAGACCGAAAAGCAGATCACCCGCAAGAAGGTCACCTCCGGCCCCGCCCTGCCCGGCAAGCTGGCCGACTGCATCAGCCAGGACCTGTCGCGCACCGAGCTGTTCCTGGTGGAAGGCGACTCGGCCGGCGGCAGCGCCAAGCAGGCGCGCGACAAGGACTTCCAGGCGATCCTGCCGCTGCGCGGCAAGATCCTCAACACCTGGGAAGTGGCCTCCGGCAGCGTGCTGGCCTCCGAGGAAGTGCACAACCTGGCGATCGCGATCGGCTGCGACCCGGGCAAGGACGACATCAGCGGGCTGCGCTACGGCAAGGTGGTGATCCTGGCCGACGCCGACTCCGACGGGCTGCACATCGCCACCCTGCTGACCGCGCTGTTCCTGCGCCACTTCCCCGCGCTGGTCGATGCCGGCCACGTGTTCGTGGCGATGCCGCCGCTGTTCCGCGTGGACGTGGGCAAGCAGGTGTTCTACGCGCTGGACGAGGAAGAGAAGCGCTCGCTGCTGGAGAAGATCGCGCGCGAGAAGCTCAAGGGCCAGCTCAGCGTGACCCGCTTCAAGGGACTGGGCGAAATGAACCCGCAGCAGCTGCGCGAATCGACCATCCATCCGGACACACGGCGGTTGGTGCAGCTGACCGTCGACGCAGGCGACGAGACCGCCTCGCTGATGGACATGCTGCTGGCCAAGAAGCGCGCCGGCGACCGCAAGCAGTGGCTGGAAAGCAAGGGCGACCTGGCTTCGCTGGAGGTCTGAGGCGTTTCGTCGGGATCGATGCTTCGGGATCCGGTGCGGTCGCCCGCTTCTTGCGACCCGCTGCTTGATCGCCGCTCGATGATCCGCGACCGCGATGCAATAGCGACAGGTATTGCATTGCGCGCCTGGCCTCATTGCAGTCGGGACTGAAGTCCCTCCCACAGTGCACCGGCTACACGACGAAGCACTGCAGGAGCGACTTCAGTCACACCATGCGATGCCGAAAGGCGGTGCTGCTGCAATATCGGTTGAACCCATCCAGCCAACCGCATGCCGAGCCGCCCTTTGTGGAGCGACTCCAGTCGCGACGAGCGAGCGGTAACCGCCGCGTCCTACTACATGGCTTCGGGGCCGAAGCCCTCCCACGGCAGCCGACACGCGCCTTGCTGTCGGCGAAAACGCAATGGCCCCGCCGTTGCGCTTGCATGCATCGATCAGGCGCATCAGCTCGCATTGCCTGCGCACACGCAAAGAATGGCTCGCGCGCGGCATGCGCGTACGTGATCGCAGCGCAAAGCGGCCACGCTCGGCAACACCTCCGGCCTCAAAAAATTTCGCACAGGACTGTCCGCTTTTTTTCGCATGCGGCGTTGTTGATGGGGTGGCCCGCATTGCGCCGGCCGCACCAGGAATCAACCACGAAAAGGAAGCCATCATGGGCTACAGCTCCGACACCCCGGCGTTCGACGATCTCGACCAACTCGACGCCTTGCTCACCGACACCCGCGCCAACGATACCCGCAGCGTCTCCGACATCGACGAAGCGCGCGATGTCATCGCCACCTTCCGCGACACCGACGGCAGCGGTTCCTGGAATGGACTGGATCGCACCGACGTGGCCGACCGCCTGCTCGACCTGGTCAACAACCCGCGTCTGATCCGCCAGGGCGCCTTGAACCTGTGCGGGCCGGCATCGCTGCTGCTGATGTGGGCCAGCCGCGATCCGCTCGGATTCGCCAACTTCGCCACCACGCTGTATGACGACGGCAGTGCCGATCTGGGCGATCTCTCCATCGCCCCCATGGACACGCTGCTGGCGCAGGACTACGGCAGCCTGAGCACCGGCACCTTCGGCGCGGACTGGATGCTGCTCAGCGCGATCCGCAACACCGACCAGCCGTTCTGGCAGAGCAGTTGGGTCGGCGATCCGGAGCAGCAGCTGGCCGCGCTGACCAGACCGGAAGAACTGGCAAGCTGGCTGCGCGCCACCGGCATCTATGCGCAGGTCAGCGACGAGGGCAACTGGGCCGCGCCGGCCGGTATCCCGCACGCCACCGGCATCGAGTTCCGCGAAGGCCGCGACGTATCGCTGCTGATCAACACCAATCTGCTGCACGACGCCCGGCGCAGTGCGGCGTCGATCGACGAGCGGTTTCTGCTGAACCTGTTCCCCAACCACTACATCGTCGGGCTCAACAACATCACCGTGGCGGTGATGGACGGCCCGCAGAACGATGACGGCACGCTCAAGTTCCACAAGGACGACGTGCTGCTTTCAATCTGGTCGTGGGGCGAGAACAGCGTCGACCTGGCGGTGCCGCAGCAGTCGTTCGTCGACAACTACTACGGCGCGGTGATCGCCGATCTTCCGTGAACTCCAGGGCGGCGGGAACGCCGCCCATCTTCCTATCGCAAGGAGCACTTTCATGCCACTCGTCACTCCCGACGTCATGCTCAACTCGGTCATGGGCAAGGTCTACAACGTCCTCACCAACGGCGACGATACCGTCCCCAAATCCGAGGACAATTTCTTCAGCTGGGCCACGCCCGGCATTCCGCTGCAGCCCGAGGACGTGCGCTTCATGAAGCAGGGCCTCACCGGCGTGGTGCGCAAGGCCGCGCTGGAGGAAACGCGGACGGCCCAGCCCGATGGCAGCACCACCGCACCGGAAATGACCCCTGCACAACTTGAAGAGTACAAAGGCAGCGATGCAGGGCAACTGATCCTACAGGCAGAAAATTTCGCACGTCTGGTCGACTTCGTGCCCGACTTGGCCGCCAACGTCAACAACCAGTTCGCCGCACTGAGCGTGATGAACAACGAAGGCACATTGTCCGAGCGCTACGACTACATCCTGCGCATGAGCCAGGTCATGCACAACGAGCTGCCGGATGACATCAAGAAGAAGATCGAGAAGTTCCGCGGCCTGCTGCAGACAACAACCAAGAAAAAGAACCTGATCGACGACAGCGAGGTCGAGGTCACCGAGCCAAGCCCGCTGGTCAAGGCCTACAACGAGAAGATGGTCGACTACATGAGCGCGGCGCTGGAATACAACAATCAGCGCATCGACGCCCTGGCTGCGTCCACGCAGCGCGCAGTGCAGAACTGGGCGATCAACGCCAACATCCTGCGCAACAAGGTCAAGGCGGCGATGTCCGACTGGGTGTCCAACGGCTACAAGAACGACTACGAGCAGATCGCCGCGTTCATCGACCAGGTGATGCAGCGCGACATGGCCCTGCTCAAGCAGCAGTACCGTGACGACCTGGAAAAGGCACGGTTGACCGGCGGCCCGTCCGGCAGCGACTTCTTCTACAGCTCGGTGGTGCCGGGCAACTTCATGGACAACGCCGGCTGGACCGAATTCGGCTTCAGCTCCGCCGATTACAACAACTCCAGCAACTCCAGCTATGCGATGCGCCGCTCCAGCACCAGCGCCGGCGGCGGGTTTCTGGGCATCTTTGCCGGCGGCGGCAAGGCCAGCAGCGCCAGCGGCGAAAGCCAGTCGCACGTGCAGTTCGATTCTGAGCACTTCAGCATGAAGTTCAGCATCGCGCAGATGCCGATCGTGCGGCCCTGGTTCAAGACCGCGTTCCTGATGAGCAAGAGCTGGCGCATGGACCAGAACAACCCCGAGGCCAAGGGCCAGTTCGCCTCCGACGGCGCGACCCCGGCCAAGGGCCTGCTGCCGGCCTACCCGACCTCGCTGATCCTGGTCCGCGACCTCACCTTGTGCTTCGCCAAGTCCTCCGGCTTCAGCGACATGGCCGAGTCCTGGCAGCGCTCCTCCGCCAGCGGCGGCGGCGTGTTCTCGTTCGGTCCGTTCCATATGGGCGGTTCGCACGGGCGCAGCTCGGCCAGCGGCGAGCGCTCCAGCCAGGGGCACTACGACCGCGAAAGCCAGACGATGAAGGTCGACGGCACCCAGATCATCGGCTTCAAGTGCCACGTGTTCCCGAAGTCGCCGGATCCGCTGCCCAGCATCACCGACTGGATCTGAGCGGCGCCGCGTCGCAGTGGCGGGCGGCCGAACGGCCGCCTGCCGCCTTGCGCACGCCCGATGTTCCCTTCTTCAAGGAATCGCCTGCAATGGACGCAGCCGCCCAACTGGCCTTGATGGCCAAGGCCGAACACGTATTCGGCAGCGACGACACCGACCTCAGCTTCCCGGTCACGCCGTTGGCGTTCGCGCCTGCAGCGCTGGACCTGCTCGGCGACGGCACGATGCAGCACCTGATCGAATTTTCGTTGCTGGCCAACCGTATCCCCGAAGGCCCTGCCTGGAGCGGCGACAGCCAGACGCTGCTGTGGGACATCTACGCGCAGGTGCTGCGCGAAGCCGAATTCGCCCAGTCCACCCGCAGCGCGCAGGAAGAGGCCGACTACCAGGCCGCATCGGCGGTGCTGTACCGGCAGGACGAGGACGGCCGGCGCCTGCCGACCGACGCCGCGCTCGCCTACCGCAGCTATCGCGATCGCTACCTGCTGCTGCAGCAGGACTACCTGGGGCAGCAGGCCACCGCCACCGCTGGCGACGCGGCGCAGGTGCAGGCCTGGCACGACCTGCAGCAGCCTGCCCTGCAACGCGGGCTGGACGATGCCCTGGCCGACTGGGCGGCGCTAGGCTACCGCGATGCGGTCGAACAGGCGCAGGCCCAGGTCAGCGGGCTCGGCGCAAAATCACCGTGGCAGACGCTCAGCGAATGGAAAGGGCGCTGCAATCCCGACATGGACACGCTGACCCGCGCCAGCGACCAGTTGCAGGTGTACCCGACCAGCTATGCGCCCGGAAACGCACTGGAGGAAGGGTCCTGGCGCCGCTTCGAACTCAGCGGCGCGGAAATCGATGCGGCGCTGGCCGAGGCGCCGGCAGAGATGCGCGCACGACTGGGCGCCGGCGGCGACGCGGGCATCGCCTCACTGCGCTTCGAGTTCAGTTCGGCGGCGCTGATCCGCCCCTGGTTCAGCGCGGACGCCTTCGCGGCACGCTTCTGGCGCTTCGCCGATGCCAACCGGCAACTCAGCGACGGCCAGTCTCCTGCGCAAGGCCTGTGCACCGCCTATCCGGTGGCCGTGGTGTTCGCGCGCGACATCCAGGTGCAGCGCAAGCCGAGCGCGCCGGCACCGACGGCGCCCAACGCCGCGCTGGGGTTCGACCCGATGCTGCTGCGGCAGCTGCGGTTGAGCCCGACCCGGATCGCCCGGCCGCGGCTGCTGCCGCGCGTGCCGGAGGGGCCGATCGGGATTCGCCGGCGGCCGGCGATCATGATTGCGCCGCGCGGCACCCCGGAGATGGCGGCGCCGGCCGCCGCCGCGACGCTGCGCATGCCGCTGCGTCCCGTCGCCGCACCGACGCTGCGGCCGCGCATCGCGATCGGGCGGCCGGCACCGGTCGCGGCGCAGCCGGTGGCCGCGCAGGCGACGTTGCGGCGCTTGCGCCTGGATGCGTATGCGCGCGACCTGCGCGTCGCCGAGGTCGCCCCTGTGGCTCCCACGGCGCCGGCCGTGCCCGCGCAGGCAGCGGCGCCACGCGACGACAACATCTACATCCTGGCCTTCATCTGCCGGCCGTTGCCGCGCTGCCCGGATCCGGATCCGGCGCTGGCCTGGTAGGCCCCATCGCGGCGCCGGCGCGCGGTGCCAGCGCGGTGCAGCCGTGATCCTGCAGTTCCTCCGCGCCGCCGCCGCCATCGCCCTGGTCCGCCTCCCCGGCCAGCAACAGGAACCCGGGGCGGCCGTCCCCGAAACGCGCCCCGACCACCGCCAGCGTCTGCCGCGCCATGGCCTGCGGCGTCGGCAGGCTGACCGCCAGCAACGCCAACGGGCGCGCGTCGAGGTCCGCGCCGTCCAGGCGCATCGCGCGATAGACATGGCCATGCAGGCGCTGCGGCAACGGCGCCCAATCCGGCCCGATCCGCGCCTGCAACGTGTCCAACTGTGCGCGCACCTGCGGATCCAGGCAATCGATGTGCACGTGCAACTGGTCCTGCGAGCGCGCGACCGGCGCATTGATCGCCAGGCTGGCGTAGGTGCGCGGCAATGGCCGGCGCAGCGCCCGCTCGACCCGCGACCGCGCCTGCCAGGCGAGCGCCAGCCAGTTCGGCGCGGTCGCGGCCCGCGCGCGCGGGTCTTCGATGCCGCTGACCGGCACTGTCGGGATCAACAGGTATTGAGAGGCGCCGCGCAGGTCCTTCATCAGCGCGTAGCGTTGTCCGCGTTGCGGATGCACCTCGCTGCATGGCGCCGGATCGCGGCCGGCGCGCGCGGCCGGCAGGCACTGCGTGTCCAGCAGCCGCCACAGTCGCTGGCGATCATGCGCATGCGGATCCTGTGCGGCCGGCGAGCCGGGCGACACGAGTGGCGCGGGCGGCGGCGGCGTGGCGCAGCCGACCAGCAGCAACAGCGGCAACGCGGCCTGTGGCCACGAGCGAGCGGCGAACATGACGACCGACCGGGCAGCGCGAACGACGGCGGCGATTGTAGCCGGCGCCGATGACGCTTCGCGCCGAGGCCGGCACGCACGTCGGCGACCCGCCTCGACCATGCCTTTGTGCACATCCGCCCGCGCCTCGGCGCGGCCTAGCATGCCGCCTTCCCTTCTGCCGAGCGCCCACCGTGCCGACCCTGTCCAAGCCCCTGCTGGCCGCGCTGTTGCTGGCCGTCCTGCCGATGACCGCTGCACTGGCCGCCGATGCCGACAAGACCGACAAAACGGACAAGGCCGACAGCGCCGAGCAAGCCAAGCCGGCCGCGCTGCCGGCCGATGCGAAGGTGCGCCAGGTCACCCGCGTCGACGGCAAGTCGCTCAGCTACACCGCCACGGTCGGCACGCTGCCGGTGAAGGACGCGCAGGGCAAGGTCGTCGCCGATGTGGTGTTCACCGCCTACACCGTGGACGGCAAGGACCGGCCGGTCACCTTCGCCTTGAACGGCGGCCCCGGCGCCGCGTCGGTCTACCTCAACCTGGGCGCGATCGGGCCGAAGGTGGTCGCCTTCGGCAGCGAGGGCGACAGCGCCTCGGCGCCGGCGACGCTGCACGACAACCCCGGCACCTGGCTGGATTTCACCGACCTGGTGTTCATCGACCCGGTCGGTACCGGCTTCAGCCGTTCGCGGATCGGCGACGAGGAGGCCAAGAAACAGTTCTACAACCCGCAGGCCGACGTCGAGTACCTGTCGCGCACGATCTACGACTGGCTGCTGAAGAACCAGCGCCTGCAGTCGCGCAAGTACCTGGTCGGCGAAAGCTACGGCGGTTTCCGCGGCCCACGCATCACCCATTACCTGCAGACCCAGTTGGGCGTGGCGATGAACGGCGTGGTGCTGGTCTCGCCGTACCTCAACCCGACCCTGGACGACAACGGTGACGTGTCGCCGCTGGCGTGGATGCTGACCCTGCCCTCGATCGCCGCGGCGCACCTGGAGCGCGAGCAGCGGCTGACCCCGGAAGCGATGCGCCAGGTGATCGACTACACCCGCGGCGACTACGTCACCGCGCTGCTGCGCGGGCGTTCGGACGCGGCCGGCAGCGAACGCATGGTCCAGCAGGTGGCGGCGATGACCGGACTGGACCCGGTGTACGTGCGCCGCGCCGGCGGCCGCCTGGAAACCCAGGCCTACCTGCGCGAGGTGTTCCGCGACAAGGGCCAGCTCGGCAGCCGCTACGACTCCAACGTGACCGCGTTCGATCCGTTCCCGAACGCGCCGGAGCAGCGCGCCAACGATCCGCTGCTGGACAGCATCATCGCCCCGACCACCACCGCGATGGTCGACTTCGTGACCCGCGTGGTCGGCTGGAAGGTCGATGCGCGCTACCAGGCGCTGAACTACGGCGTGAACAAGCTGTGGGACTGGAACGACGAACTGCGCAAGGGTTCGGTGACCGAGCTGCGCCAGGCGGTGGCGATCGACCCCAAGCTGCGGGTGCTGATCGTGCACGGCTGGAACGACCTGTCGTGCCCGTTCATGGGCTCGGTGCTGACCGTGGACCAGATGCCGGTGATGGGCAACGACCCGACCCGCGTGCAGGTCAAGAACTACCCCGGCGGCCACATGTTCTACAACCGCGCCGACAGCCAGCGCGCGTTGCGCGGGGATGTGCTGGCGATGTATCGCGCTAATTGAGTCGGGACTGGGGACCGGGGACCAGGGACCCGGAAAAGCGGGTTCCCGGCTTCGCTCTTCCGGGTCCCCGGTCCCTGGTCCCCGGTCCCGGCTTCACCCCGCCCAACCAAACAGCGCGAACATCCGGAAAATCAGATACGCCACGCCGGCGGCCGCCGGAATCGTCAGGATCCAGGCCCAGACGATGCGCTCGATCACGCCGAAGCGCAGCGAGCGCGGGTTCTTGGCGAAGCCCACGCCCATGATCGCGGTGGAGATGCTGTGGGTGGTGGACACCGGCATGCCGAAGTGCGCGGCCAGGGTCAGGATCGTCGCCGAGCTGGTCTCCGCGGCGAAGCCGTGGATCGGGTGCAGCTTGACCATCTTGTGGCCCAGCGTCTTGATGATCTTCCAGCCGCCCGAGGCGGTGCCGGCGGCCATCACCACCGCGCAGGTCAGCACGATCCAGGTGGCGATGCCCTGGCCCTGGCTGGCGGCCGGGTGCAGGAACGCCAGCCACCCCGGCAGGTCGTCCAGCGCGCCGGTGCTCTGCGCGCCGACCAGGGTCATGGCGATGATGCCCATGGTCTTCTGCGCGTCGTTGTGGCCGTGCGCGTAGCCCATGTACGCGGCCGAGGCGATCTGCGCCTTGCCGAAGAAGGCGTTGACCCAGCGCGGCCGCGCCAGCCGGCCGATGCGCCCGCCGACCTTGGACAGGCCGGCGATCAGCGCCCACAGCAGCAGCATCACCGCGATGCCGAGCAGGAAGCCGGCGATCGGCGAGGTGATCATCGGCACGAACACCTTCCACAGCAGGCCCTTGTTCTTGGCCCAGTCGCCCACGTTCTGCGACCAGATCAGCGCGCCCCAGTTGTTATGCGCCGCGGCCAGGCCGGCGCCGCACAGGCCGCCGATCAAGGCGTGCGAGGACGAGGACGGCAGGCCCTTCCACCACGTGATCAGGTTCCAGACGATGCCGCCGAGCAGCGCGCACAGGATCACCTGCGGGGTGACCGTCACCACGTCGGTGTTGAGCAGGCCCGAGGCGATGGTCATCGCCACCGCAGTGCCGGTCAGCGCGCCGACCAGGTTCATGCCGGCGGCCAGGGTCACCGCCCAGCCGGGGCTGAGCACCTTGGTCGCGACCACCGTGGCGATGGAGTTGGCGGTGTCGTGGAAGCCGTTGATGAACTCGAACACCAACGCGGCCAGGATCACGATCAGGACCAGCGTCAGCATCGTGCGCTCCTCGCGCCGGCGGCAGCGCCGAAGGCCGACGTCGCGGCGGCGGGCATGGCGGCACGGCCGCGCATGCAGCGGATCCGGACCGTGCCCATTACGAGTTCTTCAGCACGATCTGGTAGACCACCACGCCGGCCTCGCGGCAGCGGTCGATGGCCTTCTCCAGGATCTCGAAGAACTCCTTGAGCAGGAACATCTGCAGGTTGTCCAGGCGCCCGGAGTAGATGTCGCGGTACAGCTCCAGCATCAGCCGGTCGGCCTCGTTCTCCAGCGAGCGCAGCTTGTCGTTGAGCGCGCTCATCCGGTCCAGGTGCATGTTGCGCAGGTCGTGGACCATCTCCACCACCACCGCCGCGGCCTGCTCCAGCATCGCCGCGCGCGGGGCGAAATCGATGTGCTCCAGGTGCTGCACCGCCAGCGAATAGCGGTCGGCGAACTTCTCCACCTGCTTGGGGATCTTGTACAGCGCCGAGCCCAGCGCCTCGATGTCCTCGCGCTCGATCGGGGTCATGAAGCTGTCGACCAGCGCCTGGCCGATCTTGTCGGACGCGGCGCGCTCGCGCAGCCGCGCCAGCTTGAAGGCGTCCAGCGCCGGCTGCCGGTCCGATGCCTGGCGCATCATCGAATGCAGTGCCTTGGTGCTGTCGTAGGCGGCCTGCGCCGCTTCGTCGAGCAGGGTGTAGAACTGCTTGCCGGAACCGAAGATGGTCTGCAACGAGAACATGAAACGCGCTTCCCGCCGTCGCGGGAGGGACGGCACCGGGGCGGAATTATGACTGTTTGCTGACAAAACGGGGTAATCCGGCGACCGGCGGCGTCGCGTCAGCGCGATGTGGACGCGGCGGCCGCTCGGGTTTGCTACCATGCCGCCGCGCCGTCGCTAGGCGCACCCTATGGACGACCACCCCAGCCCCCCTCCCCCGCGCCGCCTCGGCGCCCGTGTCCTCGCCTCCCTTGCCGCCAGGGAGCGCGCGCATGCTTGAACTGTTGATCGTGGCCGCCCTGGTGCTGCTGAACGGCTTCTTCGCGATGTCCGAGATGTCGCTGATGACCTCGCGCAAGAGCCGCCTGAAGCAGATGGCGCAGTCCAGCACGCGCTCGGCCAAGGCGCTGGCGCTGGCCGAGAACCCGGAAAACTTCCTGTCCACGGTGCAGATCGGCATCACCGCGATCGGCATCCTGACCGGCGTGTTCGGTGGCGAGGCCATCGGCGAGGCGATCGCGACCAAGCTGCAGTCGCTGTTCCCGGCGTTGTCGGCCACCTTCAGCCTGGTCGGCCAGCCGCAGCCCTACTCGGCGATGATCGGCAAGACCCTGGCGATCGTACTGATCACCTTCCTGACGCTGATCTTCGGCGAACTGGTACCTAAACGCCTGGCGCTGACGCGCTCGGAAGCCATCGCCGGATTCGTCGCGGTGCCGATGAGCTGGCTGGCCCTGATCGCCGCGCCGGCGGTGTGGGTGCTGTCGCGCTCGACCCGGCTGGTGCTGCGCGTGCTCGGCCTGGGCAACGAGCAGTCGGCGTCGGTGACCGAAGAGGAAATCCGCATGCTGGTGGCCGAAAGCCACGAAGCCGGCGTGATCGACGCCCACGAGCGCGACATGATGAACCGGGTCATGCGCCTGGGCGACCGCACCGCCGACAGCCTGATGACGCCGCGCAACCGCATCGCCTGGCTCGACGCCAATGCCGAGGCCGAGCGCAATTTCCAGACCATGCGCGAGCACGAGTTCTCGCGCTACCCGGTGTACCGCGGCAGCGACCAGGACATCGCCGGCGTGCTGGAAGTGAAATCGCTGGTCACGCGCATGGACGGCAACGCCACCCAGCTGTTCCAGAGCCTGCGCGACGCCCTGTTCGTGTCCGAATCCACCCACGCGATGAAGCTGCTGGAGATCTTCCGCGAGGAACAGCAGTCGATGGCGCTGGTGGTGGACGAGTACGGCGAGATCCAGGGCCTGGTGACCATCAGCGACCTGATGGGCGCGGTGGTCGGGCGCCTGCAGTCGGTGGACAACGCCGACGAGGACGCGCTGGTGGTCACCCGCGCCGACGGCTCGCTGCTGATCGACGGCTCGCTGGCGATCGAGGATCTGCGCGAACTGCTCGGCGGCGCCGAGCTGCCCAACGCCGAGGAAGGCGACTACAACACCCTGGCCGGGCTGTGCATCTACTACTTCGGCCGCATCCCGCATGCCGGCGAGTTCTTCGACTGGGCCGGCTGGCGCATCGAGGTCGTCGACCTGGACGGCGCGCGCGTGGACAAGCTGCTGCTGAGCAAGCTGCAGGACGAGAACAGCGATGACATCACCGGGTGACACGCCCGGCGCGGAGGCCGCCGACGGCTACCGCGCCGAAGGCATTCGCACCCTGCTCGACACCTTCATCCTCGGCGATCCGGACGAGCAGCTGCGGCTGCGGGTGATCCTGGCCGACCTGCAGCAAAGCGCGTTCGGCATGTTCCTGTTCGTGGCGATCCTGCCGGCGTTCCTGCCGGTGCCGGGCCTGGCCGGCGGCATCAGCGGGGCGCTGGTGACGCTGATCGGCGTGCAGATGCTGATCGGCCTGCGCAAGCCCTGGCTGCCGCGCTTCATCGGCGAACGCGGCCCGCGCCGGCGCACCATGCAGCGCTTCGTCGGCCGCATCGCGCCCTGGCTGCGACGGCTGGACAAGCTGCTCAAGCCGCGCCTGCCGGTGCTGGTCGAGTCGCCGCCGGCACGCGCCTTCAGCGGCCTGCTGCTGGTGGTGCTGGGGATCCTGCTGTCGCTGCCGATCCCGTTCACCAACTACGCCTTCGGCGCGATGCTGCTGCTGTTTTCGCTGGCGCTGCTGGAACGCGACGGCGGGCTGATGCTGGTCTCGTGGCTGGGCGGCATCGCGGTGGCGGTCGGCCTGGGCCTGGCCTCGGACCAGGTGGTCGACCTGACCCGCGAGTGGATGCACAAGCTGTAGCCCGAGGCGCGCCGTCATAACAGCTCGCGTCGCTTCGCGGACGACCTTGCAGAGTTTTCGCCTGTATCGTTCGATGGCCCGCTGAAGCGATTCGGATAGGCCGCGCCACGTTTGAACAGACACGGGCGGCGGCGCCATCGGTGACTGCGACATGCGCACCCTCGCGCTCGCTCCCGCACACGGTCCAGGCGCCGCATGGCCTGCCAAATCGCGTCAGCGAATGCGCGTATGAGCGGCCGCGTCTCTCTCAGTCGGAACTCGGCGACTCTGCGAACACCTGCATCCGCGACGGCAGCGCAGCCCGGGCGCCGTGCGTGTCGCGCTGCAGATGTTCCAGATGCAGCGCGAGCTGCTGCAATGCGGCCTCCAGGCCGCAGCCGCGCGCTGCCGGCGGCTGGTAATCGGATTCCATGTGTCGCCCCCTGTCGCGATCCCCGTCTGCGTGCCAGGACATGGCGCGCCGTCCGATCTGATCCCAGGCGCAAGCAAGACGAAGTGAAAACCGGCGACGTGGCGCGACTTGTCTACGCCGCGCGCCGCAGCGGCAGCGGCGCAGCCATGCCGGTCGCGAACGCGGCTGTGCGAGGCTGCGGCGTCGAGCAGTGCCTACGCGGCCGCGGCCTGTGCCCAGGCCGCGGCAGCGATTTCGAACGAGCGCAGCCGCGCCGCGTGGTCGTAGATGTTGGCGGTCAGCAGCAGTTCGTCCGGCCGGTGGCGGGCGACGAAGTCGGCCATGCCGCGTGCGACCTCGGCCGGGTCGCCGAGCACGGTGCAGGCCAGCGCGCGCTCCACGCCCAGCTTCTCGTGCGGCTGCCAGAACGCCTCGATGTCGTCGATCGGCGGCGGGATCAGGCCCGGACGGCCGCGACGCAGGTTGACGAAGCTCTGCTGCTGGGTGGTGAACAGGCGCCGCGCGGCGGCGCTGGAATCGGCGCCGACCACGTTCAGCGCCAGCACCGCGTACGGATCGCGCAGCCGCGCCGATGGCCGGAACTCGCGCCGGTAGACCGCCAACGCCTCGTCCATCGCATCCGGGGCGAAGTGCGAGGCGAACGCGAACGGCAGCCCCAGCGTCGCCGCCAGGCGCGCGCTGAACAGGCTGGAGCCGAGCAGCCACACCGGCACCTCGATGCCCGCACCAGGCACCGCGCGCACCAGTTGGCCGGGTTCGGCCGGTTCGAAATAGCGCAGCAGCTCGGCGACGTCGTGCGGGAACTGGTCGGCGCTGTCGAAATAGCGGCGCAAGGCACGCGCCGTGGCCTGATCGGTGCCGGGCGCGCGGCCCAGGCCCAGGTCGATGCGTCCCGGATACAGCGAGGCCAGCGTGCCGAACTGCTCGGCCACCTGCAGCGGCGCGTGGTTGGGCAGCATGATGCCGCCGGCGCCGACCCGGATCCGGCGCGTGCCGCCGGCCACATGCCCGATCAACACCGCGGTGGCGGCGCTGGCGATGCCGGGCATGTTGTGGTGCTCGGCCAGCCAATAGCGGTGATAGCCCCATTGCTCGGCGTGCTGCGCCAGGTCCAGCATGTTGGCGAAGGCCTGGGTGGTGTCGCTGCCTTCGCAGACCGGGGCGAGATCGAGGACGGAGATCGGCATCATGGAGCGTGTTCCTGCAAGACGATCCGCCAGAACTGGGGGCGCTGGACGCCGATTGCAGCGGCCGGCGCCGGAACGCTGATTTGCGGTGGCGGCGGTAGCGGACCTGGACAGCATGTCTGCGCTGGGGCGGCGATAGGCGGCCGTACCCTCACCCCAACCCCTCTCCCGGGGGGAGAGGGGCTCAAGCATGCGCTTCCCTTCCCCCACCGGGACCATGGCCCCCTTTTGGGGGAAGGTGCCCCGAAGGGGCGGATGAGGGTACGGGCGCCCCGCTATCTGTCGTCACTACGCGCGGACGCGCAACGGCAACGCCGACTGCACGGCCGCCTGGCTACGCTAGCCGCCTTCCGCCCTGCCGGTATCCGCCATGTCCCTGATCCCTCCCCCATCCGCCGCTCCCGCCCTGCCGCTGCGCGACCGCGTGGTGCTGGTCACCGGCGGCGCGCAGGGCATCGGCCGCGGCGTGGTGCAGGCGGTGCTCGGCGCCGGCGGCCGGGTTGCGTTCGGCGACCTGGACGTCGAGGCCGGGCGCGCCTGCCTGGCCGAACTGGACGCCGGCGAGCGCGCGCTGTTCCGGCGCCTGGACGTGGCCGCCGAGGCCGGCGTACGCCGCTTCGTCGACGCCGCGCTGACGCGGTTCGGCCGCATCGACGGCCTGGTCAACAACGCCGGCATCGCCGATCCGCATACCGGCCCGCTGGAGCGCCTGTCGCTGCGCGAATGGAACCGGCGCCTGGGCGCCAGCCTGGGCGGCGCCTTCCTGTGCAGCAAGCATGCCCTGGCGGCACTGCGCGAGAGCGAGGGCGGCGGTACGATCGTCAACATCGCCTCGACCCGCGCCTACCAGTCCGAACCCGACAGCGAGGCCTACGCGGCGGCGAAAGGCGGACTGCTCGCCTTCACCCACGCGCTGGCGATCAGTGCCGGGCCGGCGGTGCGGGTCAACTGCATCAGCCCGGGCTGGATCGCCACCGACGCCTGGCGCAAGCCGAGCGCGCGGCGCAAGCCGGCGCTGTCGCGGCAGGACCATGCGCAGCACCCGGCCGGCCGCGTCGGCACGCCGCATGACATCGGCGCGCTGGCGGTGTACCTGTTGTCGAACGCTGCCGGATTCGTCACCGGCCAGGACTTCGTGGTCGATGGCGGGATGACGCGCAAGATGCAGTACGCCTGACGGCGTCGGGATTGGGGATTCGGGAATTGGGGATTCGTTAAAGCGGCTGCTGCCTGACCTGAGGGGCCGAGTGCGCCATCGCGCCACTGGCTTCCTGCTCCTGGAGAACACTACGGCTCGGAGCGCTGACCGGGCGCTTGCCAGGCCAGACCCGTTTTACGGGCTTCGTCGCTGAGGATTGGGGATTCGCTAGAGAGGATTCCTTTGAGGCGCTGATATGACGCGGCGACAACCCAGCTTGCAGAGCGCAAATTTTTGGTCAGTCGCGTGGCAGACCGCCTTTGCCAATCCCCAATCCCGGCTCCCCAATCCCTGCCGCGGCAATCAATCGCTCACCGGCGCCGCGAAATCCACCAGCGGCTGCAGCTGCGGGTCCAGCGCCACGCGTTCGTCGAACACGAAGCAGCGGCCGTCGTAGCCCTCGCCGCCCACTTCCTCGAAGTAGCCGAGGATGCCGCCGTCCAGCTGCAGCACGTTGTCCATGCCGTCGGCGCGCATCCACAGCGCCGCCTTCTCGCAGCGGATGCCGCCGGTGCAGAAACTGACCACGGTGGCGTCGGCCAGCTCGGCGCGATGCGGCGCCAGCGCCTCCGGCAGATCCGTGAACTTGACGATCGGCAGGGTCAGCGCGCCGGCGAAGCTGCCGTACGCCACTTCCTGCGCATTGCGCGTGTCCAGCAGCACCACGCGCCGACCGGCGTCGTCGTGGCCCTGGCGCAGCCAGCGCTGCAGCGTCGCCGGCGCCACCGCCGGCGCGCGCGCGGCGGCCAGCGGCGAGGCGGCATCGCGGCGGAAGCTGATGATCTCCGGCTTGACCTTGGTCTTCAGCCGCGCGAACGGCTGCTGCGCGCTGCTGCTGGTCTTGACCCGCAGCGCGGCGAAGCGCGGGTCGGCACGCAGCTGCGCGTAGAACGCGTCGATCGCCTGCGGCGCGCCGGCCAGGAACAGGTTGATGCCCTCGCCCGCGACCAGGATGGTGCCGCGCAACGCCCCGGCCTGCGCCCGCTCCTGCAATTGCGCGGCGAGCGCGTCGGGATCGGCGATGGCGACGAAGTGGTAGGCGGCGGTATTGGCGATCATCGGCGCATTTTAGCCTGCGGCGCACCGGCGAAGCCGCCGTCGCGAGCACCGGGTCTCCGCGTTCGCGTGCGAACTAAGGAGAACGAGGGAACGCAGGATGAGGCGCCGACCGACAGCCGCGCGCATGCGGCGCGACGTGTGCCCAGGATTGCCCTGCCCAATCCGATCGCGTGCCGGCCCTAGCCGCGCAACAGGAAGAACGGCAGCAGCACCAGCGAAGCGATCAGCAGCATGCCCAGCAGCGTGGCCAGCACGAACAGCGGGCGCCGCCGCAGCAGCGTGGCGAAGGTCTCGGCGCTGCCGTCGCGCAAGGCGGCGGCGCGCTCGGCGCGGGCGCGTTCGCCGCGCTGGGCCTGGTAGTCGGCCAGCAGCGCCTTGGCCCGCGCCTGTTCGGCGTCCTCGCGCAGCCACACGCCGCCGGAGGAAATGCCGAAGGTGCCGGGACGCGTCTCGTAGTAGTCGATGCGCGCGGCATCCAGCAGCGCGCGCACGTCGGCGAGTTCGTCGTCGGGGACGTTGCGCAGGTTGAGCAGCAGTTTGGCCATGCGCCGATGATAGCCGCTGCGGCGATGCGCTACCCTTGCATGCCCTGTTCGCCATGGATGACCGCATGCGCCGTGTCCTGTTGCTGTTGAGCCTGTCGTTGCCGGTGTGGCTGTTGAGCGGCTGCACGCCGCCGGGTCCGCCCGCCGGCGGCAGCATCGCCGCGTTCCAGATGATCGACGAGCGCGTCGGCAGCGGCGCCGAGGCGCGGCCGGGCAGCCAGGTGACCGTGCACTACACCGGCTGGCTGTACGACGAGAACGCCAAGGACCAGCGCGGCGAGAAGTTCGACGCCTCCGCCGACCATGGCCAGCCCTTCAGCTTCGCGCTCGGCGGCGGCCAGGTGATCCGCGGCTGGGACGAAGGCGTGGCCGGCATGCGCGTGGGCGGCAAGCGCAAGTTGATGATTCCGTCCGACTACGGCTACGGCGCCAGCGGCGCTGGCGGGGTGATCCCGCCGAACGCCTCGCTGGTGTTCGAGGTCGAGCTGCTCGACGTCAAGCCGCGTTGAGCCGGCAACGCCGATGCCCGCCAGCAAGCTCGCCGCCGCCGTGCGCGGCCGCATCGCCATCGTCGGCGGCGGCCCGGCCGGGCTGATCGCCGCCGAGACCGCGCGCGCCGCCGGCGCCGAGGTCGACGTGTACGAGGGCAAGGGCTCAGTCGGGCGCAAGTTCCTGATTGCCGGCAAGGGCGGGCTCAACCTGACCCACTCCGATCCGTTCGCGCTGTTCGTCTCGCGCTACCGCGAGCGTGCCGCGCAGGTTGGCGCGTGGCTGGCCGACTTCGATGCCGACGCGCTGCGCGCCTGGGCGCAGGCGCAGGGCGTGGAGACCTACGTCGGCAGTTCCGGTCGCGTATTCCCGCTGGACCGCAAGGCCGCGCCGCTGCTGCGCGGCTGGGTGCGGCGGCTGAAGGAGGCCGGGGTGCGCTTCCACGTGCAGCACCGCTGGCTGGGCTGGAACGGCGACGGCACGCTGCGCTTCGCCAGCGCCGAGGGCGAGCGTGCGGTCCATGCCGACGCCTGCGTGCTGGCGCTGGGCGGCGGCAGCTGGCCGCAACTGGGTTCCGACGGCGCCTGGCAGGACACGCTGCGCGCGCGCGGCGTCGAGGTCGCACCGCTGCAGCCGGCCAACTGCGGCTTCGATATCGACTGGAGCGCGCATTTCCGCGAACGCCATGCCGGCGCGCCGCTGAAGCCGGTGGTTGCGCACTGGCGGGATGCGCACGGCCGCGAACACGCCTTGCAGGGCGAGTGCGTGGTCGGCGAACACGGCATCGAAGGCAGCCTGGTCTATGCGCTGTCGGCGGACCTGCGCGAGGCCATCGCCGCGCATGGACCGGCCACATTGTGGCTGGACCTGGCGCCGGGCCGCGACCTGGCACGGCTGCAGGCCGAGCTGGGCAAGCCGCGCGGCGGGCGCAGCTTCGGCGAGCACCTGCGGCGCCAGGCCGGCATCGACGGGGTCAAGGCGGCGCTGCTGTTCGAGGTCCTCGGCAAGCAGGCCGGCGACGATCCGGCGCGCGCGGCGGCCACGCTGAAACGGCTGCCGCTGACCCTGCAGCGCCCGCGCCCGCTGGCCGAGGCGATCAGCAGCGCCGGCGGCGTGCGCCTGGAGGCGCTGGACCCGGCGCTGATGCTGCACGCCCTGCCCGGCACCTTCTGCGCCGGCGAGATGCTCGACTGGGAAGCGCCCACCGGCGGCTATCTGCTCAGCGCCTGTTTCGCCAGCGGGCTGCGCGCCGGGCGCGGGGCGGTGGCGTGGTTGGGGCGTGGATAGGCACTTCGGGACTCGGGACTCGGGACTCGGGACTCGGAAAAGCTTGCGCTTTCGCTATGGACTTGGGAATAGCGCTTTTGCAGCGCTGAAGCGGATGTCGCGCGTCCAGTGGATCGCGCGCAATAACCGTTCTTCGAGTTGAGGTGTGCGAGCGAGTGCACGCTGCCATGCTGCGGTCGCCGTGCAGCGGCGACCGATCATATTGGCCGCAACGGCTACGGGCGCCTCATGGGCTTGATGCCGCTGCGCCGAACTTTTCCATGTACACACATCCCAGCGTGATTCCGCTGGGATGCGCGTAGCTGCCCTCGCGCACCACCACGTAGCCGTGCGCACTGTAGAACGCGACCGCATTGAGCGCCGCCGCCAGGTGGATGCGCGTTGCCGGTGGCAGCTTCGCTTCCAGCGCGCGCAGCAGGCGGCCGCCCAAGCCGGTGCCCTGCGCCTCGGGCGCAACGAACAGGCCGTCGATCTCGTTGCCGGCCAGGTCGGCGACGCCGAAACCGAGCAGGCGGCCGGCGCTGTCTTCGGCGAGGACGCCGGCGCCGCTGCCGAGCACGTGCTGGTAGTTCGCCGGCGCGGGCGCCGCCGCCCAGGCCTCGATCAGCGCCGGCGGATAGTGCGAACGGCACACCTCGCGCACGCAGCGCGTGCGCAACGCCCACATCGCGTCGATGTCCGCCGGCGTCGCCGGCCGCAGCTGGAACGGCCGTGCTGGCGCGGTGTCGGCGCTCATCGCGACTTGCTCTCGCGCAGGCTGCGGATCCGCGCCGGCGGCTGGAACGAATCGCTGCGCGCGTCGGCCCAGTACTCCTGGAACACCGCGTGGTCGGGCACGCCGTCGCGCAGCAGCTCGCCCGGCTCCAGGTAGCGGTACAGCGACGCCAGCGAGCGGATCTCGACCTGCGAGATGCGGCGCAGGATGTGCTCCGGCCCCAGCTGCGACGGATCTTCCAGGCCGGCGGCGCTGAGCAGCTCGCGCAGCGCCTTCAGCGTATTGGCGTGGTAGTGCTGCACGCGCACCGCCTTGTCGGTCGGATCCAGGTGCTTCCAGCGGCGCTGGTCCTGGGTGGCGATGCCGGTCGGGCAGCGGTCGCTGTGGCAGCTCAGCGACTGGATGCAGCCCAGCGCGAACATGAAGCCGCGCCCGGCGTTGCACCAGTCCGCGCCCAGCGCCAGGGTGCGCGCGATGTCGAACGCGCTGGTGATCTTGCCGGCCGCGCCGAGCTTGATCCGCTCGCGGACGTCCAGCCCGACCAGGGTGTTGTGCACCAGCAGCAACGCCTCGTGCATCGGCACGCCGACGTGGTCGATGAACTCGGCCGGCGCCGCGCCGGTGCCGCCTTCGGCACCATCGATCACGATGAAATCCGGGTACAGCGCGCTTTCCTGCATCGCCTTGGCGATCGCGAACCACTCCCACGGATGCCCGATCGCCAGCTTGAACCCGGTCGGCTTGCCGCCGGACAGCTCGCGCAGCCGGGCCACGAACTGCAGCAGCTGCAGCGGCGTGGAGAACGCCGAATGCCGCGACGGCGACACGCAGTTCTGGCCCATCGCCACGCCGCGGGTGGCGGCGATCTCGGCGCTGACCTTGGCCGCCGGCAGCACCCCGCCATGGCCGGGCTTGGCGCCCTGCGACAGCTTGATCTCGATCATCTTGACCTGCGCCAGCGCGGCGTTGGCGACGAAGCGTTCCTCGCTGAAACGCCCGTCCGCGTCGCGGCAGCCGAAGTAGCCCGAGCCGATCTCCCACACCAGGTCGCCGCCGCATTCGCGATGGTACGGCGAGATCGAGCCTTCGCCGGTGTCGTGGTAGAAGCCGCCGCGGCGCGCGCCTTCGTTGAGCGCGCGAACGGCGTTGGCCGACAGCGCGCCGAAGCTCATCGCCGAAATGTTGAACACGCTGGCCGAGTACGGCTGCGCGCAATCGGCGCCGATGGTGATGCGGAAATCGTGGTCGGCGATCTCGCTGGTCGCCAGCGAGTGGTTGATCCACTCGTAGTCGGTGGCGTAGGCGCTGCGCAGGGTGCCGAACGGGACCACGTCCATCACGTTCTTGGCGCGCTGGTAGACCAGGGCGCGCTGCTGGCGCGAGAACGGCGCCTCCTCGATGTCGCTCTGCAGGAAATACTGGCGCATCTCCGGGCCCACCGATTCCAGCCCGTAGCGGAAATGCGCTAGGATCGGATAGTTGCGGCGCAGCGTGCTGCGGGTCTGCAGCAGGTCCCAGGTGCCGAGCAGCGCCAGGACCGCGAACGCGGCCACGCCCCAGCCCCACAGCGGCCAGATCGCGCACAGGGCGATGGACAGCGCCAGCAGCACGCAGCTGGCGACATAGGCTAGGTAGCGGTGCATCGCGTTCCTCGCGGAATTGTGAAGGCAGCGAGTGTAGGCGGTGCAGGCCGGCAATGGCGCTGGCGCGGCCTTTGGTCCGCTTGGGCGAGGTACAGCTTGGCGGTGCACAGCGCCCGGCGCTGGCGGCTACAGCCGATCGTCCACCGCCTCGCGCGGCCACACCGACTTGACGTCGTAGACCACCAGATTCGGCGTGCCCAGCGCGCGGATCTGCGCGGCATCGAAACCGCGATACTCGTCGTGCGCCACCGCCAGCACCACCGCGTCGTAACGGCCGGCTACCGGCGCCGGCGCCAGTTCCACCCCGCCGTGCTCGCGGGCCAGCTGCGGCTCGGCCCAGGGATCGCAGGCGTCGACCCGCGCTCCGCTGGCGGCCAGCGCCTGCACCAGTTCCAGCGCGCGGCTGTTGCGCAGGTCCGGGCAGTTCTCCTTGAAGGTGACGCCGAGCACCAGGATCGTGGCCGCGGCCATGTCCACGCCCTTGTCCGCCAGCAGCGCCTGCACCCGCGCGGCGACATGCGCGCCGACCCGGTTGTTGACTTGGCGCGCGGTGTGGATCAGGTCCGGGTGGTAGCCCATGCTCTCGGACTTGTGCAGCAGGTAGTACGGATCCACGCCGATGCAGTGGCCGCCGACCAGGCCGGGGCGGAACGGCAGGAAGTTCCACTTGGTGCCGGCCGCCTCCAGCACGTCCTGGGTATCGATGCCGAGGCGGTCGAAGATCAGCGCCAGTTCGTTGACCAGGGCGATGTTGACGTCGCGCTGGATGTTCTCCACCACCTTCGCCGCCTCGGCCACGCGGATCGACGGCGCGCGCCAGGTGCCGGCGGTGATGATGCTCGCGTACAGCGCATCCACCGCGTCGGCCGCTGCGGCGCTGGAGCCGGAGGTGATCTTGCGGATGTCGGCTAGGCGCCGCTGGCGGTCGCCCGGATTGACCCGCTCCGGGCTGTAGCCGCAATGGAAGTCTTCGTTGAAGCGCAGGCCCGAGCCCTGTTCCAGCAGCGGCACGCAGACTTCCTCGGTGGTGCCCGGATACACCGTGGATTCGTAGATCACCAGGTCGCCGCGCTTGAGCACGCCGGCGAGCAGTTCGCTGGCCTGGCGCAGCGGCTGCAGGTCCGGCTGCTCGTAGGCGTCGATCGGCGTCGGTACGGTGACGATGTAGACGTTGCGGTCGCGCAGCGCGGCCGCATCCTCGCTGTAGTGCAGGCGCACGCCGGCGCGCAGTTCGTCGGGTTCCATTTCCAGGGTCTGGTCGTGGCCGTCGCGCAGCTGCGCCACGCGCTGGGCGTCGATGTCGTAGCCGAGCGTGTCGTAGCGCGCGCCGAACGCCACCGCCAGCGGCAGGCCGACGTAGCCCAGGCCGATGACGGCGATGCGCAGCTGCGCGGGATCGAACGCGATATCGACGGGCATGCCGTTCCTTTCGGGGCGCCGCGGCGGCATGCGCCGACGATGCGGTGGTTGCGGGAGTGCGGATGTCCGCAACGCGGACGCATGGCCATGGTAAGCGCCGCGGCAGCGCGCTCCAAGCGCCGCCGCCGGCGGCGTCTTCACGTCTGGCGCGGCGTCGCGTGTCGCCCGGAATGTGACGCAGCGTCGCCGGCGCTGTCACGCCGTGCCAACGCGAGATGACCTGATCTTGACGTGGCCGGGTCTAGGGTGGCGAAGCGCCTCCGCGCAACCTAGCTCATCCCCAATTCAAAGCACCTCAATTACAGGAGAACTCGCCGTGAGCCATGCTCCATCCCTGCTCGTGGATGTCGAAGCCGAACTGGCGCATTGGAAGATGCTGCACGGTGAAGGCAAGCTGGGGCCGCAGTCCTTCAGCGAGCATGCGCGTCTGATCAAGATGGCGTGCGATGTGTTCCTGCAACTTCCGCGCGAATCCAACGAGGTGCGCATGCAACGTCTGCGCCAGCGCTACGACGCCGAACACCCGTGGCCGCGGATCGCCTGGAGCGACGCCGAGTCCTTCGTCCGCGCGTGCTGGGCCAGGCTGGACGGCACCGGCCAGCACGAACCCTATCCCGCGCCCGCGGGGAGCCCCGCCTGACCCTTCCGGAGACAGCGCATGTCGACCACGCGCAAGCAAGAGAACGCCCACAGTCACCAGCAGCAGAGCCACACGGCCGACAAGCTGCACAACGACGATGCGAAATGGCGGGACCGCGACCAGCCGGACAGCGATCCGGAACGCAACCACGCCGACCCCGAGCACGATTACCCGCGCCCCGACGGCAGCGAATGATCGCGGCGGCCTTTGCCGCCGCACAGTGAAGGCGCACCCGTACCAGCCGGCGCCGCGACAGGCCGGCATACAGGCCGGACCAACCCGCTGACCCCGAAAGAACTCGCCCCGGTCGGTGCCGGTCCGCTGCAGACACGCCGGCGCCGGCGCCGGCGGCTACCCTGTCGGACCACCTCCCGCGAACGCGGGAACGTCAGCGCAGGCTCGAACCGCGCACGATGCAGCGCCCGCTCAACACCACCTTGCGCATCGGCAGCGTCGGCGCATTCAGCCGCTCCAGTAGCAGCGACATCGCGGTGCGGCCCATCTCCTCCACCGGCTGCTCGATCACGGTGATGCCCGGTTCGACCAGCTCGGTCCAGCTCTCGTTGTCGAAGCCGGCCAGCGCCAGGTCCTGCGGAATGCGCAGGCCGGCGCCGCGCGCGGCCTTCAGCGCGCCCATCAGCAGCAGGCTGTTGCTGGCCACCAGCGCCTCCGGGCGTTCGGGCTGCGCCAGCCACGCCTGCACCTCGGCGGTCGCCGCCTCCGCGCTCGGCGCCACCTCGCGGTAGCTCGGCGCCAGGCCGTGCGCCTGCATCGCCGCCAGGTAGCCGTCGCGGCGCTCGGCGGCGGTGCTGCTGGTCTTGCCGAACAGCCCGCCGATGCGTTGGAACCCGCGCTCGGCCAGGTGCTCGATCAGCGCGCCCATCGCCGCGACGTTGTCCAGCACCACGCTGTCGTGCACGCCGGCCTTGCCGGCGCGGTCGATCAGCACCACCGGGTAGTCGAAATTCAACTTCGGCAACTGGCTCTGGGTGGTGCGGGTCGGCGCGAAGATCAGGCCGCTGACCCGCTCTTCCTGCATCAGCTGCAGGTACAGCGCCTCGCGCTGCGGATCCTCGTCGGTGTTGCACAGGATCACGCGCATGCCGGCGCGGTAGGCCACATCCTCGACCGCGCGGATCGCCGCGGTGAAGAACGGGTTGCGGATGTCGGCCACGATCAGCCCGACGATCCCCGAATGCTGCGAACGCAGCCGCCGCGCCATCAGGTTGGGCCGATAGCCGGTCTCGCGCACCGCCGCCTCGACCCGCGCCCGCACGTCCTCGCTGACCGGGCCCTGGCCCAGCGCTCGCGACACCGTCGAGGTGGAGACGCCGGCCACCCGTGCCACGTCGTGGATGCTGACTGTCACTGGCAACGTTCCCGCAAAATTTCCACTCCAACTCCTTTCCTGGTGGCCGCATTCGATAGTAACACCGGCATTTCCCCGATAAATTGTGCAGTGCACATTGACTCAGGAGTGGGAACGTTCCCACACTCCACCCACTCGCCGCTCCCCAGACCCGAAGGATGTCCCGCGTGACCCAGACGAATCCCCCCGTATTGGTCGCCAGCGAGCTGGTCCGCGTCAACGTCCAGGTCCGCGACAAGGCCGACGCCATCGCCCAGGCCGCGCAACTGCTGGTCGCCGCCGGCTGCGTGCCGCCGGCCTACGCGGCCAGCATGCTGCGCCGCGAAGCCCTGGCCAACACCTTCCTCGGCCACGGCGTAGCGATCCCGCACTGCACCGGCGAGGACCGCCACCTGGTCCAGCGCGACGGCATCGCGGTGCTGCAGATCCGCGACGGCGTGGAATGGAATCCCGGCCAGACCACGCACTTGGTGGTCGCCATCGCCGCGCAGTCCGACACCCACATCACCCTGCTGCGGCGCCTGACCCGGCTGATCCAGGACCAGCCGCGGCTGGACGCGCTGTTCGCCAGCGACGACCCGCAGGCGATCGTGGCCGCGCTGAGCCAGGATCCGGCCACGGTCGCGAGCGGCGCCCCGGTCGCCGACCTGGCCGAGCGCTTCGACTGGACCGTGGCCTACCCCACCGGCCTGCATGCGCGCCCGGCCACGCGCTGGGTGGAGACTGCGCGCGGCTTCGCGGCGCGGATCCAGGTGCGTGCCGGCGCGCAGACCGGCGACGCCAAGAACCTGGTGTCGCTGCTGCAGTTGGGCCTGCATGCCGGCGACACGGTGACGATCTCGGCCGAAGGCCAGGATGCCGCCGCCGCGCTGGCGCGGCTGCGCAGCGTCATCGACGGCCTCACCGCGCAGGAGAAAGCCGACGCGCAGGCCGCGGCGCAGCGCCGTGCCGCACCGGTCGCGGGCTGGACCCCGCCGCAGGCGCAACCGGCCATCGTCGGCATCGGCGCCAGCCCGGGCCTGGCGATCGGCGTGGTGCACAAGCTGGCCGGCAACGACGGCCCGGTGCCCGACGCGCCGGTGCCGCTCAGCGATGGCGGCGCGCTGCTGCACGACGCGCTGCTGCGCACCCGCCAGCAGCTGCAGGCGATCGAGGACGACACCCGGCGCCGGCTCGGCGCCGGCGACGCGGCGATCTTCCGCGCCCAGGCCGAGCTGCTCAACGACACCGACCTGATCACCCTGGCCTGCCAGCTGATGGTCGAAGGCCATGGCGTGGCCTGGTCCTGGCAGCAGGCGGTCGAGCGCATGGCCAACAAGCTGTCGGCGCTGGGCAACGCGGTGCTGGCCGGGCGCGCCAGCGACCTGCGCGACGTTGGCCGCCGGGTGCTGACCCAGATCGATCCGAGCCTGGCCAGCGGCAGCCTGGAGCACCTTCCCGATCGCCCCTGCATCCTGCTCGCCAGCGACCTGTCGCCGTCGGACACCGCGCACCTGGACACCAGCCGCGTGCTCGGCCTGGCCACCGCGCTGGGCGGGCCGACCTCGCATACCGCGATCCTGTCGCGCACCCTGGGCCTGCCGGCGCTGGTCGCCGGCGGCGCCGACCTGATGGACCTGGAGGATGGCGCCACCGTCATCGTCGACGGCAACAGCGGCCGCCTGTACCTGGCGCCATCGGAGGCCGACCTGGCCTCGGCGCGCGCCTACATCGACGACCAGCGCCAGCTGCGCGAGCGCGAGGCCGAGCAGCGCAACCAGCCGGCGCAGACCCAGGACGGCCACCGCGTGGAGATCGGCGCCAACGTCAACCTGCCCGAGCAGGTGCCGATGGCGCTGGCGCAGGGCGCCGAGAGCGTGGGCCTGATGCGCACAGAATTCCTGTTCCTGGAGCGCGGCAGCACGCCGAGCGAGGACGAGCAGTACGCCACCTACATGGCGATGGCCAAGGCGCTGGACGGCCGTTCGCTGATCGTGCGCGCGCTGGACATCGGCGGCGACAAGCAGGTCGCGCACCTGAACCTGCCGCGCGAGGACAACCCGTTCCTGGGCGTACGCGGCGCGCGCCTGCTGCTGCGCCGCGCCGACCTGCTGCAACCGCAGCTGCGCGCGCTGTACCGCGCGGCCAGGGACGGCGCCAAGCTGGCGATCATGTTCCCGATGATCACCTCGGCGGCGGAGATCGTCGCGCTGCGCGCCGAGTGCGAGCGCCTGCGTGCGGAGCTGGACGCGCCGGAGGTGCCGCTGGGGATCATGATCGAAGTGCCGGCGGCGGCGATCCAGGCCGACGCGCTGGCGCGGCATGCCGACTTCTTCTCGATCGGCACCAACGACCTGACCCAGTACACGCTGGCGATCGACCGGCAGAACCCGGATCTGGCCGCCGAGGCCGACAGCCTGCACCCGGCGGTGCTGCGCCTGATCCGCACCACCGTCGAAGGCGCCGCCACGCACGGGCGCTGGGTCGGCGTGTGCGGCGGCCTGGCCGGCGATGCGTTCGGCGCGGCGCTGCTGACCGGACTGGGCGTGCACGAGCTGTCGATGACCCCCAACGACGTGCCGGCGGTGAAGGCGCGCCTGCGCGGCAGCCGCCTGGACGCGCTGCAGGCCTTGGCGCAGCGCGCGCTGCAGTGCGAAAGCGCGGCCGACGTGCGCGCCCTGGACGGAGCCGGCGCATGAGCGTGCAGGCGCTCAGCGTGACCCTGAATCCGGCGATCGACCTGACCGTGGCGATCGACCGGCTGCAGCCCGGCCAGGTGCATCGCGCCAGCAGTGCGCACGCCATCGCCGGTGGCAAGGGCATCAACGTCGCCGCCTGCCTGGCCGATGCCGGCATCGCCACGGCTGCGCTCGGCGTGCTCGGCGCCGGCAACGCGCACCTGTTCGAAACCCTGTTCGCCGCGCGCGGCATCGACGACCGCTGCCTGCGCGTGCCCGGCGATACCCGGACCAACCTCAAGCTGGTGGCCGCCGACAGCGGCGCCACCACCGACATCAACCTGCCCGGGCTGCCGCTGGGCGCGGACGAGCTGCACGCGGTCGGCGCGCGCCTGGCCGAGCTGCTGCGCCCGGGCCTGCCGGTGGTGCTGACCGGCAGCCTGCCGGCCGGGCTGGCCGAGGACAGCTGGCGCACGCTGCAGGCGCAGGCCGTCGCCGCCGGCGCGCGGGTGTTGCTGGATACCAGCGGCGCGCCGTTGCGCGCAGCGCTGGCGGCGCCGGACGCGCAGCTGCCGTTCGCGATCAAGCCCAACCGCCACGAACTGGAGGACTGGGCCGGCACAGCGCTGCGCGAAACCGCCGAGGTGCTGACGGCGGCGCGCGCCCTGCTCGCACGCGGCATCGCACTGGTGGTGGTGTCGCTGGGCACCGACGGCGCGCTGTTCGTGCGCGGCGAGCAGGCGCTGCTGGCGCATCCGCCGCAGCTGGCCGGCGGCAGCAGCGTCGGCGCCGGCGATGCGATGGTCGCCGGGCTGGTCGCGGCGCTGCTCGCCGACGCCGACCTGACGACCTGCGCGCGCCAGGCCACCGCCTTCGCCGTGGCCACGCTCGGCAGCGGCGCGGCGCGCCGGCTGCCGCGCGAGCAGGTCGACGGCATCGCCGCCGCGGTGCGCATCGAGTCGCTGCAATGAGTCGCTCGTCGAACGCCATGTCCTCGTACTCCACGCCGCCGCCTTCGCGCGCGGCGTCCCCCTGCGTCCATCGGGAGCAAGCATGAATCCTATCTTCGTGGTGATCGTCGCCGGCGAGCGCAGCACCGAAGCCGTCCTCGCCGCCGAAGCCTTGCGCCATGCGGCCAGTGCGCGCGGCGCGGTGCTGCACGCCGAGGTGCGCACGCCGCAGGGCGTGATCGCGCCGCTGGACCTGGCCGCGGCCGGCAGCGCCTATCCGCTGCTGCTGGTCGGCGATGGCGATGCCGATGCAGCACGCTTCGACGGCGCCGCGCCACTGCGCGCCAGCCTGGATGCGGTGCTCGACGATGCCGCCGGCGTGCTGGCGCCGCTGCTGGCCGCGGCCAGCGCCGCGCCGGCGGCGACCGCCAACACGGCCACGCAGACGGATGGTCCCAAGCGCATCGTCGCGGTCACCTCCTGCCCCACCGGCATCGCCCACACCTTCATGGCCGCCGAAGGCCTGCAGCAGGCGGCCAAGTCCCTGGGCCACCGGATCCGGGTCGAGACGCAAGGCTCGGTCGGCGCGCAGGACACGCTCAGCGACGCGGAAATCGCCGAAGCCGACCTGGTGCTGATCGCCGCCGACCGCGAGGTGGACCTGTCCCGCTTCGGCGGCAAGCGCCTGTTCAAGAGCGGCACCAAGCCGGCGATCAACGACGGCCCGGCACTGATCCGCAAGGCCCTGGCCGAGGCCGGCATGCACGTGACCAGCGGCAACGGCGCCACGCCGGCGAACAGTGAGCGCGGCAGTTCGGCCGGCCCGTACAAGCACCTGATGACCGGCGTGTCGTTCATGCTGCCGTTCGTCACCGCCGGCGGCCTGCTGATCGCGCTGGCGTTCGCGCTGGGCGGCATCTACGCCTTCGACGACGCGCACAAGGGCACCCTGGCCTGGTCGCTGTTCCAGATCGGCGCCAAGGCCGGCTTCACCCTGATGGTGCCGGCGCTGGCCGGCTACATCGCCTACTCCATCACCGACCGCCCCGGCATCGCCCCCGGCATGATCGGCGGCATGGTCGCGGCCAACCTCGGCGCCGGCTTCATCGGCGGCATCTTCGCCGGCTTCATCGCCGGCTACGGCGTGGCCGCGCTGAACCGCGCGATCAAGCTGCCGCGCACGCTGGAAGGACTCAAGCCGGTGCTGATCCTGCCGGTGCTGGGCACCTTGCTGGTCGGCCTGACCATGCTGTACGTGGTCGGCCAGCCGGTCGCCGAAGCGCTGGCCTGGCTCACCGACTGGTTGCGCGGCATGCAGGGCAGCAGCGCGGTGCTGCTGGGCCTGCTGCTGGGCGCGATGATGGCCTTCGACATGGGCGGACCGGTCAACAAGGCCGCCTACGCGTTCTCCACCGGCCTGATCGCCAGCCAGGTGTACACGCCGATGGCCGCGGCGATGGTCGCCGGCATGACCCCGCCGCTGGGCATCGCGCTGGCGACCTGGGTGTTCCGCAACCGCTTCACCCGCGAGGAGCGCGGCACCAGCGCCGCCACCGGCGTGCTCGGCCTGGCCTTCGTCACCGAAGGTGCGATCCCGTATGCGGCGCGCGACCCGCTGCGCACCATCCCGGCGCTGATGCTGGGTTCGGCGCTGGCCGGCGCGATCTCGATGGCCGCCGGAGCCGAACTGAAGGTGCCGCACGGCGGCGTGTTCGTGCTGCCGATCCCCAACGCGGCGACCCATCTGGGCATGTACCTGATCGCCCTGCTCGCCGGCACCGTGCTGACCGCGCTGGCGCTGCGCGTGCTGAAGAAGCCGGTCGCCGAATAAGCCCCGCGCCGGCGCGCCGCCGGGGGCGATTCCCCTCCCCCGTCGCCCACGGCGACGCGCCGGCCTCCCCATGCCCCCAGGAGTCTCCCCCATGTCCCTCCCCCTCACCCGGCGCCTGGCGCTCACCGCCCTGGCGCTCGCCGTCGCGCCGCTGGCCCATGCCCAGGACGGCAGCGACGCGTTCAAGCTCAAGCTCGCCTACACCGGCGAGGCCGCGGTCTCGCTGGACGGCGGCAAGGAACAGGGCAGCGCCTACGCCGGCCAGCTGATGCTCGGCACCGACGTCGACCTGCAGCGCTTGCTGGGCTGGAACGGCGCCACGCTGAAGGTCTACGCGATCAACCGTCACGGCACCAACCTGGCCAACAGCGACATCGGCAACAGCACCTCGGTGCAGGAAATCTACGGCGGCCAGGGCACGCGCCTGGCCAACTTCACCCTGCAGCAGAAGCTGTTCGACGACCGCCTGGAACTGGAGGCCGGACGCAGCGTGGCCAACATCCACTTCCTCGGCTCGGAGCTGTGCGGCTATTTCCAGGGCAACTCGGCCTGCGGCAACCCGACCTACGTGTTCCGCACCAGCAACTTCACCTGGTGGCCGGTGTCCAGCTGGGCCGCGCACGCCAAGGCCTGGGTGACCCCGCAGGTGTACGTGCACGTCGGCGCCTACGAGGTCAACCCGACCCAGGCCGAGGACGGCGAGCACGGGCTGAACTGGAGCACCCGCGACCGCACCGGAGTGATCGTGCCGTACGCGGTCGGCTACAAGACCGACGCGGCGAGCGTGCGCTTGCCGGCCATGTACGAGCTCGGCGGCTGGCAGGACAACTCCGACTACAGCGATCCGCTCTACGACCGCAACGGCAACCCGGCGCGGCTCAGCGGCCTGGACCATGCCAACCGCAACGGCCGCTCGGGCGCGTTCTTCCGCTTCGAGCAGCAGGTCACCCGCCCCGACCCGGACAGCGCGCGCGGGCTGGTGCTGTTCGGCTCGGTGCTCAAGGGCACCTCCGGACAGCTGATCGAGGACCACTTCCTGGAGCTGGGCCTGGTCCAGCGCGGCACCTTCGCCAGCCGCCCGCAGGACAACATCGCCTTCGTCGTCACCCAGCAGCGCTACAGCGACGACGCACTGGAAGACCTGCGCCTGGCGCGTGCCGCGGCCGGCGGCAGCGGCACCCCGCACAGCGCGCAGACCATGATGGAACTGAGCTACGGCATCCAGGTCACCCCGCAGCTGCGCATCGCGCCGAACCTGCACTACATCGTGCATCCGGACCAGTTCAACGAACCGGCGCGCACCCGCGATCTGCCGAATGCGTTGGTGGCGGGGATGCGGGTGGATTGGGCGTTGTGAGTATTGTTCGGGACTCGGGACTCGGTGCAGGCGGCGGCTGTGTGAGCGCTGGCGGTAACCTCGTCGGCGTTTTTATCGAGAGAGATGCCGCAGCCTGCAGTAGATGGCAGGCCGCGCGGTCGAAGTCGGGAGTCGATCCCACCGCTGCCAATTCCGGTCCGAGCGCGCAGCAGCGGTACCGGCAATCCAGTTGATCCCTATCGACCGGTCGGAAGGTGGCGAGGCGAGGCGCGCCATGGCGACTGGAGCGGGCACGCGCTGACCCTTCGCCATGGTCCCTACCGTTACTGGCGGACGACCCGTCCGCCGATTCCCACGTCGGCGGGATCGGCGATCCGCAGCGCGGCAGCACGGTTGCAGGCGCGCAACCAGAACCCAAACCTAAAACGCACGACGCCCCGGCATGCCGGGGCGTCGTGCGTTCCGTCCGTGTCACTCCGTTCGCATGCTCGCGCGCCGGTCCGTCGGCGCATGCGGGAACGAAATCAGGTGGCCGGCGAATCGAGATCCGTTCGATTCCGTGCAAGTGCGCATCCCTGGCGCGGGAGCGATGACGTTGCCGACACGCACAGGATGCCCGCCGTCGCGCGCCGGCGCGATCGGCCGACACCGCGCCTTACTGTCAGAATTTCCCGACATGCGCCGACCGCCGATGAGGGCCTAGCGCTACGCGCTGCAAGTTGCCGCGCATAGCGCCATTGCGGCGGTCAGGCGCCGCAGGCAGTCGCGCGCCGCGGCGCGCTCCTTCCCGCCTCGTCCGGCGCCGGCCGCGCCGCACTGCCATGCACGGTCCGCCGCTACATAAACGGAACCCATCGCGATCCCCTGGCCAGCGCCGATTACGACGGTTTTCCAACATCGCCGTTGCAAGCATCGCGGCATGCGCATCCTGGTTGCCGAAGACGACACGTCCATTGCCATCGCCCTGCGCGACTCGCTGGCCGAGTGCGGGCACGTGGTGGACCACGTCAATGACGGCGCCGCCGCCGAGCGCGCGCTCAGCGCCGAGTGCTACCACCTGCTGGTGCTGGACCTGGGCCTGCCGCGGCGCGACGGCCTGCAGGTGCTGCAGCGCGTGCGCGAACGCCGCGACGAGGTCGCGGTGCTGGTGGTGACCGCGCGCGACGGCGTGGAGGACCGGATCCGCGCCCTCGATCAGGGCGCCGACGACTACCTGATCAAGCCGTTCGAACTGTCCGAGTTCCTGGCCCGCACCCGCGCCCTGCTGCGCCGGCGCAGCAGCGGCGGCATCCCGGAAATGGCCCTGGGCCAACTGCGGATCAACCTGGCCGGGCGCCGGGTGTGGCTGCACGACCAGCCGCTGGAGCTGACCGCGCGCGAGTTCGCCCTGCTGGAGACGCTGCTGCTGCGCAGCGGGCGCGTGGTCAGCCGCGGCCAGCTCACCGATGCGCTGTGCGACTGGCAGCACGAAATCACCGACAACGGCCTGGACATCTCCATGCACCGCCTGCGCCGCAAGCTGCACGGCTCCGGGGTCGGCATCCGCACCATCCGCGGCCTGGGCTACCTGCTGGAAGAATCCCGCGACGCCGACGCCGACGCCGCCCACGCCCCGCACGCGTCGTGAGCGCGGCGGCGGCGGGCGCGGTTCCCGCCCATCCCAGCCTGCGCCGGCGCCTGCTGGCGTTCCTGCTGATCCCGACCCTGCTGCTGATGCTGGTGGTCTCGGCGCTGTTCTACCTGCTGATGCTCACCTACTCCAACCACGTCCACGACATGGACCTGAAGGAGGACACGCTGGGCCTGGCCAAGGCGGTCAACGACGCCGGCGCCAGCCTGCCGCTGCCGCTGCAGGCGCGGCGCCTGCTCGAATACAGCAGCGACGGCCGGGTGTTCTTCGAGGTGCGCAGCCGCGACCACGGCGTGATCAGCAACAGCGCGCAGCCGATCCCGGCGCATGCCGCCCCCGCGACGCTCGGCCGGGTCGCACTGCGCGACGAACGCATGGCCGACGGCACCCCCGTGCGCGTGGCCAGCCTGATCGTGCCGTCGGCGTGGGAGACCCGCGACCGGCTGACGATCTCGGTGGCCGAGACCCTGGACGACCGCCACCGCCGCGCGCGCGAGATCCTGATGCTGATGCTGCCGATCGAACTACTGCTGACCTGCTCGTTGCTGGGGCTGGTCTGGCATGGCGTGCGCGTGGGCCTGCGCCTGCTGCAGCCGGCGGTGCGCCGGCTCGACGACAGCCAGCGCGATCTCAGCCCGGTGTCCGGCCCCGACATCCCGATCGAAGTGTTGCCGCTGACCCAGGCCATCGACGGCCTGCTGGGCCGGCTCAAGCAGCTGATGGCCTTGCAGGAGCGCTTCGTCGCCGACGCCGCGCACCAGCTGCGCACGCCGCTGGCCGGACTCAGCATGCACGTGCAGCGCGCCCAGGCCAGCACCCGCGCGCAGGACACCGCGCAGGCGCTGCAGCACATCCGCCAACTGACCGACCGCGCGATCCGCAGTTCCACCCAGCTGCTGGCGCTGACCCGCGCGCAGGCGCCGCGCGAGAGCATCCGCCCGCTGCTGCCGCTGGACCTGGCCGCGTGGCTGCCGCAGGCGCTGGCCGAACGCATTCCCGACGCGCTGCTGGCCGGGGTCGACCTCGGCTACGACGACGCCGACAGCGAACCGGCCTGGGTCGAGGCGGATGCCTGGTCGCTGCGCGAACTGCTCGACAACCTGCTCGACAACGCCTTCAAGCATGCCGCCGGCAGCATGGTCACGGTGAGCCTGCGGCGCATGCCGCGGCAGCTGCGACTGGCGATCGACGATGCCGGCCCGGGGCTGGACGACGCCCTGCTGCCGCGCCTGGGCGAGCGCTTCTTCCGCGCCCCGGACGCGCCCGAAGGCGGCACCGGCCTGGGCCTGGCGATCGTCGCCAACATCGCCGAGCGCCACCACGCCACCCTGCGCTACCAGCGCTCGGCGCTGGGCGGCCTGCGCGTGGAACTTGACCTGCCGGGCAGTGCGGCGCCGCCGGCATGAGCCGGCGCAGTTGCACGACGACGCCGACGGCGCCGGCAACGACCGCAGCGTGGCCTGCGTGCTGGCGTTCCTCCAGCCGTCGGCGCTGCGCCTGGGCCAGCGCGTGCTGGTGCGCTTCCGCACTCCGGCCGCGGCGCCACGCTGACCGGAAAGGCTGCTGAAACGCATCCGCGCCACGCTGCGCGCGATCCCCAGTCCCCCGCGCCGTGACGCCATGATCCGATCCGCCGAATTCCACTTCCAGGGCGGCCGCCACGGCGTGCTGCTGATCCACGGCCTGACCGGCACTCCCAGCGAGATGCGCCTGCTCGGCAAGTGCCTGCACCGCGAGGGCTTCAGCGTGCACGGCGTGCAACTGGCCGGGCATTGCGGCGACGAGGACGACCTGCTCGCCACCGGCTGGCGCGACTGGTCCGCCAGCGTCGAACAGGCCGCGGCGCGGATGCGTCCGCAGGTGGACAAACTGTTCGTGGCCGGGCTGTCGATGGGTGCGCTGCTGGCGCTGCAACTGGCCGAAGAGCGGCCGGAGTGGATCGACGGCGTGGGCGTGCTCGGCGCCACCTTCCGCTACGACGGCTGGAACATCCCGCGCCGCGCGCGGCTGGCGTTCCTGCTGCCGTGGTTCAAGCGCCTGGGCATCGGCCGCCGCCGCACGTTCCTGGAAGAACCGCCATACGGCCTGCGCGACGAGCGCATCCGCGCGCAGATCAGCGGCGCGATGCTCGGCGGCGACAGCAGCGCCGCCGGCCTGCCCGGCAATCCGTGGCACGCGCTGGCCGAGATGCACCTGCTGTCGCGGCGGGTGCGCCGCTACCTGGCCAAGGTGACCGCGCCGTGCCTGGTCGCGCACGCGGCCGAGGACGACATCGCGCATCTGCGCAACGCACAGCTGGTGGTGGCCGGCGTGTCCGGGCCGGTGGAACTGCTGCTGCTGCACGACAGCTACCACATGATCACCCTGGACCGCGAACGCCGCCTGCTCGGCGCGCGCCTGGCGCAGTTCTTCGCCGCGCAGGCCGCGGCGCCGCGCCAGGCCGCCTGATGGCGCTGCAGGCGCCCGTGGTCGGCGTGTGGCTGGCGACGGTGGCGCTGGACACCATCGGCCAACTGGCCTTCAAGCACGTCGCCAGCGATCCGTTGGCGAGCGGCGCGGCGCGCTGGCGGCGCATGGCGCGGCAGCCGTGGCTGTGGCTGGGCATGGGCTGCTACGCGTTCGAATTCCTGGCCTGGACCGCGTTCCTGTCGCTGGTGCCGCTGGGTCGCGGCGTGCTGCTGGGCTCGATCAACATCGTGGCGATCATGCTCGCCGGGCGCTGGCTGTTCGGCGAACGGCTGGGACGCATGCAGGTGGCCGGGGTCTGCCTGGTCAGCGCCGGCGTGGCCGTGGTCGGGCTCGGCACATGAGCCGGCCGCCGCTGCAGCGCTACGCCATCGGCTTCGCCCTGTTGCTGGGCTTCGACACCCTGGCCCAGTTCGGCTTCAAGCTCGGCGGCGCGCACGCGTTCCCGCCGCAGGCCGACTGGGCCTGGCTGCTGCGCCTGCTCGCCAGCCCCTGGCTGTACGCCGCGCTGCTGGGCTATGTCGGCGCGTTCTTCACCTGGATGAAACTGCTCGAGCACGCGCCGATCGGGCCGGCGTTCGCCGCCTCGCACCTGGAAGTGGTCAGCGTGCTGCTGCTGTCGGCGTGGTGGTTCGGCGAACCGATCGGCATGGTGCAGGCGCTCGGCGCGGTGCTGATCGTGGCCGGCATCGCCTGCCTCGCGCTCGGCGAGCGCACCGCCCCGGCCGATGCGCACTGAAGTGCCGCCCACCGCCGGCTTGCCGCTGCGCTGGCGCGACCTGTGGCCGGCGCGCGCGCCGCAACGGCTGGCCGCGCAACTCGGCCTGCCCGACGCGCTGCTGACCTGCTCCGGCACCGCCGCGCTGGTCGTCGCGCTGCGCACCCTGGCCGCGAGCAGCCGCCGCCGGCAGGTGCTGGTGGCCGCCTACACCTGTCCGCTGGTGGCGCTGGCGGTGGCCCATTGCGGCCTGCAGCTGGTGTTGTGCGATCTATTGCCCGATGCGATCGAACCGGACCCGGCGCAGCTGGCGCAGCGCTGCGGCAACGACACCCTGGCGATCGTCGCCACCCACCTGGGCGGGCGCCTGACCGACCTGGCCCCGCTGCGCGCCGCCGCCGCGGCCTGCGGCGCGATGCTGATCGAGGACGCCGCGCAGGCGCTGGGCGGCGTGCATGCCGATGGCACCCTGGCCGGCCTGGGCGGCGACATCGGCTTCTGCAGCCTGGCGGTGGGCAAGGGCCCGACCCTGTACGAAGGCGGCCTGCTGCTGTCGCGCCATGCGCCGCTGCGGCGCAGCCTAGCCGCCACCGCGGCACGCCTGGGCCAGCCCGACTGGCGCTGGGAACTGCGCCGCAGCCTGCAGTTGCTGGGCTATGCCGCGCTGTACCGGCCGCGCGCCTTGCGCTGGGCCTACGGCATGCCGCTGCGCCGCGCGCTGCGTCGCGGCGACCGCGTCGCCGCGGCCGGCGACCAGTTCGATGTGGCGATCCCGCAACACGCGGTCGGCGCCTGGCGCGAAGCCGTCGGTGCGCGGGCCAGTGCGCGCTGGCCTGCGTTCCTGGCGCAGGCGCGCGCGCAGGGCCTGCGCCGCGCCGCGCGCCTGGCCGCGATCGCCGGACTGCGGGTCGTCGCCGACAGCCCCGGCGCGCAGGGCAGCTGGCCGGCGCTGCTGGTGCTGCTGCCGGACGCGGCCGCACGCGAACGCGCGCTGGCGCGGCTGTGGCCGCGCGGGCTCGGCGTCGGCCTGCTGTTCGTGCACGCCCTGCCCGACTACGCCTACCTGCGCGACATCGTCGACGCCGCGCCGATGCCCAACGCACGCGACTTCGCCGCGCGCTGCCTGAGCATCAGCAACAGCCCGTGGCTGGACGAAGATGGGTTCGAGGCGATCGTCGCTGTGCTGCGGCTGGTGTGTGCGGAGCGCGCGGACTGACCTGGTGTTGTGTGGGAGCGACTTCAGTCGCGAGGCATTACCGGTAACGCCCGTCGCGACTGAAGTCGCTCCCACAGAGTCCTGCGGCATGCGGACAGAGCGAAGGGAACGCGCCGGCACCGTTTTCTGCCCTCTGCCTGCCTCGCCCGCCGGCCCTGCATCGGAACATTTGCCGCAATTGCCCGCACTGGCAATGCCGCTACTGCGGCATCGCAGCCTCGGCCAGAGCCTGCAACAGACACAGATTCACCTCGTGCTGCTGCGCCTGCCACGCCGGCAGCGCCTGCGGCGAAGGCGGCGGTTGCGCATCCAGCGCCGCCAGCCGCCGCTTCCACCACTGCGGATAGCGCGCTTCGGACACCTCGCCGGTGATGTCGCTGCCGAGCAGTTGCCCGTGCAGGTAGGCGATCGCGGTGAGCAGGTGCGGCACCCGCAGCTCGCCCTGGTCCCAGTTGGTGCGCGCGTCCTGCGGATCCAGCACGTCTTTGTCCAGCGACAGGTAGGTCGGCATCGGCGTACTGCGCAGATGCTGCAGGAACGCGTCGATCATCTCCATGCTCGTGGCGAAGCCGCGCACCGCACGGCCCAGTCCCAGCCGCCGCGCCCAGCCGACGTCGACGCCGCTGCACCAGTAGCGCAGCGTGCCGCGGTACAGCGGCCGCAGATGGTTCTCCCAGGCGTGCGCCGCGCCGACATCGCCCGAGGTGATGCCGATCACTTCTACTTGCGCCACCTGCGGCAGCGCCGCCACCCGCCACACCCACGAGCCGCAATGCACCCCGAACGGGAAGCGCATGTTGTCCGGGTGGTTGTCGAACACCACCACCCGCAGCGGCGCCTGCGCCCGCCGCGCCAGCCGCGCGATCAGCGGCAGGCTCAGGTGGTGGAAATCGCCGCTGCCGAGCAGCACGGTGCCGTGCTGCGCCGGCAGCATGCCGTCGAGCGCAGTGCCGAAGCGGCGTAGCCGGCGCAGCGAACAGGCGAAGCGCAGCCCGTCGCACCACGGCTGCAGCGGCAGCCGCAGCGCGCCCGGCAATGCGCCAAGCGATCCATCCAGGTCCAGCACCACCGGTGCGCTCATGTCATGGCGCCGCATCGTCGTCGGGCTCGGCGACAGCGACGTCGTCGGCTTCGAACAGCGGCCGCAGCCGCCGCAACGCGATGCGCAGCAGCGGATTGCGCAGGTACACCGCATGCCAGGTGTAGGTGAAGCTGGCGCCGAGTTGCGCCTTCACCTGCGGATCGGTCCAGCCGGCGACGTAGGCGCGCAGGCCGTGGCGGCAGGCGTAGTCCAGGTTGTGCATCCAGCTCAGCGCGTACAGGTTGTGCGCGCGCGCATCCGGATAGTGCAGGCCGATGTACTTGTCCAGCAGCCGCCCGGCGTGCACGTAGCACAGGTTCCAGCCGATCAGCCGGCCCTGGTGCCGATAGGTGAATACCAGGCCGCCCGCGTCCGCATCGGTCAGCAGCGCATCGAAGAATGCGGCGGTCAGCAGGTCGAAGTGCACCTCGCTCTGCGCGTAGACCTGCAGATACAACGCATAGCACTGCGCGCGCAGCGCCGGGTCGGCGAAGCCGGCGCCGGTCGGCAGCATCTGCACGTCCAGATCGGCGCGCGAGCGCAGCTTGCGGCGGATGTTGCGGCGGCGGCCGCGCGACAGCCGCGCCAGGTACTCGTCGATGGACGCGAAATCGATCGGCACCCAGGCCAGCGCCTGCCCGCGCAGCAGCACGTAGCCGCTGCGCGCACAGGCCTGCAGGAACACGTGCGCCCAGGCGTTGTCGGTGGCGTCGAGCAGCGGCGAGCGCTGCGGGATGTCCTTGACGATCAGCAGCGCGCGCTGCCGTCCCAACTGCGCGCGCCACTGCCGCGGCAACTGCGCCGGATCGGCCGCGCGCGGCAGCCAGGCGTATTCGCTGACGGTGCTGCCGACGAAGCTGGTGCGCGGCCGCAGCAGGCGCCGCCACAGCCGCTGCAGCGGCCAGCCGGCGACGCGTGCGCGCAATGCCGGGTCGGCGGTGATGAGCAGGTCGAACTCGGCCTCAAACGCCGGTACGCCATGCTCCAGCGTGTGCGCCACGAAGGCCTGCGGCGGATGGGCCAGGAACTGCCGCTGCAGCGCCTGCGGTTCGAGTTGGCTTACGAAAGGCATCTGCAAGATTGGCCGGCTAGCGTGGAGGATGGACGCCGCAGCCGTGGGCCGCGGCGTGCCTTCCACCGCCGGCACGCGCCGCACGGTGGCCTTTCATTTCGCGGAGGACTGCCATGACCCCGTCTATCGAGACCCAGATCCACAGCATCGTCGCCAATCACGCCGAGATCGAACCCGCCGGCCTGACCGCGGACACCAAGCTGCAGGACCTGGGCGTGGATTCGCTGGAGGCGATCGAGATCCTGTTCGACATCGAAGAACACTTCGACATCACCTTCCCGCAGCGCGACCCGAACCTGGACGACGGCTCGCTGGGCAAGCTGAGCGAGGCGGTGCGGCAGGCGCTGGCCGCCAAGGCCGCCGCCGCGCCGCTCGCCGCGGCGCACTGAGGCGGCATGGAGCGCTCGGCGCAGGGACGTCGCGTCGTCGTCACCGGCATGGGCGCGGTCAGCGCGCTCGGCCTGGGCGCCGATGCGCTGTGGCGCGGCATGTGCGAGGGCCGCAGCGGCATCGCCGCGCTGGCCTCGCCGGATCCGCAGTCCGCGCTGAAAATGCGCGTGGCCGCCACCGTGCCCGGCTTCGCGCCGCAGGCGGCGCAGCTGGGCGGCATCGCGCCGGGCCAGCTGGACCGCATGACGCAGATGGCGCTGGTCGCGGCCTGCGAGGCCGTGGCCCAGTCCGGCCTGGCGCTGGACGGCGCAGGCGCCGCACGCGCGGCGGTGGTGATCGGCACCGGCGTCGGCGCCGAACTCAGCCGCGACGAACAATCGCGGCGGCTGTACCGCGAGCAGGCCGAACGCCTGCATCCGCTGACCATCGTGCGCAGCATGAACAACGCCCCGGTCAGCCAGATCAGCATCGCCTTCGGCCTGCGTGGCCCGGCCTTCGCCGTGTCCAGCGCCTGCGCCTCGGCCAACCACGCGCTGGCGCAGGCGGCGCTGCTGATCCGCCACGGCCTGGCCGACGTGGCCATCGCCGGCGGCAGCGAAGCCTGCCTGAGCCTGCCGCTGATCCGCGCCTGGGAGGCGATGCGGGTGGTCAGCGACGACACCTGCCGCCCGTTCTGCGCGCAGCGCAGCGGCCTGGTGCTGGGCGAAGGCGCCGGCATCTTCGTGCTGGAAAGCGCCGCGCACGCGGCTGCGCGCGGCGCGGTGGCGCTGGCGGAACTGGCCGGCTTCGGCCTGGGCGCCGATGCGCACGACATCGTCGCACCCAGCGCCGACGGCGCCGCCGCGGCGATGCGCCTGGCGCTGCAGGACGCGGGACTGCAAGCGCAGCAGATCGACTACATCAACGCCCACGGCACCGGCACCCTTGCCAACGATCGCGGTGAGACGCAGGCGATCCGCCAGGTATTCGGCGCGCACGCCGATGCGCTGGCGGTGAGTTCGACCAAGGCGGTGCATGGCCATGCGCTCGGCGCTGCCGGCGCGCTGGAGCTGGTCGCGGCGATCGGCGCGCTGCGCGAGCAGACGGTGCCGCCGACCGCGAACTTCCTCGATGCCGATCCGGAGTGCGACCTGGACTACGTGCCCAACCAGGCCCGCGCGCAAGCAGTGCGCGCAGTGCTCAGCAATTCCTTCGCCTTCGGCGGACTCAACGCGGTACTGGCGCTGCGCGCGGCGGGCTGACGCGCGCGCCGCGGCGAAGGACGGGAGGCAACGCGGCGCCAACGCGCTGTCTCCCGCCATCTCATGCCACCCGCTTGGCGCGGGTCAGCAACTGGTCCAGCAGCGACAGGCCCAGGTCGATCTCGTCGTGGCTGATGTGCAGCGACGGCGCCAGCGTGATCACGTTCTTGTGGTAGCCGCCCACGTCCAGCACCAGGCCGATGCGCTTGCCGTTGTGGCGCAACTCGCCCTCCAGCCCCATGTCCACCATCGTGTCGAGCAGCTTGCGGTTCGGGGTGAAGCCGTCCGCCTGGCAGATCTCCGCGCGCAGCGCCAGGCCCAGGCCGTCGACGTCGCCGATTTCCGGATGGCGCTTCTGCAGGTCGCGCAGGCCGTCGAGGAAATGCGCGCCCTTGGCCATGACCATGGTTTCGTAGTCGGTCTCGGCCAGCATGCGCATGGTCTCCAGGCCCACCGCGGTGCCTAGCGGGTTAGAGGCGAAGGTGGAATGGGTCGAACCCGGCGGGAACACGGTCGGGTTGATCAGTTCCTCGCGCGCCCAGATCCCGGCCAACGGATTGAGGCCGTTGGTCAGCGCCTTGCCGAACACCAGCACGTCCGGAGTCACCCCGAAGTGCTCAATCGCCCACAGCTTGCCGGTGCGGAAGAAACCCATCTGGATCTCGTCGACCACCAGCAGGATGCCGTACTTGTCCAGCACTCGCTTCAGGCCGGTGAAGAAGTTCGGCGGCGGAATCACGTAGCCGCCGGTGCCCTGGATCGGCTCGACGTAGAACGCGGCGTACTCGCACTGCCCGGCCTTGGGATCCCACACGCCGTTGTACTCGGTCTCGAACAGGCGTTCGAACCTGGCCACGCACTGCTCGCCGTATTCCTCCTTGGAAATGCCCTTGGGGCCGCGGAAGTGGTACGGGAATTCGATGAACTGGGCGCGGTCGAAATGGCCGAAGCGGCGCCGATAGCGGTACGAGGAGGTGATCGCCGAGGCGCCCAGGGTGCGGCCGTGATAGCCGCCCTCGAACGCGAACACCAGGCTCTTGCCGCCGCTGGCGTTGCGCACCAGCTTCAGCGAGTCCTCCACCGCCTGCGCGCCGCCGACGTTGAAATGCACCCTGCCCTTGCGCCCCCACTTGCGCTGCGCGTCCTGGGCGATGGTCTTGGCCAGCTCGATCTTGGTCGGGTGCAGGTACTGGCTGGCGACCTGCGGCAGGCTGTCGATCTGCCGCTTCAGCGCGCCGTTCAAGCGCGGATTGGCGTAGCCGAAGTTGACCGCCGAATACCACATCTGCAGGTCCAGGTACGGCACGTCCTCGGTGTCGTACAGATAGCTGCCGTCGCAGTGCGCGAAGATCCGCGGCGGTTCGCTGTAGTGCACGGTGTCGCCGAACGAGCAGTATTCGGCCTCGTCGGCCAGCATCTGCGCATCGCCGAGGGCGGCGTGGTAGGCGGGGCCGGTACGCAGCAGCGCGTCGGGATCCGGCGCCGCCGGCTGCGGGCTGTCGTGCTCTGGAGCGTCGAGCGTGTCGAGATCGCCGTGGAGCGGCGCGAGCGCCGTGGGGAGCGGAACATTCCGATTCATGAGGATCAGGCTCGTTGGGGAACGGGGAGAGGGAGGCGCGCGGCCGCCGCGGCGGGCGCGGCGAGCTCGTGCAGCAGCGCGATCGCATCGTCGAAGCCGCCGATCGCGTGGTGGGCGATGCCGCTGGCGCGGCAATGCCGCAGCAGGCCGTCCTTGGCGAACACCAGATCGGCCTTGCCGGCCACACAGAAATCGGAGCGACCGTCGCCGATCAGCAGCGTGGAGCGCGCCGGTTGCTGTTGCGCCATGACCGCGCACTTGCAGGTGCCGCTGGCGCAGTCCGGCCGCGCGTGCGGCGAGGCCATGCGCCAATGCCCGGCATCGGTGCGCAGCAGACGGTTGGCGACGATCGGCAGCTGGTGCAGGCCGTGCCGCGCCAGGATCCGCGCAATCGGGTAGTCCAGGCCATCACTGACGATGCTCAGCGGCATGCCGAGATCGCGCGCCAGGTCGACGAAGCGCACGAACGCCGGATCGATGCGGACCTCGTCGAGCACGCGGTGCAGCGCGTCCACGTCGCCATCGAGCAGCGCCACCTGGCCGCTCATGCACGCGCGCGCGCCGATGCGCCCGGCCACCCAATCGTCCTCCAGCGCGCGCCAGCCGGGGCGGCCGAGGCGCTCGAGCAAGGTATCGGTCACGTCCTGCAGCGACACGGTGCCGTCGAAATCGCAAAGAATCTTCCACTGGACGCGCAAGGCGGCTCTCCGGCTCATTCGCGCAGAGCCTAGGCGGGCTGTCTTTCGGGTTCCTTTCGGCAAGATCCACGACAGTCGGGGACGTTCACCCGCGCCATGTAGCGCGGCGACGACGTGCGCGGTTCACAATTCGGACGCAATCAGGCACGCTAGCGGCACCAGGCCCGGATGGCGAAACTGGTAGACGCATCGGACTTAAAATCCGCCGGGGGCGACCCCATGCCGGTTCGATTCCGGCTCCGGGCACCATCCGCGTTTCGGCATAAGCGGCCGCAAATGCAGGCGTGCGCAGCGCTCACACGCCGCAGTCGACGGCCATACAGGCCGCCGCGGCGCCACAAGCGCCAAACAAAAGCCCCGGCGCCGCCGCCACGACGGAACCGGGGATGCCAGTCGGCAAACGTTGAACCTATCGGCGCGCGGTGCTCAGATCGCCTTCGAATAGCGTGCCGGCTGCGCCGGCTGCCGCAGGTAGCGGTCGAAGCACATCGCGATCAGGCGCAGCAGCGGGCGCCCGCGCGCGGTGGCCTGGATCACGCCGTCGCGGTGTTCGGCCAGGCCGTCGGCGCACAGCGGCGCCAGCGCCTGCAGTTCGTCGTGGAAATAGCGGGCGAAGTCGATGCCATGGCGCTGCGCCAGCGCGGCGACGTCGGCGCGGCCCTGGCACATCAGCTGCTGGATCAGCTCCGCGCGCAGCGCATCATCGGCGCTGAGCTGCAGGCCGCGCAGCACCGGGCTGTCGCCGGCATCCACCGCCGCCTCCCAGGCCGGCAGCTCGCGCTGGTTCTGGCTGTAGCTGTCGCCGATGCGGCTGATCGCGCTGACCCCCAGCCCGAGCAGGTCGGTCTCCGCATGCGTGGTGTAGCCCATGAAATTGCGGTGCAGCCCGCCCTGCCGCTGCGCGCGCGCCAGGTCCTCGTGCGGCAGTGCGAAATGGTCCATCCCGATGTACTGGTAACCAGCCGCCGACAGCATGCGCACCGCCAGCCCGAGCAGGGCCAGCTTCTGCTCGGCGTCGGGCAGGTCCGCATCGGCGATGCGCCGCTGCGCCTTGAACAGCTGCGGCATGTGCGCATAGCCGTAAACCGCCAGGCGGTCCGGGCGCGCCGCGATCACCGTTTCCAGGGTGCGTTCGAACCCGGCCAACGTCTGCCGCGGCAGGCCGTAGATCAGGTCCACGTTGACCGAACGCATGCCCTGCACGCGGCAGGCGCGCAGGATGTCCAGCGTTTCCTGTACGCCCTGGCGGCGGTTGATCGCCTCTTGCACCAGCGGATCGAAGTCCTGGATGCCCAGGCTGGCGCGGTTGAAGCCCAGTGCGGCCAGCGCGGCGATGTCCTGCGGCGTCACCGTGCGCGGATCCAGTTCGATGGAGATGTCGCGGTCCGGCGCGTCGCTGAAACGGAACAGCCCGCGCAGGCCGCGCAGCAGCTCGCCGAGCAGTTCCGGCGCCAGGAAATTCGGGGTGCCGCCGCCCAGGTGCAGCTGCACCACTTCGCGCTCGGCGTCGAAGCACGCGGCCATCATCGCCGCCTCGCGCAGCACCCGCTGCACGTAGGCGCGGCCCTTGCCTGCGTCGCGGGTGATGACCCGGTTGCAGCCGCAGTAGAAGCACGGGTTGCGGCAGAACGGCACATGCACGTACAGCGACAGCGGCCGCGCCGGATCGCTGGCCTGCACCGCCGCGAACAGCTGCGTCGGGCCGAAGCCGGCCTGGAAATGCGGCGCGGTCGGATACGAGGTGTAGCGCGGGCCGGGACGGTCGTAGCGGCGCAGCAGCTCGGCGTCGAAGGTCCAGGCGGCGGCGGGATCGGGAGCGGTGAGGATGTCCATGGACACGAGCTTGCGCGCGGCGGCGGCGGGCCGCCTTGACTTGGATCAATCGGACGGCGGCAACGGCGTGACCGGCTCGAACGGCCGCCAGCTCATCTGGTGGCGGCGCCAGAAGGTGTCGGCGATGCGCGCGGCGATGTCGTCGGCCAGCATGCGCATCGGCGCGTTGTCCAACTCGGCGGTGGTGGCGCGGAACAGGCTCAGCCAGCGCTGGAACAGCGCCGCGCTGAGTTCGCGCATGGCCATGTGCTTGGGCATCGGCGCGCCGCGGAAGCGCCGCGTGCCGCGCAGCATCGCCGACCAGAAGTCGCTCAGCTGCAGCAGGTGCGCGTCCCAGTCCTCGATGTGCGCGGCGAACACCGCGGCCAGTTCCGGGTCGGCGCGCACGCGGCGGTAGAACGCGTCCACCAGCGCGGTCACTTCGTCCTCGCTGCACAGGTCCGGCCCGGGCAACGGCAAGGCGGCGATGGGGTCATGCATGGCGGGGTTCCTGTTCGATGCGTCCAGTATCCGCATCGGTGCCGGCCCGGCCTTGATCAGGATCAATGTCGCCACGCGCCGCGCTGCCTAGTCTGCGTGGGCGGCATGCGCCTGCGCCGCCGTCGACGGGGGATCGGCGGCGCGGCCGTGTGCGAGGCGCGCCGGCCCGCGCGCGGCACCACCCCGGCGCATGCCGCACCTCTCCCTTCCGCCATGGAGTCCGCCCGCATGACCCCCAGCGACGATCCCCTGCTCGACCCGCTGCTCGATCCCGCCGCGCCGCGGCCGCTGGTGCAGCGGCTGGGCGTGGTGCTGTGGCCGAGCTTCCTGGTCGCCGGCGCGATGAGCGTGCTGTTCTTCGCCGTTGTCGATCCGCTGGCGCTGCGCGACATCAGTTTCCCGGGCCGCCAGCTGAGCCGCGAGTTCGGCTACACGCTGGGCTTCTTCATGTTCTGGCTGGCGACGCTGGCGTCGAGCGGGTTGACCGGGTTCCTGTCGCGACCGGCACCGCGCGCCGGCGGCGACGATGCCGAGGAGCCGTTGCCGTGAGCGGCACGCCTGCGCCCCGCGCCATTCCATCGCGCACGATCGCCACGCCCGCCGTGGCCGCCACCCACACCGTGGCACCGCTGCGCAACCGCTACACGCGCGCGCGCCGCGGCGTGCTGTGGCTGCTGTTCGCCGCGTTCTACCTGCTGCCATGGCTGCGCTGGGACGGGCGCCAGGCGCTGCTGCTCGACCTGCCGGCGCGGCGCCTGCAGTTGTTCGGTTGGACCCTGTGGCCGCACGACATCGGCTGGCTGCTGCTGGCGCTGCTCGCCGCGATGGCCGCGCTGGCGGTGACGACCACGCTGGCCGGACGGGTGTGGTGCGGCTTCGCCTGTCCGCAGACGGTCTGGAGCCAGGCCTTCGCCTGGCTGGAACGGCGCTTCGCCGCCTGGCCGGCGGCCGCGCGCCACGTGGTCTGGGCGGCGCTGGCGCTGTGGACTGGGATCAGCTTCGTCGGCTATTTCGCGCCGATCGCCGAGCTGGTCGCGCGCGTGCGCCCGTTCGCCTGGAGCGGCTGGGAAACCTTCTGGGTGCTGTTCTACGCCCTGGCCACCTGGGGCAATGCCGGTTTCCTGCGCAGCCAGGTGTGCCGCTACCTGTGCCCCTACGCGCGGCTGCAGCCGCTGCTGTGCGACCGCGACACGCCGCTGATCGGCTACGACGCACGGCGCGGCGAACCGCGCGGTGCGCGCGCCTGCGGCCAGGGCAGCGTGGCCCAGCGCGGGCGACGCCTGCTCGACGCCGGCACCGCCCGCGACTACGCGCTGCGCGCCGGCATCGCCCGCCTCGCCGGCCAGGACGGCCGGCGCAGCGAGGCACTGGCCGCCTACGCCGGCATCCTGCCCAAGTTCAGCGACGCCCAGCTCGGCGACTGCGTGGACTGCAGCGCCTGCATCGATGCCTGCCCGGCACGCATCGACCTGCGCAACGGCGCGCACTACGCCTGCACCGCCTGCGGCGCCTGCGTGGACGCCTGCGACCGCAGCATGGACGGCCACGGCTTCGCGCACGGCCTGCTGCGCGTCGCCAGCGCCAACGCGGTGGACCGCCAGCCGCGGCGCTGGCTGCGCCGACCGCGCTTGCTGGCCGGGCTTGCGCTGTTGCTGGCGACGTCGCTGGCGTGGCTGTTCGCTGCGCGCTGAGCGGCGCTGGCGTGCCGCCCCGCCCAATGACGGCGCGACCTGGCGGGACGCCTGCCGCCGGCGCGGCGGCGCGCCGTCATGCTGCAGGTGCCGCGACGCCGCTGGATGCCGAATGCGGCCTAGTCGATCGTCCGTTGGATTGAACATAGGCCTCCGATGACGGCCAGCCTGAAGCAGCACTCGCCGAGATGGGATCGCTGCAGGTGCATCACCGAATCTGCGGCCGCAGATATATGGGATGTGTTTTTCGTACGGCGCTGCCAGGAGGATGCGTCGTCCCTCTCCCCCGCGACGGGGATATTTTGGGCAGGACAGAGGTCGAAGCGTCGGTCGAACGCTGGCTAAAAGCTCAGCCCTTCTCATGCTGTCGAGTTCCTACTCTCTCACCACCTGGTCTGCCGGGACATAGATCGTGATGCCGCCCCCGTGCTGTCGCCAGTTTCCATTCGCTGCCTTGAGCACTCGAGACTGCCGCTTCGTAAGATACGTCTGCGCGCTCCCGACCATCTGCTGTGGCTGACGGTGCGGTTCACATGCGGGAAAGTACCGGTTTATGGGACCGGCTTTCTTCCTGCATAGGGGATCTCCCGGCACAGTGTCGTAGATGTACCCGTCGTACTCGATCCACATGTGGGTCGGCAAGATGTCTTCGTCCGAATCAAAGACGCCATAGACAATGCACAGCTTGTTGTGCTTCGCCGGCGGACTCCTTTGCAACGTCAAGAATGCAGCCAACTTGTCGTCAAACGATCTCTTGGTTGCGGCTCGACTCGACGCCAGCTTTGTCCCTAGAGCTGCAAGGCTGTTATTCAAAGCGCTCGCTATCGCTTCGTTTTCCCAACCGTCAATCGCCCACACTCGACAGCTGCAGCCTTGAATGAAGGCGGGCTCCTTGTTCTCGCCTTCGTGCGTGCCCATTACAGCGCTCATGCTATTTCCCTGGCAGTTCATCGACAGAGATAGCAGGATGCTTGGAGCGTACCCGGCGATTCGTCTCAAGCGCACCGCGCACTCCAGTGCAGCGGCATGTCGGAGAACCGTTAGGACCCTCGCACCGTCGACGATCCAGCAGTATCACTCACGCCCAGTGCGAGGTGGATCAGATGCCGTTTTCCCGTCGTTACCGTTCGTCGCCACGATGATCGTACACAGGCCCCGCCATAGACCGCGGCCACCAGCTTGCTGGCCGTGTTGACGTATAGCATTCAGCCACAGCTGCCGTTGATTCCGCGCGCCTAGCTGCGATGCCGGGCGGGAAACGCCCGATCCATGGCGCGCCCACAGGATGGCTGTGCATCGTGCTGGCGGAACGCCGAAGACAGCCAGACGCCGAGCGCCACGCATTCGGCTATCTGGAGCATGGCCGCTGGGCTGGTGGACGAGCGCGTGGAGCAAGCCAAGGCGGTCGCGCCCGCCGGCAGCCGTCTGCTTGCGGAAAATGACGAAGGGCCGGAGCCCTTGTCGAAGATGGAGGCCTGGGTCGGAATTGAACCGGCGTACGCGGATTTGCAGTCCGCTGCATAACCACTCTGCCACCAGGCCGGTGGACTGGATTCTAGCCGAAACCGCCAACGGCGGTCCGACAAAACAAAGCCCCGCTGACGGGGCTCTATCTGAATCTGGAGCGGGAAACGAGACTCGAACTCGCGACCTCAACCTTGGCAAGGTTGCGCTCTACCAACTGAGCTATTCCCGCTTGGGAGCCCGGCATTCTACAGCCCTCGCCCGCATTGCGCCAGCCTCCCCGGCAAAAATTTCCGGCGCACCGGTTGCCGCCCGGAATGCCGGCGGCACGGCGGCCTCCGTGCGCGCCAGCCGCGCGAACGGCGCCATCGGCTGTTTCGGGAGAGCGACCGCGCCGCGGCGCCAGGCGGACTGGAATATCGACCACAGCGGTTCGCGCGCCGAGGTAGACAAGTGCGCGGCGGCCCGGCGCGGCGGCCTTCCACGCCGGGCGCCGGCTCTAGCATGGCGGCCACACCCATTCCGGAGGCACCGCCATGAACCGATGGATACGCTGGGGCGGCGCGGTCGCCTGCCTGGCCGCGGCCAGCTGCGCGCACGCGCAGTCGTGCACGTTGCAGACGCAGACGCTGGCCTTGCCGCTGGTCTCGCGCAACATGCCGCACTACGCCTACCAGGTGCGGGTGCAGGTCGGCACAGTCCCGGCCTCGGCCAGCGCCGCTGCGGCCAGCCAGGTCCTGGAAGTGGACACCGGCTCCACCGGCGTGGTCGTGCCGCTCAGCGCGGCGATCCAGCAAGCCTGGAACGCCTCGACCAAGCTCGGCTACATCTTCTATTCCAGCAACAGCCAGTACCACCCCGGCAAGTACGTGCAGGTGCCGATGCGGCTCGGCGTGTCGCCCGACGGCAACAGCGCCGCGGCGCGCATCGACTCGATCGAGGTGCTGGCGGCGCAATGCAGTTGCGGGGTCGCCGCGATCGCGAAGGGGACACCGCCGGGTTCGCTGAAGACGCTGACCCAGGCGCCGGACGAGTGCGCCGCCTACAACAACACCCTCGCCCTGAGCAGCGGCGGCACGCAGACGCTGCAGAACTGCACAACGATCTCTTCCGACTTCGGCATGATGGGCGTGGGCTACGACCGCGGCGTCGATGCGGCGCGCAACCCGTTCCTCAACCTCGCGCAGATGCGTGCCGGCAGCATGAGCCCGGGCTACGTCGTCGGCACGTCCGGAAGATCAGCTTGCCGCGCCAGTACACGCCGCCGCGGTTGACCACGTCGCAACAGGCCACGCCCTGCGCCGCCGGCAACGGCGGCGGCGCGTACTTCCACTTCAGCGGCGCGCCCGGCTTGCCCAGGTCCAGCGCGAACACCACGTTCGGATACGGCGTGACCACGTACATGGTGTCGCCGACCACGATCGGCGCCGCCTCCTGGCCGCGGTTGATGCCGGTGGAGAAGGTGAACTCGACGCGCAGCGCCGCCACGCTGGAGGTGTCGATCGCATGCAGCGGGCTGTAGCGGGTGTTGGCGTAGTCGAGCGACGGCATCGGCCAGTCGCCGTCCGCCGGCGCCGCGACGCTCGCGCCGGGCAGCATGGCCATCATCAACGCCATCCAACGACAACGGGACTGCGGGCGCATTTCGATCCCTGCGAAGCCGATCGCGGCCGACACTAGTCCCGCCACCGTGAAGAATTTTTCAAACGTTTTGCACGCTCGCGCGGCGTGCAAAATGTGCAGGCAAGCCATGCAGACGTTGCCGTGCGCGCGACGCTACGCTGACGCGGCGATCACCCGCGCTGGGTATCGTGGCCCGGCAGTCCGCCACGGAGTTTCCTGCAATGTCCAGCGCACGCACCCTGCCCGTCTGGTCGCTCGGCAGCGACCCCACCGCACACTTCGCACCGACCCCGCCGAGCGAGGCTCAGGACGTGATCGTCGTCGGCGCCGGTGTGGCCGGGCTGACCACCGCGTTGCTGTGCGCGCAGCGCGGACGCCACGTGCTGGTGATCGACCGCGGCGGCATCGGCCAGGGCGAGTCGCTGCGCACCACCGCGCACCTGGCCTCGGCGCTGGACGACCGCTACTACGCGCTGGCCGAACTGCACGGCGAGCATGGCGCGCGCATGGCCGCCGCCAGCCACGCCGAGGCGATCGACTGGATCGAGGATTTCGTCGCCGCCAGCGCCGACCGCTGCGGTTTCCGCCGCGTCCCCGGCTACCTGTTCGCGCACGACGGCAACCCCGAGCGCCTGCGCAAGGAAGCCGACGCCGCGGCCGCCGCGGGGCTGGGCGCCGAATTCCTCGACGGCGGCATTCCCGGCCTGCCGCAGCTCGGCGGCGCTGTGCGCTTCGACGACCAGGCGCGCATCGACATGGGCCGCTTCCTGGACGCGCTGGCCGACGCGGCGCACGCCCAGGGCGTGCGCTTCTGCCTGGGCGAGGCGACCGCGGTGGACGGCGGCGCGCAGACCCGGGTCACGCTGGCGTCGGGACAGGTGCTGCACGCCAACACCACGGTGATCGCCAGCAACGTGCCGTTCCACGAGCGCGTGGCCATCCACACCAAGCAGGCGCCGTACCGCAGCTATGTCGTGGCCGGGCCGATCGCCGCCGATGCGCTGCCGGACGCGCTGATCTGGGACGACGGCGACCCGTACCACTACGTGCGCCTGACCGAAGACCGCGAGCACGGCGGCATGCTCGCCATCATCGGCGGCGAGGACCACAAGACCGGACAGAGCGACGACCCGCAGGCCTTCGTGCGCCTGCAGCAGTGGGCCGATGCGCTGCTGCCCGGTGTCACCCGCTACACGCATGGCTGGTCCGGGCAGATCCTGGAACCGAGCGACGGACTGGCCTACATCGGCGCCGATCCGGGCGGCGAGGACAACGTATACGTCGTCACCGGCGACTCCGGCAACGGCGTCACCCACGGCGTCGTCGCCGGACTGCTGCTCTCCGATCTGCTCGAAGGCCGCGACAATCCCTGGCACGCGCTCTACGACCCACGCCGCAAGCCGCTGCGCGGCGGCAGCGAATGGCTGCGCGAGAACGCCAACGTCGCCGTGCAGTACCGCGACTGGATCGCCCCCGGCCAGGCCTCCGGCGTGGCCGAACTGGCCCGCGGCGAAGGCGCGGTGCTGCGCCGCGGCCTGCACCGGGTCGCGGTGTACCGCAACGGCGAAGGCGCGCTGCATGCGTTCAATGCGCGCTGCCCGCACATGGGCTGTGCGGTGCGCTGGAGCCCGCAGGAGAAGTCGTGGGACTGCCCCTGCCATGGCTCGCGTTTCGCCGCCGACAGCGGCGCGGTGCTCAACGGTCCGGCCAGCACCGCGCTGGCGCCGTTCCCCTGGCCGCAGGACGAATGAGCCGCGCGCGCTCAGCGCCGCGGCGCGCGCCGGCTGCCGGTGTGCAGCAGCCAGTGCGCCGCGGCCAGCCCGGCGGCGAAGGCCGCGTACGTCGCGACCATGCCCGGCGCCGACAGATGCCGGTCGAAGCCGGGGGTGAGCCGCCGCGGCACCACGTGATAGTCCACCGCATAGGCCGCCGTGGCGACCGCCGCCGCGGTGGCGGCGACCCGCGCCGGCGCGTGGCTGGCGCGGGTGGCGCGGTCGAACACGCCGGCCCACAGCAGCGAACTGGCGTGGTGGATCGTGTAGCCGACCGCGGTGTAGCGCGCGCTCGGCGCGTGCCGGCGCTTGGCGCGTTCGCCCCACAGCCAGTGGCTGGTGGCATTGGCCCCGCTGCTGAGCGCGCCGGTGCGGCGCCGCGCCAGCGCCGCCACGACCACGGTGGACACGATGCTGGCGGCTGAGCCGGTCAGCAGGACGCGTTTGCAGCGCGGCCACCACCGCCGTGTCGCGGAGGCGTCGTGCGCATCCTGCTGACCGGGGCCAGCGGCATGATCGGCAGTGCGTTGGTCGACAGGCTGGCGCATCGGGGGCATGAGCTGGTCCTCGCGGTTCGCGACGAGCGGGACGCGCGCCAGCGTTGGCCGGCGGCCCGGATCGTACGGGCTGGATTCGGTGCGACCGAGCCGCCACCGTGGTCCGACTACCTGCGCGGCGTGGACGTGGTGATCAACGCGGTCGGGATCTTTCGCGAACAAGCAGGCCAGAGTTTCGATGCAGTGCATGTGAACGGCCCGCTGCAGCTGTTCCGCGCCGCCTGCGATGCCGGCGTACGCCAGGTGGTGCAGATCTCCGCGCTGGGCGCGCATCCGTCCAAGACTGCGCCCTATCTGGCCTCGAAAGGCCGCGCCGATGCCGCGCTGGCGGCGTTGCCGATCCGCTCCACCATCGTGCAGCCGTCGCTGGTGTTCGCGCCCGACGGCGCCAGCAGCCAGTGGTTCGCGGCGCTGGCGGTGCTGCCGCTGACGCCGCTGCCTGGCGACGGCAAGCAGCGCATCCAGCCGCTGCACCTGGACGACCTGTGCGAGGCGATCGTCGGCCTGCTGGAGCGTCCCGATCCGCCGCCGCGGCTGCGCGCGGTCGGCCCGGCCGCGCTGACCCTGCGCCGCTACCTGGCGCTGCTCAAGCACGGCCTCGGCGCGATCGGCGGCTGCCTGCCGATCCCGCTGGCGCCACTGCGCCTGGCCGGGCGCCTGCTGGGCCCGCGCAGCGGCTGGCTGGCGCCGGACGCGCTGGACATGCTGCAGGCCGGCTCGACCGCACCGCCGGACGACATGCACGCCGCGCTCGGGCGCGCGCCCCGCGCGCCCGAGCACTTCGTGCACGCCGGCAACCGCGCGCGCCTGCGCCAGGCGGCGCTGCTGCAATGGCTGCTGCCGGCACTGCGCTGGTCGATCGCGCTGATGTGGATCGTCACCGGCTATGTCTCGGCGTTCGCCTACCCGGTCGCCGACAGCCTCGCCCTGCTCGCGCGTACCGGCCTGCACGGCGGACTGGCCGTGGCCGCGCTGTACGCCGCGGCGGCGCTGGATGCGGCGCTGGGCCTGGCGCTGCTGTGCCTGCCGCGCTGGCGGCGCCACGTCTACGCGGCGCAACTGCTGCTGATCGGCGCATACACCGTGCTGATCAGCGCCTTCCTGCCCGAATACTGGTTGCACCCGTACGGGCCGATCCTGAAGAACCTGCCGCTGCTGGCCGCGATCGCGCTGGCCAGCGCACTGGAGCCGCAGCATGGACCTCATCGTCGTTAAGTACCTGCACGTGCTGTCGTCCACGTTCCTGTTCGGCACCGGCGTGGGCACCGCGTTCTACCTGTTCTTCGTCAGCCGCACCCGCGACGCGCGCGTGGTGGCGGTGGTGGCGCGCTACGTGGTGATCGCCGACTGGCTGTTCACCGCCACCACCATCGTGTTCCAGCCGCTCAGCGGCCTGTACCTGGCGCACAGGATGGGCTATTCGCTGCACAGCGCGTGGCTGTACTGGTCGATCGTGCTGTTCGTGATCGCCGCGCTGTGCTGGCTGCCGGTGGTGTGGCTGCAGATGCGCCTGCGCGACATCGCCGCGTCCGCCGCGGCGGACGGCCGCGAACTGCCGCTGGACTACGCACGCCACCTCGGCTACTGGACCGCGCTCGGCGTGCCGGCCTTGTTCAGTTTCCTGGCGATCTTCTACCTGATGGTGGCGCGGCCGCCGACGTTGTAGCGCGACGCGCGCTTCAGGCACTCGCAGTGCGCTGCTAAGCAACTGCGCGCGCGGCAATGGCGTTGTGGGAGAACGGCCGGCGCGTACACCGGAGCGCCACGCCAACGGCCCGGAGCGCCAGAGAGCCAGCTATCGCGGCAAGCGCGTTGCGATGCGCCTGCCGCACTTGGATGCACGCGCCGGTCTCTCGCCCACAGAGTAACGGAGAGCGAAGCGCGCTAGCCGGCCGTCGCGCCGCCGCGCGCCGCAGACACCGTGTCGTAGATGGTCTTGGCGCCGGTGAAGGTCGGATCCACGTCTTCTTCCTGGCCGTCCTGCCCGTGGTCGTTGTCGAGCCTCCAGCTGAACATGCCGCGCAAGCCGTTCTGCAGCGCGTAGCTGGTCCAGGCCGCGGTGTCTTCGAGCGAGGTCTGCGCGTCGCTGTTCTCGGTCGCCACTCCGCCCATCAGGATGTCGGCGCGCACCCCGGCCTGGATCCACACCTGCGCATCCTGCGGCGTGCCGGAGGACGAATAGTCCTGCAACTCGGCGGCATCCACGTACTGGTTGAACGCCGCCACCGCGCCGTCGCCGTAAAGGGCGACAGGGCCACCTGCGGGCCACGGCACCGACACCGCGATGCCGAGTCCGGCCGCCTTGAAGCTCGGGCTGAGCTGCGTCACCAGCTCCACGACCGAGGACATGCCGTCGCCTTCGGAATCAATGCTGATGCCGTTGAGGCCTTGCTGCTGCAGATAGGCCACGATGTTGGCGGTGGAGCGATTGGCGTTGTCGCGATTGTCCGTCACCGTCGCCACCAAGCCGGTGTCGCCGACCCCGGCATAGATCAGCGCGCCGGGCGCCTGCGCCTTGATCTGGGCGAGATTCTGCGCAGCGAATTGCGCATTGAGGTCCACGGCATAGCCGTTGCCGGACTCGACGAAGATGCCGAAGGCCAGGTTGTAGCGGCTGGCATAGCCGAGCGGCACCTTGCCCTGCGCAAGATTGTCGGCACCCGTGCCGTTCCATGTGTCGTACCAGGTTGCGATCTCGAAGTTCATGGTGGCTCCTGCAGTGGTGAGAGGGAGTTGCGGCGAGGGCGACCGGCATCCGCGCATGCGCCTGGCGCCGCGACCGCTCCGGTCCCGACGCAAACGCCTGTCGTGTCTTGCTCGTGCCCGGCCGCTGCGGCCGCGACGCCGCCGCCTTCTCCGCCCGTCTGCACGCGATGCAATGCCCCTGGCCGAACCTAGCGCAGATCGCGACGCGCGCGGTCGACACTGCGCGGCTTCGGAACAGCCATCCCAGTCGCGATTGCCGACGCGCGTGCGGGCCGGCATCGCCGGTGTGGGTGGCCGACGCTCACAACCCTGGCTAACGCTGCAAATTCATCGCTGATCTGGGCGCGGTGAACGGGACGCAGCGGGACCAGCTTGCCCGTCGAACAAGGTCCACGCCGTGGGATGCGCTCTTCTTCGTCGTGCCGGTGGCGCCCACCACCCTCGCCTCCTGCTATGTGCTCGGCGATGTGCAGCAACGGGGCGGACTGGACCATTTCCGGCAATTGCGGGAAGCCCTGCCGGTGCGGCGTATCGACTCGACGGCGGCATCGGCGCCGTAGCGGAACGCCTGCGCCGGCGAAGCGTCGCCGGCCGGGCGCGCCATGCCCGATACGGCATGGCGCCGATCTCCGCAGTGGCGCCTTAGCGAACGCATCGCACCGCGCCAAAACGAAAAAAGGACCCGAAGGTCCTGATTTCATCGTTCTGCAGGTATCCGCTGGATGCCTGCGAAACCGTCTGGAGCGGGAAACGAGACTCGAACTCGCGACCTCAACCTTGGCAAGGTTGCGCTCTACCAACTGAGCTATTCCCGCTTGAGGCCGCGAATTTTACCGGGAACCGGCAGGCTGTCAACCGTTGCCTTCGATTTTCTTCGCATTCTTGTCCGCCACCGCGGCGCGCTCGTCGGCGCGCAGGCTCGGCCAGGCCGCATGCAGGTACTGGATGCCGGACAACAGGGTCAGGATCGAGGCGATCGCCAGCGTCCAGTCGCCGATGCGGAAGATGAACCGCCCCATCCACACGCTCTCCGGCGGCGAGCCGTCGGGCATCACCGAGTACAGCAGGCACAGCAGCGCGACCATCTGCGCGGTGGTCTTGACCTTGCCGATCATCGCCACCCGCACCTTGGCGCGCTGGCCGATCTCGGCCATCCACTCACGCAGCGCCGACACCGCGATCTCGCGGCCGACGATCACCGCCGCCCAGAACGCCATCCACGGCGTCGGGTGGCCCTGCACGATCAGGAACAGCGCCACCGCGACCATCAGCTTGTCGGCCACCGGGTCCAGGAACGCGCCGAACGCGGAATACTGGTGGTAGCGCCGCGCCACCCAGCCGTCCAGCCAGTCGGTGAACGCGGCCAGGCCGAAGATCGCCGCCGAGGCGAAGTTCGTCCACGTGTACGGGAGGTAGAACACCAGCACCAGCACCGGAATCATCACGATCCGCAGCAGCGTCAGCCAGGTGGGGATGGTCAACTTCATTGCGCTGCTCTACTCGCCTGCCGGATCGGGCACCGGCAGTCCGTGCAGGTTAGCGTAGATTCGCGCAGCGAGTGCGTCGTTGATGCCTTCCACGCGCGCGATCTCCGCTTCGCCGGCGGCCTTGAGCCCGGCCAGCCCGCCGAAATGCTTCAACAGGCTTGCGCGGCGGCGCGGACCGATGCCGGGGATGTCTTCCAGCTTGCTGGTCATGCGCGCTTTCTGGCGCCGCCCGCGGTGGCCGGTGATCGCGAAACGGTGCGCCTCGTCACGTACCTGCTGAATGAACTGCAGCGCCGGCGACGCCGCGCCGGGGCGCAGTTCGCGCCCGTCCGGCATCACCAGGGTCTCGTGGCCGGCGCGGCGTTCGGCGCCCTTGGCCACGCCGATCACCAGAATGCCTTCCACGCCCAGGTCGGCGAGCGCGGCGTTGGCCTGCGCCAGCTGGCCGGCGCCACCGTCGATCAGCAGCACGTCGGGCAGCACCACGTCGGCCTTGTCGCCCTCCGCGGCGCGGCGGAAACGGCGTTCGATCGCCTGACGCATCGCCGCGTAGTCGTCGCCCGGCTCGATGCCGCTGATGTTGTAGCGCCGGTACTGGCTGCGCACCGGGCCGCTGGCGTCGAACACCACGCACGAGGCCACGGTGGCCTCGCCCATGGTGTGGCTGATGTCGAAGCACTCCGCGCGCCTGACCGGTTCGGCCAGCCCCAGCATCTCGCGCAGCGCCTCGCTGCGCGCGTGCTGCGCGTTACGGCTGGTCAGTTCGGTGGCCAGCGTCGCCTGCGCGTTGCGGCTGGCCAGTTCCAGGTAGCCGGCGCGCTCGCCGCGCACGTTCCATTTCAACTGCACCTTGCGCTCGGCGGCCGAGCCCAGCGCCGCTTCGATCAGCTCGGCATCGGGGATCTCGCGGTCCAGCAGCACCTCGCGCGGCGGCGGCTGTTCGGCGTAGTACTGCGACACGAACGCGCCGAGCACTTCGGCGGCGCTGTCCTCGCCGTTGGTTTTGGGGAAGAACGCGCGGGTACCGAGATTGCGGCCGTCGCGGAACGCCAGCAGCAGCACGCAGGCGTTGGCGCCCTGCATCGCGCAGGCGAGCACGTCCAGGTCGGCGGCGCGGCCGTCCACGTACTGCCGGCTCTGCATGCTGCGCAGCGAGCCGAGCAGGTCGCGCAGGCGCGCGGCGCGCTCGAACTCCAGCTGTTCGCTGGCGGCCTGCATCGCCTGCACCAGTTCCTCGCCGAGCTGGTCGCTGCGTCCGTCCAGGAACATGGTCGCGCGGCGCACCGACTCGGCGTAATCGTCGGCCGGCACCAGCGCCACGCACGGCGCGCTGCAGCGCCCGATCTGGTATTGCAGGCACGGCCGCGAGCGGTTGCGGAACACGCTGTCCTCGCAGCTGCGCAGCTTGAACAGCTTGTGCATCAGGTTCAGCGTCTCGCGCACCGCGGTCACGCCCGGATACGGGCCGAAGTAGCGCCCGGGCACCGCGCGCGGGCCGCGGTGCAGCGCGATCCGCGGCCACTCCTCGCGGGTCAGCAGCACGAAGGGGTAGCTCTTGTCGTCGCGCAGCGACACGTTGTAGCGCGGCGACAGCGACTTGATCAGCTGGTTTTCCAGCAGCAGCGCCTCGCCTTCGCTGCGGGTCACGGTCACGTCCATGCGCGCGACCTGGGCCAGCATCGCCATGGTCCGCGCGTTCTTCGGCGAGGCGCTGAAATAACTGGACACGCGCTTGCGCAGCGCGCCGGCCTTGCCGACGTACAGCAAGGTGTCGTCGGCCGCGTACATGCGGTAGACGCCGGGCGCGGTGCTGAGGTTGGCGGCGAAGGCCTTGCCGTCGAACGGGGGCTGCAAGGACGCGGTCATTCGCTGATCGGCACGTCGCTCAGTTCGCCGCTGGCGATGTCGTAGCGCAGCACGGCGTGGGCGTCGGTCTCGGCGATCCACACCGTGCCCGCGGTCACCGCCAGCCCGGCCGGGCCGTGCAAGCGCCGCGGCAACGCAGTGGTGGACAGTTCGCCGCCGCCCAGGCGCAGGCTGCGCAGGCTGCCGTTGCCGCTGTCGGCGATCCACAGCAGCGGCGCGTCCGGGCTCAGCGCGATCGCCTGCGGGAACTGCAGGCGCGCGCGGCTGCGCGGGCCGTCCTCGTTGCCGAAATCCCACGGACCCTGCCCGCCGAGCAGGGTCTGCACCAGGTCGCCGCGCAACTGCAGCGAACGCACCGCCGAGCCCAGCGCGTCGCACACATACAGCGCCTGCTGCACCGCGGCCAGGCCGCACGGCTGCGCGAACGCGGCCAGGTGGCCGCTGCCGTCGCGCAGTTCCAGCACGCCCGAGCCGGCGCGCCAGCGCAGGCTGCGGTTGCCGAGTTCGTAGCTCCAGATGCGGTTGTCGCCGGCCATCGCGATATGCACCTGGTTGTCGGCCACCACCACGTCCTGCGGGTGGTTCAGCGGCGCTTGCTGCGCCTGCTGCACCGGTCCTTCGACCGGCTCGCCGGCGCGGCCGTTGCCGCACAGGGTGTCGACCTGGCCGTTGAGCAGGTTGATCCGGCGCAGCGCGTGGTTGCCGGTGTCGGCGACGTACAGCACGCCGCGCTCCAGCGCCAGGCCGCGCGGCCGGTGGAACGCCGCCTCGCCGAGCCCGCCGTCGATGAAATCGGCGGTGCCCAGCCCGAACTGGCGCAGGATGCGGCCGCCGGTGGTGCATTCGAGGATGCGGTGGTGGCCGCTGTCGGCGATGTACAGGCGATCGTCGGCGACCGCCAGGCCGACCGGGAAGCGCAGCGGCAGGCGCGGCTCGGGCTGGGTCTCGCGCGGCTGCCGCAGTTCGTCGTCCAGCGGCAGCGATTGCCCGGCGCACAGCGCGTTGAGCGCCTTCTCCAGGTCGGCGCCGCCGATCCCGACCAGGCGCTCGCGCTCGTAGCCGCCGGCGTCGAGCAGGACCAGCGTCGGCCACGCCTGCACGTCGAAACGCTGCCAGGCGGCCCAGTCGGCATCGAGCAGGATCGGCGCCGACACGCCCTGGCTGCGCAGCAGCTTCAGCGCCCGCTGCGGCTCGCGCTCGCTGTCGAAGCGCGGCACCTGCACCACGATCAGCTGCAGGCGCCCCGGATTGCGCGCCTGCCACTGGCTGAGCTCGGCCAGGCGCTGCGCGCACCACGCCGAGGCGGCGTTGACGAAGGCCAGCACCAGCGCCCGGCCCTGCTGCTCGCGCAGCGTGGTCGGCGCGGCATTGAGCCAGGTGCCGGGCTGCGGCAGTTCCAGGGCGGCGATCGAGTTCATCGGCCGATTATGCCGGAGCCGCCGTCGACGGACAGTCGCGCCACGCTGCCGGCGGCGGCTTCGTCTACCAGGCGCCAGACGTCCTCGAAGTGGTCGCTGCCGCCGGTGTAGGGGTCGGGGATCTCGCGGCGGCCCTCCAGCCCGGCCCAGGGCAGCCACAGCGCCACCCGCTCCCGCGCCGCGGCCGGAGCGCGCTGGCGCACGTCGCGCAGGTTGGCCGCGTCGGCGCACAGGATCCAGTCGAACCCGGCGAAATCGGTGTCTTGCAGCTGCCGCGCGCGCAGCCCGGCGATGTCCACCCCGTGGCCGCGGGCGCAGGCGATCGCGCGCCGGTCCGGCGGCTCGCCGCTGTGCCAGTCGCCGGTGCCGGCCGAATCCACCTGCACGCGCCCGGCCAGCGGCGAGCGCTGCAGGTGATGGCGCAGCGCGCCTTCGGCCATCGGCGAGCGGCAGATGTTGCCCAGGCAGACCAGCAGCAGCTTCATGCCAGGCTCCGCAGATGCGCCTCGGCGCGGGCCAGGTCCTCGGGCGTGTCGACCCCGGGCGGGAACGGCGCCGGCGACAGCGCCACCGCGATGCGGAAACCGGCTTCCAGCACCCGCAACTGCTCCAGCGCCTCCACCTGTTCCAGCCCGCCCGGCGGCATCGCCGCGAACCGGCGCAGGAACCCGGCGCGGTAGGCGTAGATGCCGATGTGGCGCAGCCATGGACCCGGCGGCAGGCGTTCGCGCGAGGCGGCGAAAGCGTCGCGGTGCCACGGGATCGGCGCGCGGCTGAAATACAGCGCATCGCCGCGCGCGCTGCGCACCAGCTTGACCACGTTCGGGTCGAACAGGCTGTCGGCCGACTCGACCGGCGTGCCCAGCGTCGCCATCTCCGCGCCGCTGGCGGCCAGCGCCTGCGCTACCGCGACGATTCCCGCGGCCGGCGCGAACGGCTCGTCGCCCTGCAGGTTGACCACCACGGTGGCGTCGTCCCAGCCGGCGATGTCGGCGCATTCGGCCAGGCGGTCGGTGCCGGAGGCGTGCGCCGCGGACGTCAGCGCAACGTGCACCCCTTCCAGGTCGGCCACCGCCGCGGCGATGCGCGGATCGTCCGCGGCCACCCACACCTGCTGCGCGCCGGCGCCCAGCGCGCGGCGCGCCACGTGCCGGACCAGCGGTTCGCCGCCGAGCGCGCGCAGCGGCTTGCCCGGCAGGCGCGAGGCGGCGTAGCGCGCCGGGATGGCGACCACGAACGGTGGCGGGGTCAGGTCGCGTTCGGCGCTCATGCGCGGCGCGCGCCGGCAGCGGCGGAATGCTGGAATTCGCGGAAGCCAAACATGGATGATCTTCTCCGTTGTCGATTCGGGGGCAACGCGTCTTCGCCAAGGCGCGGCGGCGGCAGGCGTTCGCTGCAGCGAGGCACGTCAGTTGCCGCGCGCGCGCGTGGCAGCCGCCTTCCCTGCCATTCTATAGGCCCTGCCGATCGCAGCTCTGCACACGCTCCAGTGCGCGAAAGCGTCTGCAGCGTCAGCGCCGGCTATGGCAGGCCCGCCGTGGGAGCAGCAGCGCACGCAACGCCTTCCCGTGCCGGACGACGGTGTTCGACGGCAGCACTTCAGCCGGCGCAGGATCTTGTGGGAGCGACTTCAGTCGCGACGGGCTTTACCGGTAACGCCCCGTCGCGACTGAAGTCGCTCCCACAGGATTCGGCGCTGCCATGCTTCGTCGCTGCAAACGTCACGGATGCGCCCTGTGCGCATGCTCCAGCTGCTTCACTCGATGCCAAGCCCGTGCGACGGCACGAGCGCACGCGCCGCTATTCGCTGGCGTCGCCGCTGCGCCCGCGCAGCTTGTCCAGCCGGTCGAGCAGGCCGATCCAGAACGCGGCCGGCAACTCCGCCACCAGCGGCACGCTGAAGCACCAGTCGTCGACCAGCGACGCGCACTTGACCGCGTCCTTCTCGGTCATCAGCACCGGCAGTTCGCTGCCGAACGATAGGTCGGCGGCGCGGTAGCGGTGGTGGTCGGGAAACGCATGCGGCACCACGCCGATGCCATGCGCGCGCAGCATGTCGAAGAAGCGCTGCGGATGGGCGATGCCGGCGACAGCGTGCACGCGCTGCCCGGCGAAGCTGCGCAGGGGCCGCGCGCGGCCGCCCTGCAGCGGTTGCGCGCTGTCGATGCGCAGGCGCATCGCCCACTCGCCGAAACCGGCCTGGATCTCGCCAGCATCGCTGGCCTGGCCCAGGTTGATGACCCGGAAATCGCATTCGCGGCCGCGCGCCACCGGCTCGCGCAATGGCCCGGCCGGCAGCAGGCGGCCGTTGCCGTAGCGGCGGTGGCCGTCGACCACTTCGATCTCGATGTCGCGCTGCAGCCGGTAGTGCTGCAGGCCGTCGTCGCAGACCACGATGTCGCAGCCGGCCTGCAGCAGCGCGCGCGCGGCGGCGACGCGGTCGCGGTCCACCCGCACCGGCGCGCCGGTCTTGTGCGCGATCAGCACCGGCTCGTCGCCGCCCAGCTCGGGCGTGGTGCCCGGCTCGATCCAGCGCGCGACCTGGTCCTGGCTGCGGCCGTAGCCGCGGGTGGCGACGCCGGGCTTCCAGCCGGCCTCCTGCAGCTTGCGCACCAGGGCGATGGTCAGCGGGGTCTTGCCGGTGCCGCCGGCGGTGAGGTTGCCGACCACGACCACCGGCACCGCGACGCTGTAGCGCTTGCGCCAGCCGCGCCGGTACAGCGCGCGGCGCAGGCCGATCGCCGCCGCGTACACCGGGGTCAGCAGGCGCGCGTACAGCGGCGGCGTGCCCTGGCCGTACCAATAGCCGGGCGTGTGGGGCCCACGACCGCTCATCAGGCCTGCCTTTCGCGGAACTGCATGCTGTGCAGGTGGGCGTACAGGCCGCCCTGGGCGAGCAGCGCGTGGTGGGTGCCGCGCTCGACGATGCGGCCATGATCCATCACCAGCACCTGGTCGGCGTGTTCGATGGTGGACAGGCGGTGCGCGATGACCAGCGTGGTGCGCTCGGGCATCAGCCGATGCAGCGCGTCCTGCACCAGCCGCTCGGACTCGTTATCCAGCGCGGCGGTGGCTTCGTCGAGGATCAGGATCGGCGCGTCGCGCAGGATCGCGCGGGCGATCGCCAGGCGCTGGCGCTGGCCGCCGGACAGCAGCGCGCCGTTCTCGCCGACCGGGGTGCGCAGCTGCAACGGCAGGCGCTCGATGAACTCCCAGGCGTTGGCGGCCTCGGCCGCGGCACGGATCTGCGTGTCGCTGGCCTCGGTGCCGTAGGCGATGTTGGCGGCGATGGTGTCGTCGAACAGCATCACCCGCTGCCCGACCAGCGCGATCTGCCGGCGCAGATCGTGCAGGCGGTAGTCGTGCAGCGGCACCCCGTCCAGGGTGATGCGGCCGCCGCTGGGTTCGTAGAAGCGCGGCACCAGCCGCACCAGGCTGGTCTTGCCGCTGCCGGAGCGGCCGACGATGGCGGTGACCGTGCCTGGCCTGGCGCTGAAGCTGATGTCGTCCAGCGCCAGCCCGGCGTCGTCGCGGTAGCGCAACATCACCCGGTCGAACTCAAGTTCGCCGCGCACGCGCTGCACCGACACGCTGCCACTGTCGCGCTCCTCCGGCGTGTCCAGGATCGAGAACAGCCGCTCGGCCGCGGCCACGCCGCGCGAGATCGAGGTCTGCACGCTGGTCAGCCGGCGCAGCGACGGGATGATCGCCATCATCGAGGTCATTAGCGCGATGAACTGGCCCGGGTTCAGGCGCCCGGCCAGCGCCTCGCGGGTGGAGACCCAGACGATCGCCGCCAGTGCCACCGCGGCCAGGAACTGGACCATGCTCGAGGCCAGCGCGCGGGTGGTCTCGACCTTCATGTTCAGGCCCAGCATGCGGTTGGCCAGCGCCGCGTAGTGGCTGATTTCCAGGGCCTGGGTGCCGTGCACCTTCACTTCCTGCTGCGCTCCGAGCGACTGCTCGGCGCGTTGCGCCATCGAGCCCATGCCGTCCTGGATGCCGCGGCTGATCTTGCGGTAGCGCTTGCCGACGTAGGACACGATGACCCCGATCAGCGGCGCCACCACCAGCAGCGCCAGGGTCACCTTGACGCTCATCTGCAGCATCACCACCAGCATGCCGACGATGGTCAGGGTATCGGCCACCAGCGTCTTCAGCGCATCGGAGGCGGCCTGGGTGACCTGTTCGGTATCGAAGTTCAGCCGGCTGACCATCACCGGCGTGGCCTCCACGTCGAAGTGCGAGGACGGCAGGTGCAGGTACTTGGCCAGCACCTGCTCGCGCAGGTCGCGCACCACGCTGCGCCCGGTGCGCGCCATGCAGTAGTCGCCGACGAAGGTGGCGACGCTGCGCATCAGGAACAGGCCCAGGATCGCCAGCGGCAGCAGCACCGCCATGCGTGCCTCGGGATTGACGAAGCCGCGGTTGACCAACGGATCCATCAGCCGGGTGAAGCAGTAGCCGGCGGTGGCCTCGACCACCATCGCTACCACCGCCGCGGTCAGCATCACCCAATAGGCGCGGGTATAGCCGAGCAGCCGACGGTAGATCGGCCATACCGGGGTCATCTTGCCGCTCACGGTTTGACTTCCGGCGCGGTGGCGATGGCGATGCGGCGGAAACCGAGCTGGCCCAGCGCGTCCTGCGCGGTGACCACGGCCTGGTAGGGGGTGCGCGCATCGGCCCGCAGCAGCACCGGCTGCTCGCGGTCGTCGCCGGCGACCTGGGCGATGCTGCGCTTGACCGACTCCACGTCGGTGCGCAGCACTTCCTGGTCGTTGATGAAATAGTGCCCGTCGGCATTGACCAGCACGCTCAGCGCGCGCGGCGGCGCCGGGTTGTGCTGGTCGCTGGCGTTGGGCAGCTGCAATTGCAAGGTGGAACGGGCGTCGAAGGTGGTGGTCACAACGAAGAAGATGATCAGCACAAGGATGACGTCGATCAGGGGCACCAGGTCGATCTGCGGCTCGTCCTGGCCGCGGTCGTCGCGGATCCGCACCGGCTTAGCCCTTGGCCGGCGCAGCGGCGCCTGGACGCGAGGCCGAGCGCGGCGTGCCCGGTGCCGGCGCGCCAGGGCGGCCGTGACCGTCGAGGACATCGCTCAGCGCGGTGGCTTCCTGCTCCATCTCGATGACGTAGCCGGCGATGCGGCCCTTGAAATAGCGGTGGAACACCAGCGCCGGCACCGCGATGATCATGCCGGTGGCGGTGCATACCAGCGCCTTGCCGATGCCGCCGGCGAGCTGGTTCACGTCGCCGACGCCGTGGTCGAGGATGCCCAGGAACATCTGGATCATGCCGACCACGGTGCCTAGCAGGCCGAGCAGCGGCCCGGCCGAGGCCACCGTGCCCAACGCGTTCAGGAACCGCTCCATGCGATGCACGACGTGGCGGCCGGTGTCCTCGATCCGCTCGCGGACGATCTCGCGCGGGCGGTTGCGCACGTCCAGCCCGGCGGCGAGCAGCGCGCCCAGCGGCGAGTTGTGCCGCAGCGACTCGATGTGGGTCTGGTCCAGCTTGCCGCGCGTGGCCCAGTTGCGCACTTCCTGGCCCAGCCCCGGCGGCAGCACTTCGCTACGGCGCAGGCTCCAGAACCGCTCCAGGACGATCGCCAGCGCGACCACGCCCAACAGCAGCAACGGCACCATCGGCCAGCCACCGGCCTTGACCAGTTCCCACACGTCGCAACCCTCCGGCACGTTCGGCCGTTCGTTCACTGGCCGATAGGATAGCAGCCGGCCGCGCCCGCTCCGCGGCATCCCACAGCCGCGCCCGCCACGGCCGCCGTTCGCGCAGCTGCAGCCCCGCCCGCCCCAGCCACACGCGCAGCGCGCCGCCCTGCGGGGTGGTCACGACTTCGGCGCCGGACGCCTGCCAGCGCGCCACCACCGCCGGCCGCGGGTGGCCGAAGCGGTTGCCGTCGCCGGCCGAGATCAGCGCCAGCCGCGCGCCGGTGGCGGCGACGAAGGCCGGCTGCGAGGAATGCGCGCTGCCGTGATGTGGCGCCAGCACCACGTCGGCGCGCAGGTCCTGCGGCCTCTGGCGCAGCAGGCGACTCTCGACGACCTCGCCGATGTCGCCGGTCAGCAGCATCGCGCCGTGCGCGCTTTCCACCCGCAGCACGCAGCTCGACTCGTTGCCGAGGTAGGGAAACCCGGGCGTGGGATGCAGGAAGCGGAAGCGCACCCCGTCCCACTCCCAGGCCGTCCCGGCCTGGCACGGGCGGTCCACCCGCACCGGCGCGCCGGCCGGCGCCTCGGCCAGGGCCACCGGCAGCGCTGCGCGGACCGCATCGAAGCCGCCGGCGTGGTCGTTGTCGCCATGGCTGATCACCGCCCGGTCCAGCCACGCCACGCCGAGCGCGTGCAGCGCCGGCACCACCGCGCGCTCGCCGGCGTCGTAGCCGTCCTTGATCGCCGGCCCGGCGTCGTACAGCAACTGGTGCCGTGCGGTGCGCACCAGCACCGACAGGCCCTGGCCGACGTCGATCATCACCAGTTCCACCTCGCCCGGCGCCGGCCGCTCCAGCGGCGGCCAGAACAGCGGCAGCCACAGCAGGGCCGCCAGCGGCTTGCCCGGGACCGCGCGCGGCAGCAACAGCCAGAACGCGCCCAGCAGCGCCAGCGGCAGCGCCCAGTCGCGCGCCTCGGGCAACCACCACAGCGCGAAGCGGCTTTCGCCCAGGGTGCTGAACAGCGGCCAGGACAGGTCGAAGCACGCCGCCGCCGCGCGCCATGCCCAACTCCCGGCACCGGCATGCAGCGCTTCCAGCGCGGTGCCGAGCAGCGCCAGCGGCACCACCACCAGGCTCCACCAGGGAATCGCCAGCAGGTTGGCCAGCGGCCCGGCCGCCGAGGCCTGCCCGAACAGCATCGTGCTCAGCGGCAGCAGTCCCACGGTGGCCACGCCCTGCGCCGACAGGAACTCGCGCAGCTTGTCGCGCCAGCCGCTGCCGGCGACCGGCATGCACCAGGCCAGCCAGGCCACGCCGAGGAAGCTCAGCCAGAACCCCGCCGACAGCACCGCCAGCGGGTCGAAGACCAGCATGACGATCGCCGCCAGCGCCAAGCCATCGACCACCCGCACCGGTCGCCGCCACAGGCGCGCGACCACCACCACCGCGATCATCAGCAAGGTGCGCACGGTCGGCAGCGCCATTCCCGACAGCACGGTGTAGCCACCGGCGCCGAGCACCGCCAGCAACACCGCCGCCTGGCGTCGCGGCCAATGCCGTCCCAGCCGCGGCCACAGCCGCCACAGGCCGCCGCCGAGCAGCGCGAACGCACCGGCGACCAGACCGACATGGAAGCCGGAGATCGCGATCAGATGGGTCAGGCCGGCGGCGCGCAGGATGCGCCAGTCGCGGTCGTCCAGCATCCGCGTATCGCCGAGCGCCAGCGCCTGCACATAACGTGCCGACACCCGCGGCACCGCGGCCGCGATCCGCGCCGACACGCGCTCGCGCCAGGCATCGATGCCGCGCCCGGGCGCCAGTTCGGTGGCCTCGCGCGGCGCCGCCACGTAGCCGGTGGCGCTGATCCGCTGCGCCAGCGCATACGCCTCGGCGTCGAAGCCGCCGGGGTTGCTGAGCCCGCGCGGCGCGCGCAGGCGCACGCTCAGGCGCCAGCGCGCGCCGGCATGCAGCGCGGTACGCGGACCTGGCGCCTGCGCGCCGAAATCGTCGTACCAGGCCAGTTGCAGCAGGCGCCCGCGCAACGGCGCCGGCTGCGCGGGGTCGGCATCCACCCGGAACAGGAATCGCGTGCGCCGTACCTCTGCCTGCGGCAACTCCACCACCTGCCCGCTCAGCGTGGCCACGCGCTTTTCCAGGTTCGCCGGCAGTTGCCGCGCCAGCACCATGCCGGCGACCAGCCCCAGCCATCCGCAGCCCACCGCGAACGCCCCTAGCCACCGCCAGCGCGGCAGGCCGACGAACAGCGCGATGCCGCCCAGCAGCAGCGCCAGCGACAGCGGCCACGGCGCCAGCCGCGGCAGCCACAAGGTCGCCAGCACGCCGGCGGCCAGAGCGGCGGCGACGGCGATGCCGAACGGCGCGACCGCGCTGCCGCGCGAAGGCGCCGATACGCGGACGGCGTGGCCGTCGGCAGGTGCCGAGCATTGCCGCATGCGATCGCCTCCTTGGCATGGACGGGTGAAGATGCACGGGTGGCCGCAGCCATCGCGCCGGACGACGGCGACCGCGTCGGGCGACATCGAGGTCAGCAGACGACCCGGGGCCGCCGCTACCTGCCGCGGTTTTTCGTGGTCATCGTCATCGCGCTGGCTGCATCGACAGGCTCTCGCACCGTGCCGATGCGCGCTATCGGCCAAGCCCTGCAGGCCGCGTAGGAATTCGCCGCGCGCGCCTTGCGTCGTCACGTGCAGCGCACGGTCGCTTTCGCCGCATGTTCATCGGCGTCTCGCTAGCGTGCCGGTTTGGCTGATGAGGATCCGCGCATGCGCAAGGGCACCGCACTGGTGGTCGGGGTCACCGGCATTTCCGGCTACAACCTGGCCAGGGTCCTGGTCGCGGAAGGCTGGACCGTCTATGGCCTGGCGCGCCGCCCGGTCCCGCAGGAAGGCGTGATCGCGGTGGCCGCCGACCTGCTCGACCGCGAGGCGACGACGGCCGCGCTGCGCGGGCTGCCGATCACCCACGTGTTCTTCTGCACCTGGACGCGGCGCGCCACCGAAAAGGAAAACGTCGCCGCCAACGGCGCGATGCTGCGCCATCTGTGCGAAGGCCTGGACGGCGCCACGCTGCAGCACATGGCGCTGGTCACCGGCACCAAGCATTACCTGGGTTCGTTCGAACACTACGGCAGCGGCAAGGCGGAGACGCCATTTCGCGAGAGCGAGCCGCGCCAGCCCGGCGAGAACTTCTACTACACGCTGGAAGACCTGCTGTTCGACGCCGCCGCGCGCCACGGTTTCGGCTGGAGCGTGCACCGCTCGCACACCATGATCGGCCAGGCCAACGGCAGCAATGCGATGAACATGGGCGTGACCCTGGCGGTGTACGCGACGCTCTGCAAGCACAGCGGGCAGCCGTTCGTGTTCCCCGGCTCGCGCGCGCAGTGGGACAGCCTCACCGACCTCACCGACGCGGGCCTGCTCGGCCGCCAGTTGGCCTGGGCCGCGACCAGTCCGGCCGCGCGCAACCAGGCGTTCAACACGGTCAACGGTGACGTGTTCCGCTGGCGCTGGATGTGGGGCGAGATCGCTGCGTTCTTCGGCCTGGAGGCGGCGCCGTATCCGGATGCGCCGATGCCGCTGGAGCCGCGCCTGAAGGACAGCGCACCTGCGCAATGGCGCCAGATCGCCGAGCGGCACGCGCTGGTGCAGGCGGACGTGAATCAGCTGGCGTCGTGGTGGCATACCGATGCCGACCTCGGCCGCGAGATCGAGTGCGTCAACGACATGACCAAGAGCCGCGATCTCGGCTTCCTCGGTTACTACGACAGCCGCGCGTCATTCCTGGAACTGTTCGCGCGGCTGCGCGCGCAGCGGGTGATTCCCTGACGGTCGCAGAGTCGCAGCATCGGCGGGTTGGCTGCTGCCGCTGTGAGAGCGGCGATGAGGGATTGTCGAATTGACAGAATCTGAGGGTCTTCGTCCGGTGCGGCTGGAGCGACTTCAGTCGCGACGAGCGAAGCATTGGAGGTGCCGCGACCGAATCGCGTCGGGACTGAAGTCCCTCCCACAGTGCACCCAGCGAGCAGGCCACGAATCCTTTGTGGGAGCGACTTCAGTCGCGACGAGCGAAGCGGTGGAGATGCCGCGACCGAACCGCGTCCGGACTGAAGTCCTCCCACAGTGCACCCAGCGAGCAGGCCACGAATCCTTTGTGGGAGCGACTTCAGTCGCGACGAGCGAAGCATTGGAGGTGCCGCGACCGAATCGCGTCGGGACTGAAGTCCCTCCCACAGTGCACCGCCCTCGTTGTGGAGCGACTCCGCGTGGCTTCGGCCCATCGGGCCACCGGTTGTTCCATGACCGGAAAAACTCCGGCTTCGTTCGTCGCGGCTGAAGCCGCTCCTACAGGGGGGCGTGGCCGGCGGCTCGGTGCACTGTAGGAGCGGCTTCAGCCGCGACCGATCGCCGGAACCGCCATTGTTCCGAAATGCATTCGTCGCAGCCGCCGGGTCGCGACCATGCCGGCGCATTCCACGCCGGCACACGCCCGCGCTACACGTCGGCAGGCGCCAGTTCGCGCAGCTTGCCCTGGTGCAGCTCCAGCACGCGGTCGAGCTTGCGCGCCAGGCTGCGGTCGTGGGTGACCAGCGCCAGGCTAGTGCCGTGCGCGCGGTTGAGGTCGAGCATCAGCGCGAACACGTTGGCCGCGGTCTTGTCGTCGAGGTTGCCGGTCGGCTCGTCGCCGAGCACGCAGGCCGGGCGGTTGACCAGCGCGCGCGCCACCGCCGCGCGCTGGCGTTCGCCGCCGGACAGTTCGCCCGGCTTGTGCTCCAGGCGATGGCCCAGGCCCACCGATTCCAGCAAGGCGCGCGCGCGCGCCTCGGCGTCCTTGACCGCGGCGCCGCCGAGCAGCACCGGCATCATCACGTTCTCCAGCGCGGTGAATTCCGGCAGCAGGTGATGGAACTGGTAGACGAAGCCCAGCGAGCGGTTGCGCAGCTGGCCGCGCGCCGCGTCCGACAGCGCCGACATGCGCTGCCCGGCCACGTACACCTCGCCGGCGGTGGGCACGTCGAGGCCGCCGAGCAGGTGCAGCAGGGTGCTCTTGCCGGCGCCGGACGCACCGACGATGGCCACGGTCTCGCCCGGCGCCACGGCCAGGTCCAGCCCGTCGAACACCGGCGTGCGCATCTTGCCTTCGGCGTAGGTCTTGCCCAGGCCTTCGGCGCGGATCGCCGCATCGGCACGCTGTGGCTTTTGCACTTCCGAGTCCCGAGTCCCGAGTCCCATGTCCCGATGCTCATTCATAACGCAGCGCCTCCGCCGGTTGCGTACGCGCCGCGCGCCAGGCCGGGTACAGCGTGGCCAGGAAGCTCATCAGCAGCGCGACAAGGGTGATCACCACCACGTCGTGCGGCTGCATGTCGGTGGGCAGGCCGGTGATGTAGTACACGTCCTCCGGCAGCAGCTTGATGTTGAACAGCGCCTCGATGCCGGCCAGGATCCGCTCCAGGTTCAGGGTCAGCACGATGCCGCCGATCACTCCGGCGACGGTGCCGATCACGCCGATCAGCGTGCCCTGCACCATGAACACCTGCATCACGCCGCCCGGGCTCAGCCCCAGCGTGCGCAGGATGGCGATGTCGGCCTGCTTGTCGGTGACCAGCATCACCTGCGAGGACACCAGGTTGAACGCGCCCATCGCGATGATCAGCGACAGCAGGATGCCCATCACCGTCTTTTCCATCTTCAGCGACTGGTAGAGGTTGGCGTTCTCGCGGGTCCAGTCGCTGACCATGTACGGGCCATGCAGGTTCAGCGCCAGGTCGCGGGCCACGTTCCAGGCCAGGTCCATGTTGTGCAGCTTCAGGCGCACGCCGGTGACGCCGTCGCCCATGCGCAGCACGCGCTGCATGTCCGCCATGCTGGTCACCGCCAGACCGCGGTCGATCTCGTTGTAGCCGGCCTCGAAGATGCCGCTGACGGTGAAGCGCTTGTAGCGCGGCACCATGCCCATCGGGCTGGCCTGCGGTTCGCCGAGCATCACCACCACCTTGTCGCCGACGCCCACGCCCAGCCACAGCGCCAGTTCCTGGCCGAGCAGGATGTTGTACGAGCCGGGGGTGAGGCTGTCGATCGAGCCCTGCTTCATCTTCTGCGCCAGCACCGAGACCTTGGCCTCCTCGCCGGGCAGGATGCCGCGCACGATCGCCGGCTGATTGCGCTGCCCGGTGAGCAGCGCCTCTTCCTCGACGTACGGCGCGGCGCCGGCCACGCGCGGATCGCGCTTGGCCACGTCCACCGCGTGCTGCCAGTCCTGCATCGGCGCGCCCTGCGCGCTGACCGTGGCATGCGCGGCCATCTGCAGCAGGCGGTCGCGGATCTCCTTCTGGAAACCGCTCATCACCGCCAGCGTGGTGATCAGCACGGTCACGCCCAGGGCGATGCCGAGGATCGAGGCCATCGAAATGAAAGAGATGAAGTTGTTGCGGCGCTTGGCGCGCAGGTAGCGCAGGCCGATGGCCACGGGTAAGGGTTTGAACATGCGCAGCCACCGTCCAGGGAGCGCTATGGTGCCATCTGCGGGGGCGCAGACGAAGCGGCACGGGCCTGAGCGGCCAGACGCAGTTCACGTCGCGCCGGCGCCGGCAGCGTGTCCGGCCACCAGGCCAGGCGCCCTACCCGGCCGTGCGCGTCGCGCCAGCGCACGAACGCCAGCGGCCCGCGCCAGTCCACCTGCAGCGCCGCCACCGGCTGGCCATCGACGCTCGCCGCCACGCTGCCCTGCGGCGGAATCAGCAACGCGCGCGGCGCGCGGCGGGCTTCGCGGCGCAGCAGCAGCGCCGCGTACAGCGCGGCCAACGCCGCTGCCGGCCAGGCCCAGGGCCGCGGCATGTCCGAGCCCAGGATCGACAGCGGCGCCAGCACGCTCAGCAGCGCCAGTGCCGCCAGCAGCCAGCGCGATGGGCGCCACTCAAGCCGGCATGGCGCGGATGGTGGCGATGAGATCGGCGGCGCGTGCATCGGGACAAGCCTCGTAGCCCATGAACCAGCGCCACAACTTATCGTCCTCGCATTCGAGCAGGTATAGGAAAACCCCGCGCTCGGCCTCGGAGGCTTGCGCCCAGCGCCGGTCCAGGTAGCGCCCGAACAGCTGGTCCAGCTCGCGCATGCCGCGCCGGCAGCGCCAGCGCAGCTTCTTCAGTTCGGTGGCTTCGTCCATCGCATCGCACCCATTCTTGGTGGACGGGCGCCTGCTGCGGCGACCGCCGGAAACGCGCGCGGCACCGAACCCGAAAGCCGGTGCCGCGCAGTCGACGGGCACGCCCGCCGTGTGTGGAGCTAACCGATCAGGCGCGGCGCGCCATCATCAGCTTCTTGATCTCGGCGATCGCCAGCGCCGGGTTCAGCCCCTTCGGGCAGGTCCGCGCGCAGTTCATGATGGTGTGGCAGCGGTACAGCTTGAACGGATCTTCCAGGTCGTCCAAGCGCGCACCGGTGTCCTCGTCGCGCGAGTCGATGATCCAGCGGTAGGCCTGCAGCAGGATCGCCGGGCCCAGGTAGCGCTCGCCGTTCCACCAGTAGCTCGGGCAGCTGGTCGAGCAGCACGCGCACAGGATGCACTCGTACAGGCCGTCGAGCTTCTTGCGGTCTTCCGGCGACTGCAGCCGCTCGCGGTCCGGCGGCGGCGGGGTCTGGGTGCGGATCCACGGCTTGATCGACGCGTACTGCGCGTAGAAGTGGGTCAGGTCAGGCACCAGATCCTTGATCACGCTCATGTGCGGCAGCGGATAGATCGGCACTTCGGCCTTGTCGCAGTCGGCGATCGCCTTGGTGCACGCCAGCGTGTTGGTGCCGTCGATGTTCATCGCGCACGACCCGCAGATGCCCTCGCGGCAGGAACGGCGGAAGGTCAGGGTCGGATCGATCTCGTTCTTGATCTTGATCAGCGCGTCCAGAACCATCGGGCCGCACGCGTCCAGATCCACCTCGTAGGTGTCGGTACGCGGGTTGCTGTCGTCGTCCGGATTCCAACGGTAGACCTTGAAGGTGCGTGCATTCTTCGCGCCGGTGGCGGGAAAGTGCTTGCCCTTGCCGATCTTGGAATTCTTGGGGAGGGTGAACTCTGCCATGGCTTTTAAAATCCGGGATTGGGGATTAGGGATTGGGGGGTGCGTTGGGCGCAGGAAACGAAGTGCTTCGAATCCCGAATCACCAATCCCCAATCCCGGCTTTGGTCAGTACACGCGCGGCTTCGGCGGCACCACGTCAACGTCCTTGCTGAGCGTGTACATGTGCACCGGGCGGTAGTCGAAGCTGCACTGGCCCTTGTCGTCGACGGTGACCAGGGTGTGCTTCTGCCAGTTGACGTCGTCGCGGTCGGGGAAATCCTCGTGCGCATGCGCGCCGCGGCTTTCCTTGCGCTGCTCGGCCGAGTTGATCGTCGCCACCGCGTTGAGCAGCAGGTTGTTCAGTTCGTAGGTCTCGATCAGGTCCGAATTCCACACCAGCGAGCGGTCGGAGACCTTCACGTCCTCGAAGGTGGCGAAGATCTCGGCCATCTTGTCCACGCCTTCCTGCAGCGTCTTGCTGGTGCGGAACACCGCCGCGTCGGACTGCATGGTGCGCTGCATCTTGTCGCGGATCACCGAAGTCGGGGTGCCGCCGTTGGAGTTGCGCAGCTTGTCGAGCAGGCCCAGCGCCTTGTCGCACGAATCGCTGGGCAGGGTCTTGTGCGGCGCGCCGGACTTGATCGTCTCGGCGCAACGGATGGCCACCGCGCGGCCGAACACCACCAGGTCCAGCAGCGAGTTGGAGCCCAGGCGGTTGGCGCCGTGCACCGACACGCAGGCCGCCTCGCCGATCGCGTACAGGCCGGGCACCACCGAATCCGGGTTGTCGCCGTCCTTGCGCACCACTTCGCCGTGGTAGTTGGTCGGGATGCCGCCCATGTTGTAGTGCACGGTCGGGATCACCGGGATCGGCTGCTTGGCTACGTCGACGCCGGCGAAGATGTGCGCGCTCTCGGCGATGCCGGGCAGCTTGTCGTTGATCACTTCCGGGCCGAGGTGGGTCAGGTCGAGCAGGATGTGGTCCTTGTGCTCGCCGACGCCGCGGCCTTCGCGGATCTCGATGGTCATCGAACGCGACACCACGTCGCGCGAGGCCAGATCCTTGTAGTGCGGGGCGTAGCGCTCCATGAAGCGCTCGCCGTTGCTGTTGCGCAGGATGCCGCCTTCGCCGCGCACGCCCTCGGTGATCAGGCAGCCGGCGCCGTAGATGCCGGTGGGATGGAACTGCACGAACTCCATGTCCTGCATCGGCAGGCCGGCGCGCATCACCAGGCCGCCGCCGTCGCCGGTGCAGGTGTGCGCCGAGGTGGCGCTGAAGTAGGCGCGGCCGTAGCCGCCGGTGGCCAGCACCACGCCATGGGCGCGGAACAGGTGCAGCGAGCCTTCGGCCATGTCCAGCGCAAGCACGCCGCGGCACACGCCTTCCTCGTCGAAGATCAGGTCCAGCGCGAAGTACTCGATCATGAAGCGCGCGTTGTGCGCCAGCGACTGCTGGTACAGCGTGTGCAGCATGGCGTGACCGGTGCGGTCGGCGGCGGCGCAGGTGCGCTGCGCGGACGGGCCTTCGCCGTACTTGGTGGTCATGCCGCCGAACGGACGCTGGTAGATCTTGCCGTCCTCGGTACGCGAGAACGGCACGCCGTAGTGCTCCAGCTCGATGATCGCCGGGATCGCCTCGCGGCACATGTACTCGATCGCGTCCTGGTCGCCCAGCCAGTCCGAGCCCTTGATGGTGTCGTAGAAGTGGTAGCGCCAGTCGTCCTCGCCCATGTTGCCGAGCGCGGCGGAGATGCCGCCCTGCGCGGCCACGGTGTGCGAACGGGTCGGGAAGACCTTGGTCAGGCAGACCGTCTGCAGGCCCTTCTGGGCCAGGCCGAAGGTGGCGCGCAGGCCGGCGCCGCCGGCGCCGACCACGACCATGTCGTACTTGTGTTCGGTGATCTTGTAAGCGGACATCGAAATGGGGGTTCCTAGAAGGGTCGCCGGCGGATCAGGCAATGCCCAGCGCGATGCGCGCCACGGCGAAGATGCTGACGATGGCGCCGAGCACGGCGACGAAACGCACGATGGTCTGCGCCGCGAGGGCCAGCAGCGAGGTGTGCACGTAGTCTTCCAGCACCACCTGCATGCCCAACTGCGCATGCCAGAACGCGGCGATGAGGAAGCCGACCAGCAGGATCGCGTTCCACGGCTTGGCCACCGCCTCGGTGGCGGCGACGTAGTCCGAGCCCATCAGGCCCAGCACGAAGATCAGGAACCAGATCGACAGCGGCACCAGCGCGGTGGCGGTCAACCGCTGCACCACGAAGTGCTCGGTGCCGGTCTTCGCAGCGCCCAGGCCGCGCACGTTCTTCAGCGGAGTACGGTAACGGTTCATGCGCCAGCTCCCAGCAACACGTAGGCCCACACGGCGCCGGTCAGCACGAAGCTGAGGATCACCGACAGCCAGCCGATGGTGACGAAGGCACGCACCGCGTAGCCCTGGCCGAAGTCCTGCAGGATGTGGCGCAGGCCGCCGAACAGATGGAAGGCGAAGCACCAGGTCCAGCCGAACAGGAACACCTGTCCGTACCAGGCGCCGGCGATATCGCGGAAGAGGTTCCAGGAGGACGGGCCGAGCATCAGCGCCAGCAAACCGGCGGCGATGACCAGGGCGCCGATCGAAAGCACGATGCCGGTGGCTCGATTCAGGATCGAGGTCACCATCTGGATCTGCCAACGATAGACCTGCAGGTGGGGGGAAAGAGGACGTTCGCGGGTCGCCATTCGCTGGGCTCGTTGTCTCGGCTGGGCGGCGTGCTTAAGGCCGCGTTGGCTCAAAGCTGGATCAGAAATCGATGCAGCGTCCGTTTTTCTCCCAGTCGCCGTAGCGCGTCGGCTCGAGGCCGCCGCGACCGCCGATTTCCCGCGGCGCAGGCGTCGCTTCCGGAGTCGTCTCCTCGGCGGGTCGCTGCGTTTCGGGATCGGACTCGGGTGTGGGGGTTGGTTGGCCTATCATGCGGGTCTCACAACAGCGTAATTTTAGTCCTCCCCCTCGTGCCTGACAACCTGAATCTCACTTTCGACCGTTTTTCCGCGCTGCCAGACCTGCAATACGTAGGCTTGAGCGGCGTGGATGCAGTGGCTTTCGCCCAGGCGCAGTTCGCCAACGACGTGCAGGCGCTGCGCAACGGCCATTGGCAGTGGAACGCCTGGCTGACCGCGAAAGGCCGCGTGATCGCGCTGTTCGCGCTGCTGCGGCGCGCCGACGACGACCTGCTGGTGCTGCTGCCCGACGGCGGCGCGGCGGACCTGGCGACGGCGCTGAACCGCTTCGTGTTCCGGCGCAAGGTACGCATTGCGGTGCGTGAGGATCTGCATGGCTTCGGGCGCCTGAGCATGCCCGAGCAGGCCCGGGGCGCAGCGTCTGCGCCGGGTGACCACGGCGTGATCGAGCTGGACATGGGCGGCGGCGCGATGCCGCGCACGCTGCTGCTGGCACCGGCCGCCGATGCCGGCGCGGCCGATCCCGCATTCGCCGCGGCGTGGCGCCGGACGGACCTGGCACTGGGCCTGGCCCGGCTCGACGCCAGCCAGCGCGAACAATGGACCCCGCAGCAGCTGGCGTTGGACCGGCTGCATGCCTTCAGCGTGAAGAAGGGCTGCTATCCGGGCCAGGAGATCGTCGCCCGCACCCATTTCCTGGGCAAGGCCAAGCGCGCGCTGCAGTTGCTGGCGGTGGACGGCGTGGCCGAGGTCGGCGCGCAGGTGCTGCGCGACGGCCAGGCGCTGGGCAGCGTGGTCAGCGTCGCCGGCGCGCTGGCGCTGGCGGTGCTGCCGCTGGAGGACGCGCCGCCGACCGGCCTGTCCATCGGTGCGCAGGCCGCGCAATGGCAGCCGCTGCACGAAGGCCTCGCGCGCTGAACCCGGCAGCGGCCGGGAACGCCCACCTTGGCTTATTGCGGTTGCGAGTCCCGAGTCCCGAGTCCCGAGTCCCGCGCTTCCAAACGCTCGCCGCTCTCCGGATCGAAGAAATGCAGCGCCTCGCCGCGCACCGCCACGCGCAGGCTTTCGCCCAGCCCCGGCAGCGCGCGCGGCGCCACCCGCATCACCAGCGGCTGGCTGCCGTAGCTGAGGTTGACGAAGATCTCGTTGCCGACCGGCTCGATCACCTCGATGGTGGCCGCGAACCCGCCCTGCCCGTCCGCGCTGGGCTGCAGGTGCTCGGGCCGCACGCCGATCGCGATCGGCCGGCCCAGCCACTGCGGCGCGACATGCGCGCCGTGCAGCGGCACGCGGCTGCCGTCGGCCAGTTGCAGGTGCACGCCGTCTTCCTCGACCAGCTGGCCCTGCAGCACGTTCATCGCCGGGCTGCCGAGGAACCCGGCCACGAACAGGTTGGCCGGGCGTTCGTACAGCGCCATCGGCGTGTCGATCTGCTGGATCAGTCCGTCCTTGAGCACGACGATGCGCTGGCCCAGGGTCATCGCCTCGACCTGGTCGTGGGTCACGTAGATCATCGTGGTGCCGAGCTTGCGGTGCAGCTGCGCGATCTCGGTGCGCACCGAATGGCGCAGCTTGGCGTCGAGGTTCGACAGCGGCTCGTCGAGCAGGAACACCGCCGGCTCGCGCACCAGCGCGCGACCCAGCGCCACGCGCTGGCGCTGGCCGCCGGACATCGCCCGCGGCAGCTTGCCGAGCATCGGGGTCAGGCCCAGCGTCTCGGCGGCGGCGGCGACACGGCGCTCGATGACGTCCTTGGGTTCGCCGCGCAGCTTCAGCCCGAACGCCAGGTTCTCGGCCACGGTCATGTGCGGGTACAGCGCGTAGCTCTGGAACACCATCGCGATGTCGCGGTCCTTCGGCGCCACGTCGTTGACCACGTTCTCGCCGATGCGCAGTTCGCCGCCGCTGATCTCTTCAAGCCCGGCGATCATCCGCAGCAGGGTGGACTTGCCGCAGCCGGACGGCCCGACCAGCACCATCAGCTCGCCGTCGGCCACTTCGAAGCTGGCCCCGTGCACGGCGACCTGGCCGTTGTCGTAGACCTTGCGGATGTTGTCCAGTTGTACTTTCGCCATGGTGCGGTATCCGGTTTCCGGCTGGGAGAGACGGGCTGCCGCCGGTCCCTCCCGATGGCAGTGCATACGAATGCGGTTCGCATCGTGCCAGCGACACAGGCAACAATGGGAGCGCAATGCGGTATTCTGCCATGTAACCGTTTTCACGGGGCAACATCGACGCCTGCGAGGGCCTGCGATGCGATCCGCCAACCCGCCGCCGTCCCGGCGCGCGCACGAGCAGCAGCCTGATGTTTGAGGCATTAGACAGGTATGCTCAGAGGTCTGGCAGTCGTATTCATCTCCAGGATCGTGCGGTCCCGCTGGCGGTCACCCGCTATGCCCGCACGAGCCGCAGGACGGATACAGGCCGGTCCCGCCGCTTGCTTACCAACGCCACGTCACTTCTAGCCCCCAGGTGATCGACGAAATGTCACCCGAAACCGAAAACCGGTCGATGCACGATACCTTCCTGCTGTTTGGCGCCACCGGCGATCTGGCCCAGCGCTACCTGTTCCCCTCGCTGCTGCGCATGCTCGACGACGGCTTCCTGCCGGAAGACTTCCGCATCCGCGCGCTGGCGCTGTCGCCGCACGACACCGCCAAGTTCCACGAGATCCTCAAGCCGCGCCTGCAGGCGGCGATGCCGCAGGTCAGCGAAGCGGTCATCCAATCGCTGCTGGATCGCACCGACTACCGCTCGGTGGACCTGCGCAACGCCGAGTCGGTGGCCGATGCGGTGCGCGAGCTGGCCTCGCGCAAGTGCGTCAGCTACCTGGCGATCCCGCCGGGGCTGTACATCAGCACCTGCCAGGGCCTGGCCCTGGGCGGCGCGCTGGCGGCGCCGAACCGGCTGATGCTGGAGAAGCCGATCGGCCACGACTCGGCCAGCGCGCGCGAGATCCTGCAGGCGATCGGCGCGCTGATCGACGAGGACCGCGTGTTCCGCCTGGACCACTACCTGGGCAAGGCCGCGGTGCAGAACCTGATCGCGCTGCGCTTCGGCAACACGCTGCTGGAAGCGGTGTGGAACCGCAACTACATCGAGTCGGTGGAGATCCTGGTCGCCGAGAGCGAAGGCGTGGACGGCCGCGACGCCTACTACGCGCGCTCCGGCGCGCTGCGCGACATGGTCCAGAGCCACATCCTGCAGTTGCTGTGCCTGGTGGCGATGGAGCCGCCGGCATCGCTGGAAGCGGACCGCATCCGCGACGAGAAGGTCAAGGTGCTGCGCGCGCTGCGCCCGCTGCAGGCCGCGCACGCCGCGCGCGACAGCGTGCGCGGGCGCTACACCGCCGGCACCATCAACGGCCAGCCGGCGCAGGCCTACCAGCCGCCGGAAGGCAGCGACGTGGAGACCTTCGTCGGCGTCACCGCCTACATCGACAACTGGCGTTGGGCCGGCGTGCCGTTCCGGCTGTGCACCGGCAAGCGCCTGGCCGAACGCACCACGCGCATCGTGGTCACGCTCAAGCCGGTCACCCACTGGCTGTTCGAGCGCCCCGACGCGACCCACGTGGCGCCGAACCGGCTGACCTTCCAGCTGCAGCCGCAGGAAAACATCGAACTGGGCCTGATGAGCAGCCTGGCCGGCCCGGAATGGGGCGCACTGGAACTGCAGCCGCTGGAGCTGGAGCTGTCGGTGCCGACCGGCCTGCACCGCCGCATCGCCTACGAGCGGCTGATGCTCGACGCGCTCAACGGCAACCACGCGCTGTTCGTGCGCGACGACGAAGTGCGCGCGGCCTGGGCCTGGATCGACAGCGTCAGCGACGCCTGGGCGCAGGCGCAGTCGCCGCTGCTGCCCTACCCGGCCGGCAGCTGGGGTCCGCAGGAAGCCGAACGCTACGTCTCCGCCGACGACGCCAGCGCCGTGCAGCGGGACACGCCATGACCGCGCCGCTGCGGCCGGTGCTGGTCGCCGACATCGGCGGCACCAACGCGCGCTTCGCGCTCGCCGACCTCGGCGCGTCCGCGCCGCTGCTCGACGACAGCACCCAGACCTTCGCGGTGGTGGACTTCCCGTCGCTGGGCGATGCCGCGCGCTACTACCTGCAGCAGACAGGGGTGGACGCGCGCAGCGGCGTGTTCGCCGTGGCCGGGCGCGTGGACGGCGACGAGGCACGGATCACCAACCATCCGTGGGTGATCTCGCGCTCGCGCACCCGCGCCATGCTCGGCTTCGAGGAACTGCACCTGATCAACGACTTCGCCGCGCAGGCGATGGCGATCAGCCTGCTGCAGCCGCAGGACGTGATCCAGGTCGGCGGCGCGGTCTGGCAGCCGGCGCCGATCGCGCAGCCGCGCAACTACGCGGTGATCGGCCCGGGCACCGGCCTGGGCGTGGGCGGCCTGCTGATCCGCGGCGGCCGCTGCTATCCGCTGGAGACCGAGGGCGGCCACGTCAGCTTCCCGCCCGGCACGCCCGAGGAGATCCGCATCCTGGAATTGCTGTCGCAACAGTTCGGCCGCGTCTCCAACGAGCGCCTGATCTGCGGTCCCGGCCTGGTCAACATCCATCGCGCGCTCAGCGAGATCGCCGGCGACGACCCGGGCCCGCTGCAGCCGGCCGACATCACCGCGCGCGCCGCGCAGGGCGACTACCGCGCGATGCGCACGATCGACGTGTTCTGCGCGGTGTTCGGCGCCATCGCCGGCGACCTGGTGCTGATGCACGGCGCCTGGGACGGCGTGTTCCTGACCGGCGGCCTGGTGCCGAAGATGCTCGATGCGCTCCAGCATTCCGGCTTCCGCCAGCGCTTCGAGCACAAGGGCCGCTTTTCGTCGATCATGGCGCGGGTGCCGTCGCTGGCGGTGATCCATCCGCGTCCCGGCCTGCTCGGCGCCGCTGCCTACGCGGTCGATGCCGAGCGCGAATCCCCAGGAGTCGTCGCATGAACCCCACGTTGTCCGATCGCATCACCCTGATCCGTTACGACGATCCCGACGAATGGATCGACGCGGCGGCGGCCGAGATCGGCGACGCGCTGCGCGAGGAGATCCAACGGCGCGGCGGCGCGCGGCTGCTGCTGTCCGGCGGCACCACCCCGGCGCCGGTGTACCAGGCGCTGGCCGAGCTGCCGCTGGATTGGTCGAAGCTGGACGTGGGCCTGGTCGACGAGCGCTGGCTGTCGCCGCAGGACAGCGACAGCAACGCCTACCTGGTCCGGCAGAGCTTCCTGGAGCGTGCCGAAGGCGCGCGCTTCGAGCCGCTGGTGCGGGTCGGCAAGCCGCTGCAGGACTGCGTGCATGCCGCCAACCTGCATGCGCAGCACGCGCCGGCCGCGTGCCTGGCGGTGCTGGGCATGGGCGGCGACGGCCACACCGCGTCGCTGTTCCCCGGCGCCACCGACCTGAGCAAGGCGCTGGCCAATCCGCTGCCCTACGCCGCGCTCGACGCCACCGGCTGCCCCGGCGCCAATACCTGGCCGCTGCGCATCACCCTGACCCCGGCCGGGCTGGCACCGATCGGCCGGCGCATGCTGCTGTTGCGCGGCAAGCAGAAGCTGGACGTGCTCGAACGCGCGCTGGCCGGCACCGATCCGCACGAATTCCCGATCCGCGTCGCTTTCGATACGCCTGGTGCGCGCTTGCGCGTGCTTTGGTGCGAATGAAGCCGGGACCGGGGACTCGGGACTCGGGACTCGTAACAGCCCAGGGCTGGCGCATTCCCGCTCTTTCGAGTCCCCAGTCCCCCGTCCCGAGTCCCGACATCCCCACACTTCATAGCCACTTCAGCCAATGAGCCTGCATCCGAAAATCCATGCGATCACCGAACGCATCCGCGAGCGCAGTGCGCCGTCGCGGCGCGCCTACCTGGCCGGCATCGACGCCGCGTTGCGCGATGGCCCGTTCCGCGCGCGGCTGAGCTGCGGCAACCTGGCGCACGGCTTCGCCGCCTGCGGCCCGACCGACAAGAGCCGGCTGGAAGGCGGGATCACCCCGAACCTGGGCATCGTCACCGCGTACAACGACATGCTGTCGGCGCACCAGCCGTTCGAGCACTATCCGGAGATGATCCGCAGCACCGCGCGCGCGCTCGGCGCCACCGCGCAGGTCGCCGGCGGCGTGCCGGCGATGTGCGACGGCGTGACCCAGGGCCGCCCGGGCATGGAGCTGTCGCTGTTCTCGCGCGACGTGATCGCCCAGGCCACCGCGATCGGCCTCAGCCACGACATGTTCGACACCACCCTCTACCTGGGCGTGTGCGACAAGATCGTGCCCGGCCTGCTGATCGGCGCGCTGGCCTTCGGCCACCTGCCGGCGGTGTTCGTGCCGGCCGGGCCGATGACCCCAGGCATCCCCAACAAGCAGAAGGCCGAGGTGCGCGAGCGCTACGCTGCCGGCCAGGCCACCCGCGACGAGCTGCTGGCCGCCGAATCGGCCTCCTACCACGCGCCCGGCACCTGCACCTTCTACGGCACCGCCAACTCCAACCAGGTGTTGCTGGAGGCGATGGGCGTGCAGCTGCCCGGCGCCTCGTTCGTCAATCCCGGCACGCCGCTGCGCGATGCGCTGACCCAGGAGGCGACCGAACGCGCGCTGCGCATCACCGCGCTGGGCAGCGACTTCCGCCCGCTCGGCCGGCTGATCGACGAGCGCGCGATCGTCAACGCCGCGGTCGCGCTGATGGCCACCGGCGGCTCCACCAACCACACCATCCACTGGGTGGCGGTGGCGCGCGCGGCCGGCATCGTGCTGACCTGGGACGACCTGGACGAGCTGTCGCAGATCGTGCCGCTGCTGACCCGGGTGTATCCCAACGGCGAGGCCGACGTGAACCATTTCGCCGCGGCCGGCGGCATCGGCTTCGTGTTCCGCGAACTGATGGACGCGGGGCTGATGCACGACGACCTGGCCACCATCGTGCCCGGCGGCATGCGCGCCTACGGCGACGAGCCGTGCGTGCAGAACGGCGCGCTGGCCTACGTGCCGACTCCGGCCAAGAGCGCCGACGAGACGGTGGTGCGCCCGGCGTCCAACCCGTTCGAAGCGCAGGGCGGGCTGCGCCTGCTGCGCGGCAATATCGGCCGCTCGCTGATCAAGCTGTCGGCGGTGAAACCGGAATTCCGCACCATCGAGGCGCCGGCGGTGGTCATCGACGCGCCGCAGGTCCTGAACAAGCTGCATGCCGCCGGCGTGCTGCCGCACGACTTCGTGGTGGTGCTGCGCTACCAGGGCCCGCGCGCCAACGGCATGCCGGAACTGCATTCGCTGGCGCCGCTGCTGGGCCTGCTGCAGAACCAGGGCCGGCGCGTGGCGCTGGTCACCGACGGGCGCCTGTCCGGCGCCTCGGGCAAGTTCCCGGCGGCGATCCACGTGACCCCGGAAGCGGCGCGCGGCGGCCCGATCGCCCGCGTGCGCGAGGGCGACATCGTGCGCCTGGACGGCGAGGCCGGCACCCTGGAAGTGCTGGTGGATGCGGTCGAATGGGCCTCGCGCGCGCTGGCGCCGAACACCGCGCCGGCCGCGCACGACATCGGCCGCAACCTGTTCGCGATCAATCGCCGCGTGGTCGGCCCCGCCGACCAGGGCGCGATGTCGATCTCCTGCGGCCCGCCGGCCGCCGACGGCGACGTGTGGGACTACGACGCCGAGTACGACCTGGGCCGCAGCGCCGAAGCCGCCGCCGCGCCGCACGAGGAAAAGGACGCCTGAGCCCGCGGCCCGGCAGGCGCCGCGCGCGCCTGCCCTCCCCTGCGCCGGCCGCATGCGGCCAACGAACCCCTGCCATCATCGCCAACACGAGACTGTCATGACGATTGCCGAATACCAGAACACAGCCGAAGCGCTGCTGCGCGCTGCCGGCATCCTGCCGGTTGTCACCGTCCACACCCTGGACGAGGCGCGCCGCGTGTCCGCTGCCTTGCTCGAAGGCGGCCTGCCCGCGATCGAGCTGACCCTGCGCACGCCGGTGGCGATGGACGCGCTGGCGATGCTCAAGCGCGAGCTGCCGGACATCAAGATCGGCGCCGGCACCGTGCTCAGCGAGACCCAGTTGCAGCAGGCGATCGACGCCGGCGCCGATTTCATCGTCACCCCGGGCACGCCGCCGGTGCTGGCCGACGCGCTGGCGCGGGCGCCGCTGCCGGTGGTGCCGGGCGCGGCCACCCCGACCGAACTGCTGGCGCTGATGGCGCGCGGCTTCCGCGTGTGCAAGCTGTTCCCGGCCTCGGCGGTCGGCGGCCTGGCGATGCTCAAGGGCCTGGCCGGCCCGCTGGCCGACCTGAAGCTGTGCCCCACCGGCGGCATCGGCGAAAGCACCGCCGCCGAGTACCTGGCGCAACCGAACGTGGTCTGCATCGGCGGCTCGTGGATGGTGCCCAAGGACTGGCTGGCCAACGGCGAGTGGGACAAGGTGCGGGAGAGCGCGGCGAAGGCGGCCGGGATCGTGCGGTCTGTCAGGGCTGGGTAAGGCCGGGACCTGGGACCGGGGACCAGGGACCCGGAAAATCAAAAGCAAAAGAAAAGCGCCGGCATGCCGGCGCTTTTTGTTTGGCTGTTGCTGTCGCGTTTGCCGTTCCGGGTCCCCGGTCCCTGGTCCCGGCTGTTGCTGTCGCGTTTGCCGTTCCGGGTCCCTGGTCCCCGGTCCCTGGTCCCGGCTCCACCGAGTCCCCAGTCCCGAGTCCCGACACCTCACCTCACCTCAATCTGCACATCCGCCGGCAACGAACGGATCCGCAGTTCGCCGTGTTCCCACTGCGCCGCTTCGCCGTTGATCTGGGTGCGGCCGGGCTCGCCCGGGTACGGCCAGGGCAGCACCAGGCCGCCGCTGGGCACGCGCAGGCCGCCGGCGATGCCGAGGGTCAGGCGGTTCTTCTGCCGGCGCAGCTGGTAGCTCAGTTCGCCCTGCGCGGTGCGCAGGTCCTGGATGGCGATGCCCTTGCCGTCGAACCACGCCGCCGGCACGCCGGCCGCCAACACCAGGCTGTCGTCGACGTCGCGCGCGTAGGCGAACATGTCCAGCACCGAGCGCACGAAGTCCGAGCCGACCCAGGCATGCGGCAGGTCGCCGACGAAGAACGGCTTGCGCGGCGTGCGCGAGACCACTTCGGCCCACTGGTTCCAGGGTTGCGGCGCGCGGTCCTTGAAGAAGAACTGGGTCGCGTCCCAGGCGCGCTCGCGCCAGCCCAGGCGCACGAACGCGGCGACGTTGCGCCATTCGTACGGCGTGTAGTCCTTCCATTCGCGCTTGCCGTCGCGGCGGCTGGCGAACTCGCCCCAGTAGCGCTCGAAGGTGTTGCCCAGCAGTTGCGGCGGCAGCCGCCCCTGCTCGCCGCCCGGCGCCAGCGCGATGGTCGTGGAGGTGGGATCGAAATCGCCCAGCTCGGCCGAACCCGGCAGGAAATCGATGTGGTGCTGCTGCGTGGCGCTGTCCAGCGAGGCGTACAGGTCCTGGCGGAACTCGTCGCGCGCGGCGGCGAAGCGCGCCGCATCGTCGATCCGGCCCAGTTCGGCGGCGATCTCCACCGCGTCCTTGTAGCCGCGCAGCGCCCAGAAGTTGTCCCAGTACGAATGCATCGGCTTGGCCGAATAGCCTTCGTGGCTGATCGACACCGGCATCATTCCGTAGAACGCCGGGTTGCGCGCGCGGTTCTCCTCGGTGCGCTCGCTGAGCCGCAACTGCTCCATGTACTCGTACGCGGCCAGCACGTGCGGCCACATCTTCTCCAGGAACGCGCGGTCGCCGCTGTAGCGGTAGTAGTCGGCGACGCCGAAGATCAGTTCGCCGTGGCTGTCGTTCTCCGGCACCGGATCGCTGCCGCGGTCGTCCACGCAGCACGGCACCATGCCATTGGCGAACTGGTACGGCGCGTACCACTCCAGGTATTCGCGCGCCACGTCGGCGCGACCCAGGCGCAGCAGGCCTTCGGAAATCATCGCGCCGTCGCGGATCCAGCTGCGCGAATACGAGCGCGTGCCCGGCTGCAGGCGCGGCCCGATCCGCGAGATCAGCATGTGCGCCAGCGCGGTGCGCAGGGTGTCGGCCAGCGCCTTGCCCTCGGCCGGCACGTGCAGCTGCACCCGGTCCAGCTTCTCGCGCCATTGCGCGGCGACCTGCTGCTGCGCCTTGGCCGGGTCGAAACCGGCCGGCAACGCCTGCGCGCCGGTCTGCGGGATCAGCAACGCCACCTCGCGCACTTCGCCCGGGGCCAGGCGCCCGCGGTACAGCAGCGCGCCCGAGGCCAGGCCGTCGGCGTCGGACGCCTGCTGCGGCAGCGCGGCGCCATCGGCAGACAAGCGCTCCACGTCGATGCCGGCGTCGAACGCGGTGGCATAGGCCGCATCGGGCTTCTGTACCGCGAACACCCGCGGCTCGCCGTTGACCTGCACCTGGTCGCCGTCGAACACCAGCAGATGGATCGGACTGACCCCGCCGACGGTGTTGAGGAACTGGCTCGGCGGGTTCACCTGGAACGGCCGCACCGCCAGCGCCAGGGTGTAGTCGTGCGGCTGCTTGCTCGGGTTGCTGAGCCGATAGCGCGCCACCAGCTGCGCCTGCTCCGGGGTGCCCTGGACGAAGGCGGTGATGCGCAGGCCGGCATTGTCGTGGCTCCAGTCCACGCTCGGGATCGGCAGGTAATCGTCCTGCAGGCTCTGTGCGGTCTTCACGTCGGCCCAGCTCAGGCGCTTGCCGTCCAGCAGCAGGAACGGCTCGATGCTGAAGCCGCCCTTGCCCACTTCGATCGCGCCGTCCTCGCCGACCAGGCCCTGCTCGCGGCCGCCGTCCAGGCCGACGATGGTCCAGTACGGCTGCTCGCCGCTGAAGCCGCGCGGGAACCAGCCGCGGGTGGAATCGGCCGCCACCGACTTGACGAAGTCGTTCGGGGTGGCGGCGAAGGCCAGCGGCTGCAACGCGATGTCGGCGATGCCGTAGCGGAAGCTGGGGCCGTCCTCCAGGTCGATGCGCACGTAGCGCGCCTCGGTCTCGGGCATCGGCAACCAATCGGTGCCGCCGTTGCCGGCGGTGACGTTGCGCAGTTCGCGCCAGCTGCGGCCGTCGGCCGAACCCTGCAGCCGGTAGCGCGAGGCGTACACGCCCGGCGCCCACTGCAGCTTGGCGCCGCCGAACTCGCGCACCTTGCCCAGGTCCAGCATCACCGTCTGGGTCTTGGCGTTGCCGCTGTACCACACCGTGTCCGCCTTGCCGTCGGCGATGCGCTGCTCCAGCGCCGGCGCGGTGTCGGCGCTGACCTTCACCGCCAGCGGCGAGGTGTCCTGCGGCGGCAGCGGGGTCAGCGCCAGCTGGTCGAAGCACACCGTGCCCTTGCCGCCGACCTGGTTGTAGATGGTGAACTCGATCTGCGCGCTGCGCTTGAGTTCCTTCTCCGGGCTCGGCCCCCAGGCCTTGTCGATCTGCCGCTTCTTGAAGGCGACCGTGGTCCATTGCTTGGGAAAGTCGTAGCGCGGCCGGTTGACCCACCACACGTTGTCGCCGCTGGCGTCGACCAGCTTGAACTGCAGGTCGTTGCTCGGCGAATCGCCGCGCAGCTGGAACGAGAGCTGGTAGTTGTCCGGATACTCGACCGGCAGCGCGCGGCGGATGCCGGCGTAGCCGGAGACGCCGTTGAAGTCGTAGTCCAGGCAGATCGCCTTGGCGCGGCCGCCGCTGGCGGCCTGCACCAGCCGGGTCGAGGCGGTGACCTGGTTGGAGACGACGATCTGCCAGTTGTCCAGGTTGTTGAAGCCGTCCAGCGCCAGCGGCGCGGTCGGCCCCGCGGCGAAGGCCTGCGCCACCGCCAGTCCCAGCACCGCCACCAGCCACCGCCCGCTCTTCATCGCCGCACCGTCCGTCATAGACCTCGCCCTGCTCGTCGTTGGTTTTTGCAGGAGGGGCGTCGGCCCTGGCTCTACCAGCAAGGCGTCGGGGCCGACGCCCCTCCTGCACGTACGTCCATCATGGCCTGCAGTTCAGCGCGAAGCGATGCAGGCGCGTCCCCACACTCGCCCGGTTCCGATGCCGTCCATGGCGCAACCGATCGGCTCCGGACAAACCGGCCCGGCCATCCGTGGCCGGGCGTCCGGCGCAACGCGCGCCAGTGGCGCTCCATGATCGGCAAAACTGCTGCCATCCATGGCGCAACACTCGTGCACCAGAACGTCCGGCCTGGCCATCCCTGGCCAGGCGTTCGCGGACGCGCGAGCCAGTGGCTCGCAAGCGCGTCGCCGCACTCGCATCTTTCCCATGCCATCCCTGGCGCAACCGATCGGCTCCGGACAAACCGGCCCGGCCATCCGTGGCCGGGCGTTCGGCGCAACGCGCGCCAGTGGCGCGCAAGCGTTGCGCCTCACCCCTTCACGCTACCCAGCAGCAAGCCCTGGATGTAGTAGCGCTGCAGCGCCAGGAACAGCGCCAGCACCGGGATCACCGTCACCACCGCGCCGGCCATCATCATCTCCACGTCCATGATGTGCTCGCGCGACAGTGCCGCCAGCGCCACCGGCAAGGTGTAGTGCTCCTGGTCGGTCAGCACGATCAGCGGCCACATGAAGTCGTTCCACGCGGCCATGAAGGTGAAGATGGTCAGCGTCACCAGCACCGGCTTGAGCATCGGCAGCACGATCTGGAAGAAGATGCGCAGTTCGCCGGCGCCATCGATGCGCGCCGCCTCCAGCAGTTCGTCCGGGATCGAGCGCGCGTACTGGCGCACCAGGAAGATGCCGAACACCGTCGCCAGCGCCGGCACCACCACGCCGCCGAAGTTGTTGACCAGGTGCAGCTGCTTCATCAGCAGGAACAGCGGCAGCATCGCCACCTGCGCCGGGATCACCAGCGCCGCCAGCAGGATCTGGAAGATCCGCTCCTTGCCGACGAAGCGCAGCTTGGCGAAGGCGTAGCCGGCCATGGTGTTGATCAGCAGCGAGCCGAAGGTGATCGCGCACGACACCAGCAGGCTGTTGGCGAAGTTGCGGGCCATGCCGGTGCGCGAGAACAGCTCGCCGTAGTTGGCCAGGGTCGGGCCGGTCGGCAGCATCGGCGGCGGGAAGCGGCTGGCCTGCCCGGCCGGCATGAACGACACCGACACCATCCACAGCAGCGGCGCCAGGCTGACCAGCGCCAACACCAGCAGCCCGCCGTTGACCAGCAGCGTGTTCCAGCGCGAAGCGCCGATCTCGCGACTCATACCAGGTCCTTCTTGCGGCCGAAGCGCAGCATCACGGAGGTCACTCCCAGGATGATCAGGAACAGCAGGAACGCCACCGCCGACGCGCGGCCGAGGTTCCACCACTTGAAGCCTTCCTCGAACATGAAGTACAGCACGCTGACCGTGCTCTGCAGCGGGTCGCCGCGGGTCATCACGTAGGGTTCGGCGAACAGCTGGAAATAGCCCGACACGGTGATCACCCCGACCACCAGCAGCACCGGCCCCAGCATCGGCAGGGTGATGTGCAGGAACTGCCGCCACTTCGATGCGCCGTCGATGCGCGCGGCCTCGTACAGGTCCTGCGGGATGCCCTGCAGGCCGGCCAGGAAGATCACCATGTTGTAGCCGAAGTTCTTCCACACCGCGAACAGCATGATCGTCGGCATCGCCCAATGCGGGTCGCCGAGCCAGTCGACCGGGCCGATGCCCAGGTGGCTCAGGCCGTAGTTGACCAGGCCGTAGCTGGTGTGGAACAGGTAGCGCCAGATCACCGCCACCGCCACCAGCGTGGTCACCACCGGCGCGAACAGCGCGGTGCGGAACAGCGGCTTGAACCGCGCCACCGGCGCGTTGAGCAGCAGCGCCGCGCCCAGCGAGGCGCCGATCGACAGCGGCACGCCGACGATGACGAAGTAGGTGGTGTTCCACAGCGACTTCCAGAACATCTGCGTCTGCAGCAGTTCGATGTAGTTGCCGAAGCCGACGAAGCGCAGGTGGTTGCTGTCGGCCAGCGCGTACAGGTCGAAGTCGGTGACGCTCAGCGCCAGTGCCGACAGCACCGGCAGGCCGAAGAACACGCCGATCACGATCAGCGCCGGGCCGGCGAACAGCCAGCCGGCCAGGGACCCGCGCTTCATGGCGTCGCTCCCGCGGCCGGCGCCGCCGCTGCCTGCGGATGCTGCTGCTGGTAGATCCAGCGCCGCTTCTCCAGGATCTCGTCCACGCGCTTGTCCAGGTCCTGCACCGCTTTCTCCTGGCTTTCGCCGCCGCGCACCACGCGCTCGGTGACCAGCCGCATTTCCTGCACGATGCGCTCCCATTCCAGCACCTTCGGCGCCGGCTTGACCCGCTCCAGCTGGTCGCGGAACGCATGCGCCAGCGGATCGTTGGCCAGTGACGGGTACTCCCAGGTGCTGCGCCGCGGCGGCATGTCGCCGATCAGCGCGTGGAAGCGCGCTTGGGTCTGCGGCCGCGACAGGAACTCGATCAGCTTCCACGCCGCGTCCTTCTGCTGCGACTTGCGGAAGATCACCAGGCTGGTGCCGCCGGCGATGCCGGCCCCCGGACCGTCCGGACCCGGCAGCGGCATCGTGCCCCACTGCCCTTTCAGCGCCGCCGGTTCCAGCTTGCGGAACTCGCGGATGTTCCATGGCCCGGAGATGTAGAAGGCGTAGAAGCCGTTGAAGAACTCGTCCCACACGTTGGAGATCTGGGTCTCGGACATCTTCGGCGCCCAGTCCTGCTCGAACATGTTGGCGTAGAAGCCCAGCGCCTTGCGGAAGCCGGGGCTGCGGAAGTTGCCGTAGTTGTTGTGGTCGCGCAGCAGCGGATCGTCCAGCTGCAGGCCCAGCGACAGCTGCTGCTCGAATTCGTTGATCGGCATCAGGATCGCGTAGCGCTTGGGCCCCACGTGCTTCTTCACCGCGGCCATGGCCTGTTCCCACTCGGCCCAGGTCTGCGGCAGCGTCTCCACGCCGGCGTCGCGGAGCATGTCCTTGCGGTAGAACAGCAGGCGCGTGTCCACGTACCACGGCACCCCGTACAGCTGGCCGTCGATGACGCTGGTGTCCCAGATGCCGGCGAAGTAGTCCTTCGGATCGACCACCTTGGAGCTGTCCACGTAGGGCTGCAGCGGCTGCAGCGTGTCCAGCGCGGCGAACTCGGGGATCCAGGTGTTGCCGAGCTGGCACACGTCCGGCAGCCCGTCGGCGGCGAACGCGGTCAGCAGCTTCTCGTGCGCGGCGGTCCACGGGATGTTCTGGATGTCCACGCGGATGCCGGGATTCTCCTTCTCGAATTCCGGGATCAGCTCGGCCACCACCTCGGCCTCGCGGCCCATCGCCCAGAACCGCACCACCTCGCCCTGCGGCGTACGCGCGCAGCCGCAGACGGCCACCATCAGCGCGCCCAGCGCCAGCCAGCGACGGGTCATCCGCAGTGCGCTCATTCGGGCTTCTGCGGTTGGCGCTGCGCGGGATTCTGCTGCGCCTCGGCGGACGCGGCGCGCGACTCGGCGATGCCCAGCGCACGCGCGACCGCGGCCTGCTCGTCCTTTTTCGGCACCGATTGCGGCTCGCCTTCCGGAGTCAGCCAGCCGCCGCTGAATCCCGCTCGCTCAAGGCCGGTGCGTAGGTACTTGTTCTTCTTCATCACGTTCCAGACGAACTCGTTGCGGTAGTTCGCGATCATGGTGACGATCGCGCCCTGGTCGATGCCGATGTAGTCGCCCGCCACCCAGCCGCGGTTCGGGACCATGCGCCCGGTCTTGAGTGGAATATCGTAGTTGAAGCTGGGATTGAACGCGTCCAGGAACCCGTAGCTGGAATAGATGTAGTCGCCGAAGCGCTTGTGCATCTCTTGGGTCGCCGGAATGACCACCTCCGGCGCGAACACGATCGAGGACACCGCCGCGGTGGGCGCGATGGTGCCGTCGTCGAAGTGCTCGAACAGTCCGGCGCCGCGGGTGCGGTAATGGAAGAACTGGCGTTGCTCGCCTCGGTACTCCTGGGTGGTGTTCTGCGGGCCGTCGCTGGCGGTCAGGCCCCAGACGTTCTCGCCGTACTCCTTCCACTTCATCGGGTTGTCGATGGCGTAGTCGCGCTGCGCCAAGGTGGCGCGCCGGCTGTTGAGGAAGTAATCGATGCCGTGCTCGCGCATGTACTGGTCCTGGATGTCGCGGAAGTCGATCCAGACATGGTTGTACTGGTGCGCGAACAACGGACCGAAGGACAGGTACTCCTGGCCCTGGAACACGCCCCAGTCCTTGTTGTAGGTCCGGGTCCATTCCAGCCATGCATCCGGTTCCACCGGATGGGTGGGCGAGCCTAGCGCCAGGATGTAGACCATCATGCCTTCGTTGTAGCCCATCCAGTCGTGCTGGATGAAGCCGCGTTCCGGATACCAGCCCATCGAGATCAGCGGTTTGCGCTGCTGCATCCATTTCCAGTCGACGCGGCGGTAGAGCGCATCGGCAATCTCGCGGATCTCGCGCTCGTCGGCGTTGTCGCCCTCGTAATAGGACTGCGCGAACAGCACGCCCATCATCAGCAGCGCGGTGTCCACGCTCGACAGCTCCACCCACTGGTCATAGCGAAGCCCCTTCTGCATGTCCAGGAAATGGTAGTAGAAGCCTTTGTAGCCGGCGCGGCCGGCGCGTTGCGGGCCAACTGGCGCGTCACGCAGGAAACGCAGTGTGGTCAAGGTGCGTTGCACCGCCTGTTCGCGGTTGATCCAGCCGTTCTCGTAGCCGATCGGGTAGACGGTGAGCGCAAAGCCGATCGAGGCGATGCTGGCGAACGGGCGCGACGGGTAGCGATCCACCGACATGCCGTTCTGCTCGTTGGTGGTGTCCCAGAAGAACTGGAACGTGCGCCGTTCGATGTCGTCGAACAGCGGCGGCAATTCGGGTTTCAGCAGTTTGGGAGGCAACTCGGCTTCCACCAAGATGACCTTGACCGGCGCCTGGTCCGGCGCGGTCGGTTCTTCGGTTTTCTTGCACGACGTCAACAACACGCCGGCCGCGATCGTCAGGACCAGCGAAAAGCGTACGAAAGCGCGCTGCTTCATCATCGTGCCACCCCTGTGAAATCGTTTACATCCACACCCGAAAATATACCCCACTCTGCGACCGCCGCGGCTCCCGATCGTTCGGGAGCCACGGCAGCAGGACTTACCAGTTCAAGCCGAAGGACAGCTTGAACGTGCGCATCGGCGAGGCCAGCACCCCATTCGGCGTGCCGTACGACGTGTTCAGATCGTCGAAGGTGCCGGTGGCGGTGTTGTAGTCCGCATAGTTGGTCCAGTTGAACAGGTTGATGACGTCGGCACGCACGTTGAACTTGATGCCGGCGCCGGTATCCCATTCCTTGTTCACCGCCAGGCTGAATTCCTTGTAGCCCAACGTGGAATCCGGCTTGTACTGAATGATATAGCACTGCTCGTTGCCTGCCAGGCAATTGGTGCCGTAACGCGGCGTCTGGCTGGCCAGCGACAGCTTGCCGGACAGGGTGATGGCGTACGGCAGGTCGTAGATGCCGGTCACCACCAGGCGGTTCTTGGGGATGCCGCCGGCCTCGCGCCAGCCGTAGCCGGCCATCGACTCCTGGTCCAGCGCGTAGTGCTCGCCGTACTGGCGGTTCTCCTTGGCGTCGGAGAAGGTGTAGGCCACGGTCAGGCCCCAGCCCGATTCCTTGTCGTACGGCTTGTCCAGCTTCAGCGCCAGCTGGTTGTTGCGCGTCTCCAGGCCGTTGGTGCCCAGCACGATCGCGCTGTACCCATCCGGCGACTCGGTCGGCACGCCGGAGGTGGTGCCCGGCAGGAAGAACGAACCGTCGGCACGGCGGTTGCCGCGCAGGAACACGAAGCCGTCCTTGCTCACGATCCGGCTCAGGGTCACGTCGGTGTACCAGTCGTTGCCCCAGAAGTGCAGCATGTTGCGCATGCCGATGCTGAACTGGTCGGAGTACGGCACCTTGATGTTGTTGTCGATCAGGTAGATCTCGCGACCGCCGCCGCCGGTGTTGCTGGTGGCCAGCCCGTCCAGGCCGGCCTGGGTGGCATAGCTCTCGTTCCAGGCCACGCAGGGGTCGCCCAGGCAGGGGTTGTTGGCGCTGTTGAAGTAGTAGCTGTACGACTTGAAGCTGTTGTTGAGCTGCTCCAGCGCCAGGTAGTCGAAGATGTTGCGGTCGTAGGCACGGCCGGCGCCGCCGTAGATCACGTGCGCCTGATCGCCGGCCAGGTCGTAGGAGAAGCCCAGGCGCGGCTGCCAGGCGTCCTTGAACGCCTTGCGGTTGTTGCCGGTGCTGATGTAGTTGGAGATGTCGTAGTTGGCGTTATTGAGATTGCTCCAGTTCTGCAGCGCGCCGGCCACGTCGGCCGGGGTCACGAAATCGAGGAACGACGGGGTCTTCTCGTAGTCGTAGCGCACGCCCAGGTTCAACGTCAGGTGCTCGTTGACCTCCCAGTCGTCCTGCAGGTAGATGCCGTACTGCTTGTTCTTGGACACCACCGAGCCGCCGCTGTTGGTGTCGCCCCAGCGCACCCGGTACGGCGTGTCGGTATCGGTCAGGATGTTGTAGTAGTACTGCGGATTGGCTGGATTGATCTGGGTCGAATCCAGCTCGATGTCCTTGTACTTGAAGCCCATCTTGACCGTATGGCTGCCGTGCCAGTCCATGCTGTTCAAGGTCAGGTCGTCCTGCAGGGTCCAGCCTTCCTGGCCCTTGTTCTGGAAGCTGCTGCCGGCGCCGGCGGTGAGGATGGTGGTCTCGTTGCCGGCCTGCGGCACGTACGACAGCACATAGCCGCTGCCGTTGGTCAGCGGATCCTGGGTCCAGTAGGCGCTTTCGTAGCTCAGGTTCAGATCGTTGAGGAACGCCGCGCCGGTGTACTGCCAACGCAGGTTGGCGCGCTTCTCTTCCTGGCCGTTGGTGCTGCCGTGCTGGTAGGTGGTGGTGTCGCCGATGTCCGACAGCTCATCTTCCTTGCGGTACTTGCCGGACAGTTCGAACAGGTGGTTGTCGCCGATCGTCCAGTCGATCTTGCCGAAATACAGGTCTTCCTTGAACGGGGTGCTGTAGGTGGCGACCAGCGGCTGCAGTTCGCCCGGCAGCTGGTCGACGCGATCGGCATAGATGCCGCCCGGGATCACCGTGTTGGGCGTGGTGTATTCCTTGGCCTCGTAGGCGACGAAGAAGTGCGCGCGGTCCTGCAGGATCGGGCCGCTGAACGTGGCGCCGTACTGGGTTTCGGAGAAATCGTCGCGCTTGCCGGCTTCACGCTCCAGCGGGCTCTCGGCGCGCCAGTCGTCGTTGGTGGTATCCCAGAAGAAGCTGCCGTGGAAATCGTTGCCGCCGGACTTGGTCGAGGCGACGATCGCCGCACTGCTGACCTGGTCGAACTCGGCCTTGTAGTTGGAGGTGATGACCTTGTACTCGCCGATCGCCGACTGCGGGAACGGGTTGCCGCGGCTGGAATCCTGGCCGCTGACGCCGCCGGTCAGCACGTAGTTCTTCTGGCTGATGCCGTCGATGTAGACGTTGGTGCCGTTGGCCGAGGTCGCGCCGGAGCGCACCGAGGTGTTGCCCTTGGCGTCGCGCTGGAACTGCACGCTGGGCACGCTGTCGGCCAGCTCGAGGAAGTTGCGCGTGGCCTGCGGCAGCTTCTCGATCTGCACGTTGGAGATGTAGGTGGCGTTCTCGGAGGTGCGGGTTTCCACCAGCACCGGCGGCGCGGTGACCTGCACCGCGTCGAGCGTGGTGGCGCCTTCGCCGTTGGCGGTGGCGGCCGGCGCGGCGGCGCCGAGGTTCAGCGTGGCGGTCTGGCCGACCTGCACGGTGACGTTCTGGGTGGTGGTCTGGCCATTGGCGGTCAGGTCGATGCGGTATGAGCCCGGCGGCAGGCCGCCGACCGAATAGCTGCCGTTGTTGACCTGCACGGTGCGCGACAGGCCGGTCGCCAGGTTGGTGGCGGTGACCTGGGCCTGTGCCGCCGCGTCGCTCGCGACCTGGCCACGGATCGTGGCGGCGGTGCTCTGCGCGAACGCCGGCGCGGCGCTCAGCAGCAGGCAACTGGCCAACGCTGCGCTGAGCAGCTTGCGGACCGGCTTGGCTGCCGTGTGAGTACGATGATTCATGAAACCCTCCAGGGTGGTTCTTGGTTGTTGTAGTGACTGCGTCAACAAGGGAGAAAAGTGCAACAAGTGAAGCGTTATGAACGACAGCGACAAACAGGCGGCGACGACGTTGCGCCACCTATTGTTTCCTTGCGTTGATGCTCGAATCGCGCACGACCAGCAGCGGCGTCAGCGTTTGCCGATGCCGCGCGTCGCTTCCGGGCTGGTCGATCAATTGCAGCAAACGCCGCATCGCCTGCTCGCCAAGGCCGGCGATACTCACCTGCATCGTGGTGAGAGACGGGTGAACGAAACGCGCCAGCGGGATGTCGTCGAAACCGGCCAGGGCGACGTCGTCGGGTACGCGCACGCCGGCCTGGGCGAAGGCGTACAGACAGCCGAGCGCGGTCATGTCGTTGGCGGCGAACACCGCGTCCGGCAGCGTGCCGGCCTGCAGCATCGCCTGCCCCGCGCGATGGCCCGAGGCCTCGTCGAAGTCGCCCGGAAACTCCTGGCCTTCGGCCACGCCCGGATGGGCGGCGATGACGTCGCGGAACCCGCGCAGGCGCTCGCGCGCATCGAAGTTCAGTTCCGGACCGGCGACGAAGGCGATGCGGCGATGGCCCATCGCCAACAGGTGCTCGGTCATCGCCACCGCGCCGGCGTGGTCGTCGATGCTCAGCACCGGGTAGTCGGCATCGGGCAGATGGGTGTTGATCAACACCGTCGGCAACGCCTGCGGCAGGTTGTCGGTGAGGAAGCCGGGGCGTTCGGCGTACGGCGACAGCACCAGCAGGCCGTCCACGCGCCCGCGCATCGCGCGCAGCGCGCGGCCCTGCTCTTCCGGATCGCCGTGGTAGCTGGACACCAGCAGGTGCTGGCGGCGCGCGCGGGCGGCACCGTCGATGCCGCGGATCAGCTCGGAGAAGAACTCGCCGTACAGGTCCGGCAGCACCACGCCGATGGTCTGGGTCGAGCGGCTGCTGAGGCTGCGCGCGGCCGCGTGCGGGCTGTAGCGCAACCGCTCGGCCACCTCGAGCACCAGCTTGCGCACCGGCTCGGCGACGTTCTCGTGGCCGTTGAGCGCACGCGACACCGTGGCCACGGATACCCGGGCCTCGCGTGCGACATCTTTGATGGTGACCGCGCTCTTCGCCATCGTGCCGCCCTCCGCGGCAGTGACTAGTGAGAAACTGGCGCGGACTGTAATCGTTTTCAGCGCGAGGCAGAAGCCTTTTGTTATTTTTCCAATAAATTCTTTTGGATTCAGCTAGTTGGGCAAACGGGAAATCGGCCGAATCATGATGCGACGCAGCATAATCGACGCATGTATCCCGGATTTTTGCCCCTGTTCCGGCGCGTCGGCAGGCCTGGCCGCGCCGTTTGCGCCGGAATGCGACGACCTGTCAGGCGACGTCGCGCGGCACTTCGGCGCGGATCGACAGCGCGTGGATGTCGGTCTGCATCATCTCGCCGAGCGCGGCATAGACCGCGCGGTGCCGGGCCAGCGGCGCCATCCCCGCGAAGGCGGCGCTGACGATACGGACATTGAAATGCCCGCGCCCGTCGCGCGCACCGGCATGGCCGGCATGGCGATGGCTGTCGTCCTCGACCTCCAGCGCCTGCGGCGCGAACGCCGCCTGCAGCGCCGTGCGGATGCGCTCGACCCGGTCTGCGGCGGCCTCGCTCGGGGCTGGCGCGCTCATGGCAAGGTCTTCCGGAACGGCCGCACTTCGACCCCCGCATACACGCCCGCGGCCACGTACGGGTCGGCCTCCGCCCACGCCCGGGCCTGCGCCAGCGAGTCGAATTCGGCCACCACCAGGCTGCCGCTGAAGCCGGCCGGGCCCGGATCCTCGGCGTCGATCGCCGGGCATGGACCGGCCAGCAGCAGGCGTCCGGCCTCCTGCAGCGCCACCAGCCGGGCCAGGTGCGGCGGCCGCGCCGCCGCCCGCCGCGGCAGCGCATCGGCGCCGTCGTATCCCTCGATCACGTACCACATCGCGCCACCTGCCCTTCGCTTCGCATATGAACCCCGCACAATTCTAGCGCCACAGCGCTGGACACCGACCCGGCAGGCGCATTACCCTTGGTTCCATTGCACGCGGCCGGATGCAGCGGCCCGTCGGTGATTGGCGCCCCAGCCCCTTCCGACGACCGATTCGCTGCCCGATACCCGCCCGCGCAGACGTCATCCTCGAGCTGTTCCGTCGCCGCGACTCGTGCGGCGTACGCCTTGTGTCCTGTTGAAGTGTGGATCGCGTTGCGGGGATGACGCGACGTGAACCGCAGTACTGCAGGCAAGGCGCCGAGCCGGATCGCCCCTGCCCGGCCCTTCGCTACCGCAACACCTGATGTCCAATCGATGACCTCTGAACTCGCGCTCGCCGCGAACCCGCCAATCCAGCCGACCGCGCCACAGCAGCAGGAAATGCCGCTGGCGGTGGTGCATGGGCAGCCGGTGCTGCAGATCCCGCAGGACCTGTACATCCCGCCGGATGCACTGGAAGTGATCCTGGATGCGTTCGAAGGCCCGCTGGACCTGCTGCTGTACCTGATCCGCCGGCAGAACCTGGACATCCTGGACATCCCCGTCGCCGAGATCACCCGGCAGTACGTGGACTACATCAACGTGATGCAGGAGCTGCGCTTCGAACTGGCGGCCGAATACCTGGTGATGGCCGCGATCCTGGCCGAGATCAAGTCGCGCATGCTGCTGCCGCGGCCGCCGGCGCAGGAAGGCGAGGAAGCCGATCCGCGCGCCGAGCTGGTGCGCCGCCTGCAGGAGTACGAACGCTTCAAGCAGGCCGCCGAGGACATCGACGCGCTGCCGCGGCAGGACCGCGACACCACGCCGGTGCAGGCGCACGTGCCGGACCGCGCTGCGGTGAAGCTGCCGCCGCCGGTGGAGCTGAAGGAGATGCTGCTGGCGCTGTACGACGTGCTCAAGCGCGCCGAGCTGTTCAGCGGCCACGCGATCAAGCGCGAGGCGCTGAGCGTGCGGCAGCGGATGGGCGATGTGCTGAGCCGGCTGGACGACGGCCGGTTCTACCGTTTCGAATCGCTGTTCAACGCCGAGGAAGGCAAGCTCGGCGTGCTGGTCACCTTCCTGGCCTTGCTGGAACTGGCCAAGGAACAGCTGCTGGACATCGTCCAGGAGCCGATGGAGCACGTCGTGCGCAACGGCGAACGGCTGCCGCTGGCGCCGATCTACGTCAAGTCGCTGGCGCTGGGCAACACCAACGAACCGCTGCAGTTCAACAGCGAGTTCGACGACACCGACGCCGCCAACGACCCTACCTGAGTCCACGAAGACCCACTTACGCATGGATCAAGCGCTGATCAACCGCATCGTCGAGGCCGCCCTGCTCGCCGCCAACCAGCCGCTGCCGCTGGCCCAGCTGCACGGCCTGTTCCCCGAGGACGAGCCGGCGCCGCCGGGCAGCATCGAGCGCGCGCTGGAGCAGCTGCGCGAGGCCTGCGCCGGGCGCGGCGTGGAACTGGTGGAAGTGGCCTCCGGCTTCCGCTACCAGGTCAACAGCGAGGTGCACCCGTGGGTGGCGCGGCTGTGGACCGAACGCAAGACCCGCTACACCCGCGCCACCCTGGAGACGCTGGCGCTGATCGCCTATCGCCAGCCGATCACCCGCGGCGAGATCGAGCAGGTGCGCGGCGTGGCGGTCAGCAGCAACATCATCCAGGCGCTGGAAGAGCGCGAGTGGATCCGCGTGGTCGGGCACCGCGACGTGCCCGGCAAGCCGGCGCTGTTCGGCACCACCAAGGGCTTCCTGGACTACTTCGGGCTCAAGCGCCTGGACGAACTGCCGCCGCTGTCGGAACTGAAGGACATCGGCGAACTGGAACCGCAGCTGCAGCTGGACCGCGACACCCTGCCGGTCGGCGACATGGCCCAGGCCGGAGCGGCCGATGGCGATGCCGACGCGGCCAAGTCGGCAACGGATGCCGGCGCAGTTGACGTGGCGCCTGCCGAGGCGAGCGTCGACAACGACACCACATCCGATCCGGATACTGCACCCGATCCAGATGCTCAGGCCGAAGCCGACAGCGCAGCCGATCCCCACGCTGCAGACGAAACGGCCGCCGCGCACAGCGATGGCGATACCGACACCGAAAGCGACACCGATGCAGACGCCACCACGGCCGATGCCTCGTTTCCCGATACCGCCCCGACGGGCGAACCCGAAGCCGCGCCGGGCGAGCGCGCGGCGGATGCGAACGAAGCCGAAGACAACGCCGTCGCGACGACGACCGTGGCTGTTGACGATGCCGATTCCGAACCACAGGCCGACGCACCGCGCGCCGGCCGGAGCCAAGTAAATGAGTGACACCTCCCGCAAGCCGTCGTTGAACAAGCTCTCGCTCAAGCGTGATGCCGCCGAGCAGCCGAAACTGGAAGAACGCCTGCACAAGGTCCTGGCGCAGGCCGGCCTGGGTTCGCGCCGCGCGCTGGAACAGCGCATCGCCGACGGCCTGGTCAAGGTCAACGGCGAGGTCGCGCAGACCGGCATGTCGGTCAAGAGCGGCGACAAGATCGAGCTGGACGGCCGCAGCTTCGTCGCCAGCGCGCTGACCGAGCCGGCGCGCGTGCTGATCTACAACAAGCCCGAAGGCGAAGTGACCACCCGCGAGGATCCCGAAGGCCGCCCGACCATCTTCGAGGCGCTGCCGGCACTGAAGGGCGCGCGCTGGATCGCGATCGGCCGCCTGGACATCAATACCACCGGGCTGCTGCTGCTGACCACCGATGGCGAGATGGCCAACGCGATGATGCATCCGTCCTATGAGATCGAGCGCGAGTACGTGGTGCGCGTGCGCGCCCCGGAAGGCGAGGACAAGGTGCCCGACAGCATGGTCGAGCGCCTCTCGCGCGGCGTGCTGCTGGAGGACGGCGGCGCCAAGTTCGACGAGATCGAACGGATCGGCGGCACCGATTCGCACGACTGGTTCCGCGTCGTGGTCAAGGAAGGCCGCAACCGCGAAGTGCGCCGGCTGTGGGAATCGCAGGGCTGCCAGGTCAGCCGCCTCAAGCGCACCCGCTACGGCAAGGTGGCGCTGCCGCGCGAACTGCTGCGCGGGCAGTCGCTGGAGCTGGCGCAGGACAAGGTCGAGGCGCTGCGCGCCGAACTGAAGCTGGAGGAAGGCACGCCGTCGGCGCTGACCCTGCAGCCGGTGATCGGCCAGCGCAAGGCGGCCAAGGCCACCGTGCAGGTCGGCCGCGGCGGCAACGCCTACGTCAACGGCCACAACGTCGCCGACGAAGGCCGCGAGCTGCGCCGCTTCGACAACTTCCGCGAGGACCGCGGCCGCGGCCGCGGCGGCAAGAAACCGCACGGCGGGCTTACGGTCAGCGGCGAGATGGCCGCCCAGCAGGCGCAGAAGCCGTTCAAGCAGCGCAACCCGAAGGGTCCCAAGCCGCTGCCGGACGGCAACCCGGCCGCGTTCCGCACCTGGTACGTGCCCGACGGCGTCAGCACCGGCCCGACCGGCCACCGCAATGCCGGTCCCGGCCCAGGCCGTGGCGGCCAGGGCCAGGGACAAGGCCGGCCCTACGGCAAGCCGCGCCCCGCCGGTGCCGGTGCCGGCCAGGGCGCAGGCCCGGGCCGCGGCGGCCAGGGTCAGGGACAAGGCCAGCGCAAGGCGCACCCGTACGGGCATCCGGGCAATGCACCGAGCTTCCCGTCCGACCACGCCAACCCCGGTTTCAGCCCCTACGGCGCCGCCCCGCGCTCGGCGCGTCCGGCCGGCCCGCGTGCCGACGGACAGAAACGCGGCCCGGGCGGCCCCGGCGGTCGTCCTGGCGGCAACCGCCCCGGCGGCGGGCGTCCGGGTGGCGGCGGCCGCCCCGGCGGCGGCAACCGCGGTCCACGCGGCGGCGGCTGAGCGACAGCACCGGCGTCCGCGCCGGTCACGTCGACCAGGATCAAGGGCGCCTGCGCAAGCGGGGCCCTTTTTGCTGGGAGCGGATACGGTGGATCGCAACGGATGGCCTGATCCCGAGCAATACGACCGGCCGGACGCGGACCAAGCCCACGCCGATCACGGTCCCCACCGCGTTTCGGGCTAGCGACCGCGTGCAGGCCGCCGCACGCGAGCAGCGCGCGTGCCGCGCCCGGCTGCGAACCACGTGGCAAGGACACGTGCGCCTCGCGGGATACGCGCGGCGTCCCTCCCATCGAGTTCGCGATACCCACTGCGGCTCGGGCAAGTGCTCGTGTACAGGCCGTTGCCCGCGAACAGCTTGCGCGCCGCTCCCGGCCGCGAACCGCATGGTCCAGGCATTGAGGAACTCGTGCGCCACGCGGGCTGCGCGCGGCGAAACCGCCCCCACAGCCAGCGGCATGGGCGCGTCGGCAGCCCGATGGCGGCATCCGTTGGTGAGGACGGTCTCCGACCCGGTCGCCTTGGCCGATCGGCAGGTGCGCGCCCATGCGCGCGCAGCGCGAAGCCGATATCCTAGCCGGCCTCGCTGCCGCTCCTCGGCGGCGCACTCACCTATCGGGATATCTCCATGTCACGGAAGATACTGCTGCCGTTGTTGATCGCCGCCGTGCTGAGCCTGGGCGCCTGCAAGAAAGTGCAGGAAGAAGTCGCCGCCGCGCAGAACCCCTACCCCAAGAGCTCGCCGCTGCACGAGCCGTTCGACCGCATGCTGCGCAAGCTGGTCAACGACCCGCGCTACGTGGCGCTGCTCAAGCAGGGCGACAAGGCGCAGGCGCAGCGCGCCGGCTTCGAACTGGCGCAGAAGGGCATCGCGCGGCTGGACCACGCCACGCTCGAACAGCGCCTGGAGATCCTGGCCGCGGTCAGCGACAAGGTGGACGTGCCCAAGTGCGCGCTGCTGGCGCGCGGCGGCAATCCCAACGATGCGCAGGCGATGAGCGCGGCGATGCTGCAGGGCCTGGAGACGCTGCCGCCGGCGCAGATCGATCGCTGGTTCGAGGTGTCGCTCAAGGCCACCGATGCGCAGCTGAGCAATACGCCGCCGCAGACGGTGGCACCGGCCGACGTGGAAGCGGCGATGAGCAGCCTGATCGGTGGCCTGCCCTCCGATGAGCAGCAGCGCCTGGTGAAGGTGTTGCCGCAGATGGCGCAGGCCAGCGACGAGGACGCCTGCTGGGCCGCGCGCACGCTGTACAGGCAGGCATTGGCCGCCAAGGAACCGGTGCGCGGCCAGCTGGCCTGGGTGTTCGCCCAGCAGTAAGCGCAACTGCCGGCGCAGCGGGCTTTTTCAAGCGACCCGCTGCGCCCCGGCGCCGCTGCGATCGCAGGCGGCGCCGCGCGGCTCAGCGCCGCTCGATGGTGAAGCCGCCGACCGCTACGCCCAGGTCCCAGCCCTTGCCGGTGCCGGCCAGGGCCAGCGAGATATCGCCCTTGGTCATCACCTGCGCGTCGGAGGACTTGGCCGCGCCGGCGTGCGCCTCAGCCGTTGCGTAGGTGCCGAACAGGTCGTTTAGGGTGTAGGCGCCGGTGAAACGCCCGCGGCCGTCGACGATCTTCGACTTGCCCACGCTCAGCCCGCCGCCCTTGGCGCTGATCTTGACCGGGATCTTGGAGCCGTTGTCGCAGGTGATGGTGCCGGTGCCGGACGCGGTCTTGTAGAACACCGACCAGCCGGACAGGTTGAAGCGCAACTGGCAATCGATGTTGCCGGCGGCATGCGCCTGCGGCATGAAGGCGATGCCGGCGAGCAGCGCGGCGGTGGTCAACAGCTTGTTCATGGCACGCTCCGTGGATGTGAAAACGACGCCGAGCCTAGCAGCGCGCCGCCCAAGGCGGCGTGGTGGAAACCGGGTCCGGCACGGCGCCGTTCAGCGATCGGCGTTGGCCGCGCCGAGGCTGAAGGCGTCGGCATCGAGCATCGCCGGGAAGCGCTCGCGGTGCGCGGCCAGCGCCGCCGCCGAGATCGTGGTGGTGGCCACCTGCTCGCGCTCGCGGATCTCCAGCTGCGGCTGGCCGAGGAAATCGATCACCGCGCTGTCGCCGGCATAGTGCAGGCCGTTGCCGTCCTCGCCCACCCGGTTGACCGCGGCCACGAAGCACAGGTTCTCGATCGCGCGCGCGCGCAGCAGCGTGCGCCACGGATAGGCGCGCGCCGACGGCCAGTTGGCGACGAAGAGTTGCAGGTCGAAGTCCAGCTGGCCCGGGCGTTCGACGTCGTAGCGGTTGCGGCAGAACACCGGGAAGCGCAGGTCGTAGCAGACCTGCGGATTGATCCGCCAGCCCTTCCAGTCCACGCACAGCCGCTCGCGCCCGGCGGCATAGCGCTGGTGCTCGTTGGCGTAGCGGAACAGGTGGCGCTTGTCGTAGTGCTGCAGCGCGCCGTCGGGCGTGGCCCACAGCAGGCGATTGAAGACCTGGGTCGCCCCATCCTCGCCGGCCACGCGCAACTGCACGCTGCCGGTCACCGCCGCGCCCAGCCGCGCCGCCTGCTCGCGGATCCAGGCCACGGTCGGCCCGTCCATGCCCTCGGCCTGATCCAGCGCCTCGTTGGAGAAGCCGCTGGTGAAGGTCTCCGGCAGGATCACCAGGTCGGTAGCACCGACCAGCGGCGCCAGCAGTTCGGCGTAGTGCGCGCGATTGCCGGCCGGATCGTGCCAGCGGGTGTCGCCTTGGACCAGGGAGATGCGGAGGTCGATGGGGTGCATGCAGAGTGTCCGGAGGTTTGAAGGATCGGGACCAGGGACCAGGGACCGGGGACCCGGAAAATCAAGAGCGAGCGGCTTTTGCTCTTCCGGGTCCCCGGTCCCCGGTCCCTGGTCCCGGCGGCTCGTCAGAGCCGCCGCAATCGCTCGATCGCGGCATCCAGCGTTGCTTCGTTCTTGGCGAAGCACAGCCGCGCCAGGCGCTGGCCGGGCGGCGGGGTCTGGTAGAACGGCGACAGCGGGATCGCGGCCACGCCCTTCTCGATGGTCAGCCACTTCACGAACTCGGTGTCGGGCAGGTCGCTGATCGCCGAATAGTCGACCAGCTGGAAATAACCGCCCGGCACCGGCAACGGCTTCAGCCGGGTGGTCAGCAGCTGTTCGCGGAAGCGGTCGCGCTTGGCCTGGTAGAACGCGCCCAGCTGCTCGTCGTGCTCGGGTTCGTCGCGGATCATCGCGGCGAAGGCGTACTGGGCCGGGCCGAAGCTGGTGAAGGTGTTGTACTGGTGGACCTTGCGGAACTCGGCGCTGAGCGCCGGCGGCGCGATCGCGTAGCCGATCTTCCAGCCGGTGCAGTGGTAGGTCTTGCCGAAGCTGGAGATGACGAAGGCGCGCTCGCGCAGTTCCGGCCAGCGCAGCACCGATTCGTGGCGGCGGCCGTCGAACACGATGTGTTCGTAGACCTCGTCGGAGATCAGGAAGATGTCGCTGCCGCGCAGCAGCTCGGCGACCGCCTGCAGGTCGTCGGCGCCGAGCATCGCGCCGGACGGGTTGTGCGGGCTGTTGAGGATCAGCAGCCGCGTGCGCGGGGTGATCGCCGCGCGGACCCGCTCCCAGTCCACCGCGAAGGTCTGCGGGTCCAGCGGCACGTGCACCGCGCGCGCGCCGGCCAGGTCGATCGCCGGCTCGTAGCTGTCGTAGGCCGGATCCAGCACGATCACTTCCTCGCCCGGCCGCACCACCGCATGGATCGCGTTGAACAGTGCCTCGGTGGCGCCGCTGGTCACGGTGACCTCGGTGTCCGGGTCGACCTGCGCGCCGTAGCAGCGCAGTGCCTTGCCGGCGATCGCCTGGCGCAGCGCCGGCACTCCGGTCATCGGCGGGTACTGGTTGTGGCCGTCGCGCATCGCCTGGGCGAGCGTGTCGATCAGCCGCGCCGGCGCGGCGAAGTCGGGAAAGCCCTGGCCCAGGTTGACCGCGCCGTGCTCGGCGGCCAGTTGCGACATCACGGTGAAGATGGTGGTGCCCACCTTGGGCAGCTTGGTCTGCGGGTGCATGCGTCCGGGTACGGGAGCGGGAAAGCGCCGAGTGTACGCAAAGCCGCTTGCCGGCGATGCGCCGCCGCCACGCAAAACAGCGTTCCCTGCACGGCGTGCGCCGCCGCGCCACGCCACAGGCGCCGCACGCCGTGCAGCGGCGCCCGCGGCGGGCGGCCGCATGCCGATACAATGCGCGCCTCCCGCACCCACCGCCTGCCGCCGCGCCGTCCGCTGCGGCCCTTCGCCAATGACCGATCCGTTGCATTCCCCGCCGCCGCTGCTGGCCGCGCACGGGCTCACCTTCGCCCGCGACGACGCCGCCGTGTTCGGCCCGCTGGACTTCCACCTGGATGCCGGCGAAGCGCTGCTGGTGCAGGGCGACAACGGCGCCGGCAAGACCACGCTGCTGCGCGTGCTGGTCGGGCTGCTGCGCGCCGAGGCCGGGCGCATCGAGATCGACGGCCATCCCGTGCGCCGCGGCGACCGCGCGCGCTACATGGCCTACCTGGGCCACCTGGGCGCGCTGAAGGCGGACCTGAGCACGCTGGAGAACCTGCACTACCTGTGCGGCCTGCAGGGCCGCCGCGCCAAGCAGATGCCGGGCAGCGCGCTGGCCATCGTCGGCCTGGCCGGCTACGAGGACACGCTGGTGCGGCAGCTGTCGGCCGGGCAGAAGAAGCGCCTGGCGCTGGCCCGGGTGTGGCTGTCGCCGGCGCCGCTGTGGCTGCTCGACGAGCCCTACGCCAACCTCGACCTGGACGGCATCACCCTGGTCAACCGGATGATCGCCGCGCACCTGCGCAGCGGCGGCGCGGCGCTGGTCACCACCCATGGCGCCTACGCCGCGCCGCCGGTGCGTACGCGCATGCTGAGCCTGAGCGGGGTGGCGGCATGAGCCTGGCCGCGCCGGTGCCCTCGTTGTGGCAGGCCACCCGCGCGCTGCTGCTGCGCGACCTGCGCCTGCTGTGGCGGCGCCGCGGCGACGCGCTGCAGCCGGCGCTGTTCGCGCTGCTGATCGTGGCCCTGTTCGCGCTGGCGCTGGGCAACCAGCCGCGCCTGCTCGGCGAGGTCGCCGGCGCCGCGCTGTGGCTGGCGGCGCTGCTGGCCGGGCTGCTGGCGCTGGACAGCCTGTTCCGCGGCGACGCCGAGGACGGCTCGCTGGAACAGTGGCTGCTGGCGCCGGTGCCGCTGGCCTGGCTGGTGCTGGTGCGGGTGCTGCTGCACTGGCTGACCACCGCGCTGCCGCTGATCGTGGCGACCCCGCTGCTCGGCGAATTGCTGCACCTGCCGCATGACCGAATGCCGGTGCTGCTGGCATCGTTGGCGCTGGGCACGCCGCTGCTGAGCCTGATCGGCGCAGTGGTGGCGGCGTTGACGGTGAGCATGAAGCGCGCCGGGATCCTGGTCGCGCTGCTGGCGCTGCCGCTGTACGTGCCGGTGCTGGTGTTCGGCGCCGGCAGCGTGGCGGCCGCCGCGCAGGGCCTGGACCCCAGCGGCGGCCTGCTGCTGCTGGCGGCCGGATTGGTGCTGGGACTGGTGCTGGCGCCGCTGGCGGCGGCGGCGGCGATCCGCATCTCGTTGAGCTGAGCGCACGTGGCGCAGCGCCAACGCGTCGCGGGCCGCACCATCGCCTTGTCCTGCGCTATCGTCGCACCGTTGTCGCCGCACCGTAGCACGCCCTCCGCCCGCTAGAATCGACCGCATGTCCTCCGTCGTCCGCTGGTTCCACCAACTCGGCTCGCCCCCCGCCTTCGACCGCTTCGCCGCGCGCTGGACGCCGTGGTGCTACCTGGCCGCGCTGCTGCTGGGCGGGCTGGGCATCTGGCAGGCGCTGTTCGTGGTGCCGGCCGACCGCCTGCAGAGCGACGCCTTCCGCATCCTCTACATCCACGTGCCCAGCGCCTGGATGAGCCTGTTCGTGTTCGGGCTGATGGCGCTGTACGCGGCGATCGCGGCGGTGTGGCGGATCAAGCTGTGCGAGGTGCTGGCGATGGCCTGCGCGCCGATCGGCGCCGCCTTCACCGTGATCACCCTGCTGACCGGCAGCATCTGGGGCAAGCCGATGTGGGGCGCCTGGTGGGACTGGGACCCGCGCCTGACCACCGAACTGATCCTGCTGTTCCTGTACATCGGGGTGATGGGCCTGTACCTGGCGATCGAGGACCGCCGCAACGCCGCGCGCGCCGCCGGGCTGCTGGCCATCGTCGGCGTGGTGCTGCTGCCGGTGATCCGCTATTCGGTGGTGTGGTGGAATTCGCTGCACCAGGGCCAGACCATCCGCCTGTTCGGCGAGTCGAGCATGGATGCGAGCATGCTGCCGCCGCTGTGGCTGATGGTGGCGGCGACCAAGTTCTGGTTCGCCGGCTCGCTGCTGGCGCGCGCGCGCGCCGACAACCTGCGCCGCGAGGCCGGCAAGGACTGGGTGGCGAAACTGGCGGAGGCGCGCGCATGAACTACCTGCCCTACGTGATCGGCGCCTATGCGGTGTTCGTCGGCGTGCTGCTGGCCGACTTCGTGCTGGCGCGGCTGCAGCTGCGCGGCGCCCTGCGCGCGGCGCGGCTGCGCGCGCAGCGCAAGCAGCAACCCAAGGCCGACCCGGCCACGCTGGACCTGAGCCGATGAACCCGCAACGCAAGCGCCGCCTGCTGCTGCTGATGGTGCTGGTGCTGGCCGCCGGCCTGACCACCACGCTGGTGGCGATGGCCCTGCAGCGCAATACCGCCTACCTGTACACCCCGGCCGAAGTGCTGGCCGGCAAGACCGGCGAGCACGCGCGCTTCCGCCTCGGCGGCATGGTCGAGAAAGGCTCGTTCCAGCGCGCGCCCGGTTCGCTGCTGGCACGGTTCCGGGTCACCGACGGCGACGCGCAGCTGACCGTCAGCTACGACCGGATCCTGCCCGACCTGTTCCGCGAGGGCCAGGCGGTGGTGGCCACCGGGCGCATGCGCGACGGCGTGTTCGTGGCCGAGGACGTGCTGGCCAAGCACGACGAGACCTACATGCCCAAGGAACTGGAAGACAAGATGGGCAGTGCGCATCGCAAGCACGCTGTGCCGGAGACGGCGCAGTGACGGGAGTGTTTTGCGGGACTCGGGACTCGGGACTCGGGACTCGTAACAGCAAGACCGCGCGCGGCCTGAGCGTTGGCTTTTCCGGGTCCCGAGTCCCGAGTCCCGAGTCCCGGCTTCACCATGCTCCCTGAACTCGGCCAAGTCCTGCTGATCCTGGCCCTGCTCGCGGCGCTGCTGCAGGCGGTGGTGCCGTTGGCCGGTGCGCAGCGCGGCGACGCGCGCTGGATGGCGGTGGCGCGGCCGGCCGCGTTCGCGCAGCTGGCGCTGGTCGCCGGCGCCTTCGCGGTGCTGACCCATGCGTTCCTGGTGCAGGACTTTTCGGTGCGCTACGTGGCCGAGAATTCCAACTCGCTGCTGCCGCTGATGTACCGCTATTCGGCGGTGTGGGGCGCGCACGAAGGCTCGCTGCTGCTGTGGACGCTGATCCTGGCGCTGTGGACCGGCGCGGTGGCGCTGTTCTCGCGCAGCCTGCCGACGCCGGTGATGGCGCGGGTGATCGGCACGCTGGCGCTGGTCAGCCTGGGCTTCCTGGCGTTCCTGCTGTTCACCTCCAACCCGTTCGCGCGGCTGCTGCCGGCGCCGCTGGAAGGCCGCGACCTCAATCCGCTGCTGCAGGACCCGGGCCTGGTGATCCACCCGCCGCTGCTGTACGCCGGCTACGTCGGCTTCGCGGTGCCGTTCGCGTTCGCGATCGCCGCGCTGCTCGACGGCCATGTCGATGCGCGCTGGCTGCGCTGGACGCGGCCGTGGACCAACGTGGCCTGGGGCTTCCTGACCATCGGCATCGCGCTGGGCAGCTGGTGGGCGTACTACGAGCTGGGCTGGGGCGGCTGGTGGTTCTGGGACCCGGTGGAGAACGCCAGCTTCATGCCGTGGCTGGCCGGCGCGGCGCTGCTGCATTCGCAGGCGGTGACCGAAAAGCGCGGCAGCTTCACCGCCTGGACGCTGCTGCTGGCGATCGCCGCATTCTCGCTGTCGCTGCTGGGCACGTTCCTGGTGCGCTCGGGAGTGCTGACCAGCGTGCACTCATTCGCCGCCGATCCCAGCCGCGGGCTGTTCATCCTGGTGTTCCTGAGCCTGGTCTGCGGCGGCGCACTGCTGCTGTACGCGCTGCGCGGCGGGCGCATCGGCGCCACGGCCGGCGACGAGCGCCAGCGCTTCGCCGCATCCTCGCGCGAGACCCTGCTGCTGGCCAACAACCTGCTGCTGACCTGCGCCTGCGCGATGGTGCTGCTGGGCACGCTGTATCCGCTGCTGGCCGACGCGCTGGGGCTGGGCAAGCTGTCGGTCGGCCCGCCCTACTTCGGCACCCTGTTCGTGGTGCTGATGGCGCCGCTGGTGGCGCTGCTGCCGTTCGGGCCGCTGACCCGCTGGCAGCGCGAACAGCCGTCGCGGCCGCTGGCGCTGCTGGCGCCGTGGGCCGGGCTTGCCCTGTTGGCCGGTGTGCTCGGCTTCTTCCTGGCGCCGCAGGGCCCGTGGAAGACCGCCGCCGGCGTGGCCGGCGCGGCCTGGGTGCTGCTCGGCACCGCGCGCTTCGTGTGGAGCCGGTTCCAGCTCAAGGGCAGCCGCTTCACCGCCGAGATGCTGGGCATGACCCTGGCCCACGCCGGCATCGCGGTGTTCCTGACCGGCGCGCTGCTGGTCGAAGCGCTGGACCAGCAACGCGAAGTGGCGCTGGCGCCGGGGCAGAGCCTGCAGATGGGCCGCTACCGTTTCGAGTTCCAGAGCCTGGACGAGATCCGCGGCCCCAACTACGTGTCCGAACGCGCGCACGTGCAGGTGTTGCGCGACGACCATCCGCTGGCGCTGCTGCATCCGGAGAAGCGTGTGTACGCCAGCGGTGGCCAGAGCCTGAGCGAGGCCGGCATCCACCCCGGCCTGTTCGGCGATGTCTACATCGCCCTGGGCGAACCGCTGGGCGGCAACGCCTGGGCGATGCGCCTGCATGTCAAACCGTTCGTTCGCTGGATCTGGCTCGGCGCGGCGCTGATGGCGCTGGGTGGCTTCGTCACCGCCGGCGACCGGCGCTTCCGTCGTTCCCCGGAGAAATCCTGATGTCCGCCCCTGCTCCCCGCCGCCGCCTGCCGCTTGCCGCCATCGTGCTCGGCGCCCTGTTCTTCCTCGGCCTGCTGGCGCTGATGTTCTATGCGGTACAGCGTTCGGGCATGGCCGATCGCGACGCGCTGCCGTCGGCGCTGATCGGCAAGCCGGCGCCGGCGTTCGAGCTGCCAGTACTGCACGATGCGTCGATCCGCGTGCGCAGCACCGAGCTGCGCGGCGCGCCGTACGTGCTCAACGTGTGGGGCAGCTGGTGCCCGGCGTGCCGCGAGGAACATCCGGTGCTGACCCGCTTCGCGCTGACCAAGCGCGTGCGGGTGATCGGCTACGACTGGAAAGACACGCGCGAAGACGCGCTGCACTGGCTGGAGCAGTTGGGCAACCCGTTCTTCGTGGTGCTGTTCGACCCGGACGGGCGCACCGCGATCGACTGGGGCGTGGCCGCCGCGCCGGAGACGTTCCTGGTCGACGCGCACGGCGTGGTGCGCTGGAAGCATTCCGGCGCGCTGACCGACCAGATCGTCCAGGACGAACTGCTGCCGGCGCTGCTCAAGGCCGAACGCGATGCGCCGACCTCCAAACAGGGCCGGGCTGCGCCGTGAACTGCCGCTGGCTCGTGCTGCTGGTACTGCTGGCCTGCGCCGCGCACGCAGGCGCGCAGCCGGCGTCCGACCCGACGCCGCTGGCCTATCGCTCGGCGGCCGAGGAAGCGCGCTTCCATGCGCTGACCGCCGAACTGCGTTGCGTGCAGTGCCAGAACCAGTCGCTGGCCGACTCGCATGCGCAGATCGCGCTGGACCTGCGTCGCGAAGTGCTGCAATTGATGCAGCAGGGAAAATCGGACGCGCAGATCAAGCGCTTCCTGGTCGATCGCTACGGCGAATTCGTGCTGTATCGGCCGCAGGTGGAATCGCGCACCTGGCTGCTGTGGTTCGGACCGCTGGCGTTGCTCGGTGCGGGCGCGCTGCTGCTGGTGTGGGTGGTGCGCCGCCGCGCGCCGGCCGACGCGGCGCCGCCGGCGCAGGACGAACAGGAATGGTGAGCCGATGCTGAGCTGGGGCATGCATGGCGCCGCGGCGGTCCTGGCCGCGCTGGTCTTCGCTGCGGTGCTGTGGCCGTTGCGGCGCGGCCGAGGCGGAATGGCGCTGCTGGTCGTGGCGGTGCTGGCGCTGGGCGTGGCGTCGGCCGCGCTGTACGCGCTGGTTGGCACGCCGCGCGCGCTGCAGGCGCAGAACCGCGAGGCGCCGCGCACCCTGGAAGACGGCGTGGCGCAACTAAAGGCGACGCTGGCCAAGGACCCCAATCGCGCCGACGGCTGGGCGCTGTTGGCGCGCTCGCAGATGTCGCTGGGCCGCCCCGCCGAGGCCGCCGCCGCGTTCGCGCGCGCGGTGCAGCTGGCGCCGGACGAAGCGCAATGGCTGGTGCCGGCGGCCGAAGCGCGTGCGCTCGCCGATCCGCAGCGCCAGTTCGACGACCAGGGCATTGCGTGGCTGCGGCACGCCTTGCAGGTGGCGCCGGACAGCGAGCGCGCCGCGTGGTTCCTGGGCATCGCGCAGCGCCAGCGCGGCCGGAATGCCGAGGCCGCCGCCACCTGGGAAGCGCTGCTGCCACGCGTGGATGCGGCCACCGCCGCCGCGCTGCGCCCACAGATCGATGCGGCGCGCGCCGATGCCGGGTTGCCGGCGCTGCCGGCCGCTGCGCCAGGCGCGGCGGCAACGGCTACGGCAAGCGCAACGGCCGCGCCGAACGCCGCAGCTTCGCCTGCCCCCGCCGCTGCCGGCACGCTCAGCGTTGCGGTATCGCTGGACCCGGAATTCGCCGCACGCGTGCGCCTGCGCGGCGACGCCAGCGTGTTCGTGATCGCGCGCGTGCCCGGCGGCCCGCCGATGCCGGTCGCGGTGCAGAAGCATCCGCTGCAAGCGCTGCCGCTGCGCGTGACCCTGAGCGACGCCGACAGCCCGATGCCGACGCAGAAGCTCTCGCAACTGAAGCAGGTGCAGGTCCTGGCGCGGCTCTCGGCCAGCGGCAACGCGATGCGCCAGGAAGGCGACCTGGAATCGGCACCGGTCACGGTGACGCTGCCGACGGCGACGCCGGTGGAACTGGTGATCGGAAAGCGCTGACGGGTCCTCCTGTAGGAGCGGCTTCAGCCGCGACAGAGATTTTCCGCAGCCGACATCTTTCCGGCACCAATGTCGCGGCTAAAGCCGCTCCTACAGGGAGCAGTGACCTTGCGCGTCGCCGCCGCATCGTCCTTCGCCACACCGTACGCAGGTCCTGCCGCGGCTCTCGACCAGCGGCAACGCGATGCGCCAGGAAGGCGACCTAAAAACTGTGCCGGTCACGGTAACGCTCCCCGCGGCGGCGCCAGTGGAGTTAGTGATCGGAGAGCCTGACGGATGCTCCTGTAGGAGCGGCTTCAGCCGCGACAGAGATTTTCCGTAGCCGACATCCTTCCGGCGCCGATGTCGCGGCTGAAGCTGCTCCTAGAGGAACATCGGCCTTGCGTGCATCGCCTCCGCATCGTCCTCCGCCACGCTGCGCGCACGCCGCGCCCGCCGCCGCACGGCTAGAATCGGCGCATGACCGAATTCATCCCTCCCGGCAGCCGCTTCCTCGCCCTGCCCTCGCCGTTCCCGATGAAGCGCGGCGGCCAGCTGCGCGATGCGCGCGTCGCCTACGAAACCTGGGGCACGCTGGCGCCGGACCGCAGCAACGCGATCCTGATCGTCACCGGGCTGTCGCCGGACGCGCACGCCGCCGCGCATGCCGACGATCCCAGCCCCGGCTGGTGGGAGGCGATGCTCGGCGCCGGCAAGCCGATCGACACCCAGCGCTGGTTCGTGATCTGCGTGAATTCGTTGGGCAGCTGCAAGGGCTCGACCGGTCCGTCCTCGCCGCATCCGGACGACGCGCAGCCGTATCGCCTGCGCTTCCCGGAGCTGTCGATCGAGGACGTCGCCGACGCCGCCGCGCACGTGGTGCGCACGCTGGGCATCGAACGGCTGGCCTGCCTGATCGGCAACTCGATGGGCGGCATGACCGCGCTGGCGCTGTTGCGCCGGCATCCGCGGCTGGCGCGCAGCCACATCAACATCTCCGGCAGCGCGCAGGCGTTGCCGTTCTCGATCGCGATCCGCTCCCTGCAGCGCGAAGCGATCCGTCTGGATCCGAACTGGAACGGCGGCGACTACGACGAGGCCACCTATCCCGAGTCGGGCATGCGCATGGCGCGCAAGCTGGGCGTCATCACCTACCGCTCGGCGCTGGAATGGGACGGCCGCTTCGGTCGCGTGCGGCTGGATTCGGAGCAGGCGCACGACGACCCGTTCGGCCTGGAGTTCCAGGTCGAAAGCTATCTGGAAGGCCATGCGCGGCGCTTCGTGCGCCGCTTCGATCCGAACTGCTACCTGTACCTGAGCCGTTCGATGGACTGGTTCGACCTGGCCGAGTACGCCGATGGCGACGTGCTCGCCGGACTGGCGACGATCCACGTCGAGCGCGCGTTGGCGATCGGCGCCAACACCGACATCCTGTTCCCGGTGCAGCAGCAGCAGCAGATCGCCGACGGCCTGCGCGCCGGCGGCGCCGATGCGCAGTTCCTGGGCCTGGACTCGCCGCAGGGCCACGATGCGTTCCTGGTGGATTTCGCGCGCTTCGGGCCGGCGGTGAAGGGGTTTCTGGACGCGCTGTAGCGGGCGGATGTGTGCCCCGGCCGCAATGGCAGGCGGATGATTCAACGCTCTGCTCGTCGCGACTGAAGTCGCTCCCACAAGGATTTCCGGCAACGTAGAGGCCCAAGGCCTCTTGTGGGAGGGACTTCAGTCCCGACTGCATCCTGTCTCGGAAAGTTCGCTGCTGCCTGTTGCGTTGGTCGCGGCTGAAGCCGCTCCTACAAGGAGCTTCTTGCGACCGCAGGAATCTGCTGCTTTTTGTAGGAGGGGCTTCAGCCCCGACATGTAGTTCGGCTCCGAGAGGTGCTCGCTGACGGATGGCTCGCGGTTTCTCATCATGGTTGATGGCGCCAGGCTACGCGGCACCGCTCGCGACGATGCAACGGCATGCTGCTGCCCTTGTGGGAGGGACTTCAGTCCCGACTGCATCCGCCCTCAGCCCATGCGCTGATGATCATCGCGGCCGATTCCGGGCACTACGGCTCGGCCTGCAGTCGCCCCTGCTGCATGCGATAACGCGTATGCACCACGCCTTCGGGCAGCGCGTCGTGGCTGATCAGCAGCAGGCTGCGCTGGCCCAGCGCCTGGGTCAGGTCGCGCAGCAGGGCCTGTGCGGTGTCCACGTCCAGGCCTTCGGTGGGTTCGTCCAGCACCAGCAGCGGCGCGTTGCGCAGCAGCGCGCGGGCCAGGGCCAGGCGCCGGGCTTGGCCGGCGGACATGGTCGCGCCGTTCTCGCCCAGCCAGGCGTCCAGGCCGCCGACTTCGAGCAGCCATGCGTCCAGGCGTACGTCGGCGAGCGCGCGTTGCAGTGTGGCGTCGTCGGCGTCGGCCGCGCCCAGGCGCAGGTTGTCGCGCACGCTGCCGGCGAACACCGGGGCGCCCTGCGGCAGCCAGGCGATGCGCTGGTGCCATTGCGCCTGCGCCAGGTCGCGCAGGTCGACGCCGGCGAAACGGATGCTGCCCTGCTGCGGATCCCATAGCCGCAGCAGCAGCGCCGATAAGGTGGTCTTGCCGCTGCCGCTGTCGCCGCTGATGGCGATGCGCTCGCCCGGCGCGATGCGCAGGTCGATGCCGTCGAGCACGCGCCGGGTCTCGCCGGGCCAGGCGAAGCCGACCGCGTCGAACCGCACCTCGCCGGCCGCGGGCACCGGCTGCAGCTGCGCACTGTCGGCCACCGGCGGGCGCTGCCCGGCGATCGCCTGCAACCGTTGCGCGGCCACGCGCCCGGATTGCAGCGCCTGCCAGGCCAGGCCGGCACCGGCCCAGACCTCGAGCAGGGCCACGGTCAGGAATAGCAGGCCGGCCGCCTGTTCGGCGCCGATCCGGTCGGCGCGTGCCGCGCCCAGCGCCAGCCACAGCATCGCCAGCAAGCCGAGCGCAGCGCACAGCGCATGCAGCGCATTGCCGCCGATCAGGCGCTGCCGCTGCTGGCGATCCTGCGCGCGCAGGTCGTGCGCGCTGGCGTCCACGCGCGCGACCCAGTCGGCCTGGGCGTCCAGCGCGGCCAGGTCGGCGGCGCCTTCCAGGCCTTCGTAGGCCAGCGTGCGCAAGGTCTCGCGCCGCTGCGCGCGGCGCTGCTCGCGCATGCGCCCGCCGCGCGCGACCACCCACGGCACGCCGGCACCGATCGCCACTGCCAGCAGCGCCAACACCAGCGCTGCCGGCCAATAGATCGCGGCCGCCGCGGCCACGCCGACCGCGCCGACGCCGAGCAGGGCTGCCAGTGGTCCCAGTGCGCGCACCACCAGGCCATCGACCTCGCCGATGTCGGACATCAAGCGCGCCAGCAGTTCGCCGGTGCGGCTGGCGCCGAGCCTGGCCGGGGCCAGCGGCAGCGCGCGGCGGAAGAACCACACGCGCAGGTCGCGGGCGATGCGCAAGGTGGCGTCGTGGCCGACCAGCTTTTCGCCGTAGCGCGAAGCGATGCGCGCGAAGGTCAGCGCGCGGATGCCGGCCGAGGGCGAGAAGAAGTTGAAGCCGCTGCCCATGCCGGCCACGCCGGCCAACGCCGCGGCGGTCAGGAAGCCGCCGGACAGGCCGAGCAGGCCGACCCCGGCCAGCATCGTGCACAACAACAGCAGCGCGGTCAGCAGCAGGCGGCCGTAGTGGCGGCCGAACACGCTGCGCAGGTCGTCGCGTGCGGGACCGCTCATGGCGCCGCTCCGATCGCGGCGTCGGCCGCGGCGCGCGCCGGCAGCCGCAGCACGCTGTCGGCCCAGCGCATCGCCGCCTCGCTGTGGGTGGCGACGATCACGCTGCGGCCGTGGCTGAAGGCGGCCAACGTGCGCAGCAGTTCGGCCTCGGTCTGCGGATCGAGGAAGGCGGTGGGTTCGTCCAGCAGCAGCAGGTCCGGATCGCGCAGCAGCAACCGCGCCAGACCGATGCGCCGCGCCTCGCCACCGGACAGGCCGAAGCCGCGTTCGCCGATCACGGTGTCCAGGCCCAGCGGCAGGCGCGCGGCGAAGCGCATGACCTGCGCCGCCTCGGCCGCGGCCTGCAATTGCGCGGCACTGGCCTGCGGATCGGCCAGGCGCAGGTTGTCAGCGATGCTGCCGTGGAACAGGTAAGGGCGCTGCCCGGCATAGCCGACGCGCAGCCCGGGACGCAGCTGCAGGCGGCCGGCGCGCGGCGGCAGCCAGCCGGCCAGCGCTTCGAGCAGCGTGCTCTTGCCGCTGCCGCTGGGCCCGACCAGGGCCAGACGCTGGCCAGGCTGCAGGCTGAAGGACAGATCGCGCAACGCATCGCAGCGCGCGCCCTGCGGCCGCAGCGTCACGTCCTCGGCGCGCAGCAGCGGCTGGGTGGGCGCTGCCGGCGTCGCCACCGCTGTGGGCATGGCGGGCAATGAGGATCCTTCAGGCACTGCGCGCGTTGCAGGCACCGTGGGTGCCCCAGCAGATGCTAAAGGTGCTGCAGGTGCCCCGGATGCCGCAGGCACTACGGGCGCTGCAGGCGACGCGGTCGCTACGACTCCATCAGGTGCCGCCGGCGTCGCAGGAGCAGCCAGCGCAGACAACGGCGGCGTCAGCGACGCAGGCGGCGCGGCAACGGACGGCGACGACACGAACGGCGCCAACGATGCCGCCGCATCCGGCAGCTCGCCGAGCAGGCGCTCCACCTCGGCCGCGGCCGCCAGCGCGTTGGCGCGGTCGTGGTAGTGCGCGGCCAGGCGCCGCAGCGGCGCGTAGAACTCCGGCGCCAGCAGCAGGCAGAACACGCCCACGTCCAGCGTCGGCACCGCCGCGTGCAGCGCGATCATGCCCAGGTAGCTCAGGCCCAGGTACATCGCCACCATCGCCACGCTGACCGAGGCGAAGAACTCGAGCACGGTCGAGGACAGGAACGCGATGCGCAGCACCTTCAACGTGCGTTCGCGCACGCCCTCGGCGGCGGCGGCGATGCCGCGCAGTTCGTCCTCGCCGCGGCCGTACAGGCGCAGCAGGCCCAGGCCCTTGAGCCGGTCGGCGAAATGCCCGCCCATCCGCGCCAGCTCGCGCAGCTGGCGGCGCCCGGCCGCCTCGGCGCCCCAGCCGACCAGCATCATGAAGATCGGCACCAGCGGCGCGGTGAACAACAGCAGCAGGCCCACCACCCAGTCGCTCCAGCCGACCGCGAGCAGGATCAGCAGCGGCACCACGCTCACTTCCAGCCGCGCCGGCTGATAGCCGGCGTAGTAGCCGTCCAGCGCGTCGCCGTGCGCCAGCAGCAGTTCGCCCAGCTCGCCGTTGCGCTGGCCGCGCAGCCACAGCGGGCCGCGCTGCAGCAGGCGCCGGTACACGCGCCGACGCAGCTCGAACTTGGCCGCGTCGGCGACATCACCAGCGGCGCGCTGCGCGCAGGCGCCGAGCAACGCGCGTACAACCAATACCAGCGCCAGCACGGCGAATGCGGGCAGCGCCTGCTGCAGCTCGCCACGCTCCACCAGCAAGGCCTGCAGCAGCCAGGCGATGGCGCCGGCCTGCACGATCAACAGCGCCCCGGACAGGCTGATCGCCGCGGCGGCCATCCGTTGCGGCCCACGCGCCGCCGCGGCCAGCGACGCCAGCCAGCGCACGCGCTGCTGCCGCAGGTGCGGCGACTCGGCGGGCGGTGCGGCGGACGACTCGGCGGGATCGGTCAAAACGGGCTCGGCGCGGCGAACAGGCCGCCATTGTAAGGCGGCATCCCGGTCGGGGCCGCCGCGTGCCGTCACGATGCCGATCCCGGCCAGCACCGGCATTGATCTGGATCAAGGCCGGATCCGCGACGGAAGCGGAACATCGCCCCCAACCTACCGCCACCCGGCCACCCAGATGCACATTCTCCACGAGGTAGCACAGCCATGATCGACACCACTGTCGTAGAGCTGTCGCGGCTGCAGTTCGCCATGACCGCGATGTACCACTTCCTGTTCGTCCCGCTCACTCTCGGCCTGTCCTTCATGATCGCGATCATGGAGAGCGTGTACGTCATGACCCGCAAGGAGGTGTGGCGGCGCATGACCCTGTTCTGGGGCGTGCTGTTCGGCATCAACTTCGCGATGGGCGTGGCCACCGGCATCGTGATGGAGTTCCAGTTCGGCATGAACTGGTCCTACTACAGCCACTACGTCGGCGACATCTTCGGCGCGCCGCTGGCGATCGAGGGGCTGATGGCGTTCTTCCTGGAGGCCAGCTTCATCGGCCTGTTCTTCTTCGGCTGGAACAAGCTCTCGCCGGTCAAGCACCTGATGGTGACCTGGCTGGTGGCGCTGGGCACCAACCTGTCGGCGGTGTGGATCCTGATCGCCAACGGCTGGATGCAGAACCCGACCGGCGCGGTGTTCAACCCGGACACGATGCGCATGGAGGTGGTCGACTTCATGGCGGTGCTGTTCAACCCGGTGGCGCAGGCCAAGTTCGTGCACACGGTCAGCGCCGGCTACGTGACCGGCGCGGTGTTCGTGATGTCGATCAGCGCGCTGTACCTGCTGCGCGGCAAGCACCGCGACATGGCGCGGCGCTCGTTCGCGGTCGCCGCCGCGTTCGGCCTGGCGTCCTCGCTGTCGGTGGTGGTGCTCGGCGACGAGAGCGGCTACGCCGCCAACGAACACCAGAAGATGAAGCTGGCCGCGATCGAGGCGATGTGGGAGACCGAGCAGGCCCCGGCCGACTTCACCGCCTTCGGCATCCCCAACCAGACCACCGGCAAGAACGACTACGCGATCAAGGTGCCGTACCTGATGGGCCTGGTCGCCACGCGCTCGTTGAACACGCCGATTCCCGGCATCCTGGAACTGGTCGGCCGCGCCGAGCACCGCATCCGCGGCGGCCAGATCGCCTACGGCGCGCTGGAACGGCTCAAGGCCGACCGCAACGACGCGCAGGCGCGCGAAGTGTTCGACCGCCACTGGCAGGACCTGGGCCACGGCCTGCTGCTCAAGCGCTACCGCGACGACATCCTCAACGCCACTCCCGAGGAGATCTCCAAGGCGGCGCTGGATACCGTGCCGCGCGTGCTGCCGCTGTTCTGGACGTTCCGGGTCATGGCCGGCCTGGGCTTCTACCTGATCGCGTTCTTCATCGCCGCGATGTGGTTCTCATGCAAGCACAACTTCGAGCAAAAGCGCTGGTTCCTGAAGCTGGCGGTGTGGACCCTGCCGGCGCCGTGGATCGCGATCGAATGCGGCTGGTTCGTCGCCGAATACGGCCGTCAGCCGTGGGCGGTGGAAGGTGTACTGCCGACCTTCTACGCCGCCTCCGGCCTGGCCCTGCACGACATCCTGATCACCCTGGCCGGGTTCGTGGCGATCTACACCGTGCTGCTGGTCATCGAGATCAAGCTGATGCTCAAGGCGATCCGCAAGGGTCCCGACGACCTGCCGGCGCTGCTGCAGCCGACCCCGCGCCCCGCCGCGCCCCTTGCCGCCACCGCGGCCGCCGGTCAACTCTGATCCCGGCAGGAGAATGACGATGGACTTCATTGCATTGGACTACACCACGCTGCGCCTGATCTGGTGGCTGCTGCTCGGCATCCTGCTGATCGGCTTCGCGGTGATGGACGGCTTCGACCTGGGCGTCGGCGCGCTGCTGCCGTTCGTGGCCAAAAACGACGCCGAACGCCGGCTGGTGGTCAACACCATCGGCCCGGTCTGGGAAGGCAACCAGGTCTGGCTGGTGCTCGGCGGCGGCGCGATCTTCGCCGCCTGGCCGCCGCTGTACGCGGTCAGCTTCTCCGGCTTCTACCTGGCCATGTTCGTGATCCTGTTCGCGCTGATCCTGCGCCCGGTCGGGTTCAAGTTCCGCGGCAAGCTGCCCAGCCAGCGCTGGCGCAACGGCTGGGACTGGGCGCTGTTCATCGGCGGCTTCATCCCGGCGCTGATCATGGGCGTGGCGGTGGGCAACGTGCTGCTCGGCGTGCCGTTCCACTTCGACGACACGCTGCGGGTGTTCTACACGGGCGGCTTCTTCGGCCTGCTGATGCCGTTCGCCCTGCTCGCCGGCCTGCTCAGCGTGAGCATGCTGGTGGCGCACGGCGCGGCGATGCTGGTGCTGAAGACCGACGGCCCGGTGGCCGAGCGCGCGGCCCGCTACGGCAGCGTGGCCGCGCTGGTGGCCTGCGCGCTGTTCGCCGCCGCCGGCGTGTGGGTGGCGATGGGTCTGCCCGGCTATGCGGTGACCTCGCAAGTGGTCACCGACGGCGCCACCAACCCGCTGCTGAAGACCGCGGTGCTGGGCGAGATCGGCGGCTGGATGCACAACTACCAGACGATGCCGCTGACCGCGCTGGCGCCGGTCGCCGGCCTGCTCGGCCTGCTGCTCAGCGCACTGCTGCTGCGCAAGCGCCGCGGCGGGCTGGCGTTCATCGCCTCGGGCACGGCCATCGCCGGCATCATCCTGACCGTGGGCTTTGCGATCTTCCCGTTCCTGCTGCCCTCTTCCAGCCAGCCCGGCTCCAGCCTGACCGTGTGGGACGCCTCGAGCAGCCGCCTGACCCTGTGGATCATGCTGCTGGCCACCGTCGTGTTCCTGCCGATCATCATCGGCTACACCACCTGGGTGTACCGGGTGCTGAAGGGTAAGGTCAGCGCCGCGTCGATGGACGAAAACCCCAACGCGTACTGAGCGCGTTCAACCCGATTGCATAGGAGATTGCACCATGTGGTATTTCGCCTGGATTCTCGGTGTCGGCCTGGCCTCCACCGCCGCCATCCTCAACGGCATGTGGTTCGAGGCCCGCGAGGCCGCCGCCACGGAGGCCGCGGACTGAAATTTTTTCGCAAAGGATCTTGCCGAATGCGGGTGACCCCCGTATCATGTGCGGCTCCTTCGGGGTGTAGCTCAGTCTGGTAGAGCGCTACGTTCGGGACGTAGAGGTCGCAGGTTCGAATCCTGTCTCCCCGACCAGTTTCAAGGTCACAAGAAGCCTGGAAAACCAACGTTTTCCGGGTTTTTTTGTGCCTGCGGCGCGGCGCCGGCGAGGTTGCGCCCCGCGCGCCACGGCTGGCAACCGGCCACGGCAGCCGATGCAACGCCTTCGCCACTCCGAAGCCGGCATAACGCATCCGCGCCGCCGCGCGAACGCCCCACTCCTGTCCGGTCGATCTTGCAGCCAACCTGCGAGCCGCTCACTGACGGATCGCGTGCCTCACGATGGCCTTAGCACCCGCAGGTCGCGCGCCGCCGCAAGAGGCATCCATGCGCTGCTGCCGCGCCGGCGAAGGCGCCACACGCACACGTCCCCGGCACGCGCTGGCGCGCGCCGGGGACCGCGCTCAACGCACCGGCAGACTGATGTAGCTGGCCTGCTGCGGCGTATGCCAGATGCGCTGCGTCGCCTTCTGGTAGTCGCCCGGCTTGGCGAAGTAGATGTTCGGCACGTAGGTCTGCGGGTTGCGGTCGTACAGCGGGAACAGGCTGGACTGCACCTGCACCATCACCCGGTGGCCGCGCTGGAAGGTGTGGTTGGCGGTGGGCAGGCCGAAGCGGTAGGCCAGCGGCTGGTCCGGCGCGATCGGCTTGGGCGTTTCGAAACTCTCGCGGTAGCGGCCGCGGAAGATCGCCATCGACACCGCCAGTTCGTAGCCGCCCATCTTCGGATCGGACGCCATCTCGTCCGGGTAGACGTCGATCAGCTTCACCACCCAGTCGCTGTCGCTGCCGCTGGTGGAGGCCTGCAGGTTCACTTCGGGCACACCGGCGATGCTCAGCGGCGCGTCCAGCGGTTCGCTGACGAAGCTCAGCACGTCCGGGCGGCCGTCGACGAAGCGCTGGTCGTGCACCAGCCAGGTGGTCCACACGTCGCGGTCGCCGAAGTCGACCGGGCGCGGCACGAACGGCACCGGCTTGGCCGGGTCGGACACGTACTCCTCGTAGTCGCCCTGCCCGGCCGTCGGCGCGTCGAACGACAGCGTGCCGCCAGCGCCCAGGTACAGCGGCTTGCTGCGCGCCGCGCAACCCTGCGCACAGCTGCGCGGCCAGGCCTGCAGGCGATCCCAGTGGTTTTCGCCGGTGTTGTAGATGAACACCGGCGGCGTGTCGGCCTTCGGCGCGCCGTCGACCAGGTACTGGTCGAAGAACGGCTTGAGCACGTCGCGGCGGAACTGCAGCGCAGTGTCGCCGTCGAACTTCAGCGCCCCCAGCGACGCGCCGTCGTAGTTGACCTGGCTGTGCCGCCACGGCCCCATCACCAGGTAGTTCTTGTCGTTGCCGGCGTCGCGCGGTTCCATCGCCTGGTAGCTGTGGATCGCGCCCCACATATCCTCCTGGTCCCACAGGCCCTGCAGCCACAGCGTCGGCACCTTGAGCGGGGTGCGCGCCATCACCTTGTCCAGCGCCTGGCCCTGCCAGAACGCGTCGTAGGCCGGATGTTCGGTGAGCTTGCGCCACCACGGCAGCTGTTCCAGGCCGGCGGCCTTGGCGTAGTCGCCGGCCGAGCCGGCGCGCAGGAAGTTGCTGTAGTCGTCGTGGCCCTGGCGCGGAATGCCGCTGCCCTTGCCGCGCTGGGTGAGCTGCCCGGTGAAGTAGTCGAAGTTGACTTGGCGGAAGGCGCCGTAGTTGAGCCAGTCGTCGCCCATCCAGCCGTCGATCATCGGGCTTTCCGGGGCGGCCACCTTCAGCGCCGGATGCGGATCGGTCAGCGCCATCACCACAGTGAAGCCTTCGTAGGACGAGCCGATCATGCCGACCTTGCCGTTGGATTCGCGCACGTTCTTGACCAGCCAGTCGATAGTGTCCCAGGCGTCGGTGGCGTGGTCGACCTTGCTGCCGTTGAGCGGGCCGCGCAGCGGCCGGGTCATCACGTAGTCGCCCTGCGAACCGTACTTGCCGCGGATGTCCTGGAACACGCGGATGTAGCCGCCGTCGACGAATACCTCGTCGCCCTGCGGCAACAGGTCGCGCATGTGCGGCGAGGCCATCCGGCTGGCGCGGCCGCTGGCGTCGTAGGGCGTGCGCGTCAACAGCATCGGCGCATGCTGCGCGCCCTTGGGCAGCACGATCACCGTGTGCAGCTTGACCCCATCGCGCATCGGGATCATCACCTCGCGCTTGACGTAGTCGTTGGCCTCGGTCGGCGCGACGAAGGTCTTGCCGGTGATGTCGGGGGTCATCGGCGCGGTCTGCGCCTGGGCGGCGGCAGCCAGCGCGGCGGCAATGACGGTGACGAGCAAGCGGGCGGCGATGGGGCGCATGGGACCTCCGGACAGTGAGAAGGCGACTGTAGGCGCAACCGCGGCCCGGGCGGAAGTGTCGCTCCGGCCTCGGCGCACGTGGCGACTTCGTGGTGAACCTGAAGCGGCGACGGCCGCCGACGCGGAAAACGGCGGCAGGCAACGCACCCCGCCCGTGCCGGAGCAATGGGGGGATAATGGGCGTTTTCCGAGAGGGCCCGCCTGGCTGCCACGCGCCAGCAAGGCCCTTGTTGCCGCCATGGTCGATGTCCCCACGCTGCTCGGCTACACCACCGTGGTGCTGCTGTGCCTGTCGTTGCTGGTGCTGATCGCGCGCCCGCAGGCGGGCAAGCGCCTGTGGTTGGCGATGCCATTCTTCGCCGGCGCCTGCGGCTGCGCCTTCCTGATCCAGCCGCAGGCGTTTCCCGGCAGGCTCGGCCTGCAACTGGGCGCGTTCTGCATCACCCTCGCCTATGCGTTCGGCTGGCAGGCGATCCGCGCGTTCTACGACCGTCCGCCGAAATGGGGCTGGCTGCTGCTGCCGGCGCTGCTGTGGCTGGGCTTGGCGATCGCCGTGTTCGACCGCCACGGCTGGGCCATGGCCAACGCGGGCCTGCGCGTCGGGCTGGTCTGCCTCTACAGCGCGCTGCCGGCGAGGGAACTGTGGCGCCGGCGCAACGGCGGCCTTCCGTCGGCCAGGCTGCTGGCCATCGTGTTCGGGGTGGCCGCCGTGCTGGCGGCGCTGGCGGTGGCCTTCGCGCACTGGCTGCCGCAGCCGTTGGGCGCGGCGCCCGCGCAGACCTGGGCAGTGGTCTTCTACAACGTGAGGATCCTGCTGCACGTGCTGCTGGCGAGCGCGCTGCTGGTGGCCATGCACAAGGAGCGCGAGGCGCTGCGCTACTACGACGACTCGGTACGCGATCCGATGACCGGCCTGTACAACCGCCGCTTCTTCGAGCAGCGCGCGGAGCAATGGCGCGATCGCGGCGCGCGCCGCCGCTCGGTGCTGTTCTTCGACATCGACCACTTCAAGCGCATCAACGACCGCCATGGCCACCGGCTCGGCGATGCGGTCATCGTGCTGGCCGCGCAGATCGCGCGGCGCAGCCTGCGCAAGGGCGACTGGATCTTCCGCTTCGGCGGCGAAGAGTTCGTCTGCGTGCTGCCGGACACCGACCTGGCGCAGGCCAATGCGATGGCCGAGCGGCTGCGCCTTGCGTTCATGGCCGATGCCCGGGAAGTGGAAGGACGCCGCATCGACGCCACCATCAGCATCGGCGTGGCGACCTCGGTCGGCGGCGTGCCGCGGATCGATGCGTTGGTAGCGGAAGCCGACCGCATGCTCTACCGGGCCAAGGCCGCCGGACGCAACCGCGTGGTCTCCAGCATCAACCACGATCCGCTGCCGACCGGATCCTAGGCGCGCCGCCTGCCGCGCCCTTCCCGCAGCGCAGGCAGGAGGCTGCAGCGATCAGTGCCGCACCTGCCCCGCGCCGCGCACCACGAAGCGCTCCACGGTCAGCGCTTCCAGGCCCATCGGGCCGTAGGCGTGCAGGCGCGTGGTGGAGATGCCGATCTCCGCGCCCAGGCCCAGTTCGCCGCCGTCGGAGAAGCGCGAAGACGCGTTGACCATCACCACCGCCGCGCGCAGCGCCTGCACGAACGCCTCGGCATTGGCCGCATCGGCGGTGGCGATGACCTCGGTGTGGTCCGAGCCGTAGTGGCGGATGTGCGCGATCGCCGCGTCGATGTCCGGCACCACGCGGATCGCCAGGATCAGGTCGAGGAATTCGGCGGCGTAGTCGGCGTCGCTGGCTGCGTCGATGTCCGGCAGCAATTCACGGCTGGCGTCGTCGCCGCGCAAGACCACCCCGCGCTGCTGCAGCGCCCGCGCCGCCAGCGGCAGGAAGCGCGCGGCGACGTCAGCATGCACCAGCAGCGTCTCCAGCGAATTGCAGGCGGCCGGGCGCGTGGTCTTGCCGTCCACAAGCAGCTTCACCGCCAAGTCCAGGCCCGCCGAGGCGTCCACGAACAGATGGCACACGCCCTTGTAGTGCTTGATCACCGGCACCCGCGCATGCTCGGCGACGAAACGGATCAGGCCCTCGCCGCCGCGCGGGATCGCCAGGTCGACGATGTCGTTGAGCTGCAGCAGTTCCAGCATGGTCTCGCGGCGCAGATCCTGCACCAGGGTCAACGCGTCCTCGCCGATCCCGGCCTCGCGCAGCGCGCGCCGCAGCGCGGCGGCGATGGCGGTGTTGGAATGGATCGCTTCGGAGCCGCCACGCAGGATCACCCCGTTGCCGGCCTTGATGCACAGCGCCGCGGCGTCGGCGGTGACGTTCGGGCGCGCTTCGTAGATCATCGCGATCACGCCCAGCGGCACCCGCACCTTCTGCACGCGGATGCCGTTCGGGCGCACGTCGTCGCGGGTGACCTGGCCGACCGGATCGGGCAGCGCCGCGACTTCGCGCAGCGCCGCGGCGACACCGGCCAGGCGCGCGCCGTCCAGCGCCAGCCGATCCAGCATCGCGCTGCCGACGTCCCTGGCCCGCGCCGCCTCCAGATCGCGCGCATTGGCGGCGAGGATCGTTTCCGCGTCCGCCTCCAGCGCCGCCGCCATCGCCTCCAGCAAGGCCTGCTTGGCCGCGGACGACAACTGCGCCAACGCCTGCGCGGCGTCGCGGCATTGCAGGGCTTGGGTTCGGATGGTGCTCATTGATGGTTCCAGTTTGTTCGGGACTCGGGACTCGGGACTCGGGACTCGGGACTCGGAAAGGCTGTGCGGGCGATCGGGATTGTCAAGCCGTCGGAGCGGAACGCATCGCCATTTTCGCGATCGCTGCGAGCACGCCACGCGATTCCTTTTCCGCGCGACGTCGCACCGGTCTCGCGCGCTTACGTCGAGTCCCGAGTCCCGAGTCCCGAGTCCCGAACAACAACCAGATCGTCGCGGTGAATCACATTCTCTCCATAGCTATACCCCAGGATCGATTCGATGTCGCGCGAGTGGCGGCGGGCGATGCGGCGCACGTCGGCGGCCGAGTACTGGCTGACGCCGCGCGCCAGGCAGCGTTCGCCGGCGGCGTCGCGCAGGCGCACTTCGACCATGTCGCCGCGGCGGAAATCGCCTTCGGCACCGGCCACGCCGCCGGGCAGCAGCGAGGCGCCCCTGTCGGCCAGCGCGGCGGCGGCGCCGGCGTCGACCAGGATCGCGCCGGGTTCGACCGGCACCTGCCGCAGCCAGTACTTGCGCGCGGCGATGCGGGTGCGCGCGGGATGGATGCGGGTGCCGCGCAGGCGGTCCTGGGCCAGGCCGCGCACTACCTCGGCGCTGCGGCCGTTGAACAGGTAGGTCTCGATGCCGGCGGCGCCGGCCCTGGCCGCGGCCTCCAGCTTGGTGCGCATGCCACCGGTGCCGACGCTGCTGCCGCTGCCGCCGGCCATCGCCAGCACCGCCGCGGTCAGTTCGGTCACCTCGTCCAGCGGCTGCGCGTGCGGATCGCTGCGCGGGTCGGCGGTGTACAGGCCGTCGATGTCGGTGGCGATGAACAGCGCGTCGGCATCGACCAGCGCGGCGACGATCGCGGCCAGGTTGTCGTTGTCGCCGAGCTTGAGTTCGTCCACCGATACGGTGTCGTTCTCGTTGACCACCGGCAGCGCGCCCAGCCGCAGCAGTTCGCCCAGGGTGGCGCGCGCGTTGAGGTAGCGGCGGCGGTTGCGCAGGTCGTCGTGGGTCAGCAGCACCTGCGCCACCGGGCGCTCGAAGAAGCGCTGCCACAGCGCGATCAGCTGCGCCTGGCCGAGCGCGGCCAGCGCCTGCCGCGCGGCGATGGCGGCGCCGGCCTCGGCGGCGCGCGGCAGGATCGCGCGGCCGGCGGCGACCGCGCCGGAGGACACGATCACCAGTTCGCGCCCGGCCGCCAGGTTGGCCGAGACGAACTGCGCCAGCCCCAGCGCGAAGCGCGGCGACAGCCCGCCACCGCCATCGGCGGCGAGCAGGCTGCTGCCGACCTTGAGCACCGCGCGCCGCCACGGCGGCAGGCGTTGTTCGGCGAAGGGCGATGGCGTCTGCGGGGTCATGGGATCAGCGCGTGTTCCATTCGTGGACGGTGAGTTCGGAGCAGTCGTGGATTGCCAGCGGATCGGCCGCCACGATCGCCTGCGCCTGCGCCAGGTCGGCCACGCCCTGCAGCAGGTAGGCGCCGCCGCTGCGGTCGCTGAAACCGCCGGTCAGCGCCAGCAGGCCGCGCTCGCGCAGTGCGTCGAGGAAGGCCAGATGAGGGGCGACCACGGCCTCGTCGAAACTCGGCTTGCGCATCGCCAGAACCAGGTAGTGCTTCATCCTACGGTGTTCCTTGTGCATCGGTTCGAATGTTCGGCATTTTCGCCGCGCACCGCGGCGAACGCTCTTTGCAGGACGGGCTTCAGCCCCGACGCCTTACCGGTAGGCGTCGGGCCGAAGCTCCTCCTACAGGATCAAGCGTCCAGCGCCTGCCAGCGCGCCTGCAGTTCGGCCAGGCGCAGGTCGGCGGCGGCGCCGGGTGAAACCCGCGCGGCCAGGCTGCCTTCCGGCGTGCGGCCCTGCCCTGCGCTGTCCGATGCGGCGGCGGCGGCCTGGTAGGCTTCGCGGAACGGTACGCCGGCCAGCGCCGCCTCGACCGCGACGTCGGTGGCGTACATGCCCGAGTCGATCGCCGCGCGCAGCCTGTCTTCGCGCCACTCCAGGTTGGCCAGCAGCGCCGGCAGCAGCTCCAGCGCGGCCAGGCCGCGGCCGAAGCCGTGGAAGATCGCGCCCTTGCTGCTTTGCAGGTCGCGGTGGTAGCCGGACGGCAGCGACAGCAACTGCTCGATCTCGGTGCGCGCGGCGGCCACGCTGGCGTGGGTGGCGCGCATCAGTTCGATCACGTCCGGGTTGCGCTTGTTGGGCATGATCGAGCTGCCGGTGGTGTATTGCGCCGGCAACGCGACGAAGCCGAACTCGCCGCTGGTGAACAGCGACAGGTCCCAGGCCAGCCGGCGCAGGTCCAGGGTCGCGCTGCCCAGCGCTTCCAGCGCGGCCATCTCGAACTTGCCGCGCGAGAGCTGCGCGTAGATCGGGCTCACCTGCATGCGCGCGAAGCCGAGCGCGGCGGTGGTGTGTTCGCGATCGAGCTTGAGGTTGACGCCGTAGCCGGCGGCGGTGCCGAGCGGATTGGCGTCGATCAGGCGCAACGTGTCGCTGGCGCGGATCGCATCGTCGATGAAGGCTTCGGCCCAGCCCGCCCACCACATCCCGGCCGAGGACACCACGGCGCGCTGGATATGGGTGTAGCCCGGCAGCGGCAGCGCCTGCTCGGCCTGCGCGCGGTCCAGCGCGACCTTGGCGATCTCGCGGCTCAGCTGCGCCAGGTGCGCCAGCCGTTCCTTCAGCCACAGCCGGGTGGCGACCAGGATCTGATCATTGCGGCTGCGCCCGGTGTGGATCTTGCGGCCGGCATCGCCCAGGCGCTCGGTCAGCCGCGCCTCGATCGCCGAATGGCCGTCCTCGAAGCGCTCATCGAGCACGAACGCGCCGCCGCGGAAATCCTCGGCCAGGATCGCCAGCTCGCGCTGCAACCCGGCCAGTTCGTCGGCCGACAGGATGCCGATGCGCTGCAGGCCTTCGGCATGCGCGCCACTGGCGGCGATGTCGTGCAGGAAGAACTCGCGGTCCAGGATCACGTCGTCGCCGGCCAGGAAGGCCTGGATCTTGGCGTCGACGGCGACGCCGGGTTTTTGCCAGAGCAGGTTGGTCATTGGGGGTCCTTATGGGGACCGGGGACCGGGGACCGGGGACCCGGAAAAGCAGGAGCGCGTGCTCTTGCTCTTCCGGGTCCCCGGTCCCCGGTCCCCGGTCCCGTTGATCACAGCGGGATCGCGGTCAGCTCGTCCAAGCCGAGCGCCAGGTTCAGATTCTGCATCGCCTGCGTCGCCGCGCCCTTGAGCAGGTTGTCCAGGGTCGCCACCAGCACCAGGCGCTTGTTGCCCGGGGCCAGGGTGAAGCCGCCGATCTGCACGCCGTGCCTGTCGGCGATGCGGCTGACCCATGGCGCTTCGTCGAGCACCTCGATCAGCGGTTCGCCGGCGTAGCGCTCACGGTAGCGGCGCTGGATCGCATCCAGCGCCAGCGGTTGCTGCAGCCACAGGTTCACGGTCATGGTGATGCCGCGGAAATGCGCCGCCACGTGCGGCATGAACTCCACCGGCACGCCCAGTTGCGCGGACACTTCGCGCTCGTGCATGTGGTCGGTCAGCGCGTACGGCATCAGGTTGTCGCGCAGCAGCTCGGGGTTGTTCTTGTCCGACGGCGTGGTGCCGGCGCCGGAATAGCCGGACACGCCGAAGCACTGCGGCGGGCCGGCCAGCTGGTCGAGCAGCGGTGCGATCGCCAGCTGCATCGCCGTGGCGTAGCAGCCGGGATTGCTGATCCGCTTCTGCCCGGCGTAGCGGTCGCGGGTCAGTTCCGGCAGGCCGTAGTACCAGGCCGGGTCGAAGCGGTAGTCGGCCGACAGGTCGACCACGACCGGATCGACCGCGGCCGGATCGGCGACCAGCGCCGCATCCAGCGCGGCGACGTAGGGCGCGGCCTTGCCGTTGGGCAGCGCCAGCACCACCGCGTCGGCCTGCTTGGCCGCGGCCGCGTCGGCGTCCAGGTTCTCGTAGCGCAGCTCGCCCTGGTAGTCGCGGCTGTGCTCGGCCACGCGCTGGCCGGCCAGCTCGCGCGATGAGACGAACGCCAGCTGCAGCTGCGGATGCGCGGCGACCAGCTTGATCAGTTCGGCGCCGGTATGGCCGCGCGCGCCGACGATGCCGACGCCATAGGTCTTGGTAGTCATGTATGCGAGTCCAGGCGGAACTGCAGGTGGCGTTTCACCCCGGCCCATTCCGTGTCGATGATGGAGAACACCACGGTGTCGCGCGGGGTGCCGTCGGCGTGGCGCTTGTGGTTGCGCAGCACGCCGTCCTGCTTGGCGCCGAGCCGGGCGATGGCGGTGCGCGAGGTATGGTTGAACCAACTGGTCTCGAAGCCGACGCTGATGCACTGCAGGGCCTCGAACGCGTACTGCAGCAGCATGCGCTTGACCTCGGTATTGACCCCGCTGCGCTGCACCCGCGGCGCGTACCAGGTGTAGCCGATCAGCAGCGTCGGCACCTCGGCGTCGAGCCCGTAGAAACGCGTGCTGCCGACCACCGTGCCGGCCGCATCGCGCACCACGAACGGCAGCACGCGGCCCTGCGCCTGCGCGTCCAGCGCGGCGGCCACGTAGCCCTCGACCTGGTCCGGCGCCGGCACGCTGGTGTACCACAGCCGCTCCAAGCCGCTGCCGTGCAGCGCCGTGCGCAAGGCGTCGGCATGCGCGGCCTGCAACGGCTCCAGCGACGCATGCAGGCCCTGCAGAGTCGGCACCTCGCGCCACAGCGCAGGCAGCAATTCCAGGCTCATCGCGCTCAGCCCAGCAGGGTTGGCGTGCGAGTGGCGCAATGCGCCACGCAGTGCTGGATCTGCTCGAAGTCCTCCAGTCCGTACCAGAACACCTTCCACTTCTCCTGCTTGAAGCAGCCGTCGGACTCGGCGTAGTAGAAGATGTTGACCTGGTTGTTGTGGCGCGAACGCCAGAACAGCTGCGGGGTCTCCTCGCGCATCACGTTCCACACCGCGCGGCCCAGGCCCTCGCCCTGCGCGTCGTCGAGCACCGCGAACTTGTCCAGGTAGGTGTAGCCATCCTCGTCGGTGAGGATCACCGCGGCGCGGTAGTTCTCGCTGACATAGGCGCGCAGCAGCCGGGTCTTGTCGAAATAGTCCGGCACCAAGGTGCGGCCGAAGCTGGATTCGATCAGCGACTGCAGCCGCGGCGTATCCAGCTCGCTCCACGCGGTGGCGCGCAGCACCTTCTCGCCGCGCCGCACCAGCGTGCCAGAGCCCTTGTGGGTGAACAGCTCCTTGGCCAGGTCGGCCGGGCGCGTGATCGACACCGACGACTCCAGCGGCAGCCGGTCCAGCAGGTCCTTGATCTGCTCGATCTTGACCCGCATGCCGCCGTTGATCCACGGCTGCTGCATCAGGGTGTCGTATTCGGTGGACAGGTTGATCGAGTCGATCACCCTGCCCTGCTCGTCGAGCAGCCCGCCGGTGCCGGTGAGGAAGATGATCTTGTACGGCTGCAGTTCCTGCACCAGTTCGTTGGCGGCGAAGTCGGCGTTGATGTTGAGGATCTGCCCGCTCGGGGTTTCGCCCAGGCTGGTGATCACCGGGATCGAGCCGGCCTGCAGGCTGGCCTCGATCGGCGCCAGGTTGACCGCCTTGACCTCGCCGACCAGGCCGTAGGTGTCGCGGTCCAGGTACTGCGCCTCGAACACCCCGCCGGTGATCGAGGTGGCGCGCGCGCCGTTCTGCTGCAGCGCCTCGACCAGCTTGAGGTTGGAGGCCTGGAACACCTTGCGCACGATCGCCAGCGCTTCGGGCGAGGTCACGCGCAGGCCGTTGACGGTCTGCTTCTCGATCCCGGCCGCCGCCAGTTCCGCGTCCAGCTGCGGACCGGCGCCGTGCAGCACGATCGGGGTCAGCCCGACTTCCTGCAGGAACGACAGCGACGAGGTCAGCGCCTCCAGGTCGTCGCGCAGCACCGCACCGCCGACCTTGACCACGGCGAAACGCTTGGCGTCCAGCTGCGAGAAACGCTTGAGGTACTGGCTGATCTCCTTGGCGCTGGCCATGCTCGAGAGCAGGCGGACGATGGTCTGACGGGTTTGCTTGTTGGCGTGCATGGCGGCGATGGCGGTTCCGAAAGAATCCAGATGAACGGGTGTGGGCAGCCCAACGGCGCGGGCCAGGAACGGGACGAAGCGCGGCTCAGCGCGCGCCGTTGATGATGCGGTCCACCGACGTCGCGTAACGCTGCAGTTGCTCCAGCGTCACGAACTCGTCGGCCGTGTGCGCCTGGGCGATGTCGCCCGGGCCGTAGACCAGGGCGATGTAGCCGCCGGCCGAGAACAGCGAGGCTTCGGTCCAGAAATCCACCGCATTGCCGATCGGCAGGTGCAGCGCATCGGCGACGTCGCGCGCGGCCAGGCGCTTGTCCTCGGCGTGCGCGATGTCCCCGCTCGGCAGGCTCGGCCCACGGAACGTCTCCTCGAACTGCGCGGCGGCCGGATCGGCGAAACCGGCGAAGGTCGCCAGCAGCGCGTCCACGTCCATCGACGGCAGCGGCCGGAAGCCGAAACGCAGCTCGGCCGCCGGCGCAATCATGTTGGCCTTGATGCCGCCTTCGACCCGGCCGATGTTGAAGCGCAACCCGGTCAGGCCGCCGAAGCGCGCATGCGCCAGCGTCTCGACATGGTCCAGCGCGCGTGCGCCCCAGCGCATCGCCTGGTGCAGCGCGCTGGCCGACGGATCCTGCTTGCCCGACGCATGCCCGGCGCGGCCGGCGAAGCGCATCAGCACCGAACTGATGCCGCGATGCGCCAGCACCGCCTCGCCCATGGTCGGTTCGGCCACCAGCACCGCTTCGTAGGGAATGGCGCGCGCCAGGAACGCGGCGATGCAGCGCGGATCGTTGGCTTCCTCGTCGCTGGAGAACAGGAACGCGGCATCGCCGTCGCCGGCATTGGCCGCGGCCAGCAGCGCCGCGGCCGCGCCCTTGATGTCGCACACACCCAGGCCGACCACGCGGTCGTCGCTGCGGCGCATGACGTGCGGGTCGGCGCTCCAGTGCGGCGAATCCGGCACCGTGTCCAGGTGCACGTTGAACAGGTACTTCGGCGCACCGCGCACCGCGTACAGGCTGATCGCACCGGCGCCGTGATCGATGACCTCGACCTGGAACCCGGGCAGCTGCGCGCGCAGGTAGTCGAAGATGCCATCGGTGCCGATCGCGCGCGGCGGATTGCGGGTGTCGAAGGACACCAGCTGCTGCAGGTGCGCGAGGGTGGATTCGAGCAGATCGGTCATGGCGGTCAGGCAGCCGGGGTGCTGGTGCGGTAGAGGTCGGGATGGGCGATTTCCATCAGCGACTGCGGACGCGCCGGCGCGGCGAAGCCATGCTGGGCGTACAGCGCATGCGCGTCGGAAGTGGCGAGCATGAAACGGCGCAGCCCCTGCAGCTGCGGATGCGCCATCACCGCGGCGACCAGCTGCTTGCCGTAGCCGCGGCCGCGGTAGGCGTCGAGCACGAACACATCGGCCAGGTAGGCGAAGGTCGCGCCGTCAGTGATCGCCCGTGCGAACGCCACCTGTCCCGCGCCGGCGACATGGCCGCCGAAGCACAGCGAACCGGCGATCGCCCGCTGCACCGTGTCCAGCGGGATGCCCAGGCACCAATAGGCCTGCTCGCTGAGGAAGCGATGGATCAACGGCAGATCCAGGTCCTGCTTGTCGGTGCTGATGCGCAGTTGGCTCATGGATTAATCGCAACAGATCCTTCTCCCACCGGGAGAAGGTGCCCCGAAGGGGCGGACGAGGGGCGCCTCAAGAAATTTCGAGAAGCAACCGGGACGAACGCGTCGCCACGCGCCCGTATGGAGAACAATGGAAGTAGGCGTTGCAGTAGTTCCCCATGGCTGGCGCGTGGCGACGCGTTCATCATGATGGTCCCGAAGCTTTCCTGCGGCGCCCCCAACCCCTCTCCCGACGGGAGAGGGGCTTTGAGCTTCAGCGATTAACCTGGGCGTACAACGTCGAGCTCATCCCGAACAGCTTGATGAAGCCTTCCGCCTCGGCCACGCCCCAGTCCGCCGACTGCGCATAGGTCGCGCCCTTGGCGTTGAGCAGGTGCGGCGACTTCACCGCCACTGCATCGACGCGGCCGCCGCGGGTCTCCAGCGTCACTTCGCCGTTGACCTTGGCCTGCGAGGAATCCAGGAACGCCTCCAGGTCGGTCTTCAGCGGATCGTGGTAGAAGCCTTCGTAGACCAGCTCCACCCACTTGCGCGCCACGTCCGGCTTGAAACGGTTCTGCTGCTTGGTCAGCACCGCGTCTTCCAGCGCGCGGTGCGCGGCCAGCAGCGCGATCAGGCCCGGCGCCTCGAACACGATGCGGCCCTTCAGCCCGATCACGGTGTCGCCGGTATACATGCCGCGGCCCACGCCGTACGGGGCGAACAGCTTGTTGAGCTTGGCCAGCAGCTTGGCACCTTCCAGCGGCTTGCCGTCCACCGCCACCGCTTCGCCGTGCTCGAACTTCACCGTCACCGTCAGCGGCTCGATCGGCCATGCGCTGCGCGGCGCGCACCAGCCGCGGGTGCCCTCGCCCGGCGCTTCCCAGCGGTCGATCTCGCCGCCTGACATGGTCACGCCGAGCAGGTTCTCGTTGATCGTGTAGGCCTTCTGCTTGGCGCGCACGCCGAAGCCGCGCTCTTCCAGGTACTTCTGCTCGTAGGCGCGGGTCTGGGTGTGCTCCTTCTGGATCTCGCGGATCGGCGCCACGATCTCGTAATCGCCCAGCGCCTTGACCGCCAGGTCGAAGCGCACCTGGTCGTTACCCATGCCGGTGCAGCCGTGCGCGATGACCTTGGTGCCCAGCTCGTCGGCGCGCTTGAGCGCGGCATCGACGATCAGGTAGCGGTCGGACACCAGCAACGGGTACTGGCCCTGGTAGCCCTCGCCGGCCCACACGAACGGCTTGACGAAACCGCTCCAGATCGCCGGGCCGCCATCGACGGTGACGTGGCTGGCCGCGCCCAGCTCGGCCGCGCGCTTCTCGATGAAGTCGCGCTCCTCGTCGTCCACCCCGCCGGTGTCGGCGAACACCGTGTGCACGGCGTAGCCCTTGTCCTGCAGATAGGGAATGCAGAAGCTGGTGTCCAGGCCGCCGGAGAAGGCCAGCACGATGTCCTTGGGGCCGGGAGTGGAGATTGGGGATTCGGGATTCGTAGAAGCGGTTTGCTGCGACATGGGGGAGTCTCTCTGCGGTTGACTAAATTAAGAGCGGGAAGGGAGGTCGCCGTTGCGAATCCCCAATCCCGAATCACGAATCCCGGCGGCCCTGGCCCACCAGGGCCGCCATGATCGCCTTCTGCACATGCAGCCGGTTCTCGGCCTCGTCGATGGCGATGCAGTTCGGCGAATCCATCACTGCGTCGGTGGCCTTGACGTTGCGGCGCAGCGGCAGGCAGTGCGAGAACACGCCGTTGTTGGTCAGCGCCATCTTGCGCTCGTCGACGATGAAGTGCTGGTACTGGTCGCGGATCGGCTTCTCCGGGCCCCAGTTGCCGAAGAACGGCAGCGCGCCCCAGCTCTTGGCGTAGACCACGTCGGCGCCGGCGTAGGCGCTGTCGGTGTCGTGGCTGACGGTCAGCGAGCCGCCGCTCTCGGCCACATTCTGCGCCGCCCAGCCCATGTAGCGCTCGTCCAGCACGTAGTCCGGGGTCGGGCACAGCAGGGTCACGTCCATGCCCAGTCGGGTGGCGATGGTCAGCGCCGAATTGGCCACCGCGGTGTTCAGCGGCTTGGGGTGGTAGGTCCAGGTCAGCACGTACTTCTTGCCGCGCAGGTCCTGGGTGCCGAAATGCTCCTGCAGCGCCAGCGCGTGCGCCAGCTCCTGGCACGGATGGGTGATGGTCTCCATGTTGATCACCGGCACCGGCGAATACTTGGCGAAGCTCTTCAGCACCTGGTCCTCGCGGTCCTTGGACCAGTCCACGAACTTCGGGAACGCGCGCACCCCGATCAGGTCGACGTAACGGCCGAGCACCCGCGCCACCTCGGCGATGTGCTCCTCGGTGTCGCCGTCCATCACCGTGCCCAGCTCGAACTCGATCGGCCAGGCGTCCTTGCCCGGCTGCAGCACCACCGCATGCCCGCCCAGCTGGAACGCGCCCAGCTCGAAGCTGGTGCGGGTGCGCATCGACGGGTTGAAGAACACCAGCGCGATCGACTTGCCCTTCAGCTCGCTGCCCAGCCGGTTGCGCTTGAACAGCGCGGCCTGGGTCAACAGCGCATCCAGCTCGGCCCGGCTCCAGTCCTGGGTGTTCAAGAAGTGCTTCAGAGACATCGATCCATCCTTTGCTGCGTGGAGCCACCGGGCGGTGGCGTGCGCGGGACGCGCGGTTAGTTCTTTACGGGTGAAACCTTTCCGGGGCATGAAAACGAAAAAACCCAGCCTCGGGCTGGGTTTTCAGAACGAACGGCACAGCGCTCCGGTTACCCAGCCAGGATGTGGGATTCCGGTCGGCGCGCGCGCGACGTCATGCCCGAGGCCATGCGGGCGGCGCTGAGATCGTGTTGGGGCAGGTTCGCTTTCATCGGCGCGCATCCTCGCACGCGCACGCCGCAGGCGCAAGCGCGCGCTCAGCGCGGCGGCACCACGAGCGCATCGGGCACGTACGGCGCCACCGACACGCGGATGCGCAGCCGGTTGCCCGGATCCTCCGGCAGTCGCGAGCGGTACTTGGTGCCCTTGTACACATAGTCCACGTCGTAGGCGATCGGGCGGCGGAACTCGCGGCCGACCTCGACCATGCGGCAGTTGCGCCCGCTCGACGGCGGCGCCGGCGCCGCGGCGGCCACCGGCGCGGGCGCCTCTTCGTGGCGGCGGCTGAAGATGTCCTTCACCGAATCCATCAACCGGTTCAAGCGGCTGTCGTCCTGCGCCGGCTTGGCCGCGGCCGCGGCCGGGGCCGGCGGTGGCGCCTCGACCGCGTCGCACTGCTGCTCGGTGCGGGTCGCGCGCAAGGTCTGGTAGACCGGCTCCACGTTGAGGACCTGCGCGTAGTCGAGCCTGACGTTCTCGATCACCACCACGCGGTTGCGCGTCTCGCTGTCCTGCGCCCAGACCGGCGCCGCGCCGCATGCGAACAGGCCGACCAGCGGCAACAACAGGTACGGACGCATCGGCACCAGGCTTCGAAGGACAGAACGAGCAGTGTAGGCATGGCGCCTTGCGTCGGGCTGAACGCGAGCCTACGCCCAGGCGGCCTGCCCCGCCCCGGGGCACCCGTCCATTCGGGACAGGCGTCGCGCGCGCGGCGCGAGGAAGTGAGAGGCAGCGAATGCGTGCCCGCATGCGTTCGATGCGCCGGTCGGACGCACGACAGGCGACGGTCGAAGCTGCTGCCCGCAGGATGCCAGCCGCCTGGCGCACTCTGGCCGCTGGCCGCCGGTCGTGACTGCCACCCTTGCCGGCTGGGGCCTGCCGGACACGATTCGGCGGCCACGGCAACGGATGAGACGCCCCGGGCCGCTGCCGGTAGAATCGACCGGCTTCCCCACGCCCGATGCCGATGACCCTGCGCCTGCACAACAACCTGACCCGCCGGGTCGACGCCTTCGAACCGCTCGACCCGGTGGCCGGCCCCACGCTGTATGTCTGCGGCCCCACCGTCTACAACTACGCGCACATCGGCAACGCGCGCGGCCCGGTGGTGTTCGACGTGCTGGCCGCGCTGCTGCGGCGCCGCTACGGCGCGCTGCGCTACGCGCGCAACATCACCGACGTGGACGACAAGATCAACGCCGCCGCACAGGCGCAGGGCGTGCCGATCGCCACCATCACCGACCGCTTCGCCGCCATCTACCGGCAGGACATGGCCGCGCTGGGCGTGACCCCGCCGGACCTGGAGCCGGAGGCCACCGCGCACATCCCGCAGATCGTGGCGATGATCGAACGGCTGGTCGGCAGCGGCCACGCCTACGCGGCGGAGGGCCACGTGCTGTTCGCGGTGGCCAGCTTCGCCGGCTACGGCAAGCTGTCGCGCCGCGACCCGGAGGAGATGCTGGCCGGCGCCCGCGTCGAGGTCGCCCCGTACAAGCGCGACCCGGGCGACTTCGTGCTGTGGAAGCCGTCCAGCGACGACCTGCCCGGCTGGGATTCGCCGTGGGGCCGCGGCCGCCCCGGCTGGCACATCGAATGCTCGGCGATGGCCGCCGCGCACCTCGGGCCGACCATCGACATCCACGCCGGCGGCGTGGACCTGCAGTTCCCGCACCACGAGAACGAGATCGCGCAGAGCGAGTGCGCCCACGGCGGCGCCACCTTCGCCCGGTTCTGGCTGCACAACGGCATGCTCAACTTCGGCGGCGCCAAGATGAGCAAGTCGCTGGGCAACATCGAGACCGTGCACGCACTGATCGACCGGCACCCGCCCGAAGCGCTGCGCTACGCGCTGCTCAGCGCGCACTACCGGCAGCCGCTGGACTGGTCCGATGCGCTGATCGAGCAATCGGTGCGCACCCTGGACCGGCTGTATGGGACGTTGCGCGATCTGGACGGCATCCAGGCGGCCGCTGCGATTCCGGCAGCCATCGAGGAGGCGCTGAACGACGACCTCAACACGCCGCAGGCGCTGGCCGAAGTGTCGCGGATCGCCGCTGCCGCGCGGCAACTGCTCGCGCCGGCCGGCGCTGCCGATGCAGCGCGCGACGTGCAGTTGGAAGCGCAGTTGCGGCAGGCCAAGTCCGACCTGCTCGGCGCAGGCTTGGCGCTGGGCCTGCTGCAGCAGACACCGACGGCCTGGTTCAACCGTGGCGCCGGCGACGGCGACGATGCGCGCATCCAGGCGTTGATCGACGAACGCAGCGCCGCCAAGAAGAGCCGCGACTTCGCCCGCGCCGACGCGATCCGCCAGCAGTTGGCCGCCGAAGGCGTGGTGCTGGAAGACACCGCGCAAGGCGTGCGTTGGAAGCGCGGCTGAGCGCTTCCTTCTCCCATCGGGACCACGGCCCCCTTTTCGGGGGAAGGTGGCGCGCAGCGCCGGATGAGGGTACGGGCGAAGCAACTGGCGTCGATTTTTCACGAGGCTGCGCCCGTACCCTCACCCCAACCCCTCTCCCCGGGGAGAGGGGCTTTACCGCTTGACCTTGGATTTGCGATGACCGATACCGATTTCCCGCTCGATCCCAGTCCTCGAAAAGGCGCGTGCTGGAATCGCAGCCGAGCTCTTTCCTTCTCCCACCGGGAGAAGGTGCCCCGAAGGGGCGGATGAGGGTACGGCAGCGCCGATGAGGCTACGGGGCGTAGCACCTGGCGTCGATTTTTCGCGAGGCTGCGCCCGTACCCTCACCCCAACCCCTCTCCCGAGGGAGAGGGGCTTTACCGCTTGACCTTGGATTTGCGATGACCGATACCGATTTCCCACTCGAACCCACGCCCGCCGACGCCCAGGCCGCCATCGCCGAAGAATTCGGCTTCTTCGGCGACTGGTCCGAGCGCTACCAGTACCTGATCGATCTGGGCCGCAAGCTGCCCGCGTTCCCCGAGGAATGGAAAATCGAGGAGCACCGCCTGCACGGCTGCCAGTCGATGGTCTGGATCGTGCCCGAGGGCGGCGCGCAGCGCCTGGTGTTCCATGCGATCAGCGATTCGGCGATCGTCTCCGGGCTGATCTACCTCGCGCTGCGGGTCTACTCCGGGCGCAGCGCCGCCGACATCCTCGCCACCGCGCCGGACTTCGTCGCCGCCATCGGCCTGGGCAAGCACCTGTCGCCGACCCGCAGCAACGGCCTGGCCGCGATCCTGGCGTTCATCCAGGACAGCGCGCGCGCGCAGGCATGAGCGCCCCGCTCCCTCCTGCACAAAGCCTGCGCACGCTGCTGGCGCATCCCGGCTTCGCGCTGGTGCTGGCCTACCGCATCTGCACGATGCTGTCCTACCAGATCGTCGCGGTCACGGTCGGTTGGCACATCTACGAGATCACCCGCAATCCGTTCTCGCTGGGGCTGATCGGGCTGGCCGAGATCCTGCCGTTCTTCTGCATCGCGCCGTTCGCCGGCTACCTGGTCGATCACCTGCCGCGGCGCCGGCTGGGCATGCTCGCCAGCCTAGGCCTGGTCGCGACCGCAGGAGTACTGACCGCGCTGACCCGTGGCTGGCTGCCGATGCACGGCGTATGGCCGATCTACGCGGCGATCGCGCTGACCGGCGCCGCGCGCGCGTTCCTGTCGCCGGTGTACAACGCGCTGTTCGCGCGCGCCTTGCCGCGCGAGGCCTATGCGCGCGGCGCCAGCATCGGCAGCGTGGTGTTCCAGACCGGCATGGTGATCGGGCCGGCGCTGGGCGGGGTGCTGGTCGGCTGGGGCGGCAAGGGCCTGTCCTACGGTGTGGCGATGGCGGTGGCCTGCGTGGCGATGCTGGCGCTGTTCCTGCTGCGCGTCGCCGAGCCGGTCAACGACGGCCCGCGCGCGCCGATCTTCCGCAGCATCGCCGAAGGCGCGCAGTTCGTGTTCTCCAACCAGATCATGCTCGGCGCGATGGCGCTGGACATGTTCTCGGTGCTGCTCGGCGGCGCGGTATCGATGCTGCCGGCCTTCATCCACGACATCCTGCACTACGGTCCCGAGGGCCTGGGCATCCTGCGCGGCGCGCCGGCGCTGGGTTCGGTACTGGTCGGGCTGTGGCTGGCGCGGCGCCCGCTGCAACGCAACGCCGGCCGCATCCTGATGCTGGCGGTGGCCGGTTTCGGCCTGTGCACCATCGCCTTCGGCCTGTCGCGGCATTTCTGGCTGTCGGCGGCGATCCTGCTGGTCTACGGCATGTGCGACGGCGTGTCGGTGGTCGTGCGCTCGACCATCCTGCAGCTGGCCACGCCGGATGCGATGCGCGGGCGCGTGTCCTCGATCAGCGGCATCTTCATCGGCTCGTCGAACGAGCTGGGCGCGTTCTACGACGGGGTCATGGCGCGACTGGTCGGCCTGGTGCCGGCGGTGGTGATCGGCGGTTGCGTGACCCTGGGCGTGGTCGCGACCACCGCCTGGAAGGCGCCGAAACTGCGCAAGCTGGACCTGCGCGAACTGCAATGACGGCGTGCGGGCGGCGCGCCGCTCAGCGCGCCGCAGCCGCGTCCGCGCGCTCGTCGGCAGCCCATGCCGCGGCGCAGTCGGGCAGCTCCGCCGGCTGGGTCAGTCCGCCCTTGCCGGCCAGGAACCGGCAGGTCGCCGCGAACACCGCCGGCACCGCCCTGGAGCGGATCGGCGAGGCCAGCACGTGGTTGCCGGCCTCCGGAAAATCCACCGCCTGGCGCAGCGCCTTCGGCGTGCCCAGCTGCGCGAACATCGCCTGCATCGCCGCCACCGATACCGTCGCGTCCTGCTGCTGCGCGTCGCGATAGTAGTAGCCGAGGAACACCGGCACGCGGATCCGCGCATAGGTCGCCGGCAGCATGCCGCCGCGGGTCAGCGCGGCCAGCGCGCGGTAGCCGTCGACATGGGTGGCGTCGGCCCAGTAGCCGCTGTCGACCGGATAGCGCATGACCGGATCGCCGCCGTTGCGCGACCACAGCAGCAGCTGCGCGCCCCACGGCCACAGCAGCGGCTGCAGTTGCTCGCCGTGCTCGCGCACCAGCGGCGACCACAGCACCAAGGCCTGTACCTGCTGCGGATGCGCAGCCACGGTCTGCAGCGCCAGCGCGCCGCCCATCGAATTGCCGATCACCACCACCCGCCGGCCCAGCACCCGCGCCACCGCCAGCGCCTCGGCGGCGCCGCCGAGCAGGCGCGGCGCATCGACGTCGCGCAAGGCGTCGGCGGCGACCAGGCCGTGCCCCGGCAATCGCGGCAGGTACAGGTTGCAGCCGAAGCTGCGCGCCAGGCGCAGATGGGTCGGCGCGCCCTCGCCCTGGCTGGCGGTGAAGCCGTGCAGGTAGACGATGGCGCAATCGCGGCGCCCTGGATGCGCCGGGTCGGCCCAGACGATGCGCGCCTGGTTGTCCTTGCGCAGGCCCGGCGTGGCCCGTTCGCGCGCGTCCAGCCAGACCTGCAGCGCAAGCGGGTCCTGCGGCACGCTCGGCATCGCGATCTGCGGCAGCGCCGAATCGACCCGCGGCCCGAGCGCCAGCGCCGCCAGCAGCACCAGCACGATCAGCAGCGGCCAGCGCAGCCTGCGCCATTTGCCGCTGCGCCCCTCGCGCGTGCCAGGCCGCCGCGCATCGCGCACCGATGCGCGACTCATGCGCATGCTCCCGCGGCGCGACACGGACAGCGCCGAGCCAACGTCGGCGTCCCCGTCCGCTGGTGCTGCGCCGCGCGTCCGCTACGCGCGACGATGCGGCGCACCGCTGCAGGCGCGTGCGCGATCGTCATGGCCACGCACTGCGGCATCCGGGAAAGGCGACTGAAAAGCATCGGGAGGCGGCGGCCGCGTGGCCATGCGCCACGCGTTCAGTCTGCGGCGGCGGCATGACAGGCGGATTTAAGCCACGGCACCTGCCCGGCATGCACCGCGTCACCCAGGACCGAGCCTAGTGATCGGACAGATGGTCATGGGCAACCGGTTATTGCTGCAGCTGCCGGTGTCGGACCTCGGCCAGGTCGCCATGCAACGCAACGCGCGCGGCGTGAGGCGCCGCATCTGCAACGCCGCATCTGCAACGCCGCAGATGGCCACCGCGCGGGGCGTCGCATGCGCGCGGCCTGGCACGAGCGCGACCGTATATTGGGTCGTCGCATGCGCCGGTATCGCCGGCATTGCAGCGCGCGGGCTATTGGCCGTGCGTTTCCAGCAATCCACGCAGGCGTTCGGCCTCGCCCGCATCGCGGCTCGCCGCCAGCAGGCCCTCCAGGCTCATGCGGTAGGCCGTCTGCAACGCCTGGGCCGCCGGCACCGCGACATCCGGCGCCACCCCGTCACCCTCCCAGTTGCCGCCGGTGATCGGGCTCACCGATTTCGCATACGGCACGCTGATGGCGAAATGCTCGGTGAGCCGGAAGGCGCGGCTGGGATGCGCGCCGCCGCCGGTGGCCTCGCCGACCACGGTGGCGCGCTTGAGATGCTTCAGCGCGTAGGCGAAATCCTCGGCCGCAGAGAACGTCTGCTTGCTGGTCAGCACGTACAGCGGCTTGCTGCCGCCGAACGCGCGCCCGGGCACCGTCGGCGTGGTCCAGAACTGCTCGGTCGCGCCGTGCTTGCGGGTGTAAATGTCGTTCAAGTGCACGCGGCCGTCGAACAGATAGCTGGCGATGAACGCCGCCATCGCCGGATCGCCGCCGAAATCTCGCGCAGGTCGATGATCAGCGCATCGGTGTTGGCGACGAAGTCCATCGCCCAGCTGGCGGTCGCCGCCGCCAGGTAGGGATAGGCGAAGATGCGGAACTTGACGTAGCCGACGTTGCCCTGCATCCGCTCGACCTTGTCGAACGCGAAATTGTCCCTGGCGACCGCCGGCCGCGCCGCATCCAGGTCGGCGCGGCTGGGATACAGCGGTTCGTCGCGGGCGCCCTCCGGGTGGTATTCCAGCCACAGGTGCCCGTCGTGGCTGACCGCGCGCAGGTCCTCGGTCAGGCGGCGGTCAGTGCGGCGGGGTCGTCGATACGTTCGTAGTCGCCGCGCGCGGCGTGACGCTGCAGCGCCTTGCCCATTTTCCTGGCCAGCAGTGGATCCATGTACTCCGCTTCCAACTTGACCGCCACCGCATGGATCAGTGCGTCCCGCTCGGCAGAGGTCACCGCTGCGGTTTGCGCCTGTGCCGGCGTCTGCAGGCAAAGAAATGCCCACGCCGCCGCCCCGTAAATCGCCATCCGCCACATGATCGGCCTCCTCGCGCCCGGACACTACCGCCCTGGCGCATGCTAGCGATTGCAGGCGACAGGCGCACCACCGCCGAAAGCGCGAGGCATGACCGACCGGACACGCCGCAATGCACCGCGGCCGACCGCTGGATCGACGCCAATGCCATGGTTCGACACGCCGGCAGTTGCTCTGCCGACGTGCGCGAATCGGCAATGCTGCAAGCGGATGCGGCGCGCCCTTTCCGCTGTCCTAGGTGCGTTCGGCGAACTGGGATGAACATCCATCACCGGGTTCGCAGCTCGCGCTTACCCTGCGGACAAGGACGACGGCGTGCGGCAGTGCTCACTGCAAACGCGCACCCTGGATATGGGAGATCTCACGATGAGAAGTACGCCCCTGTTGGCCATTGCCTTGGCAGTCGCCTGCAGCCTGGTCGCCGTGCTCGGCTATCAGAACCGCCAGTTGCAAGAGCTTCAAGACCAAGCCTTTTACCGAAGCCTGCGGCCGCAGCCGGGCACATGGCTGCCCCCGCTCGAAATGGTGGATGTGCAGGGGCGAGCGTTGACCGTGGCCGGCGGGAGCGGACAGTTGATCTACTTCTTTCAACCCGGCTGTCCTGTCTGCGAGCGCTCCAATGCTGCCGTCAGGTCGTTGCAGCAAACCCTGCAACAGGCAGGGACCGCAGCGCCGTCGATGATCGGGATGGGCAGTGGCGCAGCGCAGGCGCTTCGGCATTACGCCCAGAGCAATGCGTTCGCGTTCCCGGTGGCGCAGCTTTCCGGCAAATCCCAGCACTTGCTGGGGGCAAAGCAGGTACCTCTCCTGGTGCTGATCGATGACGACGGCAAGGTTCTCTATTCCCATGTCGGGCTGATCACCAACAAGAACAAGGACGACGTGACCCACCTGATGATCAAGGCCGCGCGCAAGGATGCGTCGGTCGCGATCCAATGACGGAGCTCCAACCATGAAGACGGCAGCACAGCGAATCAAGGGTGCCCTGGTGGCATTGGCAGTGATCGGATCCCTGAGCTTCGGCGCAGCGCAGGCGGTGAGCTCCCACAGCTCCGGCAGCAAGTGCGTCAACCCCGATACAGGGTGCCCGTGCAAGCCCGGATGTCAGTATGGCGGTCAGAGGATCGGGTGTTGTCTGCTGCCCTAACCTCAATCGCAGCAACGAAAAAGGGCCGGTCATTGGACCGGCCCTTGATGTTGTCGCCAGGCAGACGGCTCAGTCGCCCTGCTGCTTCTGCAGGTGTTCCCAGCGTTCCTGCGCGTCGATGGTGCGCTCTGCGGTCAGGCGCGCCTCCAGGCGCTCCAGGCCGATTTCTTCGCCGGTATCGACGCAGTAGCCGTAGTCGCCGGCATCCAGGCGCTTGAGCGTGCTGTCGATCTTGCCGATCAGCTTGCGGTAGCGGTCGCGGGTGCGCAGTTCCAGCGAGTTCTCGGTCTCGCGGGTGGCGCGCTCGGCCTCGTCGCCGATGTCGCGGACTTCGTCGCGCAGGTTCTCGATGGTCTGCTTGGACTCCTCCACCAGATCGGCGCGCCAGTTGAGCAGGCGCTGGCGGAAGTACTCCTGCTGCAGCGTGCTCATGTACTCCTCGTCGCCGGCCGGCTTGTAGCCCTTGGGCAGGATCGGACGGCCCGTGGCTTCGTCGGTCTTGTACTCGACCACCTTGTACTTGGCCGGCTTGGTGGGCGTGTTGGACTTGGCGGTCACGGCGACGGCAACCTTGCCGGTCGGCTTGGCGATCGGCGCCTTGGGGGTGGATTCGGATTTGGTCGGGGTTTTCGCGGAGGATTTCGAAACGGACACGGGATTCTTATGTGGCGGGGCCGAGGGCGCGGCAGGCTTGGCGGCGACCGGCTTGGACACCGGGGCTGCGGCAGGCGTGACGGCCTTGGCCGGGACAGACTTGGCCGGCGCCGGCTTGGCAGCCGGCTTCGGTACGGATTTGGACACCGCCGGGGTGGCCGGGGCGGTAGCCGATTTCTGCTTTGCTGCGGGCACGGCCTGCTTCGCCGCCGGCGTGGCCGACTTTGCTGCGGGCGCGGCCTGCTTCGGCGCGGCGGCGGGCTTGGCCGCCGGCTTGGCTGGCTTGGCGGGCGGCTTGGCCTGGGCCTTCTTGGCGGGCGCGGCGGCCGGCTTGGGCGCCGGCTTCTTCGCCGCCGCCTTGGCCGGGACCTTCTTTGCCGGCGCAGGCTTGGCTGCCGGCTTCGCCACCGGTTTCTTCAGCGGCTTGGCAGCAGCGGACGCCGTCGCCTTCTTGGCAACGGGCGGGACGGGCTTCTTGGCGGCCTTGACGGCCTTCTTTGCAGGTTTTTTAGCAGCCACGAATCGCTCTTCCTTGGTTTCCCCGGGGCCCGGGAAAGCGGGCCTTTATAGCCTACCCGCCCCCCAGCGGCAACCACACCGCCTACACGCCGGTGAACGGCGGCCCGTCGCGCAACTGGCATATCATGGCCGGGTGATCGCCCGCGCTCTCATCGCCTTGCTGCGCCTGTACCAGCGCTTCATCAGCCCCCTGCTGGGTCCGCGCTGCCGTTTCGTGCCCAGTTGCTCGGCCTATGCGGTCACCGCCCTTGCCCGCTACGGCGCGCTGCGCGGGGGCTGGATGGCCGCCCGCCGCGTCGGCCGTTGCCATCCCTTCCATCCCGGCGGGTTCGACCCGGTGCCCGATCCCGCGGCGCCGCCGGCCTGCCGCTGCCCAGGAAAACACTGAATGCCCTCCTCCTCCACCCTCATCGTCAACGCCCGCCTGGTCAATGAAGGCCGGGAAACCCAGGGCGACCTGCGCATCGCCGACGGCCGCATCGCCGCGATCGCCCCGCAGCTGGCCGTCCGCGACGGCGAAACCGTGGTCGACGCCGCCGGGCGCTGGCTGCTGCCCGGCATGATCGACGACCAGGTGCACTTCCGCGAACCCGGCCTGACCCACAAGGGCGACATCGCCAGCGAGTCGGCGGCCGCGGTGGCCGGCGGCCTGACCAGCTTCATGGACATGCCCAACACCAACCCGCCGACCCTGGGCGCGGCCGCGCTGCAGGCCAAGTACGACGCCGCTGGCGGCCGCGCCTGGGGCAACTACGGCTTCTACCTGGGCGCCAGCAACGACAACCTGGCCGCGATCCAGACCCTGGACCCGAAGACCGCACCCGGGATCAAGGTGTTCATGGGCGCCTCCACCGGCAACATGCTGGTGGACAACCCGCAGACCCTGGACGCGATCTTCCGCGACGCGCCGACCCCGATCATCACCCACTGCGAAGACACCCCGACCATCGACGCGACCCTGGCCGCGTTCAAGGAAAAATACGGCGAGGCGCTGACCCCGGAGATGCACCCGGACATCCGCTCGCGCGAGGCCTGCCTGAAGTCCTCGCAGCTGGCGGTGTCGCTGGCCAAGAAGCACGGCACCCGCCTGCACGTGCTGCACATCTCCACCGCCGACGAACTGGCGCTGTTCGCGCCCGGCCCGATCCAGGGCAAGCGCATCACCGCAGAGACCTGCATCCACTTCCTGCGCTTCGACCGCGCCGACTACGCCACGCTGGGCAACCTGATCAAGTGCAACCCGGCGATCAAGGACGCCAGCGACCGCGAGGCGCTGATCCGCGCGCTGGCCGAGGACGTGATCGACGTGCTCGCCACCGACCACGCGCCGCACACCTGGGAAGAGAAGAGCAAGCCGTATGCGCAGGCGCCGTCGGGCCTGCCGCTGGTGCAGTACGCGCTGGTCGCGGCGCTGGAACTGGTCCACGAGGGCCGGCTCAGCGTGGCCCAGGTGGTGCACAAATTCGCGCATGCGCCGGCGCTGCTGTTCGACGTGCACGAGCGCGGCTTCCTGCGCGAGGGCTACCACGCCGATCTGGTGCTGATCGACGACGTCTCCTTCACCGTGCGCCGCGAGGACATCCTGTCCAAGTGCGGCTGGTCGCCGTTCGAGGGCCGCAGCTTCCGCTCCAGGATCGCGGCGACCTGGGTCAACGGCGAGCTGGCCTGGGACGGCACCCGTCTGGTCGGCAGCCCCAACGGGCAGCGCCTGGCGTTCGACCGCTGATGCGGCGCCGGATGCTGCCGGGCGCCGCGCTGGCGCTCGGCCTGCTGGCGTGGGGCGCGGCGATGCCGTCGCTGCAGGCGCAGGCCGCGCCCGCCGCCAGCGCCGACACGCGCAGCGTATTCCCCGCCAGCGCCTCGCAGGGCGCGCTGGTGATCGGCAAGGTGCCGCCGGGCAGCCGCGTGCAGTACGCCGGGCGCACGCTGCGGGTCAGCGGCTACGGCAGCGTGGTGTTCGGCATCGGCCGCGACGAACGCGGCCCGCTGCGGCTCCTGGTGCAGCGCGCCGACGGCGGCAGCGAGAGCATCGACATCGCGGTGACCCCGCGCGACTGGCCGCTCGAACGCGTCAACGGCGTGCCGCCGAAGACGGTCAACCCGCCGCCGGCGGTCGCCGAGCGGATCAAGCGCGAACAGGCCCAGGTCACCGCCGCGCGCGACCGCGACGACGACCGCACCGACTTCGCCGCGCCCTTCATCTGGCCGGTGCAGGGCCGCATCAGCGGCCGCTTCGGCAACGCCCGCGTGTACAACGGGCAAGCCGGCGCCGGCCACTCCGGCATGGACATCGCCGTGCCCACCGGCACCCCGGTCAAGGCGCCGGCGGCCGGCGTGGTCACCTTCGCCGCGCCGGACCTGTACCTGACCGGCGGCACCGTGCTGCTCGACCACGGCTACGGGGTCAGCTCCAACTTCCTGCACCTGTCGCGGATCGACGTGAAGGTCGGCGACCGTATCGCCCAGGGCCAGGTGCTCGGCGCGGTCGGCGCCACCGGCCGCGCGACCGGGCCGCACCTGCATTGGGGGATGAACTGGTTCGACATACGTGTGGATCCGCTGCTGGTGCTGGAGCGGACCAAGTAACAGCCTGGTGATTCACCTGCAGCGGCGCGCGGCGGCGCGCTCTTCGTCTCCGCAGCCGAAGCGTTCGTCTTGCGCGGTTCGACGTACGTGTGGATCCGCTGCTGGTGCTGGAGCGGACCAAGTAACAGCAACTGTTTTTTGTGGGAGCGACTTCAGTCGCGACGGGCCTTACCGGTAGAGCCCGTCGCGACTGAAGTCGCTCCCACAGAAGTCGCTCCCACAAATGTCGAAGCGCGCTTGCCCTTCCTGTAGAACCGGCTTCGGTCGCGATCGGCGCAGCGGCGGACCTTTCGGCTTCGGACAAGGTCGCGGCTGAAGCCGCTCCTACAAAAAGCACAGACACTTGCCATGCGCACTGTAGGAGCGGCTTTAGCCGCGACAGGCACTATCCGCCAACGCACTGCCGCAGCTGCCACAACCGTCGCAGCTGATGCAGCAGTCACAGCTGACGCAGTTTCCCGCATCCCCACCTAGAAGCTACGCCGGCGCATCCTCCGCCTGCAGCAGCCGGCCCAGCACCACGTGCGACGGGCTGTTGGCCAGATCCAGCGGCATCACCAGCTTCGGATTGGGATGCGGCAGCGGCGTCGGCGTGGCGTCGGCGGCAGCCTCCAGCAGCAGCGAGCCGTCGTCCTGCGCTTGCGTGGTGATCGGCAGCGGGTCCAGGCCCAGCCCGGCGCGGACCGCATTGGCGCGTGCGGCCAGTTCGTCGTCGCCGACGGTGGTCAGTGACGACGCCAGCATGCCCGCCGGCGCCCCCTCCACCGCGGCCAGGCGCTGCGCCACGTCGCCGAGCGCCTGCTGCCGCTTGGGGTGCAGCAACTGCCAGACCTCCTCCCACAGCGCCTTCCAGTCCATGTCCGGGAACGGCAGGTGGGTCGGCCCGCTGAGCACGATCTGCGGCGCCAGCCGCCCGCTCGGCTGTGCGTCGCATTCGGCCAGGGCGCGATACACCACTTCGCTGCACACCATGTGCGAGGGGGTGTCGCGGACCAGATGGTCCAGCGCCTCGCGCACCACGATCCGCGCCAGCCAGTGTTGCGGCCACTTGCCGCGGATCGCCACCAGCACGCCCAGCGTGGCCAGGCTGTCCAGTGGATACGGGACCCCGAGCAAGGACTGTGCCTTGGCCAGCACGCTGGCGCGATCGGCGTCCTCGAGCGCGAGGCCGGCGTAGCTCAGCGGCCGGTAGGCATCGATCAGCAGATAGTTGCCGGTATCGGCCAGCCGCTGCTGCAGCGGATAGCGGCGCACGCCGTCGGCCGCCGCTTCGATCAACTGGTCCTGGTCGACCACGATCGCGGCATGGCTGTAGATGCTGTCGCCGCACCAGGCGATCAGTTCCGAGACCGGGCCGCGGCCCAGTTGCAGCAGGATGTCGGCGACGCGCAGTTGCGCTGGATCGAGTGCGGAGACGGCGGGACGTGCGCTCATGGCGGAGACTCCTGGTGGGTGGACGTGATCGCGGAAACGCTGACCCGGTTGCGGCCGGCGGCCTTGCTGGCGTAGAGCGCGGCGTCGGCGCGCTGCAACAGCGACTCGATGCTTTCGCCTGGCCGCCATTGGGCCACGCCGACGCTCAGCGTGCATGACAGCGTCTGCCCGTCGCGCTGCAGGGGCTGTTCGTGCAGATGCCTGCAGATGTCCTCGGCCACGCGTCGCGCCGCGGCAAGCGTGGCGCCCGGCATCAGCACCAGCATCTCGTCGCCACCTTGGCGGCCGAGCGTGTCGGTGCTGCGCAGGCGCGCACGGGCGCAGGCGGCGACCCAGCGCAGGCAGTCGTCGCCGGCGGCGTGGCCGTGCACGTCGTTGATGCGCTTGAAGTGGTCGATGTCGATATAGGCCACGGCCAGCGGCTGCGCGGCGGCCGTGGCGTCCAGCATCGCCTGCGCCAGGCGCTGCTGCGTGGCCGCGCGGGTCAGCATGCCGGTGAGGCCGTCCACCGTCGCCAGCCGGCTCACCCGGTCGCGGTCGCGGCGCAGCTCCAGCATCTGCTCGGCCAGGCCGATCGTCACCAGCAGGCACGAACTGGCCAGCGCCAGGCTGATCCCGTGCGCCACCCACGGCGTGGCCTGGTCCAGGCGCAGCCAGCCGCTCAGCTCCAGGCAGCGCAGCACGCAGAACGTCAGCAGCGGCGCCCACGACGCCAGCAGGTGCCAGGCGTAGCGCTGCCCGCGCAAGGCCAGCAGCAGCGAGCACGGCAGCAGCAACATGGCGCCGAGGATCAGCGCCAGGTTGCCCAGCAGGCTCAGCCAGGACGCCGTCGACACCAGGCAGGCCACGGCGATGCACAGCAGAACGGTCGCGCAGGCTTGCAGCACCCGGTCGAGCCGCGGCAGCTGCCGGTGCATTTCCAGTTGCCGGCGCTGGAAGTTGATGATGAAGAAGCCGCCGAGCGCCGCCACGATCCGTATCGGCGCCGGCGAAGAAGCGAACAGGACGTCCAGGCCCGGCACCGCCCGCGCTTCGCCGCCGATGCCGAGCAGGTACAGCAGCACGCACAGGACGTTGGCGGTGAAATAGCCGTAGACCCGCTCGCGCAGGCGCGCCCACAACGCGATGGCCAGGATCGCCAGCACCGCGGTCGAGCCGATGATGAAGGCGCGCCAGCCGACGTAGTGCAGATCGTCGCGATGCACCTGCGCCAGCGGCGCGATCGACACCGGCATCGGGACCGCCGCCGGCGCCTGCACCCGCAGCCAGACCGAGGCACCTCGCGGCAGGCCATGCGGCAGCGCGATGACGAGCGCGCGGGTCGAATAGCCGAGGTCGGCGTCGGCGCCGTACAGCGCATGCCGGGTCGGCGCGGCCTGGCCCGGCACCCAGGCTTCCACCCGGGTCAGGTACGGCGCCTGCAGCACCAGTTGCGGATCGCCGTCGGCGCCGATCGCGCGATCGGCGCGCACCCGCCACCAGGTCGGCGTCTTCGACGGCTCGTACAAGGTGCTGCCATGCACGTCGTCCTGCAGTTGCGCCAGGTGTGCGCCCGCCACCACCTCCGCGGCGGGCGGATCGGCGGGCAGCCGTTGCAAGTGCACGCGCTGCGCGAGCGCGGCGTCGGCCGCGCACACGCACAGCAACAGCAGCCAGCGCGACCAACGGCACGTGCGCGTCATACGTCGATCATGGCCTGTCGGCGCGCCGGGGGCTGGGCCACGCTGCGTACCCGGCGTCCAACTGCGCGCCTGGCGCCACGGCTCGCGCGCCGCCTGTCGATGGCGCGCAGGCGCCTGGGCACCGAACACGACGAACCGGCCGGACGCGCTTGCGCCCGCCCGGTACGGCGGCGACACGCGCCCGCTCATCGGCATGAATCCACTCGATCTTCCTCGTCCCGTCCGCGCCGAACACGGCGTAGCCCGTCCCCACCGGACTGACGGCCCCCCTGACCTCTGCGCCGAGCATAGCGCAGCCACCACCATCGATCGTATCCAAATGCGGCCGCGGGCCAGGCGCGCGACGCCATGCTGCTTTGCGGTATAACCGTTGGACGGCCAGCCTGCAGCGGCTGGCCCGGCGCCCGCAACGGCGCGCAATGCGCAATCGCAATCCCCGCGGCGGATCTCGCCGCGGCGTTCGCTCTCCCTCCCCCCGTCCAGGAGATGTGCGCATGACGATCGAAAAGCTCAAACCCACCCTCGGCACCCTGCACCTGTGGGGCATCGCCGTGGGCCTGGTGATCTCCGGCGAATACTTCGGCTGGAGCTATGGCTGGGGCGCCGCCGGCACGCTCGGCTTCCTGGTCACCACGGTGCTGGTGGCGGTGATGTACACCTGCTTCATCTTCAGCTTCACCGAACTGACCACCGCCATTCCCAACGCCGGTGGTCCGTTCGCCTACAGCCTGCGCGCATTCGGCACCGCCGGCGGGATGATCGCCGGCATCGCCACGCTGATCGAGTTCGTGTTCGCGCCGCCGGCGATCGCGATGGCGATCGGCGCCTACCTCAATGTGCAGTTCCCGACGCTGGACCCGCGCCTGGCCGCGGTCGGCGCCTACGCCATCTTCATGACCTTGAACATCCTCGGCGTCGGCATCGCCGCCACCTTCGAATTAATCGTCACCGTGCTGGCGGTGATCGAGCTGCTGGTGTTCATGGGGGTGGTCGCGCCGGGCTTCAGCGTGGCCAACTTCGCGCGCGGCGGCTGGGCCGGGTCGGACAGCTTCAGCCTGGCGGCGGTCGGCGGCATCTTCGCCGCGATTCCGTTCGCGATCTGGTTCTTCCTGGCGATCGAAGGTGCGGCGATGGCCGCCGAGGAGGCCAAGGACCCCAGGCGCACCATTCCGCGCGCCTACATCGCCGGCATCCTGACCCTGGTGACGCTGGCGTTCGGGGTGATGATCATGGCCGGCGGCGTCGGCGACTGGCGCACGCTGTCCAACATCAACGATCCGCTGCCGCAGGCGATGAAGGCGGTGGTCGGCAACGACTCGACCTGGCTGCACATGCTGGTGTGGATCGGCCTGTTCGGCTTGGTGGCCAGCTTCCACGGCATCATCCTGGGCTATTCGCGGCAGTTCTTCGCGCTGGCGCGCGCCGGCTTCCTGCCGCACGGCCTGGCCAAGCTGTCGCGCTTCCGCACCCCGCACCGCGCGATCCTGGCCGGCGGCGTGGTCGGGGTGGCGGCGATCTACAGCGACGGGCTGGTGCAGGTGCAGGGCATGTCGTTGACTGCGGCGATGATCACGATGTCGGTGTTCGGGGCGATCGTCATGTACATCATGAGCATGCTCAGCCTGTTCAAGCTGCGCCGCGCCGAGCCGCAGTTGCAACGCAGCTACCGCGCGCCGGGCTATCCGCTGGTGCCTGCCGTGGCGCTGCTGCTGGCGCTGGTGTGCCTGGCGGCGATGGTGTGGTTCAACGCGCTGCTGGCGCTGCTGTTCCTGGGCCTGATGCTGCTCGGTGCGGGCTGCTGCGCGCTGAGCCTGCGCCGCAGCGGCGGCGTCATCGCCGCCGAGGCCACCGGCGAGGCATGATCGAGAACACGGCGCCCGCCGCGCGCGGGCGCCTGCAGGAGGATCCGGCATGAGCGGTTTCGCACACAGCGTCGGCGGCCAGACCTGGCGCTTCGACGACCTCAAGGACCTGCTGGCCAAGGCCACGCCGGCGCGATCGGGCGATCGCCTGGCCGGGCTGGCCGCGGCCAGCGAGCCGCAGCGGGTCGCCGCGCAGATGGCGCTGGCAGACCTGCCGCTGCGGCATTTCCTGCACGAGGCGGTGATTCCCTACGAAGAGGACGAGGTGACCCGGCTGATCGTGGACAGCCACGACGCGGCTGCGTTCGCGCCGGTGGCGCACCTGACCGTCGGCGGCTTCCGCGACTGGCTGCTCGGCGAGGCGGCCGACGAGGCGGCGCTGGCCGCGCTGGCGCCGGGGCTGACCCCGGAGATGGCCGCGGCGGTCTGCAAGCTGATGCGGATCCAGGACCTGGTGCTGGTGGCGCAGAAGATCCGCGTGGTCACCGCGTTCCGCAACACGCTGGGGCTGCGCGGGCGGCTGTCGACGCGGCTGCAGCCCAACCACCCCACCGACGACCCGGCCGGCATCGCCGCCAGCGTGCTCGACGGGCTGCTGTACGCCAACGGCGACGCGGTGATCGGGATCAACCCGGCCAGCGACAACACCCGGACCATCTGCGAGTTGCTGAAGATGCTCGACGCGGTGATCGCCGGCTACGAGATCCCGACCCAGGCCTGCGTGCTCACCCACGTCACCACCGCCATCGAGGTCATCGAACGCGGAGTGCCGCTGGACCTGGTGTTCCAGTCCATCGCCGGCACGCAGAAGGCCAATGCCGGCTTCGGCATCGACCTGGCGCTGCTGCAGCAAGGCTACGAGGCCGGACTCAGCCTCAAGCGCGGCAGCGTCGGCGACAACGTGATGTATTTCGAGACTGGCCAGGGCAGCGCGCTGTCGGCCGACGCGCACCACGGCGTGGACCAGCAGACCTGCGAGGCGCGCGCCTACGCGGTGGCGCGGCGGTTCAAGCCGCTGCTGGTCAACACCGTGGTCGGCTTCATCGGCCCCGAGTACCTGTACGACGGCAAGCAGATCATCCGCGCCGGGCTGGAGGATCACTTCTGCGGCAAGCTGCTCGGCGTGCCGATGGGCTGCGACATCTGCTACACCAACCATGCCGAGGCCGACCAGGACGACATGGACGTGCTGCTGACCCTGCTCGGCGCCGCCGGCATCAACTTCATCATGGGTATCCCCGGCTCCGACGACGTGATGCTCAACTACCAGACCACCTCGTTCCACGATGCGCTGTACGCGCGCCAGGTGCTCGGGCTGCGCCCGGCGCCGGAATTCGAGGCCTGGCTGGAACGGCTGGACATCCTGCGCCTGGACAACGGCCGCTTCCGGCTCGGCGATGCGCCGCCGCCGGCGTTCCAGCGCGCGCTGGCGCAATTGGACTGAGGGACCGCGGATGCACGACGACAGCGACCGCCCCGCCCGCGCCGACCCCTGGCATGCGTTGCGCCGGCTGACGCCGGCGCGCATCGCACTCGGCCGCGCCGGTACCAGCCTGCCGACCGCCGCGCAGCTGGATTTCCAGTTCGCCCATGCGCAGGCGCGCGACGCGGTGCACCTGCGCTTCGATCACGCGGCGCTGCGCGCGGAACTGGCGCGGCGCGGCCGCGAGCCGCTGTTGCTGCGCAGCGCCGCCGACGATCGCCACGTCTACCTGCAGCGCCCCGATCTGGGCCGCCGGCTGAGCGAGGAATCGACCGACCAGCTGCGCGGCCACGCGGCGCTACAGCGCGCACCTGCCGACCTGGCAGTGATCGTCGCCGACGGCCTGTCGGCGCTGGCGGTGCACCGGCACGCTCTGCCGATGCTCGAGCGCATCGATGCGCTGGCCGCCGCCGAAGGCTGGTCGCTGGCGCCGGCGACGCTGGTCGAACAAGGCCGCGTGGCGATCGGCGACCAGATCGGCGAGCTCCTCGGCGTGCGCATGACGCTGATGCTGATCGGCGAACGTCCCGGACTGAGTTCGCCCGACAGCCTGGGCGCGTATTTCACCTACGCCCCGCGCATCGGCCTCACCGATGCCTGCCGCAACTGCATCTCCAATATCCGCGGCGAAGGCCTGAGCTATGCGCAGGCCGCACACAAGCTGGCCTATCTGATGCGCGAGGCCTGCCGGCGCCGGCTGTCCGGCGTGCAACTGAAGGACGAGGCGCAGGACGCAGCGCTGGGCCATGAGGGCGACGCGCCGCCAGCGGCGAATTTCCTGCTGCCGCGCTAGCCGTGCGGCGCGGCGCGCTCGCGCCATGATCGTTCGCGGCGACATTCGCGCATCACCGGTGCCACAACTGTGGCCGACATCTGGCATGGAACCGGCGGACATCGCGCCCGCGCACTGCATGTATATTGCACCCATTCCGCAAGAGTCCGCGCCAGTGCCGAAGAAAGCCGCCACGCCCCCCATCGACCTCGAGATCCAGATGCTGCATGGCGCGCTGATCGACCTGGTCGGCGTGATCAACCGGCCGCAGGGCGATGCGGCGATGGTCGAAGAAGCCGGCATTTCCCTGGACAGCACGTTGTTCCCGCTGCTGGTGGGCATCGCCCGCTTCGGCCCGATCGGCGTGGTCGAGCTGGCCGAGCGCTTTGGACGCGACTACACCACCGTCAGCCGCCAGGTGGCGAAGCTGCAGAAGCTCAAGTTGGTCACCCGGCGCGCGGCGCAGACCGACGCGCGCGTCAATGAGGCTTTGGTCACCGGCAAGGGCCGGGAGATGGTCGATGCGATCGACGCGGCACGCAAGCGCATCGTCAGCGCGATGCTCGCCGACTGGAGCGAGCAGGACGTACAGCGGCTGACGCTGCTGCTGCGGCGGCTGGCCGACAGCGCGCTGTTGTGGGAAGGCACTATCGCCCGCACGCGCGTGTCGGCGTAGCGCCAACGCCAGTGGTGGCCGGCACAGATCGCCGCCGGTGCCGCCACGATCGTCCGCATCGCCTGCGACTGGCGCTCGAACGCTGCCCTCGCCTGCGGGTGGCGCCGACAGCGATCAAGCCGCGTGCGCGTACGCCGCCAGACCCACCGCGCCGAGATACGCCTCCAGCCCCGCAGCCTCGTGCGCCGAGACGATGGCACCGACATGGCCATCGGGACGCACCAGCACCCAGTCGCCGGCCGCCAGGCCATACGCGGCGCGGAGATGCCCGGCATCGTCGACGATGTCGGCGTCCGGCCCCACCCGATGGACATGCAGGCCGGCGCGCGCGGGCGGCACCCACGCATCGCGTTCGACGTGGTAGCCGAGCAGTGTCCAATGCGGGCCCTGGAACAGCTCGAACAAACGCCGCGGTTGCCCACCCGCGCCGCGACACGGCGCGTCCGCCGCGCGGTCGCCGGCGCGGATGCCGCCATCGCGCGCCGGCCGCTCCAACGCCAGCGACGACCCGCGGTAGCCGATATCCAGCTGCTGCACCTCGCGACCGCGCCGCACCGGGCCGCTCGCCGACGCCTCCAGCAACCTGGTCGCCAGGCCCAGCATCTGCGCCGCGACCGGGCGGCGTTCTTCTTCGTAGCTGTCCAGCAGCGCCTGTGGCGCGCCGCCGAGCACCGCGGCGAGCTTCCAGCCGAGGTTGTAGGCGTCCTGGACGCTGGTGTTCAGGCCCTGTCCGCCCGTCGGCGGATGGGCGTGGGCGGCGTCGCCGGCGAGCAGCACGCGCCGATCGCGGTAACGCTCCGCCAACCGCGCCTGCATGTTGAACGCCGATGCCCAGCTGACCGAATCGACGACGATATCGCCGCGGCCGCTGCGGCTGACGATCATCTCGTTCAGCCCCTGCGCGCTGAGATCGACCTCGCCTTCCAGCGGGACCGGCGCCTGTAGCTGGAACAGCGGCGTGCCCATCAGCGGGCACAGCGACAACTGCGTCTGCATCGAGTCCTCGTTGAAGCGGTGCCAGGCATGCCGGTCCAGACCGCGCAGCATCAGGTCGGCGACGACGGCGCGCACGCCCAGGGTCTTGCCTTCGAAGCCGATGCCCAGCTCACGCCGCACGAAGCTGCGGCCGCCGTCGGCGCCGACCAGGTAACGCACGCGCACCGTTTCCTCGCCCTGCGCGCTGCGCAGTTGCGCGGTCACGCCGTCCGCATCCTGGGCGAAGCCGGTGAGTTCGCAGCCGAATTCCGGCCACCTGCCGAGTTCGGCCAGGCGCTCGCGCATCACCGCTTCGGTCAGGAACTGCGGCACCATCAGCGGGATTCGATACGGCTCGGCGGGAGTGGGCCCGTGCTGGTCCGCCAGCGCGGATTCGCGGTAGCTGCCGTCCTCGCGGTAGCTGCGCTGCGGCGGATAGACGCCACCGGCCGCCACCAGACGATCGACGATGCCCAGGTCCTCGAACACCTCCTGGCTGCGCGGCTGGATGCCCTTGCCGCGCGAACCGCGGAACGGCCCGTCCAGCTTGTCGATCAGCCGGAACGGCAGGTTGCGGCGGGCCAGGTCCAAGGCCAGGGTCAGGCCGGCGGCGCCGGCGCCCACGATCAGGATGTCGCTTGCGAAGTTCTGGGTCATTGCAATGTCCTTGCGGTGGCCGCCGTGATTTGGCGCGGAACGGCCTGTTAAGTGCAAAAAGCACGTTATTTTATAGATTCGGATAGAGCCAAGCGCGCTGGCGTGTCGCTCTGTGCTTTTATTTACGGTATCAACGGCTACAACAGCTGCCTCACGTGCATGATGGCACCAAATCTAAATATGTGCAAATTGCACTCATATTCTGAACGACAGCGGCGCCCGGCCGACCTGCCCGGTTGAATATGGAAGGACAGACGAAGCCGCATGAAAGCGCGCACGGCCCTGCACGGGCTCGGATCGGGTTGCAGGCGCCAACGGCGTTATCCGCAGTGCGGGCATCCCGCTCCATGCCCCGCCTCGGCATGGCGCTGCAGTGTCGCCGGGCGCACTACCCGCCCTGCGGCATGGACTTGCTGGCCCGGCGCAGGGCGCAGACGATCGCCACGTCCGCCCCAAGGCAGACGCCGGTATCTGGCATCACTGGACGGCGCGCGACCGCGGCGATTGCAAGCCACGCGCGCACCGATGACGGCCGGTCGGGCGTAGCTCGTTGGCCAGCTGGATTGCGCCGCCAGGCGAAACCTGCGGTCATGCGCCTGATCGCGCGCATCCACTGCGCAGGCTCGCGCTGCTACTCGCCGGCAGCGTCCGCACTTACTCCCACCGATCGGCTGCGGCAAGCGCGTGTGGCGACACCGAGCGGCACGCGCTCCGCCGCGGCGCCGCTCGATCCCTGCCCCGGCCTCAGCCCAGGCCGGCCCACCACGCGCGCCACAGCGAGGCCATCTGGCTCGGCGGCTTGCGCACGCCACGGGCCTGTTGCGCGATCCGCGCGCGCGCCAGCGCCGATACGATGCGCCGCGGCCGCGGCCCGTCCACGCGTCGCGGCCAGCGCTGCAGCAAGGCCTGCGCCCAGCGCTGTTGCGCCTGCGCATCGTCGCCGCCACGCAGCGACAGCGGCACCGCGGCGATGCCGGCGGCGGCCAGCCGCTGCGCCAAGACCTGCGTGGCCAGCGCGGACGCGGCATCGCGCTCGCCCTCGAACACCGTACGCTCGACCTGCGCGGCGGCCAGGGCGAACGCCTCCAGGCGCTCGTAGGCATGCGCCGGATCGGCCGCGGCCGCGCGCGAGGCGAGCAGGCCCGGCAAGGCCTCGGCCAGCTGCGCCCACGGCGCGGCCACCGGCTCCAGCACCCGCCCCAGCGGGTGCCGCGAGCGTTGCGCGGCCCAGCTGCGCAATTCCTCGCCCCACCAGGCTAGTTTGGCATCGGCCGGCAGCGGATCGCCGGCGATGTTGAGGATGTCGTCGAATTCCTGCAGCAGCGCGAACCAGGCCACGGCGCGCACGCGCTGCGTCGCGGGCACGAACGTTTCGGCCACCGCCCATTCCGGCCAGCGGCTGCGCCATTTGTCGAGGAAGGCATCCAGGGCGGAGGTGCTGCTCATGCGATCACGGGATTCCGGAAAGTCAGGGACGCTGCAGCGCGCCGGGCCAGGCGCTCGCATCGAACAGGTCGGACGGCGCGGCGACCAGCGCATCGGCGCGCCAGGCCAGCGGATCCTCGCCGTCCAGGCGATAGCCCCACAGCACCGCCACCGAGGCCATGCCGGCGGCACGCGCGGCGAGGATGTCGCGCTCGTCGTCGCCGACGTAGGCGACCTGCGCCGGCGCCAGGTCCAGGCGCTGTGCGGCGACCTGCAGCGGCAACGGGTGCGGCTTGCGCTCGGCCAGCGTGTCGCCGCCGATCAGCACCGCGCAACGCCGTTCCCAGCCCAGCTGCGGCAGGATCAGCCGCGCCAGGTATTCGGGCTTGTTGGTGACGATGCCCCACACGCAGCCGGCATCCTCCAGCCGCTGCAGCAACGTCGCGATGCCGTCGAACGGCTGCGAATGCCGGCCGATCAGGGTTTCGTACTGGCGCAGGAACTCGGGGATCAGCGCATCGCGCTCCGCGGCCGGCAACTCGGGAAAGGCCACACCCAGCATCGCCCGCGAGCCCTTGGACACCACCGGACGCAACTGTTCCAGGGTCAGCGCATCACGCCCGCGCTCGGCCAGCAGCGCATTGGCCGCAGCCAGCAGATCCGGCGCGCTGTCCAGCAGCGTGCCGTCCAGATCGAACAGCACCGCGCGCGGAAAATTCCGGGATGCCCCGGCCTGCAGCGGCTGGACATCGCGATCCTGGCTTCGGGAATCGGAAGGCATCACGCGCACGCACACATGCTGTTGCCAATCCTGAATCCCGAATCCCCAATCACGGCTTCACCGCACACGCCAGATAGTTCACCTCGGTGCGCGTGGACAGCCGCGCGCGGTTGCGCCACGGCTCGTAGGCCATGCCGCTGACGTCGTGCAGCTGCAGCTCGGCCTGGCGCAGCCATGCGGCCAGTTCGGCCGGCTTGATGAAGTCCTGGTAACGGTGGGTGCCGGTGGGCAGCAGCCGCGCCACGTACTCGGCGCCGACGATGGCCAGCGCGAACGCGGCCGGGGTGCGGTTGAGCGTGGACAGGAACAGCTGGCCGCCGGGCTTGAGCAGGGTCGCACAGGCACGCACAATCGCCGCCGGATCGGGCACGTGCTCGAGCATCTCCATGCAGGTGATCGCGTCGAAGCTGCCCGGCCGCTCGGCGGCGAGGTCCTCGACCGACTGCACGCGGTAGTCGACCTCCACGCCGGACTCGAGCTGGTGCAGCCGCGCCACCTTGACCAGCTCCGGAGCCAGGTCGATCGCGGTGACCTGCGCGCCCTCCTTGGCCAGCGCCTCGCTCAGCAGGCCGCCGCCGCAGCCCACGTCGAGCACGCTGGCGCCGCGCAGCGGCAGCCGGTCGGCGACGTAGCGCAGCCGCACCGGGTTCAGCGCGTGCAGCGGTTTCTGCGGGCCGTCGGCGTCCCACCAGCGGGTCGCCAGGGCACCAAACTTGTCCAGTTCGGCCTGGTCGAAGTTGACGGAGGCATTGGAAGCGGAAGCGGTCATGGCGGCATCTCGGGGGTTGGGCCGCGCGCGCAGCGCGGCACGGCAGTAGAGCGGATCAGGCGTGCACGCTGCGGATGCGTTCGCGCCATTGCCGCGCATTGGCGACCAGCGCACCCACGTCCATGTCCACCAGCACGCGCTGCTCCAGCTTGCGCTGGCCGGCGATCCACACATCGCTGACCTGCTGCCGGCCGGTCGCATAGACCAGCTGCGACAGCACGTTGTGCAGCGGCTGGGTCTCCAGCGCCGACAGGTCCACGCAGATCAGGTCGGCCTGCTTGCCGACCTCGATCGAGCCGATCTTCTCGCCGAAGCCGAGCGCGCGCGCGCCGCCCAGCGTGGCCGCGCGCAGCGTGCTGGCCGCGTCCAGCGCGGTGGCGTCGTTGGCCACCGCCTTGGCCAGGATCGCCGCGGTACGGTTCTCGCTGAACATGTCCAGGTCGTTGTTGCTGGCGCAGCCGTCGGTGCCGATCGCCAGGTTCACCCCCGCGCGCTGCAGCGCGCAGGCCGGGCAGAAGCCGGAGGCGAGCTTGAGGTTGGATTCGGGGCAATGCACCACGCTGACCCCGCGCTCGGCGCACAGGTGGATCTCCGCGTCGGTGAGCTGGGTCATGTGCACCGCGATCAGGCGGTCGTTGACCAGGCCGAGCCGGTCCAGCCGCGCCAGCGGGCGCTGACCGTACTGCTTGAGCGAGTCGGCGATTTCCTGCGCGGTCTCGTGGGTGTGCAGGTGCACCGGCACGTCGAGCTGGTCGGACAGCATCCGCACCCGCTCGAAGTTGGCGTCGTTGACCGTGTACGGCGCATGCGGGGCGAAGGCGATGCCGATCAGCGGATCGTCGCGCCACTGGTCGTGCACCTCGCAGGCGCGCTCGAAGTATTCGTCGGAGGTCTTGGCCCAGGCGGTCGGGAAATCGATGATCACCGTGCCCACCCGCGCGCGGAAGCCGTGCTGCTTGTACACCGCGGCCTGCACGTCGGCGAAGAAGTAGTTCTCGTTGGCGCAGGTGGTGCCGCCGCGCAGCATCTCGGCGATCGCCAGCGCGGTGCCGTCGGCGACGAACTCCGGGCCAATCACCGCGGTCTCCACCGGCCAGATGTGCTGCTGCAGCCACACCATCAGCGGCAGGTCGTCGGCGATGCCGCGCAGCAGCGTCATCGGGTTGTGGGTGTGCGCGTTGACCAGGCCCGGCAGCAGCGCCGCGTCCGGGCGCGACACGGTGCGCGCGGCGGAAAAGCGCGCGTGCGCCTCGGCGCGCGGCAACACCGCGACGATCTCGCTGCCGCGCACCGCCACCGCGTGATCCTCCAGCACCACCGCATGCGGCTCGATCGGGACCACGTAGCCGGCTTCGATCAGCAGGTCGCAGGATTCGGGAATGGAGGTCATCGCAAGTGCTCTGGAAAAGGAAGAATCAAGTCGCCGCGGCCGCCTGAAGAAGGATGCGCCGCCGGTATACGCGCATCACCACCCACTGCAGCACGAACACCGCCACGAAGCCCAGCCGCCCCAGCACCGGTGCGACCATCGCCAGCGGGATGCACAGCGCGAACACCACCGGCGCGATCGCCACGCGCAGCGTCATCGCCCTCGCCTGCAGCGCGCCCAGCCGCTGCACCAGGCCCTCCTTGCGCACCGCGTAGGCGTGCATCAGCAAGGCCGCCGCACCGATCGCGGCCAGGTGCGCGCAATACACCGCGAACGCCTGGTGGCTGCCGAAGTAGTCCGAATACAGCGCAGTTGAGAACGGCAGCAGGCCGATCAGCAGCAGCTGCAGCACGTTGAGCCAGATCAGCCGGTCGTCGAACTGGCGGATATGCCGGCACAGCTGCAGGTGCGACTTCCAGAACAGCGCGGTGACCAGGAAGCTCACCGCGAAGCCGATGAACAGCGGCAACATCCCGTGCAACGCGGCCAGGATGCCGCCGGCGGCCTCGACCTGGGCATGCCCCGGCACCTTGATCTCCACCGCCAGCAGGGTGATGGCGATGGCGAACACCGCATCGCTGAAGAACACGACCCGGTCGTGCGGGTACTTGGCGTCGGCGCTGTCGGCGTGGCTCATCGTCGCGGGATTTCCTGGAAACGGATCGGCCGCGATCGCGGTGCGGCGATTCGGCATTGCAGATACGTGGCGGCACGGCGACGCACGCGGCCGTGCGACGCCGGCCGCCGCCGCTGCCGGCAGGCGGCGCAGCGCCGCCGGCCGCGCAGGCGGTCGGCTTACTTGACGCGCGAGAAGTACTCGCCCGAACGGGTATCGACCTTGATGATTTCGTCCTGGCCGACGAACAGCGGCACCCGCACCACCGCGCCGGTTTCCAGCGTGGCCGGCTTGCCGCCGCCGCCGGAGGTGTCGCCGCGCACGCCCGGATCGGTCTCGACGATCTTCAGCTCGACGAAGTTCGGCGGGGTGACCTGGATCGGGGTGCCGTTCCACAGCGTCACCACGCAGTCTTCCTCGCCCTTGATCCACTTGGCCGCTTCGCCGACGCCGGCCTTGTCGGCCTGCACCTGCTCGAAGGTTTCCTGCTGCATGAAGTGCCAGTACTCGCCATCGGTGTACAGGTACTGCATGTTGGTATCGACCACGTCGGCCGCTTCCAGGCTGTCGGTCGCCTTCATGGTCAGTTCGACCACGCGCCCGGACTTGATGAAGCGGTACTTGATGCGGGTGAAGGCCTGGCCCTTGCCCGGCTTGACGTATTCGGTATCGGTGATGATCGCGGGCTCGCTGTTGACCAGGATCTTCATCCCGTTCTTGACGTCGTTCATGCCGTAGCTGGCCATCTGAAACTCCTCGGGTAAGGCAAACCCGCCGCGTTCGGCGGCCGGCCGGATAGAATGGGAAGCCCCGCCGCAACCGGCGGGCGCTCGTTTTATGACCGCATATGATAACCGCAGCCCCCCGCCCGATGCAGCCGTCCCCGTCCCCCACCGTATTGGCCCCGCCGCGCTGGCAGCAGCTGTGGCGCGATGCGTTGCGCGACCCGCATGAATTGCTGGCGCTGCTGGGACTGGACCCGCAGGCGCTCGGCGTCTCCGAACAGGCTGCGACGCAGTTCGCGTTGCGCGTGCCGCGCGGCTTCGTCGCGCGCATGCGCCATGGCGACCCGCACGATCCGCTGCTGCGCCAGGTGCTGCCGATCGACGCCGAACTGCGCCGGGTGCCGGGGTTCGCGCTGGACGCGGTCGGCGACGCCGCGGCGAAGAAGGCCGATGGGGTGATCCAGAAATACCGCGGCCGCGCGCTGCTGGTCGCCACCGGCAGCTGCGCGGTGCACTGCCGCTATTGCTTCCGCCGCCACTTCCCGTATGCCGAGGAAACCGCGGCGCGCGACGGCTGGCGCGAGGCGGTGGCGGCGATCGCCGCCGACCCGGACATCGACGAGGTGATCCTGTCCGGCGGCGATCCGCTGTCGCTGGCCACGCCCAAGCTGGCCGAGCTGACCGACGCGCTGGCGACCATTCCGCAGCTCAAGCGGCTGCGCATCCACAGCCGCCTGCCGGTGGTGCTGCCCGAGCGCGTCGATGCGCCGCTGCTGGCCTGGCTGCGCGCGCTGCCGTGGCCGCTGGCGTTCGTGATCCATGCCAACCATGCCAACGAATTCGACGCCGGGGTCGATGCGGCGCTGGCGCAGTTGCGCAGTACCGGCGCGCAACTGCTGAACCAGGCGGTGCTGCTGCGTGGGGTCAACGACAGCGTCGAGGCGCTGGCCGCCCTGAGCGAGCGCAGCTTCGCCGCCGGCGTGCTGCCGTACTACCTGCACCAGCTGGACCGGGTCGAGGGCGTGGCCCATTTCGAAGTGGACGACGCGACCGCGCGCGCGCTGCACCAGGCCCTGGCCGCGCGGCTGTCCGGCTATCTGGTGCCGAAGCTGGTGCGCGAGATTCCTGGCGATACGGGCAAGCGCGCGCTGTAGGCGCGGGCGCAGCGGTGGCTGCGCCGGGACCGGGGACCAGGGACCGGGCACCCGGAAAAGCAAAGCCGTGCGCTGAGGACGATCGCGACGCCATCGTTGGCAGCTCTATGCAAAATTAGAAAAGCCGCCATCCGCGTGGCTTTTTTCGGAATCTTGCAGCCTCGGGAACTCGCTGTTCCGGGTCCCTGGTCCCCGGTCCCCGGTCCCGGCTCCCAGTGAGTTAGCATCGCGATGCTAGCGCTACCAAAGGAGACCTCGATGAACGTCTTGACGATGACCTGGCGCCACCGGCAATGCCGTTTCGGACTCCTGGCGCTGCTTGCGGCGGCAGCAGCCGGCGCGGTTGCGGCCGAGCCCAAACCGGCCGCCGGCGCCAATCCGATCGTCCGCGACAAATTCACCGCCGATCCTGCGCCGCTGGTGGTCGGCGACACGCTGTATCTGTACGTCGGCCACGACGAGGCGCAGCGCGACGAGATGTTCACCATGCGCGAGTGGCTGGTCTATTCGACCAAGGACATGAAGACCTGGACCGCCCACGCCCCGATCATGCGCGTCAAGGATTTCAAGTGGGCCAAGCAGGACGCGTGGGCGTCGCAGGCCATCGAGAAGAACGGCAAGTTCTATTTCTACGCGGCGGTGGAGCACGACGCCACGCATCCGGGCAAGGCCATCGCGGTCGCGGTCGCGGACACGCCGACCGGCCCGTTCGTGGATGCGCGCGGCTCGGCCCTGATCACCAATGCGATGACGCCCAAGGGCACGCACAGCTGGGAAGACATCGACCCCACCGTGCTGACCGACGACGACGGCACCACCTGGATCGCCTGGGGCAATCGCCAGTGCTATCTGGCCAAGCTCAAGCCGAACATGATCGAGATCGACGGCCCGATCCGCGAGATCACCCCGCCGCATTTCGAGGAAGGCCCCTGGCTGCACAAGCGCGGCGATCTGTATTACCTCACCTACGCCTCGCTGGACCGGGACACGCAGCGCGACGAACACGTGTCCTATTCGACCGCGCCCGCTCTCACCGGGCCGTGGACGTATCGCGGCGAACTGACCGGCTCGGGCAAGTACAGCTTCACCATCCACCCGGGCATCGTGGAGTTCAAGGACCGCTGGTACCTGTTCCTGCACAACGCGACCCTGGCGATCGGCGACTTGAACGGCGCGATCGGCCGGCGTGCGGTGACGGTCGAATACCTGCATTACAACCCGGACGGGACCATGCAGCCGGTGCTGCAAACCGAGGCCGGAGTGTCGGTTCCAGACGTCGCGCGATGAGGCCTGATGCGAATAGCCAGGGCGATGCCGGCGATGTTGCCATCGCCTCTGTAGGAGCGGGGGGGGGCGCCCCCCGGCCGAAACCATACCGCCCGGGCCGCGGGTGACGCCCCCAC